>NZ_JBEZLM010000002.1:0-611485 GCF_040652095.1 Streptomyces sp. NPDC048290
CCCTAGTAGCTCCGCTACGAGGGCTTCCGCCCGGCACACCGAGAGCACGCACCGAACGCCGCTCCTTCTCCCACGGAGATCCATCAGACACCCCCCAGCCACCGGCGGCCACATCAGCCGCCCTGCCGCGCCCGCATCCACCGCTCCCGCACCCCGTAGGCGACCACACCCACCACCAGCACCCCCGCACCCACCAGCACGGACACCCCCGGCAGGGCGAACGCCAGGACCACACACCCCACGAGCCCCACCACCGGCACCACTCGCGCCCCCGGCGCCGGATCGAGCGTCCAGGCGGAGGCGTTGGCGACCGCGTAGTACGCGAGCACACCGAAGGAGGAGAACCCGATGGCACCCCGCACATCCACCGTCGCCGCCAGCACCGCGACCACCGCGCCGACCGCCAGCTCCGCCCGGTGCGGCGCCTGGAAACGGGGATGCACGGCGGCCAGCGCCCCGGGCAGATACCGGTCGCGGGCCATGGCCAGCGTGGTCCGGGAGACCCCCAGGATCAGTGCGAGCAGCGAGCCCAGCGCGGCCACGGCGGCGCCGACCCGCACCACGGGCGCCAGCCCCGGCATCCCGGCCGCCCGCACGGCGTCCGCGAGCGGCGCCCCCGCCCGGCCAAGACCGTCCGCGCCCAGCACGCTGAGCACGGCGACCGCCACACAGGCGTAGACGGCCAGCGCGATACCGAGAGCCAGCGGAATCGCCCGCGGAATGGTCCGAGCCGGGTCGCGCACCTCCTCACCGAGCGTGGCGATCCGCGCATACCCGGCGAAGGCGAAGAAGAGCAGCCCCGCGGCCTGGAGCACCCCACCGACCCCACCCGACGCCCCGATGTCCAGCCGCCCGGCGTCGGACGCGTCCGACCCCAGACAGACCACCACCACGAGAGCGAGGACAGCCAGCACGACCGCCACGATCACCCGGGTCAGCCACGCGGACTTCTGGACGCCGCCGTAGTTCACCGCGGTCAGCGCCACCACCGCCGCCACCGCCACCGCGTGCGCCTGCTCCGGCCACGCATAGGCGCCCACGGTGAGGGCCATCGCCGCACAGGAGGCTGTCTTGCCGACCACGAACGCCCACCCGGCGAGATACCCCCAGAAAGGACCGAGCCGTTCGCGACCGTACACATAGGTGCCGCCCGACCGTGGATACCGCGCGGCCAGCCGCGCCGACGAGGTGGCGTTGCAGTACGCGACGACGGCGGCGACCGCGAGCCCGAGAAGCAGCCCCGAACCGGCCGTCCGCGCGGCGGGCCCCAGCGCGGCGAAGATCCCGGCACCGATCATCGACCCCAGCCCGATGACGACGGCGTCACCGAGCCCGAGGGTGCGCCGCAACTCCGGACCGGAGGGCTGTGTCATGCGCCGCACCCTACTGATCGCCGCAACCACCACCCACCGGGCCGACGTCCTCCCCACCAACGCGACGCGAACGAACGACGACCCTCCACACGCCCCACCCCGCACCCCCTACTCACCGTTCACGACAGCAAGACCCACACACAGTGCGACGCACGGCCGGAGCACAGCCCGCAGGACGAACGTCACAGGGCGGGGACTGCACAAACACCGTGCGGAAGGGCAGGTTCACGCCATGGGCATCATCAGTTGGATCATTCTGGGACTGTTGGCCGGAGCCATCGCCAAATTCCTGCTGCCGGGCCGTGACCCTGGCGGCTTCATCGGGACGACCGTCATCGGCGTCGTGGGCGCGTTCCTCGGCGGCTGGATCTCGGCCCGCTTCCTGGACCACCCGATCAGCAAGGACTTCTACGACGGCGCCACCTGGCTCTCCGCGATAGGCGGCTCGCTGGTCCTGCTGATCATCTACCGCCTG
Source organism: Streptomyces sp. NPDC048290 (assembly GCF_040652095.1). NCBI lineage: Bacteria > Bacillati > Actinomycetota > Actinomycetes > Kitasatosporales > Streptomycetaceae > Streptomyces > Streptomyces sp. NPDC048290. Next base: position 1,849 of record NZ_JBEZLM010000002.1, read on the forward strand.
CTGTTCGGCAACTCACGCAGCTGACACCGCCCGGCGACCAGCAGCCCAGCGAAACGGCAAACACCGGACCGGGGGACCGGCGGACCAGGAACAGGAAAGGGGCAGGGGCGGACCAGGAAAAAGGGCAGGCGCCACAGCGACACCCGCCCTCAACCTCCGCCCGCCCGCCCCGCAACGAACCACACAGCCCCGACCTGGCGGCCCACCCACATGGTGACCGGCCGCCCGACAGCCCGAGCCCGGCCATCGAAACGATTACCAGCGACGCGCAGCGATCACCGGTAGTTCACGAACTGCAACGCGAATTCGAAGTCCTTGCCCTTGAGCAGGGCGATGATGGCCTGGAGGTCGTCGCGGCTCTTGGAGGTGACACGCAGTTCGTCGCCCTGGACCTGGGCCTTCACACCCTTGGGACCCTCGTCACGGATGATCTTCGCGACCTTCTTGGCGTTCTCCTGGGAGATGCCTTCCTCGATCGACGCGAAGATCTTGTACTCCTTGCCCGAGAGCTGGGGCTCACCCGCGTCGAGCGCCTTCAGGGAGATACCGCGCTTGACCAGCTTGGACTGGAAGACGTCCAGGACGGCCTTCACCCGGTCCTCCGAGTTGGCCTCCATGAGGATCTTCTCGCCCGACCAAGCGATGGAGGCGCCGACGCCCTTGAAGTCGTAGCGCTGCGAGATCTCCTTGGCGGCCTGGTTGAGGGCGTTGTCGACCTCCTGCCGCTCGACCTTCGAGACGATGTCGAAACTGGAGTCGGCCATGTCCTGTGGCTCCTTGTATTCAGAGGGCGAAACGGGCGCGTCCCGACGTACCCGCGAACGGGCGCCGAGCCCGGCACGAGACCGGGTCCGCATCCGCACAAGCCTAGCCACCCACCAGGCACGAGGCGCCGATCAATCGGGTGGCGGAGCACCCCTCGGCATCGGGTATTGTTTACGACGTTGCCAGCAAGGACCGCCAAAAAGCGGTACGAGAGGCAGCAACCCCCCGGCGGTGTGCCCGAGCGGCCAAAGGGAGCAGACTGTAAATCTGCCGGCTCAGCCTTCCCAGGTTCGAATCCTGGCGCCGCCACACGGAACAAAGGGCCCGTGATCTGCGATCAACGCAGATCACGGGCCCTTTGCCATGTCCTCCAGACGGCCTCGCGGCAGGCATCCCCTCGTGTCGCCCAGCACGGCGCTGTCAGTGGTGGCGGGCAGACTGGGGGTATGTCGTCGCGTCGTAGAAAGTGCCCCGAGTGCCGTCGCGAGATCGCCGTCGTCGCCGGACGGTTCGCGCGGCACGACCCGCCCGGAGCACGGGAGAGCGGACGGCTCGTCTCGTGTCCGGGATCGCGCAGCCAGGCACAACTGGGGGCCGTGCAAGTGGGCTTGGACGGCTATGTGCTGCCGGAGTTCCCCGGACAGCTACCGCTGTTCTGAAGCCCGGGGAAAGGTCGGTCAGTTGCCCGCCACCGACTTGACCGCCACCGGCACCGGAGTCGAGCCGCCGGTCAGCTCCAGGGTCAGACCGGCCGTCGCCGGGGTCTCCAGAAGCTCCGCCAGGACGCTGGCCACATCGTCACGGGAGACCGAGCCGCGACCGGTGTGCGCCTCAAGCCGGACCAGGCCCGTGCCGGGGTCGTCCGTCAGGAGACCAGGGCGCAGGATCGTCCAGTCCAGCGCCTCCAGACCCTGCACATACACATCGGCCGCGCCCTTGGCGCGCAGATAGACACCGAAGACCTCGTCGCCCCGATAGTCGGCGTCCGCCCCGTACGACGACACCACCACGAAACGGCGGACGCCCGCGCGGACCGCCGCGTCGGCGAAGAGCACCGCCGCGCCCTTGTCCACCGTGTCCTTGCGGGCCGCCCCGCTGCCCGGACCGGCGCCCGCCGCGAAGACCGCCGCGTCCGCGCCCCGCAACTCGGCCGCGACCTCCTCGACCGACGCCGACTCCAGATCCACCAGCACCGGTTCGGCACCGGCTGCCCGCAGAGCCTCGCCCTGCTCGGCACGGCGGATGATGCCCGCCACCTCGTACCCGCGCGCGGCGAGCAGACGCTCCAGCCGCAGCGCGATCTGACCATGACCACCAGCAATCACAATGCGCATGTCTTCGACCGTACGCCCGGACGGCGGCGTGTGCCGCACGACTTCCGGGCGACCCCCGGCCACCGCCCGCGCGGCCCACCCCGGCGCACACCGCAGAGCGCCCCCTGCCGCTCGACGCGTCAGGAGCGCCCGCCTCACGACAACTCGCCCCGCCCCTGCCTCGGCAGCCCCAACTCCGCGGCCACCGCCGAGTTGCAGTACTCGCGCACCGCACTGGTCCGTGCCACCACGCGCCCCCGGTGCACCACGATCCGGCTGTACGCGAGCGAGAGCGCACCGGACAGCCGGTCGCCCCGGACCGCGAGCAGCTCCGCCGGAAAACCGGCCTCCACCCGGACCTCGGGCAGCCCCAGCGCCGCACGGGCGGCGGAGCTGACACAGTCGTAGGCGTCCTCGGGCCGCAGTCCCTCCCTGGAAGCCAGCAGATACGCGGCCTCCAGCGGGTCCCCGCGGCCGACCGGATTGGCCACGTCCCGCAGGGCGCCGCTGCCCACGGCCACCCGGACACCGGCGGCCCGCAGCAGCCGTACCGGAGCCGTCCCCGTACCCCGGCGTTCGACGCCGCCGCAGCCGCCCTGCGGGAGACAGACCACCGTCACACCGGCGGCGGCCAGCTGGTCGGCGGTACGGGAGGCCAGTTCGGAGGGGAGATCGCCAAGGCTGCCGCACGGGCCCAGGGTCACCCCCGGCCGCAGCCCCCCGGCCATCGCGGCCAGCCGGGACAGCCGCGCCGGATCGGCGGCGTCGGTGTGCAGATCGACCGGGACGCCGTGCTCGGAGGCCACCTCCAGGACCGTCTGCGCGTAACCCGTAGGGTCCGGGTCCAGGTCGGGGCAGCCGCCCACCACCGACGCCCCCATCTTCACCGCGTCCCGCAGCATCGCCAGCCCGTCGGCGCCGGCCAGGCCGGTCAGCACGCGGGGCACCGCCACCGTGGTCAGTTCGGCGAGCCCGCGCAGCGAACGCCGGGCCTGCAACACCGCCTCCAGCACGCTCAGCCCCTGTACATCGCCCACCCGCACATGCGCGCGCAGCGCGGTGGCACCGTGCCCGAGCTGGAGCAGCGCCGCCTCCGTGGCACGCCGCTGCACATCCCGGGGGTCGTACGAGACCGGCCCGTCCTCGTCGGCGGTGAGCGCGGTGTCGGCGTGCGCGTGCGGCTCGGCGGGCGCGGGCAGCAGCAGATAGCCGGACAGGTCCACCCGCGCGCCGGACCCCCGTCCGCCCCCCAGACTGCCCGCCGTCCCGACCGCCTCGATCCGGCCCCGGCCGAGCCGTACGTCCACCCGGCGGCCGTCCATCAGCCGTGCACCGCACAGAAGCAGCGTCGCCCCCGAGGCTCCCGGGGAATCCGAGGCCCCGGGGACAGCAGAAACACCGGAGGCATCGGAGGCACCGGAGACTCCCGAGCCACTGACGGCACCCGGCGCGCCCGACCCCGCTCCCGCAGAACCGGAACCCGAACCGGAACCCGAACCCGAACCGGCGGGAGGACCCGACGACGCCCCCGAGGAGGACCCTCTCGACGAGCCTGTGGACGAACCCGAGGCTGACGCCGGCCCGCCGGACGCGGAATCGGACGACGGGGGCGGCTGCGGCTGGCTGTCGGGCATCGCGCTCCAGGGACTCGGACTCGGCGCTCGGGCGGCGGCTGTGGTTGGGCGGCTGACGCGCGGCGTCGCTGGGGCCGCGGGTGCGTGAGACACGTGGCGCCGCCATCGGATGTGGCGCCGCGCATGATCACACAGAGTGAGTCGAGCCTAGGGTGGCGATCAGCGCCCCACGGGGAGGAGCGCAATAGTCGTACCGGTGTGGTTGGCCGGGCGGGAGCGGCCTTCGAGACGCCCGGGACAGGGCCGGAGCGGGGCCCTGACGGGGGCGGACGGGCCCGGCGAAACGGATTTGGGCGAACGGCTGCCGAGCGTGTAATGTCTTCATCGCTCGCCCCAATAGCTCAGTCGGCAGAGCGTCTCCATGGTAAGGAGAAGGTCAACGGTTCGATTCCGTTTTGGGGCTCTGGTGTGTGAGGTTCCCGTCGCGAGACGGGGCCCGACCGCATCACAGCGGTGTAGCTCAGTCGGTAGAGCAAGCGGCTCATAATCGCTGTGTCACCGGTTCAAGTCCGGTCACCGCTACTGACAGTAGCCGATTGCGGGGTCGGTCCTCCGATCGGCTACTCTTTCTTGCGTTAAATCATCCCATCCGTTCGTCAAGGAGCACTCACGTGGCTGCCACCGACGTCCGCCCGAAGATCACGCTGGCCTGCGTGGAGTGCAAGGAGCGGAACTACATCACCAAGAAGAACCGGCGTAACAACCCGGACCGACTGGAGATGAAGAAGCACTGCCCGCGTTGCAACGCGCACACCGCGCACCGCGAGACGCGATAATCCAGGCTCGTTCACGAGGCCGCCCCCACTCAGGGGGCGGCCTCGTGTCGTTTGACCGTACGACGACACCAGGAGGTCCGCAGCCATGGCGCTCGACCAGTCCTTCGTGGGGCGCAGCTACCCGCCCACCGACCCCTACGAGGTGGGCCGGGAGAAGATCCGTGAGTTCGCGGAAGCTGTGGGGGACACCAATCCGGCCTACACGGACCCGGAGGCGGCCAAGGCGCTCGGACACCCGGATGTGATCGCTCCGCCGACCTTTGTGTTCGCGATCACCTTCAAGGCCGCCGGACAGGTCATCGCGGACCCGCAACTGGGCCTGGACTACAGCCGTGTGGTGCACGGCGACCAGAAGTTCGCGTACGTACGCCCCGTCCGCGCGGGGGACCGGCTCACCGTGACCTCCACCATCGAGGCGATCAAGTCGATGGCGGGCAACGACATCCTGGACATCCGTGGCGAGGTCCATGACGAGGCCGGCGCACATGTGGTGACCGCCTACACCAAGCTCGTGGCCCGCGCGGCCGGGGAGGCGTGAGCACCATGACCGCGAAGATCGCGTACGCCGATGTCGAGATCGGCACGGAACTTCCCGCGCAGAGCTTCCCGGTGACGCGCGCCACGCTCGTCCAGTACGCGGGGGCCTCCGGGGACTTCAATCCGATCCACTGGAACGAGAGGTTCGCCAAGGAGGTCGGGCTGCCGGACGTCATCGCGCACGGCATGTTCACCATGGCCGAGGCGATCCGGGTGGTGACCGACTGGATCGGCGATCCGGCGGCGGTCGTCGAGTACGGGGTCCGCTTCACCAAGCCGGTCGTGGTCCCGAACGACGAGACCGGGGCCGTGATCGAGGTGTCCGGCAAGGTCGCCGCCAAGCTGGACGACAACACCGTACGGGTGGACCTGACGGCCACCAGCGGGGGGCAGAAGGTGCTGGGGATGTCTCGGGCGGTTGTTCGGTTGGCGTGAGCCGGAGAAGACGGGGGAAGAGGGGGAGCCGGGCTGGGGACGGGGACGGGGGCGGGGTGTGGGCGCCAGGGGAGTCCCCCGACAGCCCCCGCCCCAACCGCGCTCCACCCACCCAACTCCACCCACCCAACTCCACCCACCCAACTCCACCCACCCAACTCCACCCACCCAACTCCACCCACCCAACTCCACCCCCCTTTCCTCCCACTCTCACCCATCCCCTTGACCAAGTTAGTAATTGAGTACTAACTTACCCTCATGGTCAGGATGAGCGCCGAAGAGCGGCGGGAGAGCGTCATCCGCGCGGCGGCGCAGGAATTCGCCCGGGGTGGCTACTACGGCACCTCCACCGAGGCGATCGCCAAGCAGGTGGGCGTGTCGCAGCCGTATCTCTTCCGGCTCTTCCCGGGGAAGAAGGCCATCTTCCTGGCGACCGTCCAGTGGTGCATGAACGATCTCATCCGGGTTTTCGAAGAGGCGTCCGACGGGCTGCACGGTGAAGAGGCGCTGCGTGCCATGGGGGACGCCTACATCCGGATAGTCACCGAGGACCCCGAGCGGTTGCTCATGCAGATGCAGATGTATGTCACCGTCGCCGCGGCCGAGCAGGCCGGTGATCATGAGTTGGGGGAGGCGGTGCGGGCCGGCTGGATGCGGCTCTGGGACACCGTGCATCGTCCGCTCGGGGGCGACGCCGGTGAGACGACGAATTTCATGGCGTACGGCATGCTCATCAACTCGCTGGTCGCCATGGGGTTTCCGCCCGGTCACCGGGTCTGGGAGGGGTGTTATCCGGCTGCGCGGCCGGAAGGCGGGGCGGCGGGGGAGTAGCGGGCACCCGTGTTCTGGCTCCTGGTGTTCTCACGTCCATCGAAGGTAGTTAGCGATTACTAATTTTTTGCCCAGTCAAATTAGTAATCGATCACTAGGTTTTCTCTGGGTTTTCGCCAGGTCTTCTTGATCCATCCGTCATTCCATTGGGGGAGCGATGTCACAGAACCACTCGCGAGGGACGCAAGGGAAACAGGGGACGCAAGGGGACGGCGTGCCAGGTGTGCGGCGGGGGAGCGTGGTGTGGGCGCTGGCGCTCACCAGCGTCGCCGGGTTCATGGCCGCCCTGGACAACCTCGTCGTCACCACCGCGCTGCCCTCCATCCGGGAGGACCTGGGTGGGGCGCTGCACGACCTGGAGTGGACGGTCAGCGCCTACACGCTCACCTTCGCCGTGCTGCTGATGTTCGGCGCGGCGCTGGGGGACCGGTTCGGGCGGCGGCGGATGTTCATCGGCGGGCTCGCCGTCTTCACCGCCGCCTCCGCCGCAGCGGCGCTCGCACCGGACATCGACGCGCTGATCGCCGCCCGCGCGGTGCAGGGCGTGGGCGCGGCCGTCATGATGCCGCTGACGCTGACCCTGCTCACGGCCGCCGTCCCGGCCGACAGGCGCGGCATGGCATACGGGATATGGGGGGCCGTGAACGGGCTCGCGGTGGCCTCCGGGCCGCTCATCGGCGGGACGCTCACCGAACACGTGTCCTGGCAGTGGATCTTCTGGCTGAACGTTCCGCTGGGCGTCGCGCTGCTGCCGCTGGCCCGGCTGCGGCTCTCCGAGTCCTACGGCACCGGCGCCCCGCTCGACATCCGCGGCACCCTCCTCGCCAGCGGCGGGCTCTTCGGGATCGTGTTCGGGCTGGTGCGCGGGCCCGTCGACGGCTGGACCGGTACGACCGTGCTGGCCGGGCTGATCGGCGGTGGCGCGCTGCTCGCCGGGTTCGTGCTGCACGGCAGCCGCGCGGCCCAGCCGATGCTGCCCATGCGGCTGTTCCGGTCCCGCGCCTTCGCCGGGATCAACGCGGCGAGCATGCTGATGTTCCTCGGTATGTTCGGGTCGATCTTCCTGCTCAGCCAGTACATGCAGGGCGTGCTCGGCTACTCGCCCACCGAGGCGGGGCTCAGGATGCTGCCCTGGACCGGAATGCCCATGCTGGTCGCGCCGATCGCCGGAATCCTCTCCGACCGGATCGGCGGGCGTCCCGTCGTCGCCGCCGGGCTCTTCCTCCAGGCCGCCGGGCTCGGCTATCTCGCGACCGTCGTCACGGCGGACGCCTCCTACGCCAGTCAGCTGCCCGGACTGATCCTCAGCGGCATCGGCATGTCCCTGTTCTTCGCGCCCGCCTCCGCCCTCGTCATGGCCAGCGTCACGGTCAAGGAGCAGGGCATCGCCTCCGGCGCCAACAACGCGCTGCGCGAGGTCGGCGGAGCCCTCGGTATCGCCGTCATGTCCTCGATCTTCGCGGCCCAGGGCGGCTACGAGACCGCGCGGACCTTCGTCGACGGGCTCCAGCCCGCCCTGGTCGTCGGCGCGGCGATGGTCGCCGTCGCGGGTGCGGCGGCCCTGGCGATCCCCGCGCGGCGGCGGAACGCCGGACATGTGCGGGACGCCGCCGAAGCGGGCACCGCGCGGGCGCCGGGCGGCGAACCGCTCGCCGAGGCCGCGTCCAGGACCTGAGCGCCGCCCCCGGCCCCTGCACCTCCCCCGACCCTGACAGGAGTACGCCATGCCGACCCTTCCCTGGAGCACCCCGAACACCCCGTCTCCCGGGGCCGAGGTGCACGTCTTCGCCTCCCGCTTCGAGACCCGCACCCTGGGGGGCGCCCTGGTCTTCCTCGCCCGGACGCCGGGCGTGTGGCGGCAGGTGCTGCGCGCGCCCGGCGCCCACGGGGCCACCCTCAAGGCCGAGGTCTTCAAACGGACCTTCTGGACGCTGTCCGCGTGGGAATCGGCCGAAGCCCTCAAGGAGTTCGCCCGGTCCGGCACCCACGCGCCGACCTCCCGGAAGCTGGCACCCCGGATGCGGGACGCCGCCTACGCCAGCTGGACCACCTCCGCCGACCAGTTGCCGGTCGACTGGGACGAGGCCCGGCGGCGGCTGGCCTCGGCACAGCGGTAGGGGTCGGCGGACGGGCGGGATTGTCAGTGCCGTCTCGTAGTCTTGGGCGCGTGCAGGAAATCCTTGACGCCCCGCTCGCCTCGCTGACCACCTTCCGGCTGGGCGGCCCCGCGACCCGGCTGATCACCGCGACGACCGACGCCGAGGTGATCGACGCCGTGCGCGCGGCCGACGCGTCCGGTACGCCACTGCTGCTGATCGGCGGCGGCTCCAACCTGATCGTGTCCGACAAGGGTTTCGACGGCACGGCCCTGCGCATCGCCACCCACGGCTTCGAACTGTCCGGTACGGAGCTGGAGCTGGCCGCCGGAGAGGTGTGGACCGACGCCGTCGCCCGTGTGGTGGACGCCGGGCTCGCCGGGATCGAGTGCCTGGCCGGCATCCCCGGCTCGGCGGGCGCGACCCCGATCCAGAACGTGGGGGCGTACGGCCAGGAGGTCTCCACCACCCTCACCGAGGTACTCGCCTACGACCGCCGCGCGGGCGCCACCGTCACGCTCACCGCCGCCGAGTGCGCCTTCTCCTACCGGCACAGCCGGTTCAAGGACGACCCCGAGCGCTATGTCGTCCTGCGCGTCCGGTTCCGGCTGGAGGACGCGGGCGGGCTGTCCGCGCCGCTGAGATACGCCGAGACCGCCCGCGCGCTGGGCGTCGAGGCCGGGGAGCGCGTCCCGCTGACCGAGGCGCGCGAGACCGTGCTGAAGCTGCGCGCCGGGAAGGGCATGGTCCTGGACGCCGAGGACCATGACACCTGGTCGGCCGGGTCCTTCTTCACCAACCCGATCCTCACCGAGGCCGACTTCGCCGTCTTCACCGCGCGCGTGCGGGAGCGGCTCGGCGAGGGCGCGGAGCCCCCCGCCTATCCGGCCGGGACGGGCCACACCAAGACCTCCGCGGCCTGGCTGATCGACAAGGCGGGCTTCACCAAGGGCTACGGCAGCGGCCCCGCCCGGATCTCCACCAAGCACACCCTCGCCCTCACCAACCGCGGCGAGGCCACCACCGACGATCTGCTCGCCCTCGCCCGCGAAGTGGTCGCCGGAGTCCAGGACGCCTTCGGCATCACGCTGATCAACGAGCCGGTGACGGTGGGCGTGACCCTCTAGCGGCCCGGCGCCCGGCCCGAACCATCGCCGCGCCCGACCCGACCCTCGCCGTGCCCGCCCCGATCGCGCCCGACCCGATCCGGCCAGCCCGATCACACCGCCGCACCCCGATCCCGGCCGACGCGATCCCGCCCCGCCCCGACCCCGCCCCCTAATACGCCACCCCCACCCCCCGCCCCACCGTCGCCCCGTCCCGCACCGCCGCCAGCATCGCGTGCGCCACGTCCGCGCGGCCGATGAAGCGTCCCTTGCGTGGGAAGCCGCCGATCACCCTGCGGTACACCCCGGTCAGCGGCTTGTCCTGGAGACGCGGTGGGCGGACGACCGTCCAGTCCGTGGCGCTGCGGGCCAGCTCCGCCTCGGTCTCCCGCAGATCGGCGTAGATGTCCTTGAAGACGAGGGAGACGGCCCCGAGCATCAGCCGGTCCAGCGCTCCCTCGCCCTCGGCCGGAGGACCGACCGGGGCCGCGCTGACCACGACCAACCGCCGGACATGCTCGGCCTCCATCGCCTCCAGCACCGTACGGGTCAGCCGGGCCGTCACCCCCGCGTCCTTCCGGCTGCGCGCGCCGAGCCCGGACAGCACGGCGTCCCGTCCGGCGACCGCCGCCCGCACCGCCTGGGGATCGCCGAGGTCCGCCCGGTACACCTCCAGTCCCGCGCCCGTCACCGCCAGCCGGGCGGGGTCCCGTACGACTGCGGTGACCTGGTGCCCGGCGTCCAGGGCCTGGCGGACGATCTCCCGGCCGACACCGCCGGTCGCGCCGAAGACGGTGAGCTTCATGGTGTGCCTCCCGCGATGTCGTCCGCCGTAAGGAACGCCGTCCGCCGTCCATCCGGTAGGTGGAGATCACCCACGCACACGGGCGTCGTCAGCTACCCGTCAGTTGCCTGGCAGCCCCTTCATCGGCCCCCTCATCAGCCCCATCCTTGGCCCCTTCATCAATCCCCCGTACCTCACACAGCCGACGTCAGCCACTCGTCCACCCCCGCCAGCAGCCGCTGCTTCTCCGCCTCCGGTGCCGCCGACGCCCGCAGCGACTGCCGGGCCAGTTCCGCCAGCTCCGCGTCCGAGAACCCGTGGTACTCACGGGCCACCGTGTACTGCGCGGCCAGCCGGGAGCCGAACAGCAGCGGGTCGTCCGCGCCCAGCGCCATAGGGACACCCGCGTCGAACAGCTTGCGCAGCGGGACGTCCTCCGGCTTCTCGTACACCCCGAGTGCCACATTGGACGTCGGGCACACCTCGCAGGTGATCTGCCGGTCCGCCAGCCGCTTCAGCAGCCGCGCGTCCTCCGCCGCCCGCACCCCGTGCCCCACCCGGTCCGCGTGCAGATCGTCCAGACAGTCCCGGACCGACGCTGGACCGGTCAGCTCCCCGCCGTGCGGCGCCGACAGCAGCCCGCCCTCGCGCGCGATGTGGAAGGCCCGGTCGAAGTCGCGGGCCATGCCCCGGCGCTCGTCGTTGGAGAGCCCGAACCCGACCACCCCCCGGTCCGCGTAGCGCACCGCCAGCCGGGCCAGGGTGCGCGCGTCCAGCGGATGCTTCATCCGGTTCGCCGCGACCAGCACCCGCATCCCGAGCCCGGTCTCCCGGCTCGCCGAGTCCACCGCGTCCAGGATGATCTCCAGCGCCGGGATCAGCCCACCCAGCCGGGGCGCGTACGACGTCGGGTCCACCTGGATCTCCAGCCAGCCCGAGCCGTCCTTGACGTCCTCCTCGGCGGCCTCCCGCACCAGCCGCCGGATGTCCTCCGGCTCCCGCAGACACGACCGCGCGGCGTCGTACAGCCGCTGGAAGCGGAACCAGCCGCGCTCGTCCGTGGCCCGCAGCTTCGGCGGCTCGCCGCTGACCAGGGACTCGGTCAGCGCGTCGGGCAGCCGTACCCCGTACTTGTCGGCCAGCTCCAGCAGGGTCGTCTGGCGCATCGAGCCGGTGAAGTGCAGGTGCAGATGGGCCTTAGGAAGAGCGGAGACATCACGTACACGTTCCATCCGAAGATCCTGCCGTACCCTCCGCGCGTGTCGGTAGCACTTTCCCCGTTCGTGGCCTTGCTCGCACGGACACCGTACGAACACACGCCCCCGGCACCACGAAGCGGCACCACGAAGCGGGCAACACAAAGGGGCACCCTCGATCTCTCCAGGGTGCCCCTCGGGCGCGGAACGCGCGCGGTCGACCTCAGTCGCGCGCCTCCGCCAGCAGCTTCTGCATCCGGCTGACGCCCTCGACCAGATCCTCGTCACCGAGCGCGTACGACAGCCGCACATAGCCCGGGGTGCCGAACGCCTCGCCCGGGACGACCGCGACCTCGGCCTCCTCCAGGATCAGCGCGGCCAGCTCCACGCTGCTCTGCGGGCGCTTGCCGCGGATCTCCTTGCCGATCAGCGCCTTCACCGACGGGTACACATAGAACGCGCCCTCCGGCTCCGGGCAGACCACGCCGTCGATCTCGTTCAGCATCCGCACGATGGTCCGGCGGCGCCGGTCGAACGCCTCGCGCATCTTCGCCACGGCGGTCAGATCACCGGAGACGGCGGCCAGCGCGGCGGCCTGGGAGACATTGGCGACATTGGACGTGGCGTGCGACTGGAGGTTCGCCGCGGCCTTGACGACATCCTTCGGGCCGATGATCCACCCGACCCGCCAGCCGGTCATGGCGTACGTCTTGGCCACGCCGTTGACGACGATGCACTTGTCGCGCAGCTCCGGCAGCAGCGCGGGCAGCGAGGTCGTGACCGCGTCGCCGTACACCAGGTGCTCGTAGATCTCGTCGGTCAGCACCCACAGCCCGTGCTCCAGGGCCCAGCGGCCGATGGCCTCGGTGTCCTCACGGGAGTAGACCGCACCGGTCGGGTTGGAGGGCGAGACGAACAGAACGACCTTGGTCCTCTCCGTACGGGCCGCCTCCAGCTGCTCGACGCTGACCCGGTAGCCGGTCGTCTCGTCGGCGACGACCTCGACCGGGACACCGCCCGCCAGCCGGATCGACTCGGGGTACGTCGTCCAGTACGGGGCCGGGACGATCACCTCGTCGCCCGGGTCGAGGATCGCGGCGAACGCCTCGTAGATCGCCTGCTTGCCGCCGTTGGTGACGAGGATCTGGGCGACCTCGGGCTCATAGCCGGAGTCGCGGAGCGTCTTGGCGGCGATGGCCGCCTTCAGCTCGGGCAGACCCCCGGCCGGGGTGTAGCGGTGGTACTTCGGGTTCTTGCACGCCTCGATGGCGGCCTCGACGATGTAGTCCGGCGTCGGGAAGTCGGGCTCGCCCGCGCCGAAGCCGATGACCGGGCGCCCGGCGGCCTTGAGGGCCTTGGCCTTGGCGTCCACGGCGAGGGTGGCGGACTCGGAGATCGCCCCGACGCGGGCGGAGACCCGGCGCTCGGTGGGAGGGGTTGCAGCGCTCATGGGGCCCATGGTTCCAGACCCGAAACGCGCCCGGCACGCGGGTTTCATCTACTGAACAGTGCCGGGGGGACTCCAGAACATCCTTCCGGAACCGCCGCGTGGCCTGGTGATCTTCCGGTGATCTGCACCCGAACCCGTACGGACAGCGCTCCGACGGGCGCATTCTGTTCGACGCCCGGCCCCGGAGCACGTACACTCACACCTCGTTGGCCTTCAGCGAGCCCGCACTCACCCGGTGCACACCGAGCACCCGGGCGGATGCGGTACGTTGGGGGGCACGCGAAGGGTCGTAGCTCAATTGGTAGAGCACTGGTCTCCAAAACCAGCGGTTGGGGGTTCGAGTCCCTCCGGCCCTGCTCCACACTCCACCAGGATGTGTGCGCAGGTACTACAGCATTGCACCGCCGTGCGGCTCGGACCGGGCGCGGCACGGCCAACCCGGGACCAGGTGAGGATGAAGTGACGGACGCCGTGGGCTCCATCGACACGCCTGATGCCCAGGATGAGACGCCGGAGTCGAAGAAGAAGACTCGCAAGGGCGGCAAGCGCGCGAAGAAGGGTCCGCTGAAGCGGCTCGCGCTGTTCTACCGCCAGGTCGTCGCCGAACTCCGCAAGGTCGTCTGGCCGACGCGCAATCAGCTGACCACGTACACGACCGTGGTGATCGTCTTCGTCGTCATCATGATCGGCCTTGTGACCGTGATTGACTATGGGCTCGACAACGCCGCGAAGTACGTCTTCGGCTGAGCCTAGAGCGAAGGGCGCCCTGACCGGCGCCCCTTTCGCGTGTTCCACCCCTATGTATCCAGGAAGAAGCCGCCACCGTGTCTGACGCCAACCTGAACGAGTCCCACGAGTCCCACGAGCCGTACGAGTCCGTGGACGACGAGGTCGAGATCGTTGAGGGCGCGGACGAGGAGCTGGACGAGGCCGAGGCCGCCGACGCCGCAGCGGGCGAGCCCGCCGAGGAGGCCGCCGTCCACGCCGAGGACGAGGCCGACGTCGAGGACGCCGAAGAGACCGACGCCGCCGAGGATGAGGCCGCTGAGGACGAGGCCGCCGAGGATGAGGCCGAGGAGCCCGGCGAGCCCGAGCCCCCGCTCGACCCGGTGACCGCGCTCCGCGAGGAACTGCGGGTGCTGCCCGGCGAGTGGTACGTGATCCACACCTACGCGGGCTACGAGAACCGGGTGAAGACCAACCTCGAGCAGCGTGCCGTCTCGCTGAACGTCGAGGACTACATCTTCCAGGCCGAGGTGCCGCAGGAAGAGGTCGTCCAGATCAAGAACGGCGACCGCAAGACCATCAAGCAGAACAAGCTCCCCGGCTACGTCCTGGTCCGCATGGACCTGACGAACGAGTCCTGGGGCGTCGTCCGCAACACCCCCGGTGTCACCGGCTTCGTGGGCAACGCCTACGACCCGTACCCGCTGACCCTGGACGAGATCGTCAAGATGCTCGCCCCGGAGGCCGAGGAGAAGGCCGCCCGTGAGGCCGCCGAGGCCGAGGGCAAGCCGGTCCCGCAGCGCAAGGTCGAGGTCCAGGTGCTGGACTTCGAGGTCGGCGACTCGGTCACCGTCACCGATGGCCCGTTCGCCACCCTCCAGGCCACGATCAACGAGATCAACGCCGACTCCAAGAAGGTCAAGGGCCTGGTGGAGATCTTCGGCCGGGAGACCCCGGTCGAGCTGTCCTTCGACCAGATCCAGAAGAACTGATCCAGAAGGACTGATCCAGAAGAACTGAGGCAGCCCCTCGGCTCGCGCCCCTTCGGGGGTGCCCACTGGACTTCCGTGTCAGGTCAGGTGCCTCCCGGCCCCTGACCTGCTCGGTTTTTAGCCGCGCATCCATACCCGTTATCGTTGTGCGGTATGCCTGCGTCCGGGTGGTCCTCGGATACAGGCAGGACCCGAACTGAAAGGACCCGGAGAGCAATGCCTCCCAAGAAGAAGAAGGTCACGGGGCTGATCAAGCTCCAGATCCAGGCCGGTGCCGCCAACCCGGCCCCGCCGGTCGGCCCCGCGCTGGGTCAGCACGGCGTCAACATCATGGAGTTCTGCAAGGCGTACAACGCCGCGACCGAGTCGCAGCGCGGGTGGGTCATCCCGGTGGAGATCACGGTCTACGAGGACCGTTCCTTCACCTTCATCACCAAGACGCCGCCGGCCGCCAAGATGATCCTCAAGGCCGCGGGTGTGGACAAGGGCTCCGGCGAGCCGCACAAGACCAAGGTCGCGAAGATCACGCGTGACCAGGTCCGTGAGATCGCCACCACCAAGATGCCCGACCTCAACGCCAACGACCTGGACGCCGCCGAGAAGATCATCGCCGGCACCGCCCGTTCCATGGGCATCACGGTCGAGGGCTGATCCCACCCACCAGCAGAAGTGGTGGGGCCTGCTCGGCCCGTACCACGACTCCTAAGCAAACCCAGGAGCAGTAGTGAGCAAGCGCAGCAAGTCTCTCCGCGCTGCGGACGCCAAGATCGACCGGGAGAAGCTGTACGCCCCGCTCGAAGCCGTGCGTCTCGCCAAGGAGACCTCCACGACCAAGTTCGACGGCACCGTCGAGGTCGCCTTCCGTCTGGGTGTCGACCCGCGCAAGGCCGACCAGATGGTCCGTGGCACCGTGAACCTCCCGCACGGCACCGGCAAGACCGCCCGGGTCCTGGTCTTCGCGACCGGTGACCGTGCCGAGGCCGCGCGTGCCGCGGGCGCCGACATCGTCGGCGCCGACGAACTGATCGACGAGGTGTCGAAGGGGCGGCTGGACTTCGACGCCGTCGTCGCCACCCCGGACCTCATGGGCAAGGTCGGCCGCCTCGGCCGTGTCCTCGGCCCCCGTGGTCTGATGCCGAACCCCAAGACCGGCACCGTCACCCCGGATGTCGTGAAGGCCGTCAACGACATCAAGGGCGGCAAGATCGAGTTCCGCGTCGACAAGCACTCCAACCTGCACTTCATCATCGGCAAGGTGTCCTTCGACGACTCCAAGCTGGTGGAGAACTACGGCGCCGCGCTGGAGGAGATCCTCCGTCTGAAGCCGTCCGCCGCCAAGGGTCGCTACATCAAGAAGGCCGCCATCACCACCACGATGGGCCCCGGCGTTCCGGTCGACCCCAACCGCATCCGCAACCTCCTCACCGAGGAGGACCCGGCCGCCGTCTGATCCGACGGAGACCGTGCATCTCGCAGTGCCCGACGGGCCCCGCAGCCATCCCGGCGCGGGGCCCGTCCCGCGTTCCCGGCCCGGCTCCCCGTCGCCCTCCCCGTCCACGTTCCGGCCCGTACGCCGCTGGCCTGAGTTAACGTGCGTCGACAGGGCCGATACGGGGGGTGCGGATGCAGCGGATCGTGGCCGGGGCCATGGCGGCCCTGATCGGCCTCTCCGGTCTCGGCTGTCTGTCCGGCTGTACGGCCGACGCGACGCCCGCGCCCGCCCCCAGCGAACGCCCCTCCGGGTCCGCGTCCCGTCCGCCCGCCGACCGGGCCGCGCTGCGGGCCGCCGCCACCGCCACGGCGAACGCCCGTTCGGTGCGGGTGGAGGCCGCCACGACCGTCGGCAGCGCCCTCGACCTGACCTCGAAGGGCACCCTGTCCTGGGCCGACGGGCTCACCGGCACCCTGACCATCACCTACACCGGCGGCACCCTCGCCGACACCATGCGGGAGCTGGGCACCACCTCCATGGAGGCCCGCTATCTGCCCGACGCCTACTACGCGCGGATGGGCGACACGTTCGCCGCGAAGGTCGGCGGCAGGCACTGGGTGCGTTATCCCTGGGGCGAGCTGGGCCGGCTGGGCGGGGACTCCGGGGCGTACGTCAGCGAACAGCTGCGCGGGGCCGCGCCGGACCGGTCGGTGGACTTTCTGCTCGCCGCGGACGAGGTGAGCGAGCTGGGGCCCGAGCGGGTGCGCGGCGCCCGGACCGTCCGCTACTCGGCCACCTCCCATGTCGCCGACCTCGACGACCCGGAGCTGCGCGCCCGGCTGGAGCGGGCCGGGGTCACCGTGCAGACCGTCGACATCTGGGTGGACCAGCGGGACCTGGTGGTCAAGAAGGTGGAGAAGGGCCGGGCGGCCTCGGGCGCGCTGACCCAGACCGCCTACTACGACGGCTACGGCACCAAGGTCGCCGTCCGGCCGCCGCCCGCCGCGGACACCCAGGACTTCCAGGAGCTGCTGGCGTCACAGGGCGCCGGGACCGGCCCCTGAGACCGCCGGGGACCCTGAGGGCGCCCGGCAATTCCCGGGCCGCTGTCAGTGGCCTGGGATAGGCTCACGAGCCGGATCACTGTGTACCGGCCATGCAAACGCCATGGACGGCCGACACCGTTCTTTGATCCTTTCTATTTCGTTTCCGTTTCGCTCTTTGATCATTTCCAGTGCTTCCGTGGGGGGAATCATGGGACTTTCCGTACGTACGCGTGGCCGGGCCGCCGGTGTGGGGCTGGTGGCGCTGGCGCTCGCCGGTGGTGTGGCCGGCTGTGGCACCGAGAAGACGGTGGACGTCGACCCGGCCGCCGCGGTCGCCAAGGCGGCGAAGAACGCCGAGGACATCACGTCCCTCAGCTACCGGATGAAGGGCGAGGTCCCCGGCGAGGGGGAGGTCGAGGGCTCCGCCGCCATGAGCATGGACCCGGTGGCCCTGAGCATGAAGATGGAGGTCGCCCCGGGCGGTGTCTCCCTGCCGGAGGGCGGCGAGGTCGAGATCCGCCTCGTCGACAAGGCGATGTTCATCAACGGCGGGGAAGAGGCCGCCAAGGAGATGGACGGCAAGTCCTGGATCAAGTTCGACCTGGCCGCCCTCGGCGCCGGTGACGAGCTGAGCGAGCTGGGCGGCGCGTCCCAGGCCGACAAGAACCCGGCGAGCGAGGCCGGCTTCATGGCGGGCGCCGAGAACGTCGAGGAGGTCGGCACCGAGACCGTCGACGGTGTCGAGACCACCCACTACCGGGGCGACATCACCCTCGCCGACCTGCGCGAATCCTTCAAGGACGAGAACAAGGCGACCCGCGAGGCCCGCGAGAAGAGCCTGGAGCAGTACGAGGACATGGGCATCGACAAGATGACCATGGACATGTGGGTCGACGGCGACGAGCGCACCAAGCAGTTCCAGCTCCGCGGCGACGCCGAGCAGGGCCCGCTGGACGTGACGATCACCTTCTTCGACGTCAACAAGCCCGTCGAGGTCAAGGTCCCGCCGGCCGCCGAGACCATGGACCTGGCCGAGATGATGAACGACCTCCAGGCCGGCTGACCTGCCCGGACGCGTCCCGCCGAGGGCCGCGCACCGATCCCCGTACGAGCGGATTTGCCCGGCGGGGATCGGGTCACGTACTCTCCTTCAGAAGCCAAAGACCGCTGGTTGTTGCCGTGCGCTCGAATGAGAGTGCGGTGGCCGAAGGACCGCTGAACTGCGGGCGACCCGCGCAGGTGACTGTGGAAGAACTCCCGGAGTGCCTACATCCCGTATGTACGCCCGGTCGAGTCCGCCCCGTGCGCCTGCGCCCGGGGCGTTTGTTTTTCCCGTCCTCCTTCGGGTCCGCGCGGTCCGAATCACCCGGAAGGAGGCCGAGGCTCTATGGCGACGCCCGACAAGGCTGCCGCAGTAGCAGAGTTGACCGAGCAGTTCCGCAGCTCCAACGCTGCCGTGCTGACCGAGTACCGCGGTCTCACCGTGGCGCAGCTCAAGACGCTGCGCCGATCGCTCGGTGAGAACGCCCAGTACGCCGTGGTGAAGAACACGCTGACCAAGATTGCGGCCAACGAGGCCGGGATCACGACGCTGGACGACCTGTTCAACGGTCCGACGGCAGTCGCCTTCGTCACCGGTGACCCGGTGGAGTCGGCGAAGGGTCTGCGCGACTTCGCCAAGGACAACCCGAATCTCGTCATCAAGGGCGGTGTCCTTGACGGCAAGGCGCTCTCCGCCGACGAGATCAAGAAGCTCGCGGACCTCGAGTCCCGCGAGGTTCTGCTCGCCAAGCTGGCGGGCGCGCTGAAGGGCAAGCAGACCCAGGCTGCACAGCTCTTCCAGGCGCTCCCGACGAAGCTCGTCCGCACCGTGGACGCGCTCCGTGCCCAGCAGGCCGAGCAGGGCGGTGCCGAGTAATTCGGCTCGCGTCATGATCGCGGCCTGAGGCGCTGAGCCGCAGGTCACGGTCGTAGCGGGCCGAACGTACGCCCGCCAGTCATGTACATCCGGCACCCGCCGATTGAGTGGAAGGAAGCCATCATGGCTCTCACCCAGGAAGAACTGCTCGCCGAGTTCGAGACGATGACCCTGATCCAGCTCTCCGAGTTCGTGAAGGCGTTCGAGGAGAAGTTCGACGTCACGGCCGCCGCCGCTGCCGTCGCCGTCGCCGCCCCGGCCGGTGGTGGCGCCGCCGCCGAGGCCGTCGAGGAGCAGGACGAGTTCGACGTCGTCCTCACCGGTGCCGGCGAGAAGAAGATCCAGGTCATCAAGGTCGTGCGTGAGCTGACCTCGCTGGGCCTGAAGGAGGCCAAGGACCTGGTCGACGGCGCGCCGAAGGCCGTCCTGGAGAAGGTCGCCAAGGACGCCGCGGCGAAGGCCAAGGAGTCCCTTGAGGCCGCCGGTGCCTCCGTCGAGGTCAAGTAGGACCCAGCAGGACCCAGAGCCCGTGCGGGGCGGCCCGAGAGGGCTGTAACGCGGGGGCCGCCGAGAGCGATCATCCATCCGGGTGGTCGCTCTTCGGCTTTCCCGGAGGTCCGACCACGGCTGCCTTGCCCCCCGGTGAACGAGGGGTATGGTGATCTTCGTCGTGTCCTGTGACGGCCCGTGTTCGGGTCGGGGGGCCTTGACGAACCGCACGCAGCGCGCAATTCTCAGGACGCGTCGTCACAAGCATCCGAAAATCCGAGGCATGGATCGGCGACGAAGAGGGCAGTATCAACGTGCGTTGAGGGTGTCGCCTTGTCGCAGGGGTTGAGTACAACGAGGGCAATGAGGGTTCCGCGAAACCCGGACTGGACATCAGTGTGCCAAGTGGCTACACTGACCCTTTGCGCTGCCTGTTAGCTGTCCCCTGCCCGTCACCAGGGGCATGCCCTCGCTGGAGCACCGACGACCGGACCGTCCCTGACCTGGCCTTTTGGCTGAATCCAGGGAACCTGTCGCTGTGTATCGGTGAGGGGCCGGTACGCGCGTAGTGAGTCCGAGCCCTCGGAAGGACCCCCTCTTGGCCGCCTCGCGCAACGCCTCGACCGCGAATACGAACAACGGCGCCAGCACCGCCCCGCTGCGCATTTCCTTTGCAAAGATCAAGGAGCCTCTTGAGGTTCCGAACCTGCTTGCGCTCCAGACCGAGAGCTTTGACTGGCTGCTCGGCAACACCGCCTGGCAGAGTCGGGTCGAGGAGGCTCTGGAGAACGGTCGGGACGTCCCCACCAAGTCCGGTCTGGAGGAGATCTTCGAGGAGATCTCCCCGATCGAGGACTTCTCCGGGTCGATGTCCCTGACCTTCCGGGACCACCGCTTCGAGCCGCCGAAGAACTCCATCGACGAGTGCAAGGAGCGTGACTTCACCTACGCCGCTCCGCTCTTCGTCACCGCCGAGTTCACCAACAACGAGACCGGTGAGATCAAGTCCCAGACCGTCTTCATGGGCGACTTCCCGCTCATGACGAACAAGGGCACCTTCGTCATCAACGGCACCGAGCGTGTCGTGGTCTCGCAGCTGGTCCGCTCGCCCGGTGTCTACTTCGACTCCTCCATCGACAAGACCTCCGACAAGGACATCTTCTCCTCCAAGATCATCCCGTCCCGGGGTGCCTGGCTGGAGATGGAGATCGACAAGCGCGACATGGTCGGTGTGCGCATCGACCGCAAGCGCAAGCAGTCCGTCACCGTCCTGCTCAAGGCGCTCGGCTGGACCACCGAGCAGATCCTCGAGGAGTTCGGCGAGTACGAGTCGATGCGCGCCACCCTGGAGAAGGACCACACCCAGGGCCAGGACGACGCGCTGCTCGACATCTACCGCAAGCTCCGTCCGGGCGAGCCCCCCACGCGTGAGGCCGCGCAGACGCTGCTGGAGAACCTGTACTTCAACCCCAAGCGCTACGACCTCGCCAAGGTCGGCCGCTACAAGGTCAACAAGAAGCTGGGCACCGACACCGGCCTCGACGCCGGTGTGCTGACCGTCGACGACATCCTCGCCACGATCAAGTACCTGGTGCGCCTGCACGCCGGTGAGACCGAGACGGTCGGCGACTCCGGCCGCTCGATCATCGTCGAGACCGACGACATCGACCACTTCGGCAACCGCCGTATCCGTAACGTCGGCGAGCTGATCCAGAACCAGGTCCGTACGGGTCTGGCGCGTATGGAGCGGGTCGTGCGTGAGCGCATGACCACCCAGGACGTCGAGGCGATCACCCCGCAGACGCTGATCAACATCCGGCCGGTCGTCGCCTCCATCAAGGAGTTCTTCGGCACCAGCCAGCTGTCCCAGTTCATGGACCAGAACAACCCGCTGTCGGGGCTGACGCACAAGCGTCGTCTGAACGCCCTCGGCCCGGGTGGTCTCTCCCGTGAGCGGGCCGGCTTCGAGGTCCGTGACGTGCACCCCTCGCACTACGGCCGGATGTGTCCGATCGAGACGCCCGAAGGCCCGAACATCGGTCTGATCGGTTCGCTCGCCTCGTACGGCCGGATCAACCCGTTCGGCTTCATCGAGACGCCGTACCGCAAGGTCGTCGAGGGCCGGGTCAGCGACGAGGTCGACTACCTGACCGCCGACGAAGAGGACCGCTTCGTCATCGCCCAGGCCAACGCGCCGCTCACCGACGACTCCGAGTTCGCCGAGAACCGCGTGCTGGTCCGCCGCCGCGGCGGCGAGGTCGACTACGTCGCCGGCGGCGAGGTCGACTACATGGACGTCTCGCCGCGCCAGATGGTGTCGGTCGCGACCGCCATGATCCCCTTCCTGGAGCACGACGACGCCAACCGTGCCCTCATGGGCGCGAACATGATGCGTCAGGCCGTGCCCCTGATCCGCTCCGAGTCCCCGCTCGTCGGCACCGGCATGGAGTACCGCTCCGCCGTCGACGCCGGTGACGTGGTCAAGGCGGAGAAGGCCGGTGTGGTCCAGGAGGTCTCCGCCGACTACATCACCACCGCCAACGACGACGGCACCTACATCACCTACCGGCTGGCCAAGTTCGCCCGCTCCAACCAGGGCACCTCGGTCAACCAGAAGGTCATCGTCAACGAGGGCGACCGGATCATCGAGGGCCAGGTCCTGGCCGACGGTCCGGCCACCCAGAACGGCGAGATGGCGCTCGGCAAGAACCTGCTGGTCGCGTTCATGCCGTGGGAGGGCCACAACTACGAGGACGCGATCATCCTGTCGCAGCGCCTCGTCCAGGACGACGTCCTCTCCTCGATCCACATCGAGGAGCACGAGGTCGACGCCCGGGACACCAAGCTCGGCCCCGAGGAGATCACCCGGGACATCCCGAACGTCTCCGAGGAGGTCCTCGCCGACCTCGACGAGCGCGGCATCATCCGTATCGGCGCCGAGGTCGTCGCCGGTGACATCCTGGTCGGCAAGGTCACGCCCAAGGGCGAGACCGAGCTGACGCCGGAGGAGCGCCTGCTGCGCGCGATCTTCGGTGAGAAGGCCCGTGAGGTCCGTGACACCTCGCTGAAGGTCCCGCACGGCGAGATCGGCAAGATCATCGGCGTCCGGGTCTTCGACCGCGAGGAGGGCGACGAGCTGCCCCCCGGTGTGAACCAGCTGGTGCGTGTGTACGTGGCGCAGAAGCGGAAGATCACCGACGGTGACAAGCTGGCCGGCCGGCACGGCAACAAGGGCGTCATCTCCAAGATCCTGCCGATCGAGGACATGCCGTTCCTGGAGGACGGCACCCCGGTCGACATCATCCTCAACCCGCTCGGCGTCCCGTCCCGGATGAACCCGGGCCAGGTCCTGGAGATCCACCTCGGCTGGCTCGCCAGCCGCGGCTGGGACGTCTCCGGACTCGCCGACGAGTGGGCCCAGCGGCTCCAGACCATCGGCGCCGACCAGGTCGTCCCCGGCACCAACGTCGCCACCCCGGTGTTCGACGGCGCCCGGGAGGACGAGCTGGCGGGTCTGCTCCAGCACACCATCCCGAACCGCGACGGCGACCGCATGGTCCTCCCGTCCGGCAAGGCGCGGCTGTTCGACGGCCGCAGCGGTGAGCCGTTCCCGGAGCCGATCTCGGTCGGCTACATGTACATCCTCAAGCTCCACCACCTGGTCGACGACAAGCTGCACGCCCGGTCGACCGGTCCGTACTCGATGATCACCCAGCAGCCGCTGGGTGGTAAGGCCCAGTTCGGTGGCCAGCGGTTCGGCGAGATGGAGGTGTGGGCGCTGGAGGCGTACGGCGCCGCTTACGCCCTCCAGGAGCTGCTGACCATCAAGTCCGACGACGTCACCGGCCGCGTGAAGGTCTACGAGGCCATCGTCAAGGGCGAGAACATCCCCGAGCCCGGCATCCCCGAGTCCTTCAAGGTGCTCATCAAGGAGATGCAGTCCCTGTGCCTCAACGTGGAGGTGCTGTCCTCGGACGGTATGTCCATCGAGATGCGCGACACCGACGAGGACGTCTTCCGCGCGGCGGAAGAGCTCGGCATCGACCTGTCCCGGCGCGAGCCGAGCAGCGTCGAAGAGGTCTGACGGGAGTCCGGCGGGAGTCTCGACCCGAGGCCCCCGCCGACCCCCAGGCCCCCGAATCAGACCACAGACTTACAACCCTGAGAGGGATTGACGCATAGTGCTCGACGTCAACTTCTTCGACGAACTCCGGATCGGCCTGGCCACCGCTGACGACATCCGTCAGTGGAGCCACGGCGAGGTCAAGAAGCCGGAGACCATCAACTACCGCACGCTCAAGCCCGAGAAGGACGGCCTCTTCTGCGAGAAGATCTTCGGCCCCACCCGGGACTGGGAGTGCTACTGCGGCAAGTACAAGCGCGTCCGCTTCAAGGGCATCATCTGTGAGCGCTGCGGTGTCGAGGTCACCCGCGCCAAGGTGCGCCGTGAGCGGATGGGCCACATCGAGCTGGCCGCCCCCGTCACCCACATCTGGTACTTCAAGGGCGTCCCGTCGCGCCTCGGCTACCTGCTCGACCTCGCCCCGAAGGACCTGGAGAAGGTCATCTACTTCGCGGCGTACATGATCACGTACGTCGACGACGAGCGCCGTACGCGTGATCTGCCCTCGCTGGAGGCGCATGTCTCCGTCGAGCGCCAGCAGATCGAGCAGCGCCGCGACGCCGACCTGGAAGGCCGGGCCAAGAAGCTCGAGGCCGACCTGGCCGAGCTGGAGGCCGAGGGCGCCAAGGCGGATGTGCGCCGCAAGGTGCGCGAGGGCGCCGAGCGCGAGATGAAGCAGCTGCGCGACCGCGCGCAGCGCGAGATCGACCGTCTGGACGAGGTCTGGTCGCGGTTCAAGAACCTCAAGGTCCAGGACCTGGAGGGCGACGAGCTGCTCTACCGCGAGCTGCGCGACCGCTTCGGCACCTACTTCGACGGCTCGATGGGCGCCGCCGCGCTCCAGAAGCGCCTGGAGTCCTTCGACCTCGACGAGGAGGCCGAGCGCCTCCGCGAGATCATCCGCACCGGCAAGGGCCAGAAGAAGACCCGCGCCCTCAAGCGGCTGAAGGTCGTCTCCGCGTTCCTCCAGACCAGCAACAGCCCCAAGGGCATGGTCCTGGACTGCGTCCCGGTCATCCCGCCGGACCTGCGTCCGATGGTGCAGCTGGACGGTGGCCGCTTCGCGACCTCCGACCTCAACGACCTGTACCGCCGGGTCATCAACCGGAACAACCGCCTGAAGCGGCTTCTCGACCTCGGCGCGCCCGAGATCATCGTCAACAACGAGAAGCGGATGCTCCAGGAGGCCGTCGACGCGCTGTTCGACAACGGCCGCCGCGGCCGTCCGGTCACCGGTCCGGGCAACCGCCCGCTGAAGTCGCTGTCCGACATGCTCAAGGGCAAGCAGGGCCGCTTCCGGCAGAACCTGCTCGGCAAGCGTGTGGACTACTCCGCGCGTTCCGTGATCGTCGTCGGCCCGCAGCTCAAGCTGCACCAGTGCGGTCTGCCGAAGGCGATGGCGCTGGAGCTGTTCAAGCCGTTCGTGATGAAGCGCCTGGTCGACCTGAACCACGCGCAGAACATCAAGAGCGCCAAGCGCATGGTCGAGCGCGGCCGGACCGTGGTCTACGACGTCCTCGAAGAGGTCATCGCCGAGCACCCGGTGCTGCTGAACCGTGCGCCCACCCTGCACCGCCTCGGTATCCAGGCGTTCGAGCCGCAGCTCGTCGAGGGCAAGGCCATCCAGATCCACCCGCTCGTCTGCACCGCGTTCAACGCGGACTTCGACGGTGACCAGATGGCCGTCCACCTGCCGCTCTCCGCGGAGGCGCAGGCCGAGGCCCGCATCCTGATGCTGTCCTCGAACAACATCCTCAAGCCCGCCGACGGCCGCCCGGTGACGATGCCGACCCAGGACATGGTCCTCGGTCTGTACTTCCTCACCACGGACGGCGAGGGCCGGGACGTCAAGGGCACCGACCGTCCGTTCTCCTCCAGCGCCGAGGCGATCATGGCCTTCGACGCCGGGGAACTGTCGCTCCAGGCGCCGGTCGACATCCGCTTCCCGGTGGGCACCATCCCGCCGCGGGGCTGGGAGCCGCCGGTCCGCGAGGAGGGCGAGCCCGAGTGGCAGCAGGGTGACACCTTCACCCTGAAGACCACGCTGGGCCGCGCGCTCTTCAACGAGCTGCTGCCCGAGGACTACCCGTTCGTCGACTACGAGGTCGGCAAGAAGCAGCTCTCCCAGATCGTCAACGACCTGGCCGAGCGCTACCCGAAGGTCATCGTGGCGGCGACGCTCGACAACCTGAAGGCAGCCGGCTTCTTCTGGGCGACCCGCTCCGGTGTCACCGTCGCCATCTCGGACGTCGTCGTCCCCGAGGCGAAGAAGGACATCGTCGCCGGGTACGAGCTCCAGGACGAGAAGGTCCAGAAGCAGTACGAGCGCGGTCTGATCACCAAGGACGAGCGCACTCAGGAGCTCATCACCATCTGGAACAAGGCGACCAACGAGGTCGCCGAGGCGATGAACGCCAACTTCCCGAGGACCAACCCGATCTTCATGATGGTCCACTCGGGCGCGCGCGGAAACATGATGCAGATGCGTCAGATCGCGGGTATGCGTGGCCTGGTGTCGAACGCCAAGAACGAGACGATCCCGCGTCCGATCAAGGCGTCCTTCCGTGAGGGCCTGTCCGTGCTGGAGTACTTCATCTCCACCCACGGTGCCCGTAAGGGTCTGGCCGACACCGCCCTGCGTACCGCCGACTCGGGTTACCTGACCCGTCGTCTGGTGGATGTCTCGCAGGACGTGATCATCCGTGAGGAGGACTGCGGCACCGAACGCGGTCTGCGTCTGGAGATCGCCGAGCGCCAGTCCGACGGCTCGCTGCTCAAGGCGGAGGACGTCGAGACGTCCGTCTACGCCCGCAGCCTCGCCGAGGACATCGTGGTGGACGGCAAGGTGCTGGCCCCGGCCGGGACCGACCTCGGTGACGTCCTGATCGACGAGCTGATCCTGCACGGCGTCGGTGAGGTCAAGACCCGCTCGATCCTGACCTGCGAGTCCGCCGTCGGCACCTGTGCCATGTGCTACGGCCGCTCGCTGGCCACCGGCAAGCTGGTCGACATCGGTGAGGCGGTCGGCATCATCGCCGCCCAGTCCATCGGTGAGCCCGGCACCCAGCTGACGATGCGTACCTTCCACACCGGTGGTGTGGCCGGTGACGACATCACCCAGGGTCTGCCGCGTGTCGTCGAGCTGTTCGAGGCGCGGACCCCGAAGGGTGTCGCCCCGATCTCCGAGGCCGCCGGCCGCGTGCGGATCGAGGAGACCGAGAAGACCAAGAAGATCGTCATCACCCCGGACGACGGCTCGGACGAGACGGCGTTCCCGATCTCCAAGCGCGCGCGCCTGGAGGTCGGCGAGGGCGACCATGTCGAGGTGGGCCAGAAGCTCACCGCGGGTGCCACCAACCCGCACGACGTGCTGCGCATCCTCGGCCAGCGGGCCGTGCAGGTCCACCTGGTCGGCGAGGTGCAGAAGGTCTACAACTCGCAGGGTGTGTCGATCCACGACAAGCACATCGAGATCATCATCCGGCAGATGCTCCGCCGGGTCACGATCATCGAGTCCGGCGACGCCGAGCTGCTGCCCGGTGAGCTGGTCGAGCGCTCCAAGTTCGAGACCGAGAACCGCCGAGTGGTCCAGGAGGGCGGTCACCCCGCCTCCGGCCGTCCGCAGCTGATGGGTATCACCAAGGCTTCGCTGGCGACCGAGTCCTGGCTGTCGGCGGCGTCCTTCCAGGAGACGACGCGAGTCCTCACCGACGCGGCGATCAACGCCAAGTCCGACTCGCTCATCGGCCTCAAGGAGAACGTCATCATCGGCAAGCTCATCCCGGCCGGTACGGGTCTGTCCCGCTACCGCAACATCCGGGTCGAGCCGACCGAGGAGGCCAAGGCCGCGATGTACTCGGCCGTCGGCTACGACGACATCGACTACTCGCCGTTCGGTACGGGCTCCGGTCAGGCCGTGCCGCTGGAGGACTACGACTACGGGCCCTACAACCAGTAGTCGTCAACCAGTAGTCGTCAACTGGTAGTCGGCGATTGGTAGTCGTCAACTGGCCTGAGTGAAGGGCGGTCGCCCCGTTGCGTACGGGGTGGCCGCCCTTCGGCATGTCCAGAGCGTGTCCGGGGCCTGTCGGGGGTCGGTCCGGGGCTGGTCCGGGCCGTGGTCAGCGTGCGCTCAGCTCCCAGACGCCGAGGACGACGGCGGCCACCGCGGTCAGCGCGGCGATGCTGGCCAGCGGCCAGCGGGCGCGTTCCAGGGCGTCCAGCCGCTGCTCATGGTCGGCGAGCTGTCTGTCGCTCTGGTCGCTGCGCTGGACCAGCAGCGCGAGCTGGCCGTCGGCACGGGCGAAGCCGGCCTCCAGGGAGCCGCGCAGGCGTTCCAGTTCCAGGGCGATGGTGAGGGGGTCGTTCGGATCGGGGTCGGTCATGGGCGCCTCGGGGGGGGGATCGGGTTGTACGGGTATTACGGGGTGCTCGGGGTGTACGGGACCTTCAGGGCCGTCCAGGAGGTGGGGCCGGGCCAGCCGTCGGCGTCGGCGCCGGTGTAGCCGAGCTTGCGCTGCCACTGGGCGTAGGAGGCGCGGTCGGCGTCGGTCCAGCGGGGGCCGGGGCCCTGGGCGTAGGCGGAGCAGCCGACGGCGACCAGGCGCCTGCCCATCGCGGTGACGACGGGGGAGGTGGGGGCCTTCCTGAACCAGGCGGTGCCGGGGAAGGGGTGCAGGGCGGGCTTGGCCGGGGTCGGTTCGGGTGTCCTGCCCGTCAGCCGGGCCGTGACGCGGGTGCGGAACGCGGACATGGTGAAGCCGCGTGGGTCGATCTTCGCGCGGGTCCACTCCTTGTGGCCGATCACCGACCGGGCGCTCCAGCCGTGCGCCCGGCACAGTGCCGCCGAGACGCGGACCATCGCCTCCAGCTGGGCTGCGGTCCAGGGGTCCTTGCCGTCGCCGAGGTTGACGCACTCGAAGCCGTAGAAGTGGGTGTTGCCGTCGGTGTCGTTCTCGTCCGGCGCGGGGGCGGCGGTCTGGGCGACGACCGCCCTCAGTACGTCGCCGTCGCCGCTGCCCGCGTGGTTGGCGCGGCCGTTGCCGACCAGGTGGACCGTGCCGTCCTTGGCGATGACGCCGTGGCACAGGGGGCCGGGGAGCGTGGAGTGGCCCTTGAAGCAGAGGGAGACGCTGCCGGTGGTGCCGGAGGTGACGGTGTGGTGGATCATCACGCCGTGCACCGGGCCCCAACGGCCCTTGTGGTTGCGGTTGTTGGCGCGCCAGCCGGGGTGTTCGACGACGGTGACGCCTTCGGCGCGCAGGGCGGTGAGCAGGGCGGTGGGGGTGAGGGGGGCGGGCATGGGATGCCTTTCGGAGCGCGAAGAGGGGGCGGGAGGGGGCGGGACGGGCGGAAAGGGGTGACGGCGGGCAGTCCGGCGTTCACCGGGCTGCCCGCCGTCGGGGGCGTGGGGGTCAGATCTCCTCGGCCGGGGGTTCGGGCTCGGGGGTGGGGGTGGGGATCGGGGCCTCGACGGGTGGGTCGCCGTCCTCCGGCGGGTCCGCCGGTTCCGGTTCCGGGACCGGGTCGGGCACGACCACGCTCACCTCCGCCGGGGTCACCGGCACCGGCGGTGCCGTCAGATACTCGGCGAGCCCGGCGGTGACGGCCGCCGCGAGCTGGGCGAGCTGCTGCTCGTCGAGGGTGACCGGGATCGGGGACTCGGCCGGGGCGACCGGGACGGACTCCGCCAGGGAGACCGGCGTGACCGGGACGGACCCGGCTGGCGTGGCCGAGATGACCGGGCTCGGCTCGGCCGGGGGCTCAGACATGCGCGGACTCCTTGATCGCGCCCCAGGTCAGACCGGAGGCGGTGAGGGCGGCCAGGGTCGGGAACGCGGCGGACACCGAGGCGTACGTGGCGAGGACGACCGGGGCCGGATCGGCGGCGGGGTCGGGGGTGAGCCCGGTGTCCGCCGGGGTGCCGTTGGGCTGGGTGCCGCGCAGGGTGAGGGTCTGGCGTACACCGCCGTCGGCCGCCGCGGAGGTGCTGATGCCGACCACCCAGGCGAGGGTGTTGAGCCGGGTGCCGGTGGTGTCGATCAGCCGGATCACATCGCCGAGCTGCACCCGGGGGTCGTAGAGCACCTCCACGTCCCCGATGACCGGGACCGGATGGACACCGGCCGCGTACAGGGCGTTGGCGATGGCCTGGGCGGAGAGGAGGTCCTGGATCCAGTCGGTGCTCTCGCCGGTGTGCTCCTGGCGGCCGTAGAAGCGTTCGCTGGCGGTGCCGGGCTGGTAGGCGGTGGCGGAGCGTTCGACCGGGTCGGCCTTCGGCTTGAGGTTCTGGAGGTAGACGGACGGGGTGCCGTCCTTCTTGGCGGTGTAGAGGGTCTGGGCGGTGCGGTTGCTGAACCGCATCACCAGATAGCCGTCCTCGCGGCGGGTCAGGACGTCGACCGCGCCCTTGACGGCGGTGGTCCCGGCGCGGCTGGTGGCGAAGCGGACCTGGGAGCCGCCGGTCACCACGGAGTCGTCGTCGGTGGTCGGCGGACCGATGTCGAACTCGTCGTCGGCCATCACGTACGAGACGGTCAGGGTGCCGCCCGCCGGGACCGTGCGGACGACGGTGTCGGTGTAGGTGGCGCCGCTCTCGCCGCCGTAGCGCTCCCAGACCCGGGCGGGCTGGGTGATGTAGTTGCGGCAGGCGTCGATCTCCTCGGTGAGGGTGAGGGAGGCGATGTCCCGCAGGGAGGTGAGGGTGAGGTCGGGGGCGGTCGGCGGGACGCTGAAGCGGGTGTGGTTGCGCCAGCGGAAGACGCCCCGCTCGTCGAATTCGGCGGTCGACATGGCGGCCTTGGCGATCTGCCCGAGCACCTCCCACTGCGAGCCGGAGATCCGGGGCACGGTGTGCAGCGGCAGGATCGCGTCGTCCAGTTCGACGGCCTTGGTCCAGGTGCCGGTCTGGTCGAAGACGGGCGTCGAGGGCATCGCGGACAGGCCGCTGGTGAGCTGGACGCCTTCGACGGCGAGATCGGTGACGAGTTTCAGTTCGCGCAGTTCGGCCGATGTCTGCAGGGAGCCGGCAGCGGTGAACGTGGTCGCCGCGCCGAGCAGTACCGTGCCGTCCGGGCCGGTCAGCCGGGGCTGCACGGTGGGCTGGACACTGGTGCCGGTGGCGGCCAGGTCGAAGAACGCCCCGACGTGCCAGACCCCCTTGAGAGTGCCCAGGTTCCCCCAGTTGTCCCAGACCAGCGCGCCGCCGCTGGAGACCAGGGCGACCCGGCCGGTGGCGAAGTTCACCTCCAGGCGCAGCAGGCCGGTGGCGCCGCCGGTGCGGTCGAGCACCAGGTCCATCTGGAAGAAGTCGCCCGCTCCGGCGCCGCTGTTCACCCATGCCTCGATGAGCAGCCGGCTGCCGGGGACGGTGACCCGGGAGCGCGGGAACCAGCTCGCGGTGAGGCCGGGGCCGCGGGGCAGCAGCGCCATCGCGTGCGGGGCGGCGCCGCGGGTCCAGGTGTAGTCGGCGGGGTGGGGCAGGGTCTCCGGCTGGCCGTAGGGGCTGGCGAAGCCGCCGTGCAGGGAGGCGTGGACGAGGGTGAGCGGCTGTCCGGCGGTGAACTCCGGGTAGCGCGGCGGCGGGGCGGAGTGCAGGCCCGCCTGCCGCAGGAGTTCGTCCACGCACCAGGTGGCGGTGGCGACCGGCCGCCCCCACAGGAATCCGGCGTACGGCTTCGGCAGCTGGGCCGGGCCACGCAGCCGCTCGGCCCCGTCCAGCGCGGTGAGCTGTACGGCGTCGGTGCCGGCCTGCGCGGAGCGGGAGCGGACGGTGCCGCGGAAGGCGGGCAGGGTGGTCGTGCCGACGCCGCCGCGGTGCACGACGGACTGGCCGGGGCGGGCGGCGTCGCCGCTGGTGCGGGCCGCCCAGGGGGCGTACAGCTCGGGTGCGGTGGTGCCGCCGGTACCGGAGATCTGGAGCTGGAGCTGTGCGGCGGAGGAACCGGAGAACGCGCGCATGGCCGGGGGGAGATCGGTGGCGTACGACCGCTCCAGCTGCCAGGACTGCACCTGCGCGGAGCGGTCCTGGCCGCCGAGGCGGGTGGTGTGGGTGACGGTCCGCTCGCCCGCGGCGAGGGCGGTGGCGGTGGGCTCGTCAGCGGACTGCACGGGCACCTCCGGTGGGCCGGGTGGAGGAGTGGGGGGCGTCAGCCGGTCGCACCGGACACCTCCACCAGGTCGAGGCTGATGCTGCGGTAGGGGAGCGGGCGGCCGGGGGTGTCGGTGTACCCGGTCACCGCCATGGGCGGCAGCCCGTCGCCGGGGACGCCGTCGGTGGCGGTGCCGCCGTAGGTGAGACAGGCACCGGCGAGGGCGTAGGTGCCGGGGGTGCCGGGCTTGGCGGTGGGGGTGGCGTAGGCGGCGCCGGACGGGACGGTGCCGGTGACGACGGGGCCGGTGGCGGAGGTGGAGCTGAGGTAGGTGCCGTCGACGCGCTTGAAGTCGAGGCCGACGCTCACCGTGGCGCGGGCGGCGATGGCGGTGGGGGCGCGGAAGGAGATCGGGAGACCGGGGACGACGGGGAAGTTGCCGGAGGTCCCGGTGCAGCGCCAGGCGAGAGCGGCGGTGGTGTCGGTGGTGGTGAGGGAGAAGGTGCCGGGGGCCGTGGTGCTCTCGGTGACGGTTCCGGTGCCCGACGCCAGGAACCACTGGGCGAGCCCGGTGATGGAGGTGGCGCCGGGGACGCCGAGACCGGCGGCCTGGGCGGGGGCGAGGACGTTTCCGGCGGTGGGGTCGATGACGTAGACCGGCCCCGGCCCGTCGATGCGGCGGGCGACGCGGTCGAGGGCGCGGGCGGCGCCGGGCGGGAGCAGGTCCCAGGCCAGCTTGAGGCGGCGTACGGGCGCTTGGTTGCGGGTGACGGTGACCCGGCCGCCGAGCGACTTGAACTCGCTGACGCCGAGGTCCGCGGTGCGGTCGAAGGACTTGGCGGCCTGATCGATCTCGACGAGGGAGCCGGGGCGGCCGATCCAGAGGTTGGGCATGGGGGCTCCTGGGGTGGGGCGGGGTCGTGCGGGGGGGCATGAAAAAAGCCGACGGGGGTCCGTCGGCGTGCGGGTGCGGGTGCGGGTGCGGGTGCGGTGGGCGTTCGGATGTGGATGTGGATGTGGATGTGAGCGTGGGCGTGGCGGCTGCGCCGGGCTCCCGGCTCCCGGCTACCGCCGGGCGAGCTGTCGCTGTCCCAGGAACACGGCGCGGGCGATCTCCTGCGAGTCGACCTGGACGACGACCGGGCGGTCGGCGAGCCGCTCCACGGCGGCGGTGAGGGTACGGAGTCCACCGCCCTGCCCGAGCATCCGGTCCAGCTTGGACAGCGGGACGACGGCCTCGTGCTCGCCCGCCTCGCCGAGCAGGGCGAGGGTGCCGCCGGAGCGGGCCTGGACGACACCGCCGGTGGCGAGGCGGGGGACGGGGACGCTGAGGCGGGGGAAGGAGAAGCCGCGTCCGCCGTACTTGGGCACCCAGTCGGGGACGCTGATGCGGATGCCGGCCAGGATGCCGAACAGGGCGTTCAGGGCGACGGCGAGGCCGGTGAAGGGGCTGAGTATGACGTTGCCGAGGCCCTTGAGTATCGGCACGGCGTTCTTCGACATGGCGCCCACGGCGGTGCCGATGTGCTTCATGGCCAGCTGAACGCCCTTGCGCAGTACGGCGGTGACCTTGTCCATGTTGACGAACTGGCTGATGAGCGGGGCGAGCAGCGTCATGACCAGCCCGAAGGGGCTGGCGGCCATGGCGAGGTTGAGCCCCTTCTGCGCGAGCGAGGCTCCCTTGAGGCCCTTGCCGAGATTGCCCATGGACTTCTCGCCCTTGTCGGCGTTCTTGGCAGCCTGGCCCACGGAGGTCTGGACACCGTCGGCCCCCTTCTTGATGCCGCGCAATTCGCTGCCGAGCGCTTTGGCTGTGCCTCTGAGTTTATCGAAGGCGGACTTGAGCCGGTCGACGCCGCCTTTGGATTTGCCGAGGGAGCTGTCCAGGGTGCGTACCCCGGAATTGAACTGCCGCACTGCGGTGTCCCCGGAGTTCGTGCTGGTGCGGAACTTTCCGAAGGCGGTGCCGGTCTGTGTGGTCGTGTTTCTCAGCTGGGACAGTGGGCCGCCTGCTCCTGAAGCTGCCTTCTGCAGCGCGTTCATGCCGCGGGCCGTGGGGTCGAGCTTTCCCTGAAGGCCGGTCAGGCCGCCGGAGACGTTGAGTATGGCTCGTTTGAGGCTCATGGAGTTTCCTATCCGTGATGGGCGCCGGTACCGGGGCGGTTGGTCAGCCGTCCATCGACCCCCGCAGACGATTGGTGGCCCCGTTCAGCGTGTTCGTCGCGTTGGTGACCTGCCCTGCTCCTGCCACGGCGCTGCGGACGTCACCGGGGGTGGGGGTGGTGCCTGTGGCGGGTGGTCGTGGCGGTGGGGGAGCGGTGGGGCGGGGGCTGCCGACTGGTGGTGTCGTCGTTGCTGTCGGGCGGGGGCTGGGTGTGGGGTCCGTGGCGGGCGGCGGGTCGTCTCTCGGGACCCGGACTAGGCGTTGCAACCAACCGCCGTCCGGCCCTTGGTTGTTGTACGCCAGACTCAGTGTTTTGAGGAGCTTTTCGTCATTGAGTTTTACGAGGGAAGGGATTTCGATCCTTACGACGTCCCAGGCGAATTTAAGGAGGAGCAGCTCGACCGCCATCGCCTTGACGTCGAGGACTAGGCTGCTGATTTCGCTCTTGAACGCGATGAGGTCGGGTCCGAGGACGTATTTCTTCCGCTCAAGGGCGCCGAGCCGGTTCTCTACGGACTTCGCGTTCGTGTTGCCGTTCAGGATGTTTTTGATGGCCTTTATTTCGCCATCTATTCGCTCGATCTCCTGATTCTTTCCCGACATGACTTACCTCTTGTCGAAGTACCTGCTATGGTGGCCGAGTGTCGCACGGTGTACGTGATGGAGGGGGTCGGGATGGTCATCGCAATTGGTGTCTTTGGGCTCCTTTTCTCGGCGATAGGCGTGGTGATTTTCCGCAATGCCGTGGAATTGCGGAAAAATGCGGTCGAATCCACGGCCACGGTTACGGAAAGAATTTTCAAGCTGGAGGCGGGCGCGCGACCGGTCGGCGTCATCGTGAAATTCGATGCGCGGGACGGCAGGACTCGGGAAGCGTCGGTCGGTGTTCCCTCCGGGCGTGACGGTATTCAGGTCGGGGACACGCTGAAGATCATCTACAACTCGACCAATCTGGCGGATGTGTGGAACGCCGAAAGCGTCGACCTGAGGAAGCGGCGGCCTGTCAACGGCTTCATGGTGTGGGGGGCGCTGCTTCTGGTGATCGAGGTCGTCCTGCTGGCTACCGTGGGCTGGATCTGAGCGCCGTATCTGGCCGCGGAGCTCACTGGACTACTCCCTACCAAGCAGGAAGGGTCGCTTTGCTGCCCGACGGTAAGACCTGGTGTGTAGTAATTGATCAGTCAGGTCTCGATGGGAGTGTTACGGGTACATATGTCAGGCATGTGGATGGCGGGTATGAGCGGGCCGTGGAGATAGCACTCGAGGAGGCGAAGACACATTTGGCGAGTCACCGGGAACAGGTTGCCAGGAAGGTGATCCGGCTGCCCGGCGGTGAATTTCTGGTGCACTTCAAAGGGAACGACAGTTTCCGGGTGTCTGTGGGGGAGTTGGTGTGTGTGCAGGAAGGCGCTCCGCCGGAGGACCCCGCACCCAGGGAGACCGGGAGCGCCATCGGGCGGGTGCTCCGGCGGAAGAAGTAGGCGGCGGGCGAGGCCGCCTGATCGGCCGAGGTCAGGTCCGGTCGTCGTCCGGATGCGGTCGGGCCGTCGACGGGGCTGACGCGTGAGGGAACGGCAGCACCTTCGCCTCCCCGTCGCGCGGTGGCGAAGCCCCCTCCGTCCGGCGCCGCTCGTCATGCTCACCCCGGTCCCGCCACCCCTTCCCGTACGCCGTGAACTCCCGCTTCTCGATCTCCGCGCGGGTCGTGATCACCAGGTCGGGCGGCAGGGGGCGGCCCTTGAAGCGGGCGGCGAGCTGTGCGCGTACCTCGGCCGCGGCCTCCACGTACTCCGTGCCGCCCCAGACCCCACCGTTGTCGTCGGTCACCCGGCCCCCATCCCTCGGTAACATCCGAGCCCACCTGTTCGAACGTTTGAGCGATTAACATCCTCAGGATACCGGACGGACCTGTGTCGCCCAGGGGAAAACGGCGCCCTCCGTCGGTTATCGGCCGAGGCGCGTCAGGCGACCTCGTACGTCCCGCTGATCCGGATCGCGCTGGTGCCCGACCACCCCAGACCGAGCACCCCACCACTGCCGATCTGCGAGAGACTCGGCGAGGACGTGGACGTGGAACCCCACACCGTGTACCCCGTCGCCCCGGTCGACGCCGCCGGCTGGCAGGACAGCAGCGCCCGCCCACCGGTCACCGTCGCCACGCCGTGGAACTGCGGCAGCCCGCCCAGCGCCCCCGCGGCCATCGGCAGCCCGAGCGTGTAGCCGCCGCTTCCGTAGGTCGTCGTCGTACTGAAGGTCACCAGCGTCGTGAAGTGGCACACCTTCCCCACCACCGCGTACTTCCCGGTCAGCGTTCCATCGCCGATCGACGGGTTCGTCGTCGCCGCGGTCCAGGTCGGTGTGTACGTGTGCCAGGCGCCGAGCGCGATCCACTGCGTACCCGTGTAGTAGCTGAGGGTCCCGGGCGTCGTCAGCCACGCCACCATCCCGGCGACCGGCGTGGTGACATCCGCGTCACGGTCGTCCGCGTCCGGGTAGCGCAGGACCGTCCGGCCGTCGACGGCGGTCGCGAGGGACTGGAGGTGGAGCGGGAGATTGGCGGTGTCGGTGGGCTGCGGGTACGGGAGCCCGCCGAGCGGGGTGTAGAGCGTCATCCGGGTTCACTCCTGTGTCAGTGGTCCAGTGGTCCAGTGGTCGTCTGGCTGTCTCCGGCCCTGGTGTCATGCCGTGGTGTCATGCCGTGAAGAACTGGGCCAGTTCGGCGGGGGAGGGGAGCGCGGGAGGAGTCGCGGGGGACGCCTCGACCGCGTCCGGGTGCACGCCCGCGCCCGTGTCCACGCCCGGTCGCGGTACCGGCCTCGGGTACTCCAGCGGCTCCGCGTCCTCGTCCCGGTTGACCGTCGCGAACATCCAGTTGGCCTCGGCGAGTTGGTCGACCGCCGAGGCCAGCAGATGGTCGGTGACCGACCAGTCCATGACCTCGCCGTGCAGCTTGCGCAGCGTCGCGCTGTCCCGGGGCAGATGCCGGACCAGCACCGCAAGCCGCCGGGACGACAGCCGGCCGCGGTGCCAGTCGAGCAGGTCCACGCCGTAGTGGCGGAGCAGATCCGCCTCCAGCGCCTCGGCGTGCTCGTCGACGAACTCGCCGAGGCTCAGCCTTCCCCCAGGCCGAGCCCGGACTCCTTGCCGTACGCCTCCAGGATCGCGGCGATGTCCTGCATGGTGACCTCGTGCCGGTCGAAGCGCTCGAACTGCGCCTCGCCCAGCAGCACCCGCAGCAGCCCGTCCACGTCGTTGTCGTCCAGCTCGCGCAGCGCGCGGGCCGTCCTGCGGGTCAGTTCGTTCGGGAGGGTGAAGGTGTCGCCGTCGATCGCGAACGACCAGTTCCGGCCGAGCGCCTCCTGACGCTGGGCACGGGCCGCACCGACATCGAATGTCGCCATGTCTCAACTCCTGGAAGTGAAGAAGGAAAGAGGGCGCGGACGGGGCGGACCGGCGAGGGAGGTGTCGCCGGTCCGCCCCGTCCGCCGGGGGAGGGGATGGATCAGGCGGCCGTGCCCGCGTACGCCGGGTCCTTCATCAGGAAGGTCGCCAGCGGCTTGGTGTTGTCCACGGCCAGCGCGGTGAAGGTGACGCCGAGCTTGATGGAGGCGGTCCGGGTCAGCGACAGCTCCTCGGTCTCGGTGACCTGCCCGCGCGGCACGACGAAGCGGTACGTGATGGTGCCGCCGTCGCTGAACTCGATGCCGAGCGCCTTCTCGTTGAACTTCGGGTCGGCGGCCAGCTCGTACTTGTAGAGCCCGGACCCGGTGGCCGTCTCGGTCACCGCGTCACCGCCCATGAAGAACGGCAGCGTGTCCTCGTTCAGCTGGAGCAGCTGGAACTTCACGGTCAGGTCCCGGTCCGAGTAGATGAAGCGGGCCGGGGAGACCGACTGCCAGGTCTCGACCGGGTCGAGCTTGTCCTTCTTCGCCAGCTTGATGCCGTCCTGCGAGGTGTAGCCGAGGTCCTTCCACTCGGTCGACCAGGCCGCGGTGACATCGCTCGGCGCGGTGGCCCCGAGCGGGGCGACCAGGATGCGCCCGGTACCGGCCACACGGATCTCATTGGCGTTGCTGCCAGCCATGCGGAATTCCTTTCCTAGGGGTGTGACGAAGGGGGTGTGACGAAGGGGGTCGTCGTGACGAGGGGGTTCTCGGCGACGAACGCGTTCTCCGGTACGCGGGGTCACGCCGGCCGGATGTGCAGCCGTACCGTCGCCCAGTAGCGGCTGGCCGCCGCCCGGTTCCAGTCCGGCAGCCAGCGCGGCCCGTCGGCCTCGACGACCTCGGTGACGATCGCCGTGCCGTACGCCGTCCCGCGCAGCCCGAGCAGTGCGGAACGGACCGTCAGGGCCAGGGTGTGCGCGGCGGTCTTGTCGGGGCCGTAGACCTCGAAGTCCACCAGCGGCTGGTCCAGGTGCTGGTCGTCGATCCAGGCCCCGCCCGCGCGGGAGACCAGGACGACCGGCTGGGTGCCGTCGAAACCGGCGGGCGGAACGTTGTCCACGGTGGCGGCGGCGAGTTCGGTGCGGTCGGTCAGGAAGTCGACGACGAGTCGCTCGACGTCGGGGAAGGTGACCGTCGGTTCGGCCACGGGATGGCCTCCCTTCTGATCGGACGGGGGGCTCGGAGGGCCGGGCCCTCGGACAGGACATGCGTGACGGCGGGCCACGACCCGTCGTCCGGGCACAGCTCCGCCGCTGCACCAACTGTGACATGTTGCGAGCGCGAGCGCAACAAATATGCCCAGCGGATGTGCTCCACCGGCACATACGTCGACGTCAGCCCCCATGAACACGAATTGCCCCACCGCAACAAACCGCGGCAGGGCAACAAGGGGCAACAAGGAGGGGGAGAGGGCGGAGAAGGCGGAGAAGGCGGAGAAGGCGGAGGGGAACGGCGCCGGACAGTCCCCGGCGTTCAGTCGGGCAACCGCCCCCCCATCCCCGCCCGCCCCTCATCCGGCAGGAACTGCCCCACCACCCGTACGAACATGTCCCGCCGGTCCGCCGGAACGCCCAGCAGGTCGGCGACCTCCTCCAGGGTCGGCCGCCGTCCGGTCTCCGTGACCGTCCCGAGCCCGGCGGGGCGCGTGCCCGGGTCGGCGAGTTCCTCCGCCGTCAGCCGGCCCGAACGGATCAGCATGTCCCGGACCGGCACGCCCAGCGCGCGGGCCAGTCGCCGGGTGGTCTCCAGGTCCGGCATGCTCTGGCGCTGCAACAGCCGCGTGACGGCGGCGCGGTGGACGCCCGCCTCGTCCGCGATCCGCGACCGGCCGCCGCCGCGCGGGCTGTCGATGTCGTAGCCGCGGTGGCGCATCAGGTCCTCGACCCACCCGGCGAACGCCTCCAGGTCCTGACTGGTCATCTCGCTGCTCGCTTCCGTATGGGGAGGGTCCAGGTCCCTCGGAGACGTCCACCTTAGCTTGCTTGCGCGCACGGAATTAAGTTCGCCCGCGCAAGAGGATGGGCGGAAAGCGTGAGGTCCGGGGCCTGTTCCGGACCTAGTTGGGCGCTCCGTAAGGGAATCGCGGCGGAGAGTGAGGGGATTCTGTTGCGGGCGCGCACGCAATCTGCCAAGGTGAGGCCCCGCTCCCCACCGCCCCGCTCGCACCCCGCAGGGAGACCCATGCGCCCCAAGCACCCCACCCACCCCACCCACCCCACAACCCCTGTCACCCAAGCCGCCCTCTGGCTCCACACCCTCGCCCGCCAGTTCCCCGAACTCACCCAGGAGTTGGCCCCCAGCGCCGGTGCCGCACGCCACCGCGCATGCGCCTCCACCCCGGGCCACGGCCCCGGCGCGGCCCCCGTCCGGCTGCATGTCTCCGACGCCCTGCGGGACATCACCGACGGCGTGATCGAGCTGGAGGAGGCCGTCCGTGACCGGCTCGGCCTGCCCCGTCCGCGCCGCGCCCCCGTCCCGGAGCGGCTCGGCCGGATCGCCGCGCTCCTCACCGACATCGGACGGGACGCCCTGCTCGCCGCCCATGTCCGCGACGAGAGCCGTCGGATGGCCCACCGGTGCGCCCGCGTACTGGGGGACACCGAGACCGTCGTACGGGTCTCCGGGCGCTGCCCCTGGTGTGCCTCCGTCTCGCTGCGCGCCTTTCCCGAGCGCGGCGCCGTGCTCTGCGTCAATCCCGGCTGCCGCTGCACGGACCCGGGGTGCGGCTGCCACGACGATCCGGCGCACCGGCACACCTGGGAGGAGACGGACCAGAAGCCGCTACCGGAGACCGACGAGGAGCGGGAGGCGCGCCGATGACCAGCCGTCAGACACCACCCGCAGCGCACCCCTTACCCGCACGCCCCGCCCCACCCACCCTGTCCGCGCCCCCCGCCCCCCTCCCCACCCTCCTCCCCGCCCCCCTCGCCGCCCGTGAGGCCGGAGTCGCGCCCGCCACCCTGCGCAAGTGGGTCCAGCTCGGGCGGCTCACCGCCGTGGGCCGGGCCGGACGCGCCCATCTCTACCGTCTGGAGGACGTCTTCGCCGCCGAACGCGCGGCCCGCCGGAGGACGGGGACGCGAACCGGAACGTGACGCCGCCGGTTTGTCATTGATGTCCCGATGGGGGAACCGCTGCCGATCCGCGCGCGTTGGAGGATGATGAAGACGTTCTCCGGCTGGGGGAGGTGTGCTGTGTCCGATCCGACACCGTGGCAGAGGCAGCCGCAGTGGTATGGGCAGCCGCAGCCGTGGCAGGCCCAGACAGGAATCTCGATGCTGGCCTCCCACGCCGACCGGGAGCGGGCGGTCGATGTGCTCAGAGCCGGCTTCGGCGAGGGGCGCCTCCAGCAGGACGAGCTGGAGAAGCGGATCGAGCGGGCGTACGCGGCGCGCACGGTGGGGGAGCTGGCGCTGCTGGTCGCCGACCTCCCCCAGGGGCCCGTCCCGATGCAGCCCGCGCCCCCCATGCAGCCGATGCACCTCATGCCGCCCCCGATGATGCAGCACGTGCCGCGTACGTTCCTGGCCGCGCCGGCGCCGCCCACCAACGGCAAGGCGGTGGGGTCGATGGTGCTCGGGGTGCTGACCACCCTGACCTTCGGGGTGACGGGGCTGCCCGCGGTGGTGCTGGGCCACGCGGCCCGGTCCGAGATGCGCCGCACCGGGGAGAGCGGGGAGGGCTTCGCGGTCACCGGCCTGGTGCTGGGGTGGCTGTCGGTGGCCGGGTGGGCGGTGTTCCTGCTCGCCGTGGTCGCGGCGGCGGCCTCCTGAAACCGAGCGGGGCTGCCGGGGCGCGGGAAGAGTTCGCCGGGCGTTGATTCGAAGGCCACCCGTGGTGCATGGCCTTGACATGCACCGCACGGCCAGGCAAGCGCGCCCCGGTTGTTTTGACCGCAGCGAATGAGGTAGGTACGCTCAGACCTTGTGCCTGGGGTGTGCCCTGGCTCTCGTGCGTGCCTTCAAACCGCATAGCGAGCTGTGAGCGGCCACCGTAATCTGCGCCCTTTTCGCCTTGCGGCGGGAGTCTGCGGGATTCGACACACCCGACCGCGTGGGTCGGCGACGTTCCAGGTTAGCTGTACCCATCGGCACACAGAAACCGGAGAAGTAGTGCCTACGATCCAGCAGCTGGTCCGGAAGGGCCGGCAGGACAAGGTCGAGAAGAACAAGACGCCCGCACTGGATGGTTCCCCCCAGCGCCGGGGCGTCTGCACGCGTGTGTTCACGACCACCCCGAAGAAGCCGAACTCGGCCCTGCGTAAGGTCGCGCGTGTGCGTCTGACCAGCGGGATCGAGGTCACCGCTTACATTCCGGGTGAGGGACACAACCTGCAGGAGCACTCCATCGTGCTCGTGCGTGGTGGCCGTGTGAAGGACCTGCCGGGTGTTCGCTACAAGATCATCCGTGGCTCGCTCGACACTCAGGGTGTCAAGAACCGCAAGCAGGCCCGCAGCCGCTACGGCGCCAAGAAGGAGAAGTAAGAATGCCTCGTAAGGGCCCCGCCCCGAAGCGTCCGGTCATCATCGACCCGGTCTACGGCTCCCCTCTGGTGACCTCCCTGATCAACAAGGTGCTGCTGAACGGCAAGCGCTCCACCGCCGAGCGCATCGTCTACGGCGCCATGGAGGGCCTGCGTGACAAGACGGGCAACGACCCGGTCATCACGCTGAAGCGCGCTCTGGAAAACATCAAGCCGACCCTTGAGGTCAAGTCCCGCCGTGTCGGTGGCGCCACCTACCAGGTGCCGGTCGAGGTCAAGCCCGGCCGCGCCAGCACCCTGGCGCTGCGCTGGCTGGTCGGTTACTCCCGCGCCCGTCGCGAGAAGACCATGACCGAGCGTCTGCTCAACGAACTCCTCGACGCGTCCAACGGCCTGGGTGCCGCTGTGAAGAAGCGTGAGGACACGCACAAGATGGCCGAGTCCAACAAGGCCTTCGCGCACTACCGCTGGTAGTCGCAGTCCACATCGAGACCGAGAGAAGACTGAAGCCCTATGGCTACCACTTCACTTGACCTGGCCAGGGTGCGCAATATCGGCATCATGGCCCACATCGACGCGGGCAAGACGACCACCACCGAGCGGATCCTGTTCTACACCGGCGTCTCGTACAAGATCGGTGAGGTCCACGACGGCGCCGCCACCATGGACTGGATGGAGCAGGAGCAGGAGCGTGGCATCACGATCACCTCTGCTGCCACCACCTGTCACTGGCCGCTGGAAGACGTCGACCACACCATCAACATCATCGACACCCCGGGGCACGTCGACTTCACCGTAGAGGTGGAGCGCTCCCTGCGGGTGCTCGACGGTGCCGTGACGGTGTTCGACGGCGTCGCCGGTGTCGAGCCGCAGTCCGAGACGGTGTGGCGTCAGGCGGACCGCTACGGCGTTCCGCGTATCTGCTTCGTCAACAAGCTCGACCGCACCGGTGCCGAGTTCCACCGCTGTGTCGACATGATCAGCGACCGGCTGGGTGCTCAGCCCCTGGTCATGCAGCTGCCGATCGGCGCCGAGGCGGACTTCAAGGGCGTCGTCGACCTGGTGACGATGAAGGCGTTCGTCTGGTCCGCCGAGGCGACCAAGGGCGAGATGTACGACATCGTCGACATCCCGGACACCCACACCGAGGCGGCCGAGGAGTGGCGCGGCAAGCTGCTCGAAGCCGTCGCCGAGAACGACGAAGAGCTGATGGAGCTGTACCTGGAGGGCCAGGAGCCCACCGTGGAGCAGCTGTACGCGGCGATCCGCCGTATCACCATCGCCTCCGGCAAGGGCGACGGCACCACCGTCACCCCCGTGTTCTGCGGCACCGCGTTCAAGAACAAGGGTGTCCAGCCGCTGCTCGACGCGGTCGTGCGCTACCTGCCCTCCCCCCTGGACGTCGAGGCCATCGAAGGCCACGACGTGAAGGACCCGGAGCAGGTCATCAAGCGCAAGCCGTCCGACGACGAGCCGCTGGCCGCGCTGGCGTTCAAGATCATGAGCGACCCGCACCTCGGCAAGCTCACCTTCGTCCGGGTGTACTCCGGCCGCCTGGAGTCCGGCACCGCCGTGCTGAACTCCGTCAAGGGCCGCAAGGAGCGCATCGGCAAGATCTACCGTATGCACGCCAACAAGCGTGAGGAGATCGAGTCGGTGGGCGCCGGTGACATCGTCGCCGTCATGGGCCTGAAGCAGACCACCACCGGTGAGACGCTGTCCGACGACAAGAACCCGGTCATCCTGGAGTCCATGGACTTCCCGGCGCCGGTCATCCAGGTCGCCATCGAGCCCAAGTCGAAGGGCGACCAGGAGAAGCTCGGCATCGCGATCCAGCGCCTGGCCGAGGAGGACCCCTCCTTCCAGGTGCACTCCGACGAGGAGACCGGCCAGACCATCATCGGCGGTATGGGCGAGCTGCACCTCGAGGTGCTGGTC
Organism: Streptomyces sp. NPDC048290; assembly: GCF_040652095.1. Classification (NCBI taxonomy): domain Bacteria; kingdom Bacillati; phylum Actinomycetota; class Actinomycetes; order Kitasatosporales; family Streptomycetaceae; genus Streptomyces; species Streptomyces sp. NPDC048290. The sequence goes on from NZ_JBEZLM010000002.1 coordinate 45,619, forward strand.
GACCGGATGCGCCGGGAGTTCAAGGTCGAGGCCAACGTCGGCAAGCCGCAGGTCGCGTACCGCGAGACCATCCGCAAGGCGGTCGAGAAGGTCGAGTTCACCCACAAGAAGCAGACGGGTGGCACCGGCCAGTTCGCGCGCGTGATCATCGCGATCGAGCCCATCGAGGGCGGCGACACGTCGTACGAGTTCGTGAACAAGGTCACCGGTGGCCGTATCCCGAAGGAGTACATCCCTTCGGTCGACGCCGGTGCGCAGGAGGCCATGCAGTTCGGCATCCTCGCCGGTTACGAGATGACCGGTGTCCGGATCACCCTGCTCGACGGCGCCTACCACGAGGTCGACTCCTCCGAGCTGGCCTTCAAGATCGCCGGTTCGCAGGCCTTCAAGGAGGCCGCGCGTAAGGCGTCCCCCGTGCTCCTGGAGCCGATGATGGCCGTCGAGGTCACCACGCCCGAGGACTACATGGGCGATGTCATCGGTGACATCAACTCCCGCCGTGGCCAGATCCAGGCCATGGAGGAGCGGGCCGGTGCCCGCGTCGTCAAGGGCCTCGTGCCCCTGTCGGAGATGTTCGGCTACGTCGGCGACCTCCGCAGCAAGACATCGGGTCGCGCGAGCTACTCGATGCAGTTCGACTCCTACGCCGAGGTTCCGCGGAACGTCGCCGAGGAGATCATCGCGAAGGCCAAGGGCGAGTAACGCACCGCGTTAGCACGCCGTAGGCTTGACTCCGGAACCTCACGGGGCATTCCGCCATCATCACGGACGGAATGCCCCCGGGACTCCGGGCCTTTACAGCAAAGATCACCTGGCGCCGATGAAGTAAGGCGTACAGAACCACTCCACAGGAGGACCCCAGTGGCGAAGGCGAAGTTCGAGCGGACTAAGCCGCACGTCAACATCGGCACCATCGGTCACATCGACCACGGTAAGACGACCCTCACGGCCGCCATTACCAAGGTGCTGCACGACGCGTACCCGGACCTGAACGAGGCCACCCCGTTCGACAACATCGACAAGGCGCCCGAGGAGCGCCAGCGCGGTATCACCATCTCCATCGCGCACGTCGAGTACCAGACCGAGGCGCGTCACTACGCCCACGTCGACTGCCCGGGTCACGCGGACTACATCAAGAACATGATCACCGGTGCCGCCCAGATGGACGGCGCGATCCTGGTCGTGGCCGCCACCGACGGCCCGATGCCGCAGACCAAGGAGCACGTGCTCCTGGCCCGCCAGGTCGGCGTGCCGTACATCGTGGTCGCCCTGAACAAGGCCGACATGGTGGACGACGAGGAGATCCTGGAGCTCGTCGAGCTCGAGGTCCGTGAGCTCCTCACCGAGTACGAGTTCCCGGGCGACGACCTGCCGGTCGTCAAGGTCTCCGCGCTCAAGGCCCTCGAGGGCGAGTCGGAGTGGGTCGAGTCCGTCCTCAACCTGATGAAGGCTGTCGACGAGTCCATCCCGCAGCCCGAGCGTGACATCGACAAGCCGTTCCTGATGCCGGTCGAGGACGTCTTCACGATCACCGGTCGCGGTACGGTCGTCACCGGCCGTATCGAGCGTGGTGTCCTGAAGGTCAACGAGACCGTCGACATCATCGGCATCCACACCGAGAAGACCACCACCACGGTCACCGGCATCGAGATGTTCCGCAAGCTGCTCGACGAGGGCCAGGCCGGTGAGAACGTCGGTCTGCTGCTCCGTGGTGTCAAGCGCGAGGACGTCGAGCGCGGCCAGGTCATCATCAAGCCGGGTTCGGTCACGCCGCACACCGAGTTCGAGGCCACGGCCTACATCCTGTCGAAGGACGAGGGTGGTCGTCACACCCCGTTCTTCAACAACTACCGCCCGCAGTTCTACTTCCGTACCACGGACGTGACCGGCGTCGTGCACCTCCCCGAGGGCACCGAGATGGTCATGCCGGGCGACAACACCGACATGCGCGTGGAGCTGATCCAGCCCATCGCCATGGAGGAGGGCCTGAAGTTCGCCATCCGTGAGGGTGGCCGGACCGTCGGCGCCGGCCAGGTCACCAAGATCCTCAAGTAAGTCCCTTGCTTGACGGGTGGTGACCCGGTAGCTCCGAGCGAGCTGTGAAGGGGCCCGTACGACCTCGGTCGTACGGGCCCCTTCCGCGTGTCCGGGGCGCGGGCGGGTGGCCGGTGGGTGTGCGGTTGCGCCAGGGGCGGGTGAAGTCTTGGCGAACGGTGGGCTGCGGGCCCATGAGGGGTCAGGCAATATCCCGCCCCCGACGAGCTAATTGCCCCACTTTGCCGCGAAATGCGGCTGACCTGCGGTCGTAGCGTGTGGGCGGTCGGAGGGCCCTGGACCCCGAGGACGGTCGGGCCCGCAGTGACCTCATGAGGATGGCTTGGCTCTGATGCAGGCTGCGCACGGTGCAACGGCGACATCGATACGTACCCGGGTCGCGGTGGCCGAGCGTCCGGGACGGCTCATCCCCGGGCCCCGCTCCCCGCTCGACCCGCCCCGGCCCCGGCTCCATCTGATCGACGGCATCCGGCTGATCGCCGCGCTGATGGTGGTGGTGCACCACTACGCCGGAACGAACCGGGTGGACCAGCCCGGCAACGCCATCTGGGGCCGCCCCGTCTCCGAGATCATGCCGACCGTGTTCCGGTTCGCGTCCTTCGGCTGGATCGGCGTCGAGATCTTCTTCGTGATCAGCGGCTTTGTGATCTGTATGTCGTGCTGGGGGCGTACCCCGCGGCAGTTCTTCGTCTCCCGGGTGATCCGGCTCTACCCCGCGTACTGGTTCGGGGTCTTCTTCACCACCGCCGTGCTGGTGCTGCTGCCGGGCGTCTGGGAGCGGCTGCCGCTGCGGGACGTGCTGTTCAATCTGACCATGCTCCAGGCCGGCTCGGAGGTCGGCAACGTCGACGCCGTGTACTGGACGCTCTGGGCCGAGCTGCGCTTCTATCTGCTGTTCCTCGTCGTGGTCGCGATGGGGCTGACCTACCGCCGGGTCATCGTCTTCTGCTGTGTCTGGGGCGCCGCCGCCATGCTCGCCCCGGTCGCCGACCTCCGGCTGCTCACCCTGGCCGCCGACCCGTCCGCCACCTGGTACTTCATCGCGGGCCTCGCCCTCTATCTGATGCACCGCTTCGGCCAGGACCTGCTGCTCTGGGGCATCCTCGCGATGAGCTGGCTGATGGGCCAGCGCGAACTGGCCCTGCGGGTGGAGTACGAGGGGGTCTCCAGCTGGCGCGGCGCGGTCCTGATCTTCACCGTGTTCCTGCTGGTCATGGTGGCCATCGCACTCGGCCACACCCACCGCGTCCGGGGAAAGTGGCTGGTCACCGCGGGCTGTCTGACCTACCCCCTATATCTCACGCACTACCTCGCCGGTACGACGGTCATCAGCCGCCTACGCGACGCGATGGACGCCCGGCTGCTGGTCGTCCTGGTCACCGCCGGATTCCTGGCCCTGAGCTGGCTGATCCACCGCTGGGTGGAGCGCCCGGTCTCCCGGCGGCTGAAGCGGGGCCTGGACTCGTCGTTCGCACGACTACGGGGGGCGGGACGGCGGGTCTGAGGGGACGGGGGCCCTCGAGGGCGGGCGCGGGACTGGGTTCAGGGCGAGGCCCTGGGCGTCCATCACGCCCGGCTCTCGGTGGCGCGCGGGGCTGGGGCGGCGGTCGGCCGCAAAGCGCTCGGCCGCACCGGCTCTCGCGGGCGGGCAGCTGACCCCGCCAGGTACGGGGGGCGGACGGGCGCTTGGCCCTGCGGGCGTGAGGCGGACCTCGTGGGGGCGTGACGCGGGTGGCCGCGCCCTCGCCGGGCGCGTGCGCGATGGGCCGGCGGGGCGTGGGGCTGCTGGCAGCGCCGGGCTTCGTGGGCGGACGGGGTGCGGTCCTGGAGGGGAGCGGGGCGGACGGGTGGCGGGGTGGGCGGAGGCGTCGTGGGCGGGGTGTACGGCGGGCGCCGCGCGGGCCGGGCGGATGGTCGGGGGCGGACAGACGGTGGCATCACGGGTGTGCGGCGGAACTCGGCCGACGTGTGAGCGGGCGTGCGGCGGACCTCGTCGGCGCGGGTGGGCGGCGGGCGCGGCGTTTGTGAGCAGCGGTCCTCGTGGGCGTGAGGTGGGGCTCGCGGGGGCGCGGTGGGTCTCGTCGGGGGCGTGGGGCGGGGGCCGGCAGCGGTCCTCGTGGGCCCGAGGCGATCCTCGTGGGTGCGCGCCGGATGCTCTTGACGTGGGTCCGCCAGCGAGGTGTCTGGAAGGGCGCCTGCGGCCGTTCGGGGTCGGGCGGGTGTCCGTCGTGGGGACCCGTGTTTGACCTGGGTCACGCTCGGGGTATTCTCTCCGGCTCGATTGGCGCAGGCCCTGGGCCGTATGGCAGACTGTCCGAGTTGCTCGGTCGAGTGTTGATGCTGCGCGCCTCCCGCCGGGAGGACCGGAAGCGAGTCCCACAGTACTCGTCAACCCCGTGTGGGTTGGACGTACGGGAATCTTCCGGGAAGTGCATCGCAGTACCGGCCAGGCACCCGGTGGGCCGTTCGGTTCCCGGCTCGCGGTTCCGCTTGGGCCGTGCGCAAATCCCGTTGGGATGTTCGAACAAGGGACATCTGTGTCAGTGGGAATGCGACACGCCCGACCGCGTGGGTCGGAGAACGGGGCAGGGGAACACCGGGTTCCAGAGCGTATGAGAGACAGGACTACTGAGTAGCCATGGCGGGACAGAAGATCCGCATCCGGCTCAAGGCCTACGACCACGAGGTCATCGACTCCTCGGCGAAGAAGATCGTCGAGACGGTGACGCGTACTGGTGCGTCGGTCGCGGGCCCGGTGCCGCTGCCCACTGAGAAGAACGTGTACTGCGTCATCAAGTCGCCGCACAAGTACAAGGACTCGCGCGAGCACTTCGAGATGCGCACGCACAAGCGCCTGATCGACATCCTCGACCCGACCCCCAAGACCGTTGACTCTCTGATGCGACTCGACCTCCCGGCCGGTGTCGACATCGAGATCAAGCTCTGAGGCCGGTGATCTGAGAGATGGCTAAGCAGATCAAGGGCATCCTGGGCGAGAAGCTCGGCATGACGCAGGTGTGGGACGAGAACAACCGTGTTGTTCCGGTCACCGTCGTCAAGGCCGGCCCCAATGTCGTCACCCAGGTGCGTACCAACGACGTCGACGGCTACGAGTCCGTCCAGATCGCCTTCGGCGAGATCGACCCGCGCAAGGTGAACAAGCCCCTCAAGGGCCACTTCGCCAAGGCCGACGTCACCCCCCGTCGTCACCTCGTCGAGATCCGGACCGCCGACGCCGCCGAGTACACGCTCGGTCAGGAAGTCACGGCCGAGGTCTTCGAGGCCGGCGTCAAGGTCGACGTGACCGGCAAGAGCAAGGGCAAGGGCTTCGCCGGTGTCATGAAGCGTCACAACTTCAAGGGCCTCGGTGCCGGACACGGTACGCAGCGCAAGCACCGCTCCCCCGGTTCCATCGGTGGCTGCGCCACCCCGGGCCGTGTGTTCAAGGGCCTCCGCATGGCGGGTCGTATGGGCAACGAGCGGGTCACCACCCAGAACCTGACCGTCCACGCCGTTGACGCGGAGAAGGGTCTGCTGCTCATCAAGGGCGCGGTTCCCGGTCCGAACGGCGGCCTCGTCCTGGTCCGCACCGCGGCCAAGGGGGCCTGAGGTAACCGATGAGCACTGTTGACATCCTTTCGCCTGCCGGCGAGAAGACCGGTAGCGTCGAACTCCCCGCGGAGATCTTCGGCGTGGAGCAGGTCAGCATCCCGCTGATCCACCAGGTCGTCGTCGCGCAGAACGCGGCTGCCCGCCAGGGCACGCACAAGACCAAGACCCGCGGTGAAGTCCGTGGTGGCGGCAGGAAGCCGTACCGCCAGAAGGGCACCGGCCGCGCCCGTCAGGGCTCGACCCGCGCCCCGCAGTTCGCCGGTGGTGGCGTCGTCCACGGCCCGCAGCCGCGTGACTACTCGCAGCGCACCCCCAAGAAGATGAAGGCCGCCGCCCTGCGGCACGCCCTCACCGACCGGGCCCGCGCCAACCGCATCCACGTCGTGACCGGCGTGATCGAGGGCGAGACCCCCTCCACCAAGGCCGCCAAGAGCCTGTTCGGCAAGATCTCGGAGCGCAAGAACCTGCTCCTGGTCGTCGAGCGCGCCGACGAGGCCGCGTGGCTGTCCGCCCGCAACCTGCCCCAGGTCCACATCCTGGAGCCGGGCCAGCTGAACACGTACGACGTGATCGTCTCGGACGACGTGGTCTTCACCCAGGCCGCGCTGGAGTCCTTCGTCGCCGGCCCGAACAAGGCCAACGACACCGAAGGGACTGAGGTCTGATGGCTACCCGTCACCCCTCCATCGCCTCGAAGGCGGCCAAGGCCGCCAAGGCCGCGCGCGTCGCCAAGGCGCGCCGCCACGCCGCCGAGGGCAAGAACACCGTCGAGACCCCGCTGAGCAAGTCGTACACGGACCCCCGTGACGTGCTGCTCAAGCCGGTCGTCTCCGAGAAGAGCTACGCGCTCCTGGACGAGAACAAGTACACGTTCATCGTCGACCCGCGCTCCAACAAGACCCAGATCAAGCAGGCCGTGGAAGCGGTCTTCGAGGTCAAGGTCACCGGGGTCAACACGATCAACCGCGTCGGCAAGCGCAAGCGGACCCGCACCGGTTTCGGCCAGCGTGCCGCGACCAAGCGGGCCATCGTGACCCTCGCCGAGGGCGACCGTATCGACATCTTCGGCGGTCCGACCTCCTGACGGAGGTCCGGATCGTCCGGAATCGGACGAGGACTGAGAAATGGGAATCCGCAAGTACAAGCCGACTACGCCGGGCCGTCGTGGCGCCAGCGTCGCCGACTTCGTCGAGGTCACGCGGTCCACGCCGGAGAAGTCGCTGGTTCGCCCCCTGCACAGCAAGGGTGGCCGTAACAACTCCGGTCGTGTGACCGTCCGCCACCAGGGTGGTGGCCACAAGCGCGCCTACCGTGTCATCGACTTCCGTCGCCATGACAAGGACGGCGTGCCGGCGAAGGTCGCGCACATCGAGTACGACCCCAACCGCACCGCGCGTATCGCGCTGCTGCACTACGCCGACGGCGAGAAGCGCTACATCCTCGCGCCGCGCGGGCTGGCCCAGGGCGACCGGGTCGAGAACGGCCCCGCGGCCGACATCAAGCCGGGCAACAACCTGGCCCTGCGCAACATCCCGGTCGGTACCACGCTCCACGCGATCGAGCTGCGCCCCGGTGGCGGAGCCAAGTTCGCCCGCTCCGCCGGTGCCTCCGTGCAGCTGCTGGCGAAGGAGGGCTCGATGGCCCACCTTCGTATGCCGTCCGGTGAGATCCGCCTGGTCGACGTGCGCTGCCGCGCCACCGTCGGCGAGGTCGGCAACGCCGAGCAGTCGAACATCAACTGGGGCAAGGCCGGCCGCAAGCGGTGGCTGGGCGTCCGCCCGACCGTCCGTGGTGTGGTCATGAACCCGGTGGACCACCCGCACGGTGGTGGTGAGGGCCGTACCTCCGGTGGCCGTCACCCCGTGTCCCCGTGGGGCAAGAAGGAAGGCCGTACTCGTTCGCCCAAGAAGGCGTCGAACAAGTACATCGTCCGCCGCCGCAAGACGAACAAGAAGCGCTAAGGACGGGTTGAGATGCCTCGTAGCTTGAAGAAGGGACCCTTCGTCGACGACCACCTGATCAAGAAGGTGGACGCCCAGAACGAAGCCGGTACCAAGACGGTCATCAAGACCTGGTCCCGTCGCTCCATGATCGTGCCGGCCATGCTCGGCCACACGCTCGCGGTGCACAACGGCAAGACCCACATCCCGGTGTTCGTCACCGAGTCGATGGTCGGTCACAAGCTCGGCGAGTTCTCGCCGACCCGTACCTTCCGGGGTCACGTCAAGGACGACCGGAAGTCGAAGCGCCGCTAGCAGCGGATCGCATCAGACACGTAAGTAACTCTGAAGGGACAACCATGGAAGCCAGGGCCCAGGCGCGGTACATCCGCGTCACGCCCATGAAGGCCCGCCGTGTGGTGGACCTCATCCGTGGCATGGACGCCACGGAGGCCCAGGCTGTTCTGCGATTCGCTCCGCAGGCAGCCTCGGTTCCGGTCGGCAAGGTGCTCGACAGCGCCATCGCCAACGCCGCGCACAACTACGACCACACCGACGCCGGCAGCCTCGTCATCTCCGAGGCGTACGTCGACGAGGGTCCGACCCTGAAGCGGTTCCGCCCGCGCGCCCAGGGCCGCGCCTACCGGATTCGCAAGCGGACCAGCCACATCACCGTGGTCGTCAGCAGCAAGGAAGGAACCCGGTAATGGGCCAGAAGGTAAACCCGCATGGGTTCCGGCTCGGTATCACCACCGACTTCAAGTCGCGCTGGTACGCCGACAAGCTGTACAAGGACTACGTCAAGGAAGACGTCGCCATCCGCCGGATGCTGACGTCCGGCATGGAGCGCGCCGGTATCTCCAAGGTGGAGATCGAGCGCACCCGTGACCGCGTCCGCGTCGACATCCACACCGCGCGTCCCGGCATCGTCATCGGCCGCCGCGGTGCGGAGGCCGACAAGATCCGCGGCCAGCTGGAGAAGCTGACCGGCAAGCAGGTCCAGCTCAACATCCTCGAGGTCAAGAACCCGGAGACGGACGCTCAGCTGGTGGCCCAGGCCGTCGCCGAGCAGCTGTCCTCCCGTGTCTCCTTCCGCCGTGCCATGCGCAAGAGCATGCAGTCGGCGATGAAGGCGGGCGCCAAGGGCATCAAGATCCAGTGCGGTGGCCGTCTCGGCGGCGCCGAGATGTCCCGCTCGGAGTTCTACCGCGAGGGCCGTGTGCCCCTGCACACGCTCCGCGCGAACGTGGACTACGGCTTCTTCGAGGCCAAGACGACCTTCGGCCGTATCGGTGTGAAGGTCTGGATCTACAAGGGCGACGTCAAGAACATCGCCGAGGTCCGCGCCGAGAACGCCGCCGCGCGTGCGGGCAACCGCCCGGCCCGCGGTGGCGGCAACGACCGCCCGGCCCGTGGTGGCCGCGGTGGCGAGCGGCGCGGTCGCAAGCCGCAGCAGGCCGGTGGCGCCGAGGCTCCCAAGGCCGAGGCTCCCGCCGCCGCCCCGGCTGCTGAGAGCACCGGAACGGAGGCCTGACCGACATGCTGATCCCCCGTAGGGTCAAGCACCGCAAGCAGCACCACCCCAAGCGCAGCGGCGCTGCCAAGGGTGGCACGACGGTTGCGTTCGGCGAGTACGGCATCCAGGCGCTGACCCCGGCGTACGTCACGAACCGCCAGATCGAAGCGGCTCGTATCGCCATGACCCGTCACATCAAGCGTGGCGGCAAGGTCTGGATCAACATCTACCCGGACCGTCCCCTCACCAAGAAGCCCGCCGAGACCCGCATGGGTTCCGGTAAGGGTTCCCCGGAGTGGTGGATCGCCAACGTCAAGCCCGGACGCGTGATGTTCGAGCTGTCGTACCCCAACGAGAAGATCGCCCGTGAGGCGCTGACCCGTGCGGCCCACAAGCTGCCGATGAAGTGCCGGATCGTCAAGCGCGAGGCAGGTGAAGCGTGATGTCGGTCGGTACCAAGGCGTCCGAGCTGCGCGAGCTGGGCAACGAGGAGCTTCTCGCGAAGCTCCGCGAGGCCAAGGAAGAGCTGTTCAACCTCCGCTTCCAGGCGGCGACCGGTCAGCTTGAGAACCACGGCCGTCTGAAGGCGGTCCGCAAGGACATCGCGCGGATCTACACCCTGATGCGCGAGCGTGAGCTGGGCATCGAAACGGTGGAGAGCGCCTGATGAGCGAGAACAACGTGACTGAGAACACCGCCCCTGAGGCGCGTGGCTTCCGCAAGACCCGTGAGGGTCTCGTCGTCAGCGACAAGATGGACAAGACCGTCGTCGTCGCCGTCGAGGACCGCGTCAAGCACGCGCTGTACGGCAAGGTCATCCGCCGTACGAACAAGCTCAAGGCGCACGACGAGCAGAACGCGGCCGGCGTCGGCGACCGGGTCCTCCTGATGGAGACCCGTCCGCTGTCGGCGACCAAGCGCTGGCGCATCGTCGAGATCCTCGAAAAGGCCAAGTAATCCCTGCGGGGTACATCCCGCAGGACAGTTCCGCCAGGCTCGGCAGGGACCGTGAAGCACTCGCGGTCCCTGCCGGGAACCGGCAGACGATCAGGAGATAGACGTGATCCAGCAGGAGTCGCGACTGCGTGTCGCCGACAACACGGGCGCGAAGGAGATCCTTTGCATCCGTGTCCTCGGTGGCTCCGGTCGCCGCTACGCGGGCATCGGTGACGTCATCGTCGCCACCGTCAAGGACGCGATCCCCGGCGGCAACGTGAAGAAGGGTGACGTCATCAAGGCGGTCATCGTTCGCACCGTCAAGGAGCGCCGCCGTCCGGACGGCTCGTACATCCGCTTCGACGAGAACGCCGCCGTCATTCTGAAGAACGACGGCGACCCTCGCGGCACCCGTATCTTCGGCCCGGTGGGCCGTGAGCTGCGCGAGAAGAAGTTCATGAAGATCATCTCGCTCGCGCCGGAGGTGCTGTAAGCATGAAGATCAAGAAGGGCGACCTGGTCCAGGTCATCACCGGCAAGGACAAGGGCAAGCAGGGCAAGGTCATCGCCGCTTACCCGCGCGACGAGCGTGTCCTGGTCGAGGGTGTCAACCGGGTCAAGAAGCACACCAAGGCCGGTCCCACGGCTCGTGGGTCCCAGGCCGGCGGCATCGTGACGACCGAGGCGCCGATCCACATCTCCAACGTCCAGCTGGTCGTGGAGAAGGACGGCAAGAAGGTCGTGACCCGCGTCGGCTACCGCTTCGACGACGAGGGCAACAAGATCCGCGTTGCCAAGCGGACGGGTGAGGACATCTGATGGCTACCACCACCACTCCGCGTCTCAAGACGAAGTACCGCGAGGAGATCGCGGGCAAGCTGCGTGACGAGTTCAAGTACGAGAACGTCATGCAGGTCCCCGGCCTCGTCAAGATCGTGGTCAACATGGGTGTCGGCGACGCCGCCCGTGACTCGAAGCTGATCGAGGGGGCCATCAAGGACCTCACCACGATCACCGGTCAGAAGCCGGCCGTCACCAAGGCCCGTAAGTCCATCGCGCAGTTCAAGCTGCGTGAGGGTCAGCCGATCGGTGCCCACGTCACGCTCCGTGGCGACCGCATGTGGGAGTTCCTGGACCGCACCCTGTCGCTCGCGCTGCCGCGCATCCGCGACTTCCGCGGTCTGTCCCCCAAGCAGTTCGACGGCCGTGGCAACTACACCTTCGGTCTCACCGAGCAGGTCATGTTCCACGAGATCGACCAGGACAAGATCGACCGCGTCCGGGGTATGGACATCACCGTGGTCACCACGGCGACCAACGACGCTGAGGGCCGCGCGCTCCTTCGTCACCTCGGCTTCCCCTTCAAGGAGGCGTGAGCGAGATGGCGAAGAAGGCTCTGATCGCTAAGGCTGCTCGCAAGCCCAAGTTCGGGGTGCGTGGCTACACCCGCTGCCAGCGCTGTGGCCGCCCCCACTCCGTGTACCGCAAGTTCGGCCTGTGCCGTGTGTGCCTTCGTGAGATGGCTCACCGCGGCGAGCTGCCGGGCGTGACCAAGAGCTCCTGGTAATCCCCGCCTTTTAGGGATACCTGGACCTCTCGGTAAGCAACCGGGACGGCAGAGGCCCTCCATTCCATGGCTTAGGCTGGGAGGGCTGGGCCTCTGCCGCCTCAGCACACACGCGGACAGCTGTCCGCTGGTAGTACTTGCTTACTACGCCGTAGGTCCCCGCGCCGCACCCGTCCCGTCTCCGAAGTACGGGGAGAGGGATGGCGCATATAGGAAACCCCGGCGAGAAAGGCCACAGGCCACTTCATGACCATGACTGATCCGATCGCAGACATGCTGACGCGTCTGCGGAATGCGAACTCGGCGTACCACGACTCGGTGTCGATGCCGCACTCCAAGATCAAGTCTCACATCGCGGAGATCCTCCAGCAGGAGGGCTTCATCACGGGCTGGAAGGTCGAGGACGCCGAGGTCGGCAAGAACCTCGTCCTGGAGCTGAAGTTCGGCCCCAACCGTGAGCGCTCCATCGCGGGGATCAAGCGCATCTCCAAGCCCGGTCTCCGGGTGTACGCGAAGTCCACCAACCTGCCGAAGGTGCTGGGCGGCCTCGGCGTGGCGATCATCTCCACGTCGCACGGGCTCCTCACCGACAAGCAGGCCGGCAAGAAGGGCGTGGGTGGGGAAGTCCTCGCCTACGTCTGGTAGCAGAAGGGAACGGAGGAAACAGCTATGTCGCGCATCGGCAAGCTCCCCATCGCGGTTCCCGCCGGCGTGGACGTCACCATCGACGGCCGTACGGTCAAGGTCAAGGGCCCCAAGGGCGAGCTGACCCACACCGTCGCCGCGCCGATCGATGTCGCCAAGGGCGAGGACGGCACCCTCTCGGTGACCCGCCCCAACGACGAGCGGCAGAACAAGGCCCTGCACGGCCTGTCCCGCACGCTGGTGGCGAACATGATCACCGGCGTGACCCAGGGTTACGTGAAGAAGCTCGAAATCAGTGGTGTCGGTTACCGCGTGACCGCCAAGGGCTCGAACCTCGAGTTCGCGCTCGGTTACAGCCACCCGATCGTCGTCGAGGCCCCCGAGGGCATCGCCTTCAAGGTCGAGGCCCCCACCCGGTTCTCGGTCGAGGGCATCGACAAGCAGAAGGTCGGCGAGGTCGCGGCCAACATCCGCAAGCTGCGCAAGCCCGACCCGTACAAGGCCAAGGGCGTCAAGTACGAGGGCGAAGTCATCCGCCGCAAGGTCGGAAAGGCGGGTAAGTAAGCCATGGCATACGGGCAGAAGATCCTCAAGGGCGACGCCTACAAGCGCGCCGCGATCAAGCGCCGTCACATCCGGATCCGCAAGCGGATCAACGGTACGGCGGAGCGTCCCCGTCTGGTCGTGACCCGCTCCAACCGCCACATCGTGGCGCAGGTGATCGACGACCTGAAGGGCCACACCGTGGCGTCGGCGTCCACGCTGGACACGTCGATCCGCGGGGGCGAGGGCGACAAGTCCGCGCAGGCCAAGCAGGTCGGCGCCCTGGTCGCCGAGCGTGCCAAGGCCGCCGGTGTCGAGGCTGTCGTGTTCGACCGTGGTGGCAACCAGTACGCCGGGCGCATCGCCGCCCTGGCGGACGCCGCCCGCGAAGCCGGGCTCAAGTTCTGAGCCGCTTGTAGCTAGCGGAAAGAGAGAGGTAATCCAATGGCTGGACCCCAGCGCCGCGGAAGCGGTGCCGGTGGCGGCGAGCGGCGGGACCGGAAGGGCCGTGACGGCGGCGCTGCTGCCGCCGAGAAGACCGCGTACGTTGAGCGCGTCGTCGCGATCAACCGCGTCGCCAAGGTTGTGAAGGGTGGTCGTCGCTTCAGCTTCACCGCGCTGGTCGTGGTGGGCGACGGTGACGGCACCGTGGGTGTCGGTTACGGCAAGGCCAAGGAGGTGCCGGCCGCCATCGCCAAGGGTGTGGAGGAGGCCAAGAAGCACTTCTTCAAGGTCCCCCGTATCCAGGGCACCATCCCGCACCCCATCCAGGGTGAGAAGGCGGCCGGTGTCGTCCTGCTCAAGCCCGCGTCCCCGGGTACCGGCGTGATCGCCGGTGGTCCGGTGCGTGCCGTGCTGGAGTGCGCCGGTATCCACGACGTGCTGTCGAAGTCGCTCGGCTCCGACAACGCGATCAACATCGTGCACGCGACCGTGGCGGCCCTCAAGGGCCTCCAGCGTCCCGAGGAGATCGCGGCCCGCCGTGGTCTGCCGCTGGAGGACGTGGCCCCCGCGGCTCTGCTGCGCGCACGTGCCGGGGCGGGTGTGTGATCATGGCTCAGCTCAAGATCACGCAGGTCAAGTCCTACATCGGCAGCAAGCAGAACCACCGTGACACCCTGCGTTCCCTTGGTCTCAAGGGGATCAACACGCAGGTCGTCAAGGAGGACCGCCCCGAGTTCCGCGGCATGGTGCGCCATGTCCGTCACCTCGTGACGGTCGAGGAGGTCGACTGATCATGGCGGAGCACAACCCGCTGAAGATCCACAACCTCCGTCCCGCCCCGGGTGCCAAGACCGCCAAGACCCGCGTGGGTCGCGGTGAGGCGTCCAAGGGTAAGACGGCCGGTCGTGGTACCAAGGGCACCAAGGCCCGCTACCAGGTTCCGGAGCGCTTCGAGGGCGGCCAGATGCCGCTGCACATGCGCCTCCCGAAGCTCAAGGGCTTCAAGAACCCGTTCAAGACCGAGTACCAGGTCGTGAACCTCGACAAGCTGGCCGCGCTCTACCCCGAGGGTGGCGAGGTCACGGTCGAGGGTCTGGTGGCCAAGGGTGCTGTGCGCAAGAACAGCCTCGTCAAGGTCCTCGGCCAGGGCGAGATCTCCGTGGCGCTCCAGGTGACGGTCGACGCCGTCTCCGGCTCCGCCAAGGAGAAGATCACCGCCGCCGGCGGTACCGTCACCGAGCTCGTCTGAACACCTCAGGCACCTCGATGACTTGAGCGATCCCGACCGGGGATACCCCACAAAAGGGGTATCCCCGGTTGGTCGTTCCAAGGGCGGTGGTGTCGCCGGTAAGGTGACCTACGCTGCCCACTTTCGCGGGGTCGTCGCCTCTCTGGGGCACCCTGAGCGGCGGTTGGCCGTTACATAAGTCGTTGTCGTATTGGACTCTCAAGACCGTCACCCTTGACGCAGACGCGCGGGGGTCGCAGGAGGCACCGTGCTCACCGCGTTCGCCCGAGCGTTTAAGACGCCCGACCTGCGCAAGAAGCTGCTCTTCACGCTCGGCATCATCGTGATCTACCGGATCGGTACACACATCCCGATCCCCGGTGTCGACTATCGCAATGTGCAGACCTGTCTGGACCAGGCCAGTGCCAATCAGGGTCTGTTCGGGCTGGTCAACATGTTCAGTGGTGGCGCGCTGCTCCAGATCACGATCTTCGCGCTCGGCATCATGCCGTACATCACGGCGAGCATCATTCTCCAGCTGCTGACGGTGGTGATCCCCCGCCTGGAGGCCCTGAAGAAGGAGGGCCAGGCCGGTACGGCGAAGATCACGCAGTACACCCGCTATCTGACCGTGGCGCTCGCCGTGCTCCAGGGCACCGGCCTGGTCGCCACCGCCCGCTCCGGCGCGCTGTTCAGCGGCTGCAACGTGGCCAGCGAGATCGTTCCCGACCAGTCCATCTTCGTGACCATCACCATGGTCATCACCATGACCGCCGGTACGGCCGTCGTCATGTGGCTCGGTGAGCTGGTCACCGACCGCGGCATCGGCAACGGCATGTCGATCCTGATGTTCATCTCGATCGCCGCCACGTTCCCGTCCGCGCTGTGGGCCATCAAGCAGCAGGGCTCCCTGGCCGACGGCTGGATCGAATTCGGCACCGTCATTCTCGTCGGCCTCTTCATGGTCGGCCTGGTGGTCTTCGTCGAGCAGGCGCAGCGCCGCATCCCGGTGCAGTACGCCAAGCGCATGATCGGCCGCCGCTCCTACGGTGGTACGTCCACCTACATCCCGCTCAAGGTGAACCAGGCCGGTGTGATCCCGGTCATCTTCGCCTCGTCGCTGCTGTACATCCCGGCCTTGATCGCGCAGTTCTCCAGCGGCACCTCCGGGTGGAAGACCTGGATCGAGGCGCACCTGGTCAAGGGTGACCACCCGTATTACATCGCCGCCTACTTCTTGCTGATCGTTTTCTTCGCGTTCTTCTACGTGGCCATCACGTTCAACCCCGAAGAAGTAGCCGACAACATGAAGAAGTATGGTGGCTTCATCCCGGGCATCCGGGCTGGCCGACCGACCGCTGAGTACCTGAGCTACGTACTCAACCGGATCACCTGGCCGGGCTCGCTGTATCTGGGCCTGATCGCTCTCGTGCCGACAATGGCGTTGGCTGGTTTCGGGGCAAACCAGAACTTCCCCTTCGGCGGGACCAGCATCCTGATCATCGTGGGTGTCGGCCTGGAGACGGTGAAGCAGATCGAGAGCCAGCTCCAGCAGCGCAATTACGAAGGGTTCCTCCGCTGATGCGAATCGTCCTCGTCGGGCCGCCGGGCGCTGGTAAGGGCACGCAGGCCACGCGTCTAGCCGAGACGCTGCGAGTGCCGCACATCTCCACCGGTGACCTGTTCCGCGCCAACATCAGCAAGCAGACCGAGCTCGGGAAACTCGCGAAGTCCTACATGGACGCCGGGAACCTCGTCCCCGACGAGGTGACCATCGCGATGGCCAAGGACCGTATGGAGCAGCCGGACGCCGAGGGCGGCTTCCTGCTGGACGGCTTCCCCCGCAATGTCTCGCAGGCCGAGGCGCTGGACGAGCTGCTCACGAGCGAGGGCATCGAGCTGGACGCGGTGCTGGATCTTGAGGCGCCGGAGGAGGAGGTCGTCAAGCGGATCGCCGGTCGGCGGATCTGCCGTAACGACTCCTCGCATGTGTTCCATGTGACATACAAGAAGCCGGCTGTCGAGGGCGTCTGCGATGTCTGCGGCGGTGAGCTGTACCAGCGGGACGACGATTCCGAGGACACCGTCCGCAAGCGGCTGGAGGTCTACCACACGCAGACCGAGCCGATCATCGACTACTACAAGGCTCAGGGGCTTGTGGTGACGATCTCGGCGATGGGCGCGGTGGATGAGGTGACCGGGAGGGCGCTTGAGGCGCTCAAGCGGGAGGACGCCGAACGCTAGCCTCCGGCGGTAGTACGTGCGCTTCGGCCGCGGTCTCTTTTGGGGGCCGCGGCTGTTGTGTGCGTGGGGGTGTTTTCGCGGGGGCGTGCTTGAGGGCGGGGCTCCCTCTGCCTGCTCTCTGCGCGGGTGCGGGCGGGGGTTTTAGGGGCGCGGGGAACTGCGCGACCAGCCACGATGTGCCCGCAGCCGCCGATGCACTGGAGCTCACCTGGGCCGGGGGGCGTGTCCGCGGGCCCGCGCTGGCGGGGTGCCGCTGCGCCCACCCGTGCCGCCCTGCGGCACGACTGCCCGCAGTTGGGGCGGGGGCGGGGAACTGCGTGAGTGGGCACGACGTGCCCGCGCTCGCCCCGGCGTCGTAGCTGGCCCGGGTCGCTAGGGGGCGGTGGGGGTGGGGTGGGTCGTATCGTGGGGGCTGTTCGTTTTTTGGGCTGGGAGGCCGTTGTTCTTATGGTGCAGATCAAGAATCCCGAGCAGATCGCCAAGATGCGGGCCGCGGGGCTGGTCGTGGCCGCCATTCACGCGGCCACTCGGGAGGCGGCTGTGCCGGGCGCCTCGACCAAGGATCTGGACGAGGTGGCGCGGAAGGTGCTCGCCGAGCACAACGCGACCTCGAATTTCCTGGGGTACGGCGGGTTCCCCGCCACCATCTGCACCTCGGCGAACGATGTCGTCGTGCATGGCATCCCGTCCGAGAGCGTGGTGCTGAAGGACGGGGACATCATCTCGATCGATGCCGGGGCGATCGTCGACGGGTGGCATGGGGATGCCGCTTTCACCGCCTTCGTGGGGGACGGTCACGCTCCGGAACTGGTCGAGCTGTCCCGGGTGACCGAGGAGTCCATGTGGGCCGGGATCGCCGCCATGAAGCAGGGGGCGCGGCTGGTCGACGTGTCCCGGGCCATCGAGACGTACATCCGGCGTCAGCCCAAGCCCGGTGGCGGGCGGTACGGGATCATCGAGGACTACGGCGGCCACGGCATCGGCACCCAGATGCACATGGACCCGCATCTGCTGAACTACGTCGACCGGCGGCGCGGCAAGGGACCGAAGCTGGTCCCCGGGTTCTGCCTGGCCATCGAGCCGATGGTGTCGCTCGGCACCCCGAAGACCAAGGTGCTGGAGGACGACTGGACCGTCATCACGACGGACGGCACCTGGTCCTCGCACTGGGAGCACTCCGTCGCGCTGACGGAGGACGGACCGCTGGTGCTCACCGCTCCCGACGGGGGCAAGGCCAAGCTCGCCGAGTACGGGGTCACGGCCGCGCCCGATCCGCTGGCATAAGGATCTCCGTCTTCGGGCAGACTTCTGCGATTCGTCTTTACGGGTGTGCGTGGCGTAGACTGACTCGTCGGCTCTCGTGCGCCCGCATGTCCGTATGCGCCCCTCAGGAAACTCGGGGGAGAAGCGCAGGAGTCGATCAAGGTAGTCGATTCCGAAGGGCGAAGCGTGGCCAAGAAGCAAGGTGCCATCGAGATCGAGGGCACTGTCGTCGAGTCTCTGCCTAACGCGATGTTCAAGGTCGAGCTCCAGAACGGCCACCAGGTCCTGGCACACATCAGCGGCAAGATGCGTATGCACTACATCCGCATCCTCCCTGACGACCGGGTCGTGGTGGAGCTGTCTCCGTACGACCTGACGCGTGGCCGGATCGTCTACCGGTACAAGTAGATCTTGCCCACGCCCCGTGAGCTTTCGCGGGGCCGCCGGCAACTGACCCGGAGAACCTCAATCCCATGAAGGTCAAGCCGAGCGTCAAGAAGATCTGCGACAAGTGCAGGGTGATCCGCCGTCACGGCCGGGTCATGGTCATCTGCGAGAACCCGCGCCACAAGCAGCGCCAGGGCTGATCTCAGCGACCATCCCCTCTGCCTTCATCGCAGAGACTTCGCGCGACGCGAGCTGAATATGTTCATACGCAGGACCCGAGCCGTCACAGACGGCTTGGTACCCCCGGCTCGGAGGCCGGGGACCCAGTCCGTACCAAATTCCCGGTCCCTTGGTGGAGCGGGGAGGACGGCGGGTGGGAGCCGGTTCTGCGGAAGACCTCCGACGATCACCAGGAGCCATTGAATGGCACGCGTTTCCGGTGTTGACATCCCGCGCGAAAAGCGCGTGGAGGTCGCCCTCACCTATGTGTTCGGCATCGGCCGGACCCTCTCGCAGGAGACGCTGGCTGCGACCGGCGTCGACCCCGACACCCGCGTCCGCGACCTGAGCGAAGAGCAGCTCGTCGCGATCCGCGAGTACGTCGACAACAACATCAAGACCGAGGGTGACCTCCGTCGCGAGATCCAGGCCGACATCCGCCGCAAGGTGGAGATCGGCTGCTACCAGGGTCTCCGTCACCGTCGCGGTCTGCCCGTCCGCGGTCAGCGCACCAGCACCAACGCCCGCACCCGCAAGGGCCCGCGTCGCGCCATCGCCGGTAAGAAGAAGCCGGGCAAGAAGTAGTCCACAGCGGACTCGCCGTCCAGCGGTCTTCGCTGTAGGACCGACCACCTCCCGTAGGAGTACAGATGCCCCCCAAGGGTCGTCAGGGCGCTGCCAAGAAGGTGCGCCGCAAGGAAAAGAAGAACGTCGCTCACGGCCACGCGCACATCAAGAGCACGTTCAACAACACGATCGTCTCCATCACGGACCCGTCGGGCAACGTGATCTCCTGGGCCTCCGCCGGCCACGTCGGCTTCAAGGGCTCCCGGAAGTCCACGCCGTTCGCCGCGCAGATGGCCGCCGAGTCGGCTGCCCGCCGCGCCCAGGAGCACGGCATGCGCAAGGTCGATGTGTTCGTGAAGGGCCCGGGGTCCGGTCGTGAGACCGCGATCCGTTCCCTCCAGGCCACCGGTCTCGAGGTCGGCTCCATCCAGGACGTCACGCCCACCCCGCACAACGGGTGCCGTCCGCCGAAGCGCCGCCGCGTCTGATCCACCGGACGCGGTCGAGGTTGTCGGGCGGTACGGCTCTTTCGGCCGTATCGCCCGTACCCTTGTAGAACATCAGGGCGTCAAATAGCGGGCGCCCCTGACTGAAGGAACGAAAACATGCTGATCGCTCAGCGTCCCTCGTTGACCGAAGAGGTCGTCGACGAATTCCGCTCCCGGTTCGTGATCGAGCCGCTGGAGCCGGGCTTCGGCTACACCCTCGGCAACTCGCTCCGCCGGACCCTTCTCTCCTCGATCCCCGGTGCGGCTGTCACCAGCATCCGGATCGACGGCGTGCTGCACGAGTTCACCACCGTGCCGGGCGTCAAGGAGGATGTCACCGACCTGATCCTCAACATCAAGCAGCTGGTCGTGAGCAGTGAGCACGACGAGCCCGTGGTGATGTACCTGCGCAAGCAGGGTCCGGGTCTGGTCACCGCCGCCGACATCGCGCCCCCGGCCGGTGTCGAGGTGCACAACCCCGACCTCGTCCTCGCCACGCTGAACGGCAAGGGCAAGCTGGAGATGGAGCTGACGGTCGAGCGTGGCCGCGGTTATGTCTCCGCCGTGCAGAACAAGCAGGTCGGCCAGGAGATCGGCCGTATCCCGGTCGACTCGATCTACTCGCCGGTGCTGAAGGTCACGTACAAGGTCGAGGCCACGCGTGTCGAGCAGCGGACCGACTTCGACAAGCTGATCGTCGATGTCGAGACCAAGCAGGCGATGCGTCCCCGTGACGCCATGGCCTCCGCCGGTAAGACGCTGGTCGAGCTGTTCGGTCTCGCCCGTGAGCTGAACATCGACGCCGAGGGCATCGACATGGGTCCGTCCCCGACGGACGCGGCCCTCGCGGCGGATCTGGCGCTGCCGATCGAGGAGCTGGAGCTCACCGTCCGGTCGTACAACTGCCTCAAGCGTGAGGGCATCCACTCCGTGGGTGAGCTGGTCGCGCGGTCCGAGGCGGATCTGCTGGACATCCGGAACTTCGGTGCGAAGTCGATCGATGAGGTGAAGGCGAAGCTCGCGGGGATGGGGCTGGCGCTGAAGGACTCGCCTCCCGGGTTCGACCCGACGGCTGCGGCGGACGCGTTCGGTGCGGACGATGACGCCGATGCCGGGTTTGTGGAGACCGAGCAGTACTAGTTTTTTGGGTGCGGGTGCGCTGTGGCTTGTCGCGCAGTTCCCCGCGCCCCTTCCGGGAGCGCGCCCCCTTCGGGGGCTGCTTCCGGATCTTCGACGGGCGACCGCCCGCTCGGATACTGACTCCGGTACCTGACACGGCCGGGGCAGAGACACAGGAGAGACATCATGCCGAAGCCCACCAAGGGTGCCCGTATGGGCGGCAGCGCCGCGCACGAGAAGCTGCTCCTCGCGAACCTCGCGAAGGCGCTGTTCGAGCACGGTCGTATCACCACCACCGAGGCGAAGGCCCGCCGGCTGCGGCCCTACGCCGAGCGTCTGGTCACCAAGGCGAAGAAGGGCGACCTTCACAACCGCCGTCAGGTGCTCCAGGTGATCACGGACAAGAGCATCGTGCACACGCTCTTCACCGAGATCGGCCCGCGCTACGAGAACCGTCCGGGTGGCTACACCCGGATCACCAAGATCGGTAACCGTCGGGGCGACAACGCGCCCATGGCGGTCATCGAGCTGGTCGAGGCGCTGACCGTGCAGCAGGCCGCTGTCGGTGAGGCCGAGGCCGCCACCGTGCGTGCCGCCAAGGACGCCGAGCAGGCTCCGGCCGCCGAGGTCGTCGAGGACGCCAAGGTCGAGGACGCCAAGGTGGACGTGACCAAGGCGGACGACGAGGCTCCGGCCGAGGAGTCCAAGGACGCGTAAGTCTCGTGCCCGGTTCCGGGCGGTGTGTGGGTCCGCTTCCCTTCGGGGGCGGGCCCACTCTCTTTTGTGCTGGCGGAGAGAAGGAGCGTCGGGTGAGTGAGGATGTGCGGCCCGGATTCGTGCGGGTGCGGCTTGATCTGTCGTACGACGGGGCCGGGTTCCGGGGGTGGGCCAAGCAGGCCGGGGGGCAGCGGACCGTGCAGGGGGAGGTCGAGGACGCCCTGCGGACCGTCACCCGGACCCGGGAGGGCGGGTACGAGCTGACGGTGGCCGGGCGGACCGATGCCGGGGTGCACGCCCGGGGGCAGGTGGCGCATGTCGATCTGCCGGTCGAGGTGTGGGCGGAGCAGCGGGAGAAGCTGCTGAAGCGGCTGGCCGGGCGGCTGCCGAAGGATGTGCGGGTCTGGCGGGTCGCGGAGGCGGCGGAGGGGTTCGACGCGCGGTTCGCGGCGCTGTGGCGGCGCTATGTGTACCGGGTGGGGGACGCGGCGGGGGGCGTCGATCCGCTGCTGCGGGGCCATGTGCTGTGGCATGACTGGCCGCTGGACGTGGCGGTGATGGACGCCGCCGCGAAGACGCTGGTGGGGGAGCATGACTTCGCCGCGTACGCGAAGAAGCGGGAGGGGGCGTCGACCGTGCGGGAGATCCTCGACTTCGGTGTGCGGCGGCGGGCGGACGGGGTGGTGGAGATCGAGGTGCGGGCCGACGCGTTCTGCCACAACCAGGTGCGGTCGATGGTGGGCGCGCTGCTGTTCGTGGGGGACGGGCACCGGGGGGTGGAGTGGCCCCGGGCGGTGCTGGACGCGGGGGTGCGGGACAGTGCGGTGCATGTGGTGCGTCCGCAGGGGCTGACCTTGGAGGAGGTCGCGTATCCCGTGGATGAGCTGCTGGCGGGGCGGCAGCGGGAGGCTCGGCGGGTGCGGGGTGCGGTCCACTCGGTGAGCAGACCAGCACCCCTCGACGTCAGTCGCCCAGAACCTTCTTGAGGGTCGGCTCCAGGTACGGGACCAGACTCTTCGCGTAGCCGGCCGTGATGTGACTGGAGTCGAAGTACACGACCTGGTCGGCGATCACGGTCGGGCAGACGTTGTCGGCACAGAATGCGGGCAGGCTGTCGATGACGACGGCGCCGTGGCGTTCGGCCACCTTCTGTTCCATGGCGCGGAGCTTCGGGAACTCGATGGCCGCGTCCTGGCCGGGGTGGCAGGCCGAGACGTCGTCGATATGGGTGGCCAGGCAGTCCGGCACGTTCCGGCCGGGCTGCGGAGTGTCCGTGAGGTAGACGATCTGCGCACCGGACTCCTCGAACTGCTGGAACGCCTCCTCGGCGCCGGCCTCGGTCGCCTCCTGGCGGATGCGGTTGGTGACCAGGACGACATCCGGCTTCAGCTCCTTGAGCTCGGCGAAGGCCGTCTCACGCCATGTGTCGCACTCGGTGTACTCACGGTTCAGCTCGGGGTTCCTGATCGAGTAGACCTCGGGGGAGCAGCCGCCCTTGGCCATGGTCACGACCTTGGTGTCGAGCCGCTTGCCGATCTCGTGGAAGGCGTCGCCCCACTGCCAGGCGTGGGAGTCGCCGATGACGACCATGGTCTTCGTGCCCTCGGTGTCGCCGATGACACAGTTGTCCCGCATGACGAACTTCTCGACCTCGGTGTTGTCGATGCAGCCGAAGTGGGTCTTGTCGTCGGGTGACTTCGGCAGGGAGCCCTGTGCGACGGCGGAGAGCTGCTTCTGACCGAGGGAGTCCCGCACCGAGTCGGGTCCGCTGTAGCCGGTGGTGCCCGAGCCGGCGGCGACCGCCGAGCCGGAGATGTTCAGCGGGAGCACGGTGAGGGCGACGGCGGTGACCGCGGCGGTGCCCGCGATGGCCGTGCCACCGGCGAAGATGCCCTTCCAGGGGCGGGCCACCAACTGGGCGTTGGTCCGGAAGCGGCGCTCCACCAGGTAGAACATGGCGTAGGCCAGCAGCAGGGAGAGTACGGCGACGCGGAAGCGGTCCTGATACGTGAGTTCATGGCCGGTGATGTCTGGCCACAGGATCAGCACCGGCCAGTGCCACAGGTACCAGCCGTAGCTGACATTGGCGATGGAGTTGAAGACCGGGTTGTCCAGCAGTCGTTCCACGCCGAGCCGGGGTGCGGCGCAGCCACCGGCGATGATCATCGAGGCGCCCAGTACGGGTCCGGCGACGGCGTAGCCCGGCAGCGGGGTCTCCGCGGTGATGAGCAGTGCGGTGCCGAGGGTGGTGACCAGGCCCAGCCAGGACACCAGCGCGGCGAAGCCGCCGTTCATCCGGGCGAGCAGCGGGGCGCTGAGCGCGAGCAGGATGCCGAAGGCGAGTTCCCAGATGCGGGTGTGGGTGCCGAAGTAGGCGAGGGGCTGGTTGGACTGGGTCTGGGTGACGGACAGATACAGGGACCCGCCGATCACGCCCAGCAGGAGGACGACGACCAGGGCGCGGTTCTTGAAGAGGGCGCGGCTCAGCCAGACGGACACGAACAGGAAGAGCGGGGCCGCGAGATAGAACTGCTCCTCGATGCCCAGCGACCAGAAGTGCTGGTACGGGGACTGGGTGCCGTCGTTGGAGAAGTAGTCCGTGCCGGTCTCGACCAGCCGCCAGTTCATCACGCTCAGGGACGCGGCGAGGCCGTCCTCCATGGTGTCGCGGAAGCGCAGCGGGCTGGCGTATATCCAGGCCAGGGCGGCGGTGGCGATGATGACCACCGTCATCCCCGGCGCCAGCCGCCGAAAACGTCGGGCCCAGAACTTGGTCAGGGAGACGCGGCCCGTCTTGTCTATCTCCGCGAAGAGCTGGCTGCCGATCAGGAAGCCGCTCAGGACGAAGCTGACGTCGACGCCGCCGTGGATGTCGAGGATGCCGCAGTGCATGGCGACGACCATCATGATGGCGATGGCTCGCAGGCCCTGGATGTCGGGCCGGTATTTGCGCAGGCGCTCGCTCGGCACGGCTGTGGTGCGGTGGCGGGACATGCTTCTCCAGTGGCTGGCTGAGGTGGCGGTCCGTCAGTGGACGGTGAGACAGGCCGCGGCCGTGCCGCTGATCCGGACTCCCTGGGCGGGGATGCGGATGCCGCAGGCGAGGCGGAGCTGGGCGGGGAGTTCGTTGTCGGCGCCGACGTGGGCGTGGCAGCCGATGACGACCTGGCGCAGGATGGTCGCGCCGCCGATGACGGAGTCGTGGTCGACCACGGACTCATGGACGCGGGCGCCCTCCGCGACGGTGACACCGCCGCCGATGATGGAGCGGTCGATCACGGTGTGCGGGCCGATCCGGGCCCCCGCGCCGATGGTGGAGCCGCCGGTGATCCGGGCGGTGGGGTCGATGTCGGCGCTGGGGTGGATCAGGGCCTCGGCGGGCGGGCCGACCAGCGGCGAGGTCGCGATGCCGGTGACCAGGTCGGCGGAGCCGTGCACGAAGGCCAGCGGGGTGCCGAGGTCGCGCCAGTACTCGGTGGTGGTGTGGCCGTGGATGCGGCTGCCGTTCCGCACCAGCTGGGGGAAGGTCTCCTGCTCGACGGAGACCTCGCGGCCGGCCGGGATGGCGTCCAGGACGGAGCGGCGGAAGACGTAGCAGCCCGCGTTGACCTGGTCGGTGACGCACTCCTCGGGGGTCTTGGGCTTCTCCAGGAAGGAGAGGACCCGGCCCTCGTGGTCGGTGGGGACCAGACCGAAGGCGCGGGGGTCGGGGACCCGGGTGAGGTGCAGGGTGACATCCGCGTCATGGTCGCGGTGGGTGGCGAGGAGGGCGCGCAGGTCGACGCCGGAGAGGATGTCGCCGTTCAGGATGAGCACGGGCGCGTCGGGGTCGGTGCCGCGCAGCAGGTTCCCGGCGTTGCGGATCGCGCCGCCGGTGCCGAGGGGGATCTCCTCGACGGCGTAGGAGATCGCGAGGTCCTGGGTGAAGTCCTTGAACTCGGTCTCGAAGAGGGACGCGAGGTAGGAGGTGGCGAACACGACGTGTTCGACCCCGGCGTCCATCAGCTTGGCGATCTGGTGCCGGATGAAGGACGAGCCCGCGACGCTCAGCAGGGGCTTGGGGGTGTGGTTGGTCAGGGGCCGCAGCCGGGTTCCCTTGCCGCCCACCAGGATGATGGCTTCTTGCATGGTGTGATGCCTCGCTCGGTCAGCTAGCGGTGTCGGTCCCGGGCCCTGCGTAGTCGGAGGAGAAACAGGACTTGATGGCCTTCTCGGTCAGGGGCCGCCCGGCGAAGTCGAGCCGGGAGGCGACCTTGTCGTCGGGCTTGGTGTTGGGGTCGTCGTCGAAGTAGATCGACCACCAGTACACGCCGGACATCTGGCGCTCCTGGACGACCTGGCAGACGGCGGTGTACCAGTTCGCCTGCACTTCGGGGTTGACGTCCCGTTTGGTGTAGAAATCGCCGGGGGCCTTGTAGGCGCCGTCCATGGCGCCGATGCCCGCCTCGGCGATGGTGATCTTGGGCAGCGGGCCGGTGGCCTTCTTGTCCAGCCACTCCTGCCAGCCGTCGACCAGGGTCTGGACGGAGGCGTCGTCGTCGACCTTGACCGGGAAGTAGGCGTCGACGCCGAGGTGGGAGACCGGCATGGAGACCGGGCCCTGCACATAGGCGTCCCAGTTGGCGTCGTACGCCACATCGCCGGAGTAGATCGTCTCCGCCCGCTCGACGACGGCGTCCCAGCGTTCGTCGCCCTCCATCGAGTTCAGCTCGGTGCCGATCACGAAGCTGGCCGTCTTCTCGCTCTCGGCCGTCTTCAGATACGGGCCGACGAACTTCTCGTAGGAGCGGAACCAGGCGTCCCGGTCGGACGGCTCGATGTTGCCGCGCCAGTCGCCGGCCGGGACGTCGAGGGACGCCTCGTCCAGCAGCGGGCGGACGGTGGTGCGCAGCCCGGCGTCATGGAAGATCTTGAGGACGGCGGCCATCCGGTCGGGCGGCGGGGTCTTCGCGCTGGCCGAGATCTCGGTGGAGGCACGGCCGCCGGTGACGAAGGGGAAGCTCACGCTGACCGAGTTGGCGTGCAGGGAGACCAGGTAGTCGGCGTGCAGCCGGGCCTGCTTCTGGACGTACGCCAGATCGTGGTCGGCGTTGTCCTCCCAGTAGAGCTGGACGCCCCACTGCGGCATACCCTCCTTCCACTCCTTGGCGACCTTGGCCGGCGGGGTGTCCGGGTCGGCCGGTCCGGCGGCGGTGCCGTCGGCGCCGCCGCCGCCGGTGGCGGGGGCCTGCTCGCCGGTGACGAGACGGGGCAGCATCGAGCCCGACTCCCAGCGCAGCGGGTGGTCGCCGAGGACGAACGGGACGGCGACCACGGCGGTGACCACGGTCACGGGCAGCACGGAGAGCAGAGGCAAGCGGGTACGACTCATGAGGCTGGCGACTTCTTCCGGGTCAGGCAGGCTTGGCGATGACGACGAACTGGTTCTCCGCGCGGCGCAGGAACTTCAGCAGCCCCTTGAAGCCGCCGAGCCCTTCCAGCAGGGAGAACAGCGGCAGCAGCCCGAGTACCGCGATGGGCTCCCACCACTTGCGCCGGCCGTGCACCGAGGCGATGGCGTTGAGCCGCAGTCCCTCCCAGTACGCCCAGATCACATAGGCGAAGCTGATGGACCACAGCACGACCACGGACTGGGTGACGGGCGAGGTGTTCATGTCGTTGATGAGCCAGGCCGCCAGCAGGATGGCGCCGATGTGCTGGAGGGGTCCGAGGATCCAGCTGGTGACACAGATGGTCATGAACCAGCGGTAGCGGAACGGCACCTCGCGGTTGAAGCAGAGTGCGACCAGGCCCCAGGCCCAGCGTTCGCGCTGCTTGACGAAGTCCTTCATATTGGCGGGGGAGGCCCCGTAGCAGCGGCCGTTGAACCAGTCGCTGCGGCCCGGGTAGAGGCGGCAGAAGGTGAGCGCGAGCCGGGCGTCCTCGACGATCTCCTTGGGACCGAAGTCCCAGCCGATCTCCGCCTCGATGGAGGCGCGGATCACCAGCAGCTCGCCATGGACCCCGGCGGCCGGGGTGCCGAGACCGGTGAAGGCGCGGAACCGGGCGATGTCGTCGGCCGGGCGGATGGCGTCGGCGAACCAGGTGAACATCGACACCGCGTTCTCGCGCGGGTAGGTCAGGATGCCCTGCGCCATGTGCTTGACCTCGTCGGGCGTGGCCCGGCGCTGGCGGTTGATGAACTGGGCGAGGGAGGCGGCGGTGTCGGGGCCGACGCCGGTGTCGTCGTCCATGTGCAGCACCCAGACGTTCTCCAGCGCCTCGCCCTCCTCGATGCGCAGCTCATGGGCGTAGTTGTTGGCGCGGGCCTTGAAGCGGGTGCCGTTCGGGGTCTGGTACGCCTTGGGCACGGTGACCACCCGGATCAGCGGGCTGGTCGCGGCCAGCGCGTCGATCTCGGCGGCGGCCTCGCACCCCTCCTCGGTGAGGATGTCGACCCGCATATACGGGAACCACTCGGGGAGAGACTCCACATAGGAGATAACGGAACGTTTCAGCGCGGGGAAGGTGTCATGCCGCCCGATGGTCGGCACCAGGGTGATCAGGAAGTCCTGCTCCACCGGTGCGGGCGGGGTCATCAGATGCGCCTTGCGCAGCCGCCGCCGGATCAGCATGAAACCCTGCACCGAGACCAGCACACCCGGCACGGGCAGCGCCCAGCAGATGGTGATCAGCCAGGCCAGCGGTGAGTCTGTCGGCCGGTACGACCACAGGCTGAAGAACAGCAGGATCAGCAGCGGGACGAAGAACGACAGAATCCCCGGCTTCCACGCAGCAGTGCGCTTGGCCAGCTTCTGGTTGGACCGCGACTGCGGCACTCCCCCGTTCACCAGTGACGATGCCATGTCGACTGCGGAACTCCCCTGAGATCGGTGGTGCGTTGAGGCAGCGACAGATCTCGGCCATGGCACACCGGAGCGTGCCATGGCGCATTCAAGCGGGTTCCCTGCCCCCCAACGCCTTCTTTGGCGCACTCGGCCCGATACCGCCCAGAAGCCCCCCCAGGCGCCCAAAGCTCAGGCCGAACAAGAGCACGATACTCGCATGTGTGCGTGGGCAATGAAACGGTTGCGGGGAATCTGTGCGAAAAATTGGGTCAGCGGAACGCTTGGGACGTGATCACGCGGGAAGAGTAGTACGTCCGTTTCACGTCCTCAGTAGGGTTTTTGAGCCACGGCTCAGAGAGGTTCTGATACGAGAGTGACTGTCCCCACACTGTCCACAGCACCCATGGTGTTTCGGCCAGTGTGTCGGGCTGGGCCGCGCTGAGCGGGACATGGAAGGACTCCGTGACCGCCCGGGGACGGCGGTAGCGCTCCAGCCCCCGGTACCACACCCCGGTCCAGGCGCCGCCGCCGAACGGCCGGGCCGGGCTGTCGCTGTAGTCGTCGACGCCGACGACATCGACGTACCGCCCGCCCGGGTAGTAGGCGCGGGGCTCATGGCCGTAGGTGCCGTCCCAGGAGTTCGGCGCCCAGACGAAGATCAGATGGTGCAGCCCGCGCCGGTGCACCAGGAAGTCGTACGTCAGCCGCCACAGCCGGTGGAAGGCCGCCGGGTCCTGGCCCGCCCACCAGAAGCCACGGCCCGGTGTGGTGTTCATCTCGTGGTATGGCCGCAGCAGCACCGGGACGCCCTGGTCGGCGAGGTGACCGAGGTGGTCGGCGAGGAACGCGAGGTCGAGCAGGAGGGCCTGGTGCTCGGTGGTGCCGGGGGTGATCACCCGCCGGAACCAGTCCGGGTCGGTGGCGCCGGGGGAGTTGCGGTGCATGGTCTGCCGGAACCCCTTGACCGGGCTGCCCGGGTAGGGCTGGTGGAAGGAGAAGCCGACCAGTCCCGAGGGTCCGCCCCCGTTCTCCGGCAGCGGTGCCGCGGCGCCGCCCGAGGAGCAGTCCCGCCGGACGGCGGCCGACTGTGGCAGCCCCGCCCACACGCCCACCGCCAGGTCCATGGCGTCATTGGTGTAGCCCCACATCCGGCGGCAGGACGGCCAGGCCCGGGAGTAGGGGCGGGCCTCGCCCACCGCCCAGCCCGGCTGGTCGTAGCCCGGCCCGAGATCCAGCTCCACGAACCCGGGCAGCCGGCCGGTGATGTCCCGCACCTTGCGGTAGTAGTAGCCCGGCGGCTTGGTCCCCGCGTAGTCGCCGTACCGCTTGTTGTACCGCTCGTTGTGCAGCTCCACATGCTGGCCGATCACCGTGCGGCTCGGTCGGCCGCGCCGGGCCGCGTTCTCCGCCCCGGCCAGCAGCGCGTACACCCTGCGGGCCTCGGCGGTGGCCTTCGGGTCGCGCTCGCGCAGGTCGGTGGGGACCAGTGCGGGTCCGTCCGGTCCGTCGGGGTCGTCGTCGGGCCAGGCCCACACCGCCAGGGGCGCCGCCGCCAGTGCCGCCGCCGACAGCAAGCCCACCCGGCCTCGCATCCGCATACGTCCGCCCCCTTTGTCCCGTCCGCTGTACCGGGGTGATTGTCACCCGGAGAGGAGCGGGGGCGACGGGCGGGCCGGTCCCCTGCGGGGGCGGCGGGCGGGACGGTTCCCTGCGGTGGCGGTGGCGGTGGCGGTGGCGGTGGCGGTGGCGGTGGCGGTCAGTCGGTCGTCGCCGCCGCCGACGCCTGGGCCTCGCCCCGGCGGCGGATCTGGCGGAAGGCGAACTCCGCCAGGTCGTCCCCGGTGGTGAAGACCGCGGTGTCCTTGGTGGTCACGTCCTTGCCGTCGGTGAACCCGGCGACCGTGAAGTAGGCGTAGCGGCCGTACGCGTTCGTCGTGGAGCGGCAGACCGCGGCGTTGCAGAACTGGTCGACCCCGCCGCCCGCCAGCGCGCTGACGATGCTGTCCGCGTCGGACTGCCCCTTGGCCCGGGTCGCCTGGGCCGCGCTGTCGAAGACGGCCACCCCGACCGTCACCGCGACCCCGTCCTTGACGTACGAGACCCGCATCAGCCGGGTGCAGTCGTTGTCGTTGAGGACCTTGGTCAGAGTGCCCTGGGCGGCCGAGGCGCAGTTGCTGGTGTCGGCCGTCGGGCCCTTCTTGTAGACGGTGTCGCCCATGGTCAGCTGGGTGCCGGGGAACAGGCTCTCCACGCTCAGCGGGGCCTTGTCCTTGGCCTTGCTGGCGATGAATTCCTCGGGGTCCAGCGGGGGCGGCGCGCTGGTCGGCTCGAACGACGGGGCCGGGCCGGAGCCGCTCGGGATGTCCGTCGTGGAGGGCAGCGGGGAGCCGGCGCGGTTCGGCGCGTCGCCGTCCCCGTTCGCGGACACCACGGCCACCGCCACCGCCGTACCGATGGCGATGGTGGCGAGGGCGCCGCCGCCGATGAACAGCAGCCGGCGTCGCTTGTTGCGTGCCTCGGACGCCTCGGCGAGGGCAGCCCAGTCGGGCGTCCCGTCGTCGCCGCCGCTGGTCCACGGCTGCTGGGAATGCGGTTTCCAGGGGTCCCACTGGGACGGGGGTCCCCCCTGCCCGTAGCTCATGGGCGGCATCTTAGACGGGCCGGGCGAACGGCCGACCCGTGTCAACGAGCCCTGTGACACCGGGCGTTCGGGCGCCCGGCCACCGTTTACCACCGGCAAATGAGACATCTGGGGGTGGTTCGGGGAGCGGAATGGCGTATTTCATCGCGCTGTGTGCTTGCGCAGTGACGATACGCGGTGGTAATAGGGCTCCGGGGAGTGAGGCGACTCTCGTTTTGACCCTCAAAAGCGGCCCAGGTATCCTGCTGGTTCGTTGTGTATTGGCTTGCTCACTCTCACGGGACGGGCCCTTACACCGGTCCACCGGGCCGATGACCAGCGAACCCCACCACGCGGTATGCGTCGCCGCAGCGGGTCCAGGCTGTCGTGATCGTTTCGGTGACCTTGTCAGGACCATTCACTCGAAGCGAAGGCTACGAACCGTGCGTACGTACAGCCCCAAGCCCGGCGATGTGACGCGCCAGTGGCACGTCATCGACGCTCAGGACGTCGTCCTGGGCCGTCTCGCCTCCACCACAGCGGCCATTCTCCGCGGCAAGCACAAGCCGATCTACGCGCCGCATGTCGACACCGGTGACTTCGTCATCATCATCAACGCCGACAAGGTGCACCTGTCCGGCAACAAGCGGACCCAGAAGATGGCGTACCGCCACTCCGGCTACCCGGGTGGTCTGCGCTCCGTCCGCTACGACGAGCTGCTCGACAAGAACCCCGAGAAAGCCATCGAGAAGGCCGTCAAGGGCATGCTCCCCAAGAACACCCTGGGCCGTCAGATGCTCACCAAGCTGAAGGTCTACCGAGGCGAGAACCACCCGCACGCTGCGCAGCAGCCGGTTCCGTTCGAGATCACCCAGGTCGCGCAGTAGTTCCGGCCACCCCCTAAGACTGAACAGAATCTGAGGAGCATCGTGGCCGAGACCACTGCCGAGCAGCCGCTCGAAGAGCTTGACATCGACAGCTACACCACCGAGTCCGAGGTCGTCGTGGAGGGTGAGTACACCTCCGAGTCCCTCGCCTCCGCCTTCGGTGACCCCCAGCCCGCCGCGGGCCTGGGCCGCCGTAAGAACGCCATCGCCCGTGTCCGGATCATCCCGGGCACCGGCAAGTGGAAGATCAACGGTCGCACCCTTGAGGACTACTTCCCCAACAAGGTGCACCAGCAGGAAGTCAACGAGCCCTTCAAGGTGCTGGAGCTCGAAGGCCGCTACGACGTCGTCGCCCGCATCGCCGGTGGCGGTGTCTCCGGCCAGGCCGGCGCCCTGCGTCTCGGTGTCGCCCGCGCCCTGAACGAGGCCGACGTCGACAACAACCGCGGCGCGCTCAAGAAGGCCGGCTTCCTGCGCCGCGACGACCGTGCGGTCGAGCGCAAGAAGGCCGGTCTGAAGAAGGCCCGCAAGGCCCCGCAGTACAGCAAGCGCTAGTCCGCAGGCTGGCTGCTCGTACTCCGAACGCCCCGACGGCACGCCACAGTGCCGCCGGGGCGTTCGTTTTCTCACAGACGCAGGCGTATAACGGCACAAGACGTTCAAAGGCTTGTGTGATCGGATGGCCAGGCATCGCAGGTATGTCTGGGAGGTGGGAGACGCGTGCGCGGGCCGCACCCGCACGGCTTCCGGTACTGACGCTTCCTCAGGAGGACAAGTGGGACGACTCTTCGGGACGGACGGCGTACGGGGCGTCGCCAACGCGGATCTGACGGCCGAGATGGCGCTCGGGCTGTCGGTCGCGGCGGCTCACGTACTGGCCGAGGCGGGCACCTTCGCGGGCCACCGGGCGACGGCCGTGGTGGGACGCGACCCGCGCGCGTCCGGGGAGTTCCTGGAGGCCGCGGTGGTCGCGGGCCTGGCCAGCGCGGGTGTGGACGTGCTGCGGGTGGGGGTGCTGCCGACCCCGGCGGTCGCCTATCTGACCGGCGCGCTCGGCGCGGATCTGGGTGTCATGCTCTCGGCGAGTCACAACGCCATGCCCGACAACGGGATCAAGTTCTTCGCCCGCGGCGGCCACAAACTCCCCGACGAGATCGAGAACCGGATCGAGTCCGTCTACGAGGAGCATCGCACCGGCGCCCCCTGGGACCGCCCGACCGGCGCGGGCGTCGGCCGGGTCCGGGAGTACGTCGAGGGCTTCGACCAGTACGTCGCCCATCTGATCGGTGTCCTGCCGAACCGGCTCGACGGGCTGAAGATCGTCCTGGACGAGGCGCACGGCGCCGCGGCCCGGGTGTCGCCGGAGGCGTTCTCGCGGGCCGGGGCCGAGGTGATCACCCTCGGTGCCGAGCCGGACGGGCTGAACATCAACGACGGCTGCGGATCGACCCACCTCGACCAGCTGCGGGCCGCGGTCGTGGAGCACGGCGCCGATCTGGGCATCGCGCACGACGGGGACGCCGACCGGTGCCTCGCCGTGGACCATACGGGTGCGGAGATCGACGGGGACCAGATCCTCGCGGTGCTGGCGCTGGCCATGCGGGAGCGGGACGCGCTGCGGTCCGACACCGTGGTGGCGACCGTGATGTCCAATCTGGGCTTCAAGCTGGCCATGGAGCGCGAGGGGATCGCGGTCGTGCAGACCGGGGTCGGGGACCGCTATGTCCTTGAGGAGATGAAGGAGCACGGGTTCGCCCTCGGCGGCGAGCAGTCCGGGCACGTCATCATCCTCGACCACGCGACGACCGGCGACGGGACGCTGACCGGGCTGATGCTGGCGGCGCGGGTGGCGCAGAGCGGGGTGTCGCTGCGCGAGCTGGCCAAGGTGATGGAGCGGCTGCCGCAGGTGCTGGTCAATGTGCCGGACGTGGACAAGGCGCGGGTCGGGTCGTCCGGGGACGTGGCGGCGGCGGTGGCCGAGGCGGAGCGGGAGCTGGGGGTGAGCGGGCGGGTGCTGTTGCGGCCGTCCGGGACGGAGCCGCTGGTGCGGGTGATGGTGGAGGCGGAGGATATCGAGCAGGCTCGGTCTGTGGCGGGGCGGTTGGCTGATGCGGTGAAGTCTGCGCTTGGGTGAGACCAGGGGCGGGTTCGTTGTGGGGGGCTGTGGTTCGTTGCGGGGTGCGGGTTGTGTGTGGCTGGTCGCGCAGTTCCTCCCCCAGAGGGGGTACCCCCAGCGCCCCTGAGGAGTTGCCCGTGCGCCCCTGAAATCGGGCCCGGCGCTTTTTAGGTGCGTTTCGTTACCCGTCTTCTGGCCCAGAAGCATTTTTGGGCCAGGAGGGTTGTTGTGCCTGCCAGGGTGATGGCCAGGAGGTTCAGGAGGAGCTGTTCCGTGGAGCCCCAGGTCTGGGCGGGGTCGCCGTAGGCGAAGGCGACCGCGGCGTTGGCGGCGGCCGGGATCGTGGTGACCGAGATGGCGACGCCGACCAGGGCGCCGGACTTCGCCGAGGTCAGGGAGAGGGTGCCGGCGGCGCCCGCCAGGACCGCGACGACGAACGAGAACCAGTCGGGGGCGTAGACGAACCCGGTCTGGGGGCGGGCGCCCTCCAGTTGTTCGCGGGTGAACAGGCCGACCGCGTCCATGAAGACGCTGAAGCCGACCGTCACCGTCATGGCCACCACGAAGCCGACCAGCAGGGCGATCAGGGAGCGGGCGGCGAGCCGCGGCTCGCGCTGCACGATCGAGGTGGAGATCCCGGCCAGCGGGCCGAACTCCGGGCCGACGGCCATCGCGCCCACGATCAGGATCGCGTTGTCCAGCACCACACCACAGGCCGCGATCATCGTGGCCAGCGTCATGAACGCCAGATAGGTGATGGAGAGCGTGGACTCCTCGTGGGTGGCGTCGGTGAGGTGCTCCCACAGGACCGCGTCGGCGGCCTCGCCGGGGGCTTCCTCCTCGGCCTTGGTGCCCCGCTTGGACAGGGACAGGTCGATGTTCTCGACCGAGATCGAGCCGGTGTCCTCGATGCCCAGTTCCTGGAGGCCGGTGAGGAGTCCGTCACCGGCCTCGCGGGCGACGTCGCACATCACGACATCGCCGCGCGGGTTGCGGGCGGCGCCCTCCATCACCACGACATGGGTGGTGCCGACGGTGTTCTCGATCAGCCGGATGACGTCGGCGGTCCGGTCGGGCGGGGTGATCAGGCGCAGATGCAACAGCATGACGCCTTTTTAACAGGCGTCCCGCCGGGGCACTCACAGCTTGCGCAGGCTGAGACGCCGCACCTTGTGGTCGGGGCCCTTGCGGATGATGAGGGTGGCCCGGCCCCGGGTGGGCGCCACGTTCTCCATCAGATTGACCTTGTTGATGGTCCGCCAGGTGGTGCGGGCGTAGTCGAGCGCCTCCTCCTCGGAGACCTGGGTGTACTTGCGGAAGTACGAGGACGGGTTCTGGAAGGCGGTCGCGCGCAGCTTCGTGAAGCGGTTGAGGTACCAGCGCTCGATGTCCTCGGCGCGGGCGTCGACGTACACACTGAAGTCGAAGTAGTCGGCGAGGCCGACGCGGGTGCGGCCGTCCTTGCCGGGCAGGGCGGGCTGGAGGACGTTCAGGCCCTCGACGATCAGGATGTCCGGGCGGCGGACGACGAGCTTCTCACCGGGGACGATGTCGTACTTGAGGTGGGAGTAGACGGGGGCGGTGACCTCGTCCTTGCCCGCCTTGATGTCGGCGACGAAACGGGTCAGGGCGCGGCGGTCGTAGGACTCGGGGAAACCTTTCCGCGCCATCAGTCCCCGGGTCTCCAGCTCCTTGGTGGGTAGCAGGAAGCCGTCCGTGGTGACCAGCTCGACGCGCGGGTGCTCGGGCCAGCGGGACAGCAGGGCCTGGAGGAGCCGGGCGACGGTGGACTTGCCTACGGCGACGGACCCGGCGACCCCTATGACGAACGGGGTGCCGGACTGGGAGCCCTGTTCGCCGAGGAAGGTGTTGAGGGCGCCGCGCAGGCCGTCGGCGGCGCGGACGTAGAGGTTGAGCAGCCGGGAGAGCGGGAGGTAGATGTCCCGGACCTCGTCCAGGTCGATGACATCGCCGAGGCCGCGCAGCCGTTCGACCTCCTCGGCGGTGAGGGGCAGCGGCGTCTTGTCGCGCAGGGCGCTCCACTCGGCGCGGGTGAGGTCGACGTAGGGAGTCGCCTCCGGGCGCGGCCGGTGGGCGCTCCGGGGGGTCGAGGAGACCGGAGAGATCACAGTCCATTGTTACGGGAGTTTGAACGGGGGGTGGGGTGGGGTGCGTCACGTGGGTGAGCGAGGGGAGGAGGGGGAGGGGGGGAGGGGGGGCTGTGGATCGGCGGGGGCGTTCGTACCACCGTGGGAATTTCTGATTTCGGGCACGGTGTGGCCCTTTGGGGAGGGATGTCGATCGTAGGGTGCGGGGTATGTGCGGAATTGTGGGTTATGTGGGGCCGCAATCGGCTCTCGATGTGGTGATGGCCGGTCTGAAGCGGCTCGAATACCGGGGATACGACTCGGCGGGCGTCGCGATTCTCGCGGACGGGGGGCTCGCGGGCGCGAAGCGGGCCGGGAAGCTGGTGAACCTGGAGAAGGAACTCGCCGAGCGGCCGTTGCCGAGCGGGGCGACGGGGATCGGGCACACCCGGTGGGCCACGCACGGCGGGCCGACGGACGGGAACGCGCATCCGCATCTCGACAACGCCGGGCGGGTGGCGGTGGTCCACAACGGGATCATCGAGAACTTCGCCGCGCTCCGTGCCGAGCTGGCGGACCGGGGGCATGTGCTCACCTCCGAGACGGACACCGAGGTGGTGGCCCATCTGCTGGCCGAGGAGTTCTCCTCCTGCGCGGATCTGGCGGAGGCGATGCGGCTGGTGTGCGGGCGGCTGGCGGGGGCGTTCACCCTGGTGGCGGTCCACGCGGACGCGCCGGACGTGGTGGTGGGGGCGCGCCGGAACTCACCGCTGGTGGTCGGGGTGGGGGAGGGGGAGACGTTTCTCGCCTCGGATGTGGCCGCGTTCATCACGCACACCCGTGCGGCGATCGAGCTGGGCCAGGACCAGGTGGTGGAGCTGCGCCGGGACGGGGTGCGGGTGACCGGCTTCGACGGCCGCCCCGCCGAGGTCCGCTCGTACCACGTCGACTGGGACGCCTCCGCCGCGGAGAAGGGCGGCTACGACTACTTCATGCTCAAGGAGATCGCCGAGCAGCCGAAGGCGGTCGCCGACACGCTGCTCGGGCGGATCGACGCGGAGGGGTCGCTGACGCTGGACGAGGTGCGGATTCCTGCGGGGGATCTGCGGGAGATCGACAAGGTCGTCATCGTGGCGTGCGGGACGGCGTTCCATGCCGGGTTGATCGCGAAGTACGCGATCGAGCACTGGACGCGGATTCCGTGCGAGGTGGAATTGGCGAGTGAGTTCCGCTACCGCGATCCGATTCTCGGCGCGCGTTCCCTGGTGATCGCCATCTCCCAGTCCGGGGAGACGATGGACACGCTGATGGCGGTACGGCACGCGCGGGAACAGGGCTCGAAGGTACTGGCGATCTGCAACACGAACGGTTCGACGATTCCGCGGGAATCGGACGCGGTGCTGTATACGCACGCGGGGCCGGAAGTGGCGGTGGCGTCGACGAAGGCGTTCCTCACGCAATTGATCGCCTGCTATCTGGTCGCGCTGTATCTCGGCCAGGTGCGGGGCACGAAATGGGGCGACGAGATCCAGGACGTCGTCCGGGACCTGTCCCGGATCTCGGGCGCGGTGGAACGCGTCCTGGAGACGATGGAGCCGGTACGGGAACTGGCGCGCACGCTGGCCGACAAGAACACGGTGCTGTTCCTGGGGCGGCACGTGGGCTATCCGGTCGCCTTGGAAGGCGCGCTGAAGCTCAAGGAACTCGCCTATATGCACGCGGAGGGCTTCGCGGCGGGCGAGCTGAAGCATGGGCCGATCGCGCTGATCGAGGACGATGTGCCGGTGGTGGTCGTCGTCCCGTCCCCGCGTGGCCGCTCCGTCCTCCACGACAAGATCGTCTCCAACATCCAGGAGATCCGCGCGCGAGGCGCCCGGACGATCGTCATCGCGGAGGAGGGCGACGAGGCGGTGACGCCGTACGCCGACCACCTGATCCGCATTCCGGTGACGCCGGTGCTGTTGCAGCCTGTGGTGGCGGCGGTGCCGTTGCAGGTGTTCGCGTGCGAGTTGGCTACGGCGAGGGGGAACGAGGTGGATCAGCCTCGGAATCTGGCGAAGTCGGTGACGGTGGAGTAGGGGTCCGCCGGTTTGAGGGCGGTTATGAAGGTGGAGAAGGCTCCGGTCGGGAAGGTGAGGATGGCTCCGGCCGGGGTTTTCGAATCACGGATGGCTATATGGTCCGAGCGGGTCGCGATCTCGACACATGCATTGCCCGAGCCGCCGCCGGAGTAGGAGGACCTACGCCAGATGTCCAGTGCGGTCATGGTGTGCCTCAAAGTTCCTTCGTCAGCGTGTGGATGAAGTCGCGGGACCGATGAGGGCTGAGTGACGCATCCTCAAGTTTATGGAAAAGTGTTCGAAATTGATGGAGCTGGTCTTCGTCGTTGATGAATCCCGCCCTGAAGGGGGCGTCGCGGACGACGGTGTCGAGTTGAGGAACGGCTCCGCCCGCATAGCTCATCGCACTCCCGGCCCCGCCGAAGCCGTCCAGGTCGAATGGGATCACTCGCACGGTGATGTGGGGAGCCTCGGAGAAGCCCAGGATGCGCGAGAGTTGGCCGCGTGCAGCCGTGCGATCACTGACTCTGATGCGTAGTGCCGCTTCGTGGATGATCGCTATGTAGGGGGTTGGATCGGCTCGCTCGATGATGGTGCGGCGCTTCATGCGGTGCTGCACCCAGCGCTCGACCACGTTCTCGGAGATCGTCGGGTTGACGTAGGAGAAGAGGGCGTGAGCGTACGCCTCGGTTTGTAGCAGTCCTGGAATGTGGAGGATTTCCACGTCCTGGCGGTACTTCGCGTGGTGTTCCAGTTCGGCGAGATCCAGAAACTCTGTGTCCACTTGACCGCGATCCTCCTCCCACCAGCCCCGTGAGCGGTCCGTAGCCATGGCTACCAGCCCGCCGATCAACCCCTCGTCGGCGCAGCCGTAGATCGCCGCCATGCGTCGAAGCCGTTGCTCGCTCACCCCCGAGGTGGCCAACTCGATCTGGCTGATCTGTACCGAGTTCACTCCGAGGGACGCCGCTGCCTCCCGGGCGCTCAGGCCGGCGGCATCCCGCAGCCTGCGGAGTTCGGTCGCCAAACGCAGTTGTCGTGCCGTTGGCTCACGTTTGGTGGCCATCGCTGATCCCTCCTCCAACGCGCCTTCTTGCGCGGCTCGTTCGGAGTGAGATTACGCGATGGACTTGCGTCGCCTTAAATCTAAGCTCTACCGTTGGTGACGCAACGCCTACTCTGCGGATTCCCGGAGATGTCGGAAGTGCACCGCTCTGCCCTGCCCTAGGTGGACGCGGCGATGACACCGGCACGGCACCGATTCGGGTCCGCCACCCCCCACCCCGAACGGAGTTGCCCCATGCCCGAAATCGAACCCGAGCCATGGGAGTACTCGCTCACCCTCCCCAACGACCTCCGCGCCGTCACCGTCAGCCGCCGCACCCTCCGCCTGATCCTCACCGCACACGGACTGATCCACCTCACCGACCTCGCGGAACTCCTCGCCGCCGAACTGGTCTCCAATGCCGTCCGGCACACCAAAGGACCCGTGGTCATGGGCGTGCACTGGTCGGACGGGGTCCTGTGGATCGGAGCCTGGGACTGCGACCCCGCATCCCCACAACCCGCCTGCCCGGCGGAGCCACTCGCCGAGGACGGACGCGGCCTCGTCCTCATCTGGGCCTGCGCCGACGGCTGGGGCTGGCGCCCGGCCGAACGAAACGGCGGACCCGGCAAGGTCGTCTGGTGCGAACTGGCCGCGGCGGCGTGAACGATTTTTCGCCCCTCGAAAGGGTGAACGCACCCTGATCGCCTGGCACTTCAGCCCCTCGACCCACCAAGGTTGCACATATGGTCACATCAGCCCATGAAGGCATGCACCGGATCTTCCAGGAGCGGCCTGAGATCCTCACCCCCGTCTTCGACCTGCTGGGCATCGAATTACCCCAGAAGTCGACGGTGGAGGCGATCGTCTCCGACGCCACCGAGAACCGGCCGCTCGCCCGCTACGTCGACACCGTGCTGCGGGTCACACCCGCCGACGGCGACGCGTTTCTCCTGGCCGTCGAGTCACAGGAGAAGCGCAACCCCAAGAAGGAAGTGAGCTGGCCCTACTACGTCTCCTATCTCCAGTCCAAGTACGACCTGCCCGTCCTGCTGCTCGTCGTCTGCCGCGACCGCGCCACCGCCAAGTGGGCCACCGGCCCCTTCGCCTGCGAAGCCCGTGGCTGGACAGCCCAGCGGACCTACCCCCTGGTGGTCGGGCCGGACAACGTTCCGATGATCACCGATGAGCGCACGGCCGCCGAGAAACCGGCGATGGCGGCCTTCGCGGCGCTGACCCACGCCAACAACCCACGTGTCGAGGCCATACTGGAAGCGTTGGCCCGTGGCTCCAAGGGCCTGTCTCTTGAGGACTCCGACTTCATCGTCCAGTTCCTGGACGCCGCCCTGGGTAACTCTCCCGCCGGAGACAAATGGAGGAATTTCATGGGATTCATCAACTACTTCCCCGGCCGCGGCACCGTCATGGAGCGCGCCTACCTGGAGGGCAAGGAAGAAGGCAGGGAAGAGGGGATGGCCGAGGGCGCCGCCAAGGGTGTCCTCCGTGTCCTCGAAGTCCGGGGGCTCACCGTCTCCGACGACCTCCGCGCCCGTATCACCGCCTCCACCGACCTCCCCCTCCTCGCTCGCTGGCTCGACCTCGCCGGGACCGTCGAGACGGTGGAGGAGCTGTTCGAGACCGGGACGGACGGGTCGCCCGACGCCCCCTGACCAACCCCCCGGCGTTCACGCGGGCCGTCGTAAAGTGCCCGCGTGAGCATCATCGGAGTCGGGATCGACGTCGCCGAGATCGAGCGGTTCGGGGCGTCCTTGGCGCGGACTCCCGGGCTGGCCCGGCGGTTGTTCGTGGACAGTGAGCTGCTGTTGCCCAGTGGGGAGCGGCGCGGGGTCGCCTCGCTCGCGGCGCGGTTCGCGGCGAAGGAGGCGCTGGCCAAGGCGCTCGGCGCGCCCGCCGGGCTGCACTGGACGGACGCCGAGGTGTATGTCGAGGAGAGCGGACAGCCCCGGGTGCGGGTCAAGGGGACCGTGGCCGCCCGTGCCGCCGCGCTCGGTGTGCGGTCCTGGCATGTGTCGCTCAGTCATGACGCCGGTGTCGCGTCGGCCGTCGTCATCGCCGAGGGGTGATCCGTCCCACCCGGTGACGCGCTGCGCCGTCCGGCCGTTCACGAGAGACTCGACCGTATGCGTACTGCGTACAGCGTGGAGACCGTCAGGGCCGCCGAGCGGGAGTTGATGGCGCGGGTTCCCGAAGGGGCGCTCATGCAGCGGGCCGCCGCCGGGCTGGCCGTCGCGTGCGCGGAGTTCCTCGGGCGGGTCTACGGCAGCCGGGTCGCCCTGCTCATCGGCAGCGGGGACAACGGAGGGGACGCGCTGTACGCCGGGGCGCGGCTCGCCCGGCGTGGGGCTGGAGTCACCGCCGTACTGCTCTCGCCCGAACGGGTTCACCGGGCCGGGCTCGCCGCGCTGCGGCGCAGCGGTGGGCGGGTCGTCCATGGTGGCGACGGGGTCGCCGTCGTGGAGCGGGCTCAGCTCGTCGTGGACGGGATCGTCGGGATCGGGGGGAAAGGGGGGCTTCGGCATTCCGCCGTGCCGCTTGTCCAGGCCGCCGCTCGGTCCCGCGCCGGGGTCGTCGCCGTCGATCTGCCCAGCGGTATCGACGCCGATACCGGCGAGGTGCGTGGCAGCGCCGTCCGGGCCGATCTCACCGTCACCTTCGGGACGCACAAACCCGGGCTGCTGATCGATCCCGGGAGAGGGTACGCCGGGTCCGTGCGGCTCGTTGATATCGGGCTGGCGCAGACGCTCCCCGATGTGCCTCTTCTGGAGGCGCTTCAGCATCGGGACGTGCGGGGGCTGCTGCCGCTGCCTGGTGCCGAGAGTGACAAGTACCGGCGTGGGGTCGTCGGTGTGGCCGCCGGGTCCGGGCGGTATCCGGGGGCCGCCGTCCTCGCCGTCGCGGGCGCGTTGCGCGGCGGCGCCGGGGCCGTGCGGTATGTCGGGCCCGCCGCGGATGCTGTCATCGCGCGGTTCCCCGAGGCGCTCGTCTCCGATCGGGGGCCCGCGCACGCCGGGCGGGTGCAGGCGTGGGTCGTCGGGCCGGGCGTGGGGGAGGAGGCCGGGGCGGTCGGGGAGGTCGTCGCCGCCGATGTGCCCGTCCTCATCGACGCCGACGGGCTGCGGCTCGCCGACCCCGCCGCCGTACGGGCCCGCCGGGCGCCCACCCTGATGACCCCGCACGCCGGGGAGGCAGCGGCGCTGCTGGGCGTGGCCCGTGAGGAGGTCGAGGCGGCCCGGCTGGCGGCGGTCCGCGAACTCGCCGGGAAGTACGCGGCGACCGTGCTGCTCAAGGGGTCCACGACGCTGGTCGCCGACCCGGGCCGGGGAGCCGTCGCCGTACGGGTCAACTCCACCGGTACCGGATGGCTCGCCACCGCCGGGAGCGGGGACGTGCTGTCGGGGCTCGCCGGGTCGCTGCTCGCGGCGGGGCTCGACGCACGGGACGCCGGGAGCGTGGCCGCGTATCTGCACGGGCTCGCCGGACGGTTCGCGGCGGACGGGGCGCCGGCCGGGGCGCACGACGTGGCGGACGCCATCCCGGGGGCCTGGCGGGACGTACGGGAGTGAGCGGCCCCGCCCTTTGGTCGCCCCGATCCTGAGCCGCTCCGCCGCCGTACCCCCCTCTGAGACACTGGGACCGTCATGACTGTCTTCGCCGAGAACGCCGCCCCGCCCGACGCCCCCGCCCGCGCCCGTGCCGTCGTCGATCTGGACGCGCTGCGGGCCAATGTGCGTGCCCTGCGCGAGCGGGCGTCCGGCGCGCAGCTGATGGCTGTTGTGAAGTCGGACGCGTATGGGCACGGGGCCGTGCCGTGTGCCCGTGC
This sequence comes from Streptomyces sp. NPDC048290, assembly GCF_040652095.1. Lineage (NCBI taxonomy): Bacteria > Bacillati > Actinomycetota > Actinomycetes > Kitasatosporales > Streptomycetaceae > Streptomyces > Streptomyces sp. NPDC048290. The sequence goes on from NZ_JBEZLM010000002.1 coordinate 88,592, forward strand.
CGCGCTGGACGCGGGGGCGACCTGGCTCGGCACCGCCACTCCGCAGGAGGCACTCGCTCTGCGCGCGGCCGGGCTGCCGGGGCGGATCATGTGCTGGCTCTGGACGCCCGGAGGGCCCTGGCGGGAGGCCATCGAGGCCGATCTCGATGTGTCCGTGAGCGGCATGTGGGCGCTTGAGGAGGTCGTCGCCGCGGCGCGTGCCGTGTCCCGGACCGCTCGGGTGCAGCTCAAGGCCGACACCGGGCTCGGGCGCAATGGCTGTCAGCCCGGCGAGGACTGGGCCGCGCTGGTGGACGCCGCCCTGCGCGCCCAGGCCGAGGGGCTCGTCCGGATCACCGGGCTCTGGTCCCACTTCGCCTGCGCCGACGAACCCGGGCACCCCTCCATCACCGCCCAGCTCACCCTCTTCCGCGCGATGCTCGCCGAGGCGGAGGCCCGAGGCGTGACCCCCGAGGTACGGCACATCGCCAACTCCCCGGCCACCCTCACCCTCCCCGAGACCCACTTCGACCTCGTACGCACCGGGATCGCCGTCTACGGCCTCTCGCCCAGCCCCGAGATCGGCACCCCCGCCGACTTCGGACTGCGGCCCGTGATGACGCTCACCGCGTCGGTCGCGCTGGTCAAGCAGGTGCCGGGCGGACACGGCGTCAGTTACGGGCACCACTACACCACCCCGGGCGCGACCACCCTCGGCCTCGTCCCCGTCGGATACGCCGACGGCATCCCCCGGCACGCCTCCGGCACCGGGCCCGTCCTGGTCGGCGGCAAGTGGCGGACCGTCGCCGGACGGATCGCCATGGACCAGTTCGTGGTCGACCTCGGCGGCGACGAACCCCCGCCCGGCGCCGAGGCCGTGCTGTTCGGACCGGGCGACCGGGGCGAACCCACCGCCGAGGACTGGGCCCAGGCCGCCGGGACCATCGCGTACGAGATCGTCACCCGGATCGGGACCCGGGTCCCGCGTATCCATGTACACGCGGATGGGAGCGGGGCGTGAGCGACGGGGGCGCCGGGACCAACTGGCGCAAGGCGACCGGCATCGCCGGGGCCGCCATAGGCGTGCTCGCGGCGGGCGCGGCGGCCGGGGTCGCGATAGAGCGGATGACCGTCGGACGCGGGATGCGGCAGCGGGCCCGGCTCGCGCTGGACTCCGCCGGACCCTACGGCGCCCTGCGCGGCACCCCCGGCCGGGCGTACGCCGACGACGGCACCGAGCTGTACTACGAGGTCGACGACGTCGAGAAGGAGGAGGGGGACTCCGGGCGGCGGCGCCGGCTGTTCGGCCGCAAGGCGCCCGCCCCCGTCACCGTCGTCTTCAGTCATGGCTACTGCCTCAACCAGGATTCCTGGCACTTCCAGCGGGCCGCGCTGCGCGGGGTCGTCCGCAGCGTGTACTGGGACCAGCGCAGCCACGGCCGCTCCGCGCGCGGCACCGCCCAGATCGAGCGGCGGGAGCCGGTCAGCATCGACCAGCTCGGCCGCGATCTGAAGGCGGTGCTCGACGACGCCGCCCCTGAGGGGCCGATCGTGCTGGTCGGGCACTCCATGGGCGGGATGACGATGATGGCGCTCGCCGCGCAGTTCCCCGAGCTGGTCAGGGACCGGGTGGTGGCCGTCGCCCTGGTCGGCACCTCCGCCGGGCGGCTCGGCGAGGTCACCTACGGGCTCCCGGCGGCCGGGGTCAACGCGGTACGGCGGGTGCTGCCGGGGGTGCTCAAGGCGCTCGGACAGCAGGCCGAGCTGGTGGAGCGGGGGCGGCGGGCGACCGCCGATCTGTTCGCCGGGATCATCAAGCGGTACTCGTTCGCCACCCGGGACGTCGACCCGGCCGTCGCCCGGTTCGCCGAGCGGATGATCGAGGCGACCCCCATCGACGTCGTCGCCGAGTTCTACCCGGCGTTCACCGAACACGACAAGAGCGAGGCGCTGGCCCTCTTCACCGACCTGCCGGTCCTGGTGCTGGCCGGGGTCCAGGATCTGATCACGCCCAGCGAGCACAGCGAGGCCATCGCCGACCGGCTGCCCGACGCCGAACTGGTCCTCGTCCCGGACGCCGGGCACCTGGTGATGCTGGAGCATCCCGAGGTGGTCACCGACCGTCTCGCCGACCTGCTCACCCGCGCGGGCGCCGTCCCCGCAGGGGCTACGGTGGGTGGCTATGGAAGCAGCAGCACCGCGCACCCCGGCTGACCACCGCGTCGAGCTGACCGTCACGTCCCCCGAGCGGATGCGGGAGCTGGGCCGCCGCCTCGCCGCCCTGCTGCGCGCCGGGGACCTGGTCATGCTCACCGGTGAGCTGGGCGCCGGGAAGACCACGCTGACCCGGGGGCTCGGCGAGGGTCTCGGTGTGCGTGGTGCGGTCACCTCGCCGACCTTCGTGATCGCCCGGGTGCATCCCTCGCTGGGCGACGGTCCGCCGCTGGTCCATGTCGACGCCTACCGGCTGGGCGGCGGGCTGGACGAGATGGAGGACCTCGACCTCGATGTCTCGCTGCCGGAGTCGGTGATCGTGGTGGAGTGGGGCGAGGGCAAGGTCGAGGAGCTGACCGACGACCGGCTCCATGTGCTGATCCACCGGGCCGCCGGGGACACCACGGACGAGATCCGCCGGGTCACTGTGAGAGGGGTCGGGGCGCGGTGGGGCGCGGTGGATCTGGAGCCGCTGGAGTCGCTGGGGGGCTGAGCCATGGGGCTGAGCCGTGCGGTGGGTCTGGGGTCGCCGACCGGCTGACCCGTGGGGTGGGTCTGGGGTCGCCGACCGGCTGAGCCGTGGGGTGGGTCTGGGGTCGCCGACCGGCTGAGCCGCAGCAAGCCCACCTGCCCCGTACACCTCGCCCGCCGTCCGGCGTACTTTCCGACAAGCCGTCGGGAAGATATTGCGCCGGGCCCGTTCGCCGTGGTCACATGGTATCCCGAGCGTAGTTAGGTTCACCTAACCAGTGACCGGCCGCGCTCACTGCCCGCCCCCGAACCTCAGGAGGCGTCCATGCCGGTCACGGAACCCACCCCGCAGCCCCAGCCGAGGCCCCGGCCCGCCGAGGTGGTGTCCATGGCGGAGCTGCTGGCGTCCTGCGCGGCGGCGGAGCTGATCTCCACCCCGCCGCCCGCCCCCGAACCGGCTGTCGCCCGCCCGCTCAGGCCGCAGGCCCCGTCCCCATCGCGAGCGGCGTGATGTCGATCCGCCCGTGCTGAAGCACCTCGCCCAGCGTCCAGGCGGTGGTGAGATGGCGGTAGGAGTCCGGTGGGGTCACTTCGAGCCGGGTCGGGTTCTTCTCCGCCTTCGTGGGCTCCCCGGTCGCCGGTACGACCGTCCAGTGCAGCACCGTGTACACGCTCTGGCCCGGCTTCAGGGTGAGCTGCGGGGTGCTGCCGGGGTCCCGTACGACCTGGGTGGTGACCTTGCCGCCGTGGGCGTTCAGGAGCTGGAGCCCGACATAGCCCTGGGTGCGGACGGATGTGTCGGTCTTGTTGGTGAGGATCACTGCGGCGTAGCGCTGGCCCGCGCCGGGGCTCAGGGCGTGCACGCGCACGGTCAGGGAGTCGGTGTCCGCCCAGCCGGGGCGGCTCGCCGCCAGTGAGGGGGCGGCGGCGAGGCCGGTGAGGGCCACCGCCGAGACGGTGGTGAGGGCGATCGGTATCGCCAGGCGCCGGGTGGCGCGCCTACCGTGCTGACCGCGATTGCTGCGATTGCCGCGCTTACCGCGCTTGCCGAGGAGCATGACCGTTCGTTCCCTTCCAGAGACCCGGTGCGGGTCTCTCCGAGGGGTAGGAGAACGTACGTACGGATATGGTTTCGGCCGATTCGCTCCCTTTACCGTACGGGGTGAGGAATTGACCCGCCATTGGTCATGCCTAGCCCCTTTGCGGGGGCGGAGCCGCTTCCTGGAGCCCGCTCAGCGGATCACGACCACCTTCGCGCCGATCGTCGCGAACTCCCACAGCGCGTCCCCGTCCTCCCGGGTCTCCCGGATGCCGCCCGTGCGCACCGCCGGGTCGGGCGCCGGGGTGGTGCCGTCGACCGCCGCGCTGAAGCCGATGGCGACGCCCTCGACCATGGTGAACCGCACCACGTGCTCGATCGGCGTGCCGTCGGAGCCGACCGCCCGGTTGGAGCGGGAGGTGACGGAGTAGGACCCGGGCTCCGGATCGACCATCGAGGGGGTGACCATGAACGACCGCTTGACCTTCTCGCCGGGGGCCACCAGCCACACCCGGTCGTCGTCCAGCGAGTACACGACCCGCTCCCCGCGCCCGCTGCCCCCCGGCAGCGCCGCCGGGTGCCGGGTGTCGCGCGCGGCCCTGGGGACGTCGGCGGAGGCGGACGCCTGCGGGCCCGGCAGGTGGGCGGGGGCGCTCGCCGACGCCTGGTAGGTGAGGAACCCGACCGTGCCCAGGGCCGCCGCGGTGAGCCCGAACACGATCCCCGAGCTGCTGCTTGTCACCGTCGCCCACCTCTGCGTAGTACGGAGTACGTGCCTCCGGGCGACCGTAACAGCCACCGGGCCGCCGACCGGGGCGGCGGTGCGCGCCTCGCGATCGCCGTACGCTGTTTGCGTGCTCTTGCTCGCTCTGGATACCGCCACCCCCGCCGTCACCGTCGCCCTGCACGACGGCACGGACGTCATCGCCTCGGCCGCCCAGGTCGACGCCCGCCGCCACGGCGAGCTGCTGCTGCCCACCGTGGACCGGGTGCTGGCCGAGGCCGGGCTCCGGCTGGACGCCGTCACCGCGATCGTCGTCGGCACCGGCCCCGGTCCGTACACCGGGCTTCGGGTCGGACTGATGACCGCCGACACCTTCGGCCTCGCCCTCGGCGTCCCCGTGCACGGACTGTGCACCCTCGACGGCCTGGCGTACGCCGCCGATCTGCCCGGCCCCTTCGTGGTGGCGACCGACGCCCGCCGCAAGGAGGTCTACTGGGCGCGCTACGCCGACTCCCGCACCCGGCTGACCGACCCCGCCGTCGACCGCCCCGCGGACATCGCCGAGCAGGTCGCCGGGCTGCCCGCGGTCGGCGCGGGCGCGCTGCTCTACCCGGAGACCTTCCCGGCCGTCCACGAGCCCGAGCACGTCTCCGCCGCCGCCCTCGCCGCGCTGGCCGCCGAGCGGCTCGCGGCGGGCGTGGAACTGCCCGAGCCCCGCCCGCTGTACCTGCGCCGCCCGGACGCCCAGGTCCCCAAGAACTACAAGGTGGTCACGCCGAAGTGACGACAGCGACGACACCGGCCGCCCCGACTGCACCGGGTCCCCGGCTGCGCGAGATGCGCTGGTGGGACATCGACCCGGTACTGGAGCTGGAGAAGGCACTCTTCCCGGAGGACGCGTGGTCGCGCGGGATGTTCTGGTCCGAGCTGGCGCACGCCCGGGGACCGGAGGCGACCCGCCGCTATCTGGTCGCCGAGGACGGCGGCGGACGGGTGGTCGGGTACGCCGGGCTGGTCAGCGGCGGTGAGCAGGCCGACGTGCAGACCATCGCGGTCGCCCGGGAGCTGTGGGGCAGCGGGCTCGGCGCCCGGCTGCTCACCGAGCTGCTGCGGGCCGCGACCGCCTTCGAGTGCGCCGAGGTGATGCTCGAATGCCGGGTCGACAACGTCCGCGCGCAGAAGCTGTACGAGCGGTTCGGCTTCGAGCCGATCGGCTTTAGGCGCGGCTACTACCAGCCGGGGAACGTGGACGCGCTGGTGATGCGGCTCAGCGACCCGGCGCGCTTGCTGAACGGACCGGCCGCGGGCGTCGACGCTCCGGAAGGTGCCGCCGATGTACGAGAAACCGCTGAACGCGAGACCGCTGAACGAGGAACCGAGAGCGATGGCTGACGAACCCCTGGTCCTGGGAATCGAGACCTCCTGCGACGAGACCGGTGTCGGCATCGTGCGCGGCACGACCCTGCTGGCCGACGCCGTCGCCTCCAGCGTCGACGAACACGCCCGCTTCGGCGGCGTCGTCCCCGAGGTCGCCTCGCGCGCCCACCTGGAGGCGATGGTCCCGACGATCCAGCGCGCCCTGAAGGACGCCGGGGTCACGGCGAAGGACCTGGACGGCATCGCGGTGACCGCCGGTCCCGGGCTCGCGGGCGCCCTGCTGGTCGGTGTGTCGGCGGCGAAGGCGTACGCCTACGCGCTCGGCAAGCCGCTCTACGGCGTCAACCATCTCGCCTCGCACATCTGCGTCGACCAGCTGGAACACGGACCGCTCCCGGAGCCGACCATGGCGCTGCTGGTCAGCGGCGGCCACTCCTCCCTGCTGCTCTCCTCCGACATCACCTCGGACGTCCGGCCGCTCGGCGCGACCATCGACGACGCGGCGGGCGAGGCGTTCGACAAGATCGCCCGGGTGCTGAACCTGGGCTTCCCCGGCGGCCCGGTCATCGACCGGTACGCCCGTGAGGGGGACCCGGACGCCATCGCCTTCCCGCGCGGACTCACCGGCCCGCGCGACGCGCCGTACGACTTCTCCTTCTCCGGGCTGAAGACGGCGGTGGCCCGCTGGATCGAGGCGAAGCGGGCGGCGGGGGAGGAGGTGCCGGTGCGGGACGTGTCGGCGTCCTTCCAGGAGGCGGTGGTCGACGTCCTGACCCGCAAGGCGGTGCGGGCCTGCAAGGACGAGGGCGTCGGGCATCTGATGATCGGCGGCGGAGTGGCCGCCAACTCCCGGCTGCGGGCGCTGGCACAGCATCGCTGCGAGGCGGCCGGCATCCAACTGCGGGTACCGCGCCCCAAGCTGTGCACGGACAACGGGGCGATGGTCGCGGCGCTGGGCGCGGAGATGGTGGCACGCGGCCGGTCGGCGTCCGACTGGGACCTGTCGGCGGACTCGTCGCTCCCGGTGACGGACCCGCACGTACCGGGCCACAGCCATACGCACGACCATGTGCACGAGGTCAGCAAGGAGAACCTCTACTCGTGACCGTGGCGCTGATGTGGGAGGCACGGGCGGAGCCGGGGCGGGGCGCGGACCTGCTGGAGTGGGTACGGGGGCAGCGCCCGGCCGGGCCCCAGCCGCTGCGCCGGGAGACGTTCGCCGCGCCCCAGGACCGGGTGCTGGTGGTGACCTGGTGGGACGCCCCGTACGACGCGGACCTCCCGGAACTGCCGGAACCGGCCGGGGAACTGGTGACCCGGGCGGTGCACCGCTGGCGTTTCGAGTCGGTGGACGTGGAGCACGACTGACTCCATGACCCTGCCTGAAGAGGTGACACCGTCTGACGGGGCGGCCCCGCCGGGAGCGGTGACCCCGTCTGAAGCCGTGACGCCGGACGCCCCCGCCGTCATACGCACGCCCCTGCTCACCCAGCAGTGGCTGGATCTCGCCTTCCTGCACTGGGCGGTGGAACCGTCCGCGGTGGCCCCGCTGCTGCCGCCGGGCACCACGCCGGACACCTACGAGGGGGCCACGTACGTCGGGCTGGTCGCATTCCGGATGCACCGGGTGGGCTGGTTCCGGCTGCCGGGAGTGCCGTATCTGGGGAGCTTCCCGGAGACCAATGTCCGGCTGTACTCGGTGGACGGTCACGGGCGCCGGGGGGTCGTGTTCCGCTCGATGGACGCGGCGCGGCTGATCCCGGTGGCGATGGGCCGGGCGGGGTTCCGGCTGCCGTACCTGTGGTCCCGGATGACGGTCCGGACGGACGGCGACACGGTCCGGTACACCAGCGAACGGCGCTGGCCGGGGCCGCGCGGGGCGTACTGCCGGATCGCGGTGCGGCGCGGGGAGCGGATCACCGACCCGACCGGTCTCGAACACTTCCTCACCGCGCGCTGGGGTATGCACAACGCCTTCTTCAACGGGGCCGCGTATCTGGCCAACGACCATCCGCGGTGGCCGCTGTACCGGGCGGAGTTGACGGAGTGCCGGGAGAACCTGATCGAGGCGGCGGGGCTCCCGGCGCCGCAGGGGCCGCCGGTGAGCGTGCTGTACTCGCCCGGGGTGCCGGTGCGGCTGGGGCGTCCGGGGCGGCGGACGGCGGGGATTCCCACGCCCTGAGCGTGGCCGAATCTGAGAATCACCGAAGAAAACCCTTACCGGCGGCGACCGTTGTAACAAATCGGACTTAGGTTCGTGTGTGTGACTTCACACGACAAGCGCGGGGACGCCGACGGGCAGACGGCTGACGGGGAGTCGGCCGGGACGGCTGACGGGAAGACAGCCGAGTCGGCCGAGTCGGCCGACGGGGAGACGGCCGATGGAGGGTCGGCCGAGACTCCTGACGGGGAGACGGGGGATGCCGCGCGACCGCGCCCGCGGCGGCGGACGACCCTGCTCAAGGCCGCGGGTGCCGCAGTCGCCGGAGTCATGGTCCTCGGTGCCGCCGCCGGTGGCTGGGTGTACTGGAAACTCAACGACAACATCACCAGCGTCGACATCAACAGCGCGCTGGGCGACGACCGCCCCGCCAAGCCGGTCGTCTCGCCGTCCTCCTCCTCCGCCGCCCCCCTCCCCGGCCAGGCCATGAACATCCTGGTGCTGGGCTCGGACTCGCGCACCGGCGCCGAGAACCAGCGCCTGGGCGGCGGCAGCGAGGGCAGCGCCCGCTCCGACACCGCGATGGTGTTCCACATCGACGCGGGCGGGACGTCCGGCCAGGTCGTCAGCATCCCCCGCGACACCCTCGTCACCCGTCCCGCCTGTCCGCTGCCGGACGGCGGCGAGAGCCCGGAGCGGCACGGGGTCATGTTCAACACGGCGTACGCGGTCGGCGGACCGGTGTGCGCCGTGAAGACGGTCGAGTCCTTCACCGGCGTCCGCATGGACCACTATCTGGAGATCGACTTCGCCGGGTTCGCGCGGCTGGTGGACGCGGTCGGGGGCGTCACCGTCACGCTCGACCAGGACATCGACGACGACAAGTCCCACCTCACGCTGGAGGCGGGCACCCACACCCTGGACGGCGAACAGGCCCTCGGTCTCGCCCGTACCCGCTACGGCCTGCCCGGCGGCAGCGACCTCGCCCGGATCGAACTCCAGCAGCGGTTGGTCAAGGCGCTGCTGACCCGGATATCCGACACGTCCCTGCTGACCGACCCGGCCAGGCTCTACGACGTCGCCATCACCGCCACCGCGAGCATCACCACCGACACCGGGCTGGACTCGCTTCCCGAGCTGGTCGGCTTCGCGCAGAGCCTGCGCGCGCTGGAGCCGGGCGCGATGGAGACGGTGACCCTGCCGGTGGTCCGGGCGCCGTCCGACCCCAACCGGGTGGTGGCGGACGAGCCGGAGGCGAGCGAGTTGTGGGCGTCCCTGCGCTGATCGCCCCCCGCCGGAAAATACTTCCGCGCGCGTGTCGATCGCCCGTCCTCCCGTTCGACGCACAGGGTGAGAGGCGGAAAAAAGGAACCCGCCCCCGACCCGAGAGCGAGCGTCACCATGCCGCGCTACATGTCCCTGATCCGGATCGACGAGAAGAACTCCCCCGAGGGTGGCCCGAGCAATGAGCTGATGGAGCGGATGGGGGTCCTGCTGGAGGAGATGACCAAGGCCGGGGTGATGCTGGACACCGGCGGTCTGCGCCCCACCGGCGAGGGCAGCCGGGTGCGCTGGGAGGGCGGGAAGATCTCCGTCACCGACGGCCCCTTCACCGAGACCAAGGAGGTCATCGGCGGTTACGCCCTGCTCCAGTGCAAGGACCGCGCCGAGGCCGTCGAGTGGGTCACCCGCTTCCTGAAGGTGCACGAGGACTACTGGACGGTGACCTGCGAGATCCGGGAGATCGAGGCGGGCTGACCGACCGGCCCGCAACCTGCTTGGCTCCCGGCGCCGCGCGGTGTTCGATGGGGGACTGTGAACGCACAGCCCCTGTCCGACCCGCGCGGCCCGGCCGGTCCCCGGGACGACCCGGACGGCTCCACCGCCGCCACCGGTGCCATCGAGACCGTCTTCCGGCTGGAGTCCCCGAGGATCATCGCCGCCGTCACCCGGATCGTCCGGGACATCGGCATAGCGGAGGAGATCGCCCAGGACGCCCTGGTCACCGCCCTGGAGCAGTGGCCGCGCGACGGAGTGCCGGACAACCCCGGCGCCTGGCTGACGACCACCGCCCGGCGCCGGGCGATCGACCTGGTGCGCCGCCGGGAGAACTACGCCCGCAAGCTGGCGGAGATCGGCCGCGACCTCACCGACACACCACCGCCGCCGGAGCCCGCCGACCCCGAGGACATCGACGACGACCTGCTGAGGCTGGTCTTCACCGCCTGCCACCCGGTCCTGGCGCCCGAGGCCCGGATCGCCCTCACCCTCAGGCTGCTCGGCGGGCTGACCACCGCCGAGATCGCCCGCGCCTTCCTGGTCCCGGAGCCGACCGTCGCGCAGCGGATCGTCCGCGCCAAACGCACCCTCGCCACCAGGAACATCGCCTTCGAGGTCCCCTACGGCCCCGACCGCGAGGCCCGGCTCGGCTCGGTCCTTGACGTCATCTACCTGATCTTCAACGAGGGGTACGCCGCCACCGCCGGGGACGACTGGCTGCGCCCGGCGCTGTGCGAGGACGCCCTGCGGCTGGCCCGGCAACTGGCCGCGCTGATGCCGAAGGAGTCCGAGGTGCACGGGCTGGCGGCGCTGCTGGAGTTCCAGTACGCGCGCACCGCCGCCCGCACCACGCCGGACGGCACCCCGGTCCTCCTCAAGGACCAGAACCGCCGCCGCTGGGACCGGCTGCTGATCGCCCGGGGTGTCCACGCCCTCACCCGGGCCGACGCCACCGCCACGGGTCCGCTGGGCCCGTACGCCCTCCAGGCCGCCATCGCCGCGTCCCACGCCCACGCGTACACCTACGAGGAGACCGACTGGCGGCGCATCGCCACGCTGTACGCCCTGCTGGCCGCCCGCACCCCGACGCCGGTCGTGGAACTCAACCGCGCGGTGGCCGTCTCGATGGCGGAGGGCCCGGCGCGGGCCCTGGAGATCGTCGACGCGCTCGCCGACACCCCGGCCCTCCGCGACTACCACCTGCTCCCCAGCGTCCGGGGCGACCTCCTCCAGCGCCTGGGCCGCCCGGAGGAGGCAAGAGCGGAATTCACCAGAGCGGCCACCCTGACATCCAACGAGAGAGAAAGAACCCTGCTGCTCAACAAGGCACGGGAGGTGTAAGGGCTTTTCAGCGGCGGACGTCCCCCCTCCACCGCCGGGTGCGACGAAGGCTTTTAGGGGCGCGGGGAACTGCGCGAACAGCCCCCACCCACCCGCACTCTCCCCCGTGCCTCGGCGGACGTCCCCCCATCCACCGCCGGGTACCGCCAAGGTTCCTAGGGGCGCTGGGGGTACCCCCTCTGGGGGAGGAACTGCGCGACAAGCCCCCACCCACCCGCACCCGCCACTCAACCCCACCCACCCCCCTCAGACGCGCCGCCCCAGCAACATCACGGGAGCCCCACCGGCTCGCGTGAGAAAAACCGTCGCCGCCCCCTCCCCCCGCGGCTTCACCATCCGCCGCAACTCCTCCGGCTCCACAGCCGACCCCCGCTTCTTCACCGTAAGATTCCCCACCCCCCGCTCCCGCAGCACCGCCTTCAGCCGCTTCACCCCGAACCCCATCCGATCCGTGATCTCATAAGCCGTCGCATAAGGCGTACGCACCAACTCATCCCCCGTCACATACGCGATCGTCGGATCGATCAACCCGCCCCCCACCTCCGCCGCGACCTCCGCCACCAGATGCGCCCGGATCACCGCCCCGTCGGGCTCGTACAGATACCGCCCCACCTCCCGCACCGCCGGATCGGGCAACCCCCGCCCCCGCAGCGTGAACTCCCCCGGCAGCAGCGTCGCCCGCACACCTCCCGCCCGCGGCCCCCCGAACCACAGCACCGCCTCCTTCACATCCCCCCCGTCCGAGACCCACTCCGCCTCCGCGGCCTCGGGCACGGCCTCGTGCGGAATCCCGGGCGCCACCTTCAGCACCCCGAACCGCGCCCTCCCCGCCGCCTCCACGGCCCACGACAAGGGCGGCGAGTACGCCTCGGGATCGAAGATCCGCCCCCGCCCCCCACGCCGCGCCGGGTCCACGAACACGGCGTCGTACGCCGCCACGTCGACCTCCCTGACATCCGCCTCCCGGACGTCGATCAGATCGGCCAGCCCCAGCGCCTCGGCATTGGCACGGGCGACGGCGACCGTACGGGGATCGCGGTCCACGGCGAGGACCCGCACCCCCGCGCGGGCGAGCGCGACGGCGTCCCCGCCGATCCCGCAGCACAGATCCGCCACCGAGGTCACCCCCAGCTCCCGCAGCCGCCGCGCCCGGTACGCGGCGACCGACGCCCGGGTCGACTGCTCGACCCCGTCCGGCGTGAAGTACATCCGCCCGGCGTCCTCCGCCCCGAACTTCGCCACCGCGCGCTGCCGCAGCCGCGCCTGGCCGAGTGCGGCGGAGACCAGCTCGGCGGGGTGGGTGCGGCGCAGCCGGGTGGCGAGGGCGAGTTCCCGCGCGGGATCGAAGTCCCGTACCTCGTCGAGCAGCGCACGGCCTTCGGGGGTGAGCAGGGGGGCGAGGGCGTCGGCGTCGTTCACCGGGTCATTGTGGGCCAGTCGGTGGACGGGCGCGCGCCCGGCGGCGGTGTCGCCGGGGCGGCCGGGGGCGCCGCTGGGAGAATCCGGCGCCATGGGAGAAGTAGGACAAAAAGATAAAAACAAGGCAATGAACAACACCCCACACCGACCGGCCGCCACCCCACACCGACCGGCCACCCCCGCCCGGCGACTGGCCGCCACCGCACTCGCACTCACCGCACTCGCATCCCTGGCCTCCGCCTGCGGCACCGCAGACCCGGACACGGCAGGCCGCCCGGCCCCCGGCCAACAGCACCCGGACCACCCGGACCACCCGGACCACCCGGACCCAGCGGAGCGCCAGCGCGCCGAACGCCAGGCGCAGATCGCCGCGGCCAGCCGCTGGGGCCTCAAGCAGCCCCCCCTGGTCGCGCCCGCGCCCCCCGCCCGCAAGCCGGTGATCACCACCCGGGACGGCTTCGAGGTCGACGGCCATGAGGCGGAGGACCTGCCGCCGGTCTTCACCACGATCCCGACCACCCAGAAGGTCGTCTTCCTCACCATCGACGACGGCGCCGACAAGGACCCGGAGTTCCTGCGGATGATGAGCGAGCTGAAGGTGCCGTACACGGCGTTCCTCAGCGACTACCTCGTCAAGGCGGACTACGGCCACTTCAAGGACATGCAGTCCCGGGGCGTCGGCCTGAACAACCACACCCTCGACCACCCCTATCTGCCGGGCCTGTCCTACGAGGAGCAGAAGCAGCAGATCTGCGGGATGCAGGACGTGATCGAGAAGCGCTACGGCAAGCGCCCGGTCCTGTTCCGCCCGCCGTTCGGCAACTACAACAAGGACACCCTGGTCGCGGCGAAGGCGTGCGGGATCGCGTACGCCCCGCTGTGGAACGAGGAGGTGTTCGTCGACCACTGGGAGTACCGCGAGTGGGACCGCGATCTGCACGCCGGTGACATCGTCCTCAGCCACTTCCGCGGCACCGACGACTGGGACGGCACCATGCCCGACATGATCCGGGTCTTCCTCGACAAGGTCACCGAGAAGGGCTACGCCGTGGCCCGCCTGGAGGACTACCTGTGAGGCACCGCCTGCTGGCCGCCGCGCTGCTGCTCCTGACGGTCTCGGCGGCCGGCTGCGGCCGGGGCCCGGGGCCGTCGGGGTGGGTGGAGTCGGCGGGCGGCGGCCCGGGAGCCGGCACCGGGACCCTGCCCCGGGTCCTGTCCCGCGTCCCCACCCAGGACAAGGTGGTCTTCCTGACGTACGACGACGGCGCCGAGCGCGATCCGCGGTTCGTGACGATGGTCCGGGACCGGCGGCTGCCGGTCAGCCTGTTCCTGACGGACAGCGTGGCGGGGCCGGGCTACGGCCACTTCGCCCGGCTGCGCGCGGTCGGCGCCGGCCTCCAGAACCACACCCTGGACCACGCCGCCCTGCGCGGACTCCCGTACGCCGGCCAGCGCGCCGAGATCTGCGGCCAGCAGAACAAACTCAAGTCCCGCTTCGGCATCCGCCCGGCCCTGCTGCGCCCCCCGTACGGCATGTACGACGACACGACCCTGAGGGCGGCCCGGGACTGCGGTGTCGAGGCGCTGATCCTGTGGCGGGCGACGGCGACCGACACCGACACCCACTTCACCACGGGCCCCCACCATCTGATGCCGGGCGACATCATCTCCGTCACCCCGGACGAGACCCCGGGCCCGACGCTGGTGTCCCGCACGACCAGACTCCTGAAGGAGATCCAGCAGCGCGGCCTGCGGGTGGGCCGCCTGGAGGACTACGTGTAGCCCCCCGGCCCCACCTCCGTATCCGATGTATCCGACGTATCCGATGTATCCGATGACGACGACGGCGGCAGCCGTCCCCACCGCTCAGCCGCCCTGGCCGACGCTGCCCATCGCGCCGACCCGCACCGAGGAGCCGGAGCCGTCCGTGACGGGCAGGGAGCCGCCGGGCCACTCGATCTGGTAGACCTTCGTCTCGTTCGGCGGGGTCACCACCAGCTTGCTGACCCCGACGCCGGAGCCGCCCGAGTCGTTCAGCGGGTAGAAGACGCCGAAGTAGGCGGACTCCCCGCCCCCCAGGACGGTCGGCTCCCCGGCGTCCCCGGTCCGCTCCGCGGACAGCGTGCCCGCGTCGGTCTCCAGGTCGACGCCCGCGAACCCGGAGAGCAGACAGTCGCTGCCGCTGATGTTGGCCATCTCCACGGAGACCGTGCCCTCGCCGTCGCCGTCGATGGTGGTGTCGGAGGCGGTGATCTCCAGCTCCTCCACCGTGCAGTTGGTGACCCCGGCGTTGCCCTCGGTGTCGGTGGAACCGGAGCCGGTGTCCGACCCGGTCTCGGTGGTCGTGTCCTGCGTGCCGCCCTGCTTCGAGGTGCCGGTGCCCGTCCCCGAACCGCCGGAGGAGGAACTGGCCGCGGCCTTGTCGCTCTGCCCGGCGGCGCCGTCCTCGCCCTGGCAGGCGGTCAGCGAGAGGCTCGCGACGACGGCGACGGCGGCGAGGGTCAGCTTGTGAACACGCATGATTTCGTCCTAGGTCTCGGTGGTGCCGGTGGTGCCGGTCGGCGCCGGTCGGTGTCGGTGGTCCCGAACTCCCGGCGTTTCTGCCCACCATGAGCGGCCCGGCGCCCCACGTCGTTCCGCCCGGCCCCCGCCCAAGACACCCCTGTGACACACCCGCCCGGCCCCGGCGCACCGCCCGGCCCGGCACAGCCCGCCCCCCGCCCGGCCGACCTCCGGTTTCCGGGTTCCGCCCGGCCGCCCCCGCCGTCCGCCGGTCTCTGCGACAGATCCGTGACCCGCCCGCCCTTGAACACAGGTACGCCGGTCGCCCCCTGCGCGGCCGTCACCGCACCCCCCTGGACGCCCCCTCCGGCCCCGCCGCGCGACAGCGCGATTAGCAGTCCGCTTGACCGAGTGCTAATCGCGGTCATAGTCTCGGGTCTGGCACTCCCCCCTGGAGAGTGCCAATGACGCGACGGGCAGGTCCGGCACCCGCGACGACGGATCGACCTGGTCGCCACCTCAGACAGTTAACCCCGTGAGATCTCCGAAGGGGGAGGTCGGATCGTGACGACCGCCAGCACCAAGGTTGCCATCAAGCCGCTTGAGGACCGCATCGTGGTCCAGCCGCTCGACGCCGAGCAGACCACCGCCTCCGGCCTGGTCATCCCGGACACCGCGAAGGAGAAGCCCCAGGAGGGCGTCGTCCTCGCCGTGGGTCCGGGCCGTTTCGAGAACGGCGAGCGCCTGCCGCTCGACGTCCAGGTCGGTGACGTCGTGCTCTACAGCAAGTACGGCGGCACCGAGGTGAAGTACAGCGGCGAGGAGTACCTCGTCCTCTCGGCTCGCGACGTGCTCGCGATCATCGAGAAGTAATTCATCTCCGTAGTTTCCTCAGCTGCGCCCCTGGCCCCCCGCGACCATTACTCAGCCGGGCGCCCGGGGCGCAGTGCCTTTTCCATCACAGAATTCCGAGAGGGCTCCCGCTGTCATGGCGAAGATCCTGAAGTTCGACGAGGACGCCCGTCGCGCCCTTGAGCGCGGCGTCAACAAGCTGGCCGACACGGTGAAGGTGACGATCGGCCCCAAGGGCCGCAACGTCGTCATCGACAAGAAGTTCGGCGCCCCCACCATCACCAACGACGGTGTGACCATCGCCCGCGAGGTCGAGATCGAGGACCCGTACGAGAACCTGGGCGCCCAGCTGGTGAAGGAGGTGGCGACCAAGACCAACGACATCGCGGGTGACGGCACCACCACCGCCACCGTGCTGGCCCAGGCCCTGGTACGCGAGGGTCTGAAGAACGTCGCCGCCGGTGCCTCCCCGGCCGCCCTGAAGAAGGGCATCGACGCGGCCGTCGCCGCCGTCTCCGCGGACCTGCTCGCGACCGCCCGGCCGATCGACGAGAAGTCCGACATCGCCGCCGTGGCCGCGCTGTCCGCCCAGGACCAGCAGGTCGGCGAGCTGATCGCCGAGGCGATGGACAAGGTCGGCAAGGACGGTGTCATCACCGTCGAGGAGTCCAACACCTTCGGCCTCGAGCTGGACTTCACCGAGGGCATGGCCTTCGACAAGGGCTACCTGTCCCCGTACTTCGTGACGGACCAGGAGCGGATGGAAGCGGTCCTGGAGGACCCGTACATCCTGATCCACCAGGGCAAGATCGGCGCCATCGCCGACCTGCTGCCGCTGCTGGAGAAGATCATCCAGTCCAACGCCTCCCGGCCGCTGCTGATCATCGCCGAGGACGTCGAGGGCGAGGCGCTCTCCACCCTCGTCGTCAACAAGATCCGCGGCACCTTCAACGCCACCGCGGTGAAGGCCCCCGGCTTCGGCGACCGCCGCAAGGCGATGCTCCAGGACATGGCCGTCCTCACCGGCGCCACCGTCATCTCCGAGGAGGTCGGCCTCAAGCTCGACCAGGTCGGCACCGACATCCTCGGCACCGCCCGCCGGGTCACCGTCACCAAGGACGACACCACCATCGTCGACGGCGCCGGTGACAAGTCCGAGGTCGAGGGCCGGATCGCGCAGATCAAGGCCGAGATCGAGAACACCGACTCCGACTGGGACCGCGAGAAGCTCCAGGAGCGCCTCGCGAAGCTGGCCGGCGGCGTGTGCGTGATCAAGGTCGGCGCC
Source organism: Streptomyces sp. NPDC048290 (assembly GCF_040652095.1). Lineage (NCBI taxonomy): Bacteria > Bacillati > Actinomycetota > Actinomycetes > Kitasatosporales > Streptomycetaceae > Streptomyces > Streptomyces sp. NPDC048290. Next base: position 105,735 of record NZ_JBEZLM010000002.1, read on the forward strand.
GCCACCGAGGTGGAGCTGAAGGAGAAGAAGCACCGTCTGGAGGACGCCATCTCCGCGACCCGCGCCGCGGTCGAGGAGGGCATCGTCTCCGGTGGTGGCTCCGCGCTCGTCCACGCCGTGAAGGTGCTGGAGGACAACCTCGGCAAGACCGGCGACGAGGCCACCGGCGTCACCGTCGTCCGCAAGGCCGCCGTCGAGCCGCTGCGCTGGATCGCGGAGAACGCGGGCCTGGAGGGCTACGTCATCACCTCCAAGGTCGCCGAGCTGGAGAAGGGCCAGGGCTTCAACGCCGCCACCGGCGAGTACGGCGACCTGGTCAAGGCCGGCGTCATCGACCCGGTCAAGGTCACCCGCTCCGCCCTGGAGAACGCCGCGTCCATCGCGTCCCTCCTGCTGACGACCGAGACCCTGGTCGTCGAGAAGAAGGAAGAGGAGGAGGCCCCCGCGGGCGGCCACTCCCACGGCCACGCGCACTGACGCCAGGCCACACCACCGGAGGCCCGGCAATCCCTGGTAGGGGGTTGCCGGGCCTCCGGTGTGTCAGTCGCCGGGTTGCACCAGGAACCGGGTCGGTTCCTCCAGCACCGCCCGTGCCCCGTCCAGGTCCGCCAGCCGCGCCGCGAGGGTGGCTTCCGCGAGCCGCTGCGGCAGGGCTTCGGCGAACTTCAGCCCCCGCACGGCGTTCGCGTCCACCGCGGGGAGCGTGAGACCCGTCTCGGCGTCGCTCAGCGCATCCCGCCAGACCTGCGGGTCCACGTCGTCCCGCAGCCGTACGAAGCGGTCGTCCAGGAGCCGGTGCGGAAGCACGACGGACGGCAGGGACGCGGCCAGTGTGGCGTTCGCCCGGTGCCCCGCCCAGGTCCACCACCGGATGTCGCTGTCGCCCCGCCGGGTGATGACGGTCCCCGCGGGATGCACCACGTCCAGGAAGGTCTCCCGTGACTCGGCGAGCTTCGCCTCGGCCCGTCGCGTCAGCCGTACGGGCGGATCACCGCCCAGCAGCACCTCCCGGACGGCCCGGGTCAGTGTGAACGACCGGACACGATCGGGTCCGAATCCGCTCCACTTGGCGCGTCCGCCCCCCTCCACCGGTTCCACGAAGCAGCGTCTGCGCCGCCAGTCGATGTAGGTCACCAGCCAGCTCCGCCCGGCGAGCAGCAGCTTGCGCGGGCCCTCCACCTCCTCCGTGAGCAGGTCCGGGTCGGTCCGGCCGATCTCGGTCCGGCCGCTGAGGACGGTGAACTCCGGTGGTGCGGTGAAGGAGGCCGTGAGATTCATGAAGTGCCGGGCGCCGAACCGGCGTTCCGCCTCCGGCCCGATGAACAGGGTGCCGCCGTCCCGCTCCAGATACCCCTGGTCCATCAGATGCCGTACGACCGGCTCGGCGCTCTCGCCGAAGCCCTCCAGGCCGCCCCACCACTCCTGCCAGAGGTTCTCCCCGATCCGGTGTTCCTGGAGACACAGCGCCAGCACCTGCTGGGCCGCCAGGTGGCGGGGTTCTGGCGGTGCGGTCACCGGCTCCACCCAGCCCTTGGACCAGGCCAGCAGCAGAGCGGAGGCGGCCAGGAAACCCCCGTCCGTGAGGGCGAGGAAGAGACAGTTGCGCTCGGTTCCCGGACGCCGCCCGGTCCGCCCCAGCCGCTGGAGGAACGAGGCGACCGTGGCGGGCGCGTCGAGCTGGATCACCCGGTCCAGGTCGCCCACGTCGATCCCGAGTTCGAGCGTGCTGGTCGACACGATCACACAGTCCCGGGCCTCCGCGAACGCCTCCTCCGCCCGGCGCCGCTCGTCCGCGGAGAGCGAGGCGTGCGAGAGGAAGGTGGTGACACCGCGCAGCCGCAGCTGCTCGCCCAGTTCCTCGACGGTACGGCGGCTCTCGCAGAAGACGAGACGCTTCTCGCCCCGGTGCAGGGCGGCGACGACGGTGGCGGCGTTGGCGACGGAACCGACGTAGTCCAGCTCGATGTCCCCGGGCGGGACAGCGATGGCGGCTCCCGCGGCGGGCAGGGCGACACCGGGAGCGATGACCTGTCCCGGCCGTTTCCCCCGCCCCGACCCCTGGAGCCAGTCCAGCAGCTCCCGTGGATTGCCGACGGTGGCGGACAGCCCGATCCGCTGCACGGGCCGCTCGGCGACCTTCTGGAGCCGCTCCAGGACGGCCAGCAGATGCCAGCCCCGGTCGTCCCCGGCGAACGCGTGCACCTCGTCCACCACCACGGTGTGCAGCCCGGAGAAGAACGCCCGGTGATCGACGTGCGCGCTGACCAGCATCGCCTCCAGCGACTCGGGCGTGGTCAGCAGCAGATCCGGCCGCTGGGCGAGAATCCGGCGCCGCTTGCTGCTCGCGATGTCGCCGTGCCACAGCTCTGCGGTACGGCCCACCCAGCCCGTGTAGCGCTCCAGCCGGGGATGCAGATTGTTGAGCAGGGCCTTCAGCGGCGTGACGTACACGATGCCGGTGCCCTTCCAGCCGTGCCGCTGGGCGCGGGTGAGCAGCGGGAAGGCGGCGGCCTCGGTCTTGCCGCCCGCGGTCGGCGCGAGCAGTACGGCGTCCTGCCCGGCCAGCAGTGGTCCGATCGCCTCCTGCTGGAGGGGCCGCAGGGAGCGCCAGCCGAGCGAGTTGACGATGTGGTGGGTGAGGATCGGGTCGAGCAGGTCCAGCGCGTCGGCGCTCATGGCAGCTCCGGCAGGTCAGAGTCCGTGGCGGCTCCGGCGGGGCCGGCGTTCATGGCAACTCCCAGGCATCCGCGCTCATGCCGACTCCCTCGCATCCCCGCTCATGGCAGTTCCAGCTCCACATCCCCCGCCCCGACGGCGGCGTTGCGCTCCACCTCGTCCAGCTCCGCCGCGTTCACCGTGAGCGTGTAGTGGGTGCGCGGATCGAACTCGGCGAAGGTGTCGACCCGGTCCAGCACATCGGCGACCAGCTTGCGCAGATACAGGCGGGGCGCGATCCCCGCCTTGCCGCCCAGGGAGCCGGTGACGGCTCGGGCCAGTTCGTCCAGGTAGGCGTCGTCGGCCCGCGCGGCGATCCGCTCGGGGTTGCGGGCGGTGATCTCGTACACCGACCGCACCTTGCGGCCGAGCTGTCCCAGGGAGTCCAGGTCGAAGCCGGGCAGGCGCAGTTGGACCGCGCGGGGGGAGTCGAAGCGCGGGTCGGTGGTGAAGTCGGTGGCGAGGCGCTGGGCGAGCGGGGCGAGGCGCTGGACGCCCTGCTGCCCGTCGTAGAAGGCGGGGGTGCCGGTGATGACGAGGAACAGCCCCGGGAACCGTCCGGCGTCGATCTCGTCCAGCAGTTGGCGCAGCGCGTTCAGCGACTTCTCCCGTACGTCGCCGCGGACCCGCTGGAGGGTCTCCACCTCGTCCAGGACGAGCAGCAGGCCGGGGTGCCCGCAGTCGCGCAGCACGGTCAGCAGGCCCTGGAGGAAGCCGAGCGCCGCGAAGTGGTCGAGGTCGCCGCGCACCCCGGCGGCCCGCTTGGCGGAGGCGGCGACCGACCGCTGACCGCCGAGCCAGGCGATGAGGGCTTCGGCGCGGGCCCCGTCCCCGGCGGCCACGGCCTCCCGGTAGCCGCGCAGGGCGGCGGAGAAGGCGGGGGTGGTGCGGGCCACCTCCGCGAGCCGCAGTTCCAGCAGGGCGTCGACCGCCTGGGCGAGCGCGGCCTCGTCGCCCTCGTCGACCTCCCCCGCGTCCAGGACCTCCTCCTCCAGGGCGTAGAACCAGGAGTCGATCACCGCGCGCAGGGCGGAGGGCGGGTGGGTGGCGGTGGCGAGCCGCTCGGTGAGCCGCCGGTAGACGGTCTCCAGCCGGTGCAGCGGGGTCTCCGTCTCGGAGATCTGCACCTCGCTGACGGCCAGCCCGCGCCGCTTGGCCCGCTCCGCCAGCCAGCGGGCGAAGAACGTCTTGCCGGACCCGTACTCGCCCCGCAGCGCGTGGAAGGCGGAGCCGCCCCGGGCGACCGTGGCGAGGTCGTCGTCCAGGGCGTCGGTGAACCGGTCGAGACCGACGGCGAACAGGCCCAGCCCCTGCTGGGGCACGGTCCCGCGGCGCAGCGCGTCGGTCACGTCCCGGGCGCGGGCCGCGCTGATCCCGGGGGCGGTCGGGGAGTCGTCGTCCGGCGTGTTCACGGTGTGGTGTCTCCTGGGAACTGCTGCCGCAGCAGCTCCCTGTCGAGGTGGACGGTACGCCCGGACTCCACGAGCTGGAGCACGGGATAGCCGTCGATGTTCAGCAGCCGTTCGAGGACGGTCACGAACCGCTCCGGGTTGCGCTGCGACTTGCCGGTGGCTGCCTGCGCCGCGGCGGCGACGGCGGCCGGGGAGAGCTTGCCCCCGGCGTCGAGCAGCGCGTCGAGCGCGGCGGCCACGGCGGTGTCGGCCGGTGGCAGCCGGACGAACTCACGCTGTGTCCGGTACGGCGTGCTGCGCACGGTCCGTTCGCCGGCCGAGCCGTGTCCGGGCTGCGGGAACAGCCCCTCCGACTGAGGTGCCTGCTTGCGGGCGCCCTTGCCCTTGCCGGTCGCGGGAGCGGTCTGCTCGGCCGGCGCCGGTTCCGTGGTGCCGCGCCACCACTCCGGCGCGGTGTTCTCGGCGGGCAGGACGGTCCACCCCGCCGGGATCTCGCTGCCGGACGGCACGAACGCCAGCACGGGCACGGTGACTTCGGCGAGCGAGGCGCCCCCGTGGTACCCGGCCGCACGGGCGGTGTAGCGCAGGTCGTCCCGCCAGGCGGCGGTGATCCGTCCGGCCGCGGCACGCACCCGTGGCCCGGTCAGCTCCACCTCGCCCGCCTGGGCCTCGCCGGTGCGCCAGCGGGCGCCCTGGACGCCCTCGGCCTGGGTGATCCGGCTGTCCCGGGCACTGCGGTCCAGGAGGTGCCCGTGATCGGAGACGAGCAGCACCGGCCGTCCGGCGCCGAGCGCCGCGTCCAGCAGATCGGCCAGCTTGGCGATGTCCCCTATCCGCCACCGGCCCCGGCCGCTCTCCCGGCCGTCGGCGAGCGCGTCGTCGATCGTGTTGAGGATCACCCCGACCACCGTCGAGTCGTCGGCGAGCGCCCCCAGCAGTTCGGGCGCGAGCCGGTGCCCGGCCGTGCCCTCGAAGCCGCCCTTGTGGAACAGCGCCGACTCGCGTCGCCGCTTCTTCCAGAAGGCGGTGAAGCCCGCCCGCTCCACGTCCTGCCCGCCTTCGGCCGCCGCCCCGCTGAGCAGCGAGGCCCGGCTGACCCGGGTGACGGTGGGCAGCATGGCGACCGCGGCGAGCCGCCCCGGCTGCCCGCTGGGCACGATCTCGGTCCACACCCGGCGGTCGAGTCCGGCGGCCAGTTCGATGGCGACGTCGGCGCTCATCCCGTCCAGCACCAGCACGAGCGGCCGGCCGCCGTCCCGGGCGAGCGGCGCGGCGGCCTCCGTGAGCACGTCCTCGATCAGCAGCACCCCGTGCGGAGCCTGCTGCGAGGCGGCTTCGGCCCAGGTGGAGAGGAGGCCCGCGAACCGCTCGTCCAGCTGCCTCCGCCGGTCCCGCACCCGCCCGATCAGCCGGTGGTACGCCTCCCCGACGGTGCTGTCCCGGGAGGCATCGCCCTCGGCGAGCACGGCGACGGCCAGGTCCACCCACCCGGTGGACGCCAGGTGTCCGCGGACGCCCTGCGCGACGGACTCCGGCTCGGGCCGCGGCCCGTCGAGCCAGCGCAGCAGCCGTACGGCGGTACGGGCCCGTTCGGTGGAGTCCGCGTGGAGCACGGCGAGCTGGTGGTCGGCCAGTTCGCGCAGCGCCGTGTGCGCGGTGTCGGGCCGCCCGTCGAGCGTGGCGGCGACGGACCGCAGCCGGGTCCGGTAGCCGGACGGCAGCAGCCGGTCCCCGGCGAGCAGCCCGGTCAGGCGCCCGGTGTCGGCGAGCTGATCGGCCCGTTCCAGCACCGCCAGCACCCGGGTCCGGGCGTCATGCCCGGCGGGCCCGCCCGCTTCCGCCTGCGCGAGCCAGCGGGACAGCACTCCGGTGGCCGCCGCCGCGTAGGGCGCGAGCGCGTCGAAGGAACCGAGGGCCCGGCCGAAGAGCGTGCCGAGCGCGAACCCGGCGTCGGCGGCGGAGGGACAGGCCAGCGCCGCGGAGGCGAGCGCGCCGAGCGGCAGGGCGTCCGCGCCCCGTCCGTCGGCGGCGAGGGCGAGCAGCGTCGGCGCCGCGGGCCCGGTCACCTCCTCCAGCCACACGCCGAGCCCGGTCCGCTCGACCTCCGGCAGCTCCGCGAACAGCCGGGGGCCGACCGGTCCACGGCTCCAGTCGAAGAGCGTGTCGGCGTCCAGGTCCAGTGATTCGTCCCGGGTGTCGCCGAGGCCGACCCGGGCCGCGAGCAGGGCGCGCACGGCCCGGTCCCGGGTGAGCAGGGAACCGGCGCGCGGCCAGCCGCCGGAGGGCTCGGCCTCCAGCAGGGCGTCCAGCAGCCAGTTCTCCCGCACCATCCGGGTGTCCAGATCACCGGCCCCGAACAACTGCTTGACGATGTCGGCCCGCTCGACCGCCAGCGGCCTGCGCCGCAGCGCGTGCCCGCGCAGATCCCAGCCGAGCTGGTCGGCGGGCACGCGCCCGGTCACCACCAGGACGCTGTCCGCGGCCGGGCCGGTGTCCGTGAGGTGCCGTCGCCAGGCGTCGGCGATCCCGAGCGGTGAGTCCTGGTCGGTGACCCGCACCCGGCGGGGCGCCCCGTCCACCTGCACGGTGAACTCCCGCTCCTCGTCCCGCCCCGCCCACACGGCGTCCACGAGCACCAGCCGCCGCCCGTCGGCGCGCGGGAGTTCGGCCTCCAGCAGTACTTCGATGGCCCGCCGCCCGGCGGCCGGCCGGACCGCCGCCATCAGCGGTCACCGGACCCGGCGGCGGGGTCGGAAGCCTCCACCGGCTGCCAGCTGATCTCCACCGTCGCCCCCGGATGCGCGTCCAGGAAGGCCCGGATGTCGTCCCGCACGCCCGCCAGCTGATCGGCCACCAGCTCCTCCACGGGCGTCGGCCCGGAGGCGTCGATGAGCCGCCGCCGGGCGGGCTGGGCCCGCTGCGCCGGGGTCACCTGGACGGTCGGTGCGACGGGAGCCACCGGCGGTGTGCCGCCCGTCCCCGGGTGGGTGGTGGCGACCTCGGGCTCGCTGACCTGGACGTCCCGGGCGCCCGGCGTGGGTTCCTGCCGGGGGGTGAACACCGTCTCCACCTGGAGCGCGGCATTGATGATCGCGTTGGCCTTGTCACCCGCGTCGCCGAGCACCGGCACCAGCGACCGTTCGAACTCGGAGGCCCGCGCGGTGACCGCGATCTCGTCGAACAGCCGCCGGGCGCGGTCGCCTACCCCGTCCTCACGCCCGGTCAGCCCGCGCACATTGCCCAGCGCGGGCCAGGCGGCGTCGTCCAGCGTCCGCAGCACCTCCCCGGCGCTGCCCATGGCGGTGTTGAGGTCCCGCTCGCTCGCCGTGTACGAGGCGGCGGCCAGCTCGCGCACCAGCGCGGTGGCGTCGCTGCCGTGCCGGTTCAGCCGGGCGAGCAGGGCGGCGGCCTCCCGCAGGATCGCCGCACGCGGCGGCACACCTTCGCCGGGGGCGTCCAGGCCGAGCAGCGGACCGTGCCGCTCCAGCGAGGTCCGCACACCCGCGACCTCCTTCTCCCACCCCTCGGCCCTGCCCCGGATGTCCTCGGCGAGCCGGTGGACACTGCGGGCGTACATCTTGGGTTTGGCGGAGACACCGAACAGCCGGGCCGCCCGTTCCCGGGCCGCCTCGTACTCCTCGTCGCTGGGCAGCGGCTGGGCCCGCAGCGACCAGCCGGGCCCGATCTCGTGCAGTGCGGGCGCGTCCCGCTCGGGGCCGCCCTGGAAGACCCAGGCCCGGTCGTCCAGCAGCGCGTAGGTGGCGATGAGGAGGTTCCCGGTGAGCTTGTCCAGCCCGCCGAGGCCGACATCCTTGACGATCCAGCCGCGGATGTCCTCGACGGCCAGGTCCCCGCGCTGCTTGTGCGCGGCGGCGGCCTGGTTGATCCTCGTCCGCCAGTCCTGCCGCATCACCAGCGGCCCGTCGTGCACATCCCCCAGTTCCAGCGGCTCCACGATCCGCTTCACGGTCCGCAGATGATGGCTGTCGACGTTCTGCGCCCGTCCGCCCTCGTCCATCGCGCGCGTGATCCACTCCAGGGCGGTCCGCAGTTCGGCGGGCGCCACCGCCTTGCGCTGCCCCTTGGTGTCCGGGCCGAAGTCCGGGTGCTTCGGGTACAGCGCGGAGAAGAGACCGTCGGCGAGGTGCTGCACATTGGCCTCGAAGCCCTTGCCGCCCTCCTCGCGGGGCTGCGCGAACTCCGGCTGGAGCGACAGCACATGCCGCCCGTCGGGCACCTCGGGCCCCGGGTTGGAGTCGGTGGGCCGGGCCAGCCCGTACACCTCGGCGAGCGCCCCGGTGAGCTGCTCGGTGAGGGTGTCCCGGGCCACCTCCAGCTGCCGCCGGACCTTGGCCCGGTCGTCGGGCGGGAAGTTCCCGGTGTAGTCGGTCAGCCGGTCGCGCTCCAGGAGGAAGGTGATCCGCATGAGCCGGCCGAGCTGCGCCTTGCGCTGGTCGGAGAAGAAGTCGGTGAGCCACACCAGGGTCGGGGCGGTGACCCCGTCCTTGCGCAGCTCCTCCACCCGGTGGAAGTCGTCACTGGGGAAGTGGTCACCGTCGTCGAACGGATAATCAAGGACGAAGCGGACGTTCCCGGCGGTCGCGGGCAGGAACATCTCGGCCGGGAGATCCCCCCGGTCCCGCACATTGCCGAACACGAACTCGGCCAGCCGCCGCGTCCCCCGCCAGACGATCTCCTTCTCGGCGACGAACTGCCCGTCGCGTACGCCCATGGCCTCCCACAGCCGGTCGCGCAGCCACACCCGCCGCACCCCGGCCTTGTCCTCCTCGGCGACCGCGTCGAGCAGCGGCTCGATGTCCAGGTCGGACAGATGCAGCGAGAACACCGGGTCGGCCTCGCCGTCCGAGCGGATCTCGGAGGGGAACGCGGCCTGGAGGTCCCGCATCCGCCGGATCACCACATCACCGGCCGGGACGGTACGGGAGCGCACCGACCCGTGGTTGAGCGCGGCGAGCCGCGCCCCCGACAGCCGCCGCAGCGCGGGCACGTCCGGCGCCAGCGCGCCCAGCAGCAGCGTCTTCACGAACCGGTCGTCGGCCCGGAAGTCGGCGTGGGTGTCGGACCCGTACTTCTCCAGCAGATGGGTCCGGGCCTTGCCGTAGAAGCGGACGGCGGCCTCGGACTCCTGCTTGAGCTTGTCGGTGAAGGCGGCGCCGGTACCGTCCACCAGCACGTCCCACAGCTCGCCGAGCGGAATGAGCTGCCCGACCGCGGCACCGGCGTTCTTCTCCAGCAGCTGCTGGACCAGTTTCAGACCGGTCCGCTCCCGCTGGAGCGCGCCGGACAGCGCCACCAGCACATTCAGCAGTGCCGGGGAGAGCGGATAGACGGCCCGGAAGTCGTCCCAGTCGGCGTGGGTGGCGCCGCCGCCGTCCAGCAGGATGTCCTTGACCTGCTGATTCGACCGGTCGACCCCGGCGAAGGCCGCGTCCAGCACGGTCTCCTTGCCGGGCAGCGGCTTCAGCACCCGCTCCTTGATGATCTCCGGCAGGTTCCGGTCCTCAAGATCGACCGTGTCGAACCGCTCGTTCAGATACTCCAGCGCCTGTTCCATCGCCTTGACGTCGGCGCCGAGCACATCGGACCCGACGAGCTGCGACAGATCCCGCTGGCGCGAGATGAAGGAGACGATCGGCACAGGCCGGTCTGCGTCCCCCGACTCGATCAGCTTCACCAGCTTCTGGATCTCGCTGTTGACGAAGGTCCGGTCCCGCATATGGGCCTGGAGCCACAGCACCAGCTCATCGAGGAACAGCACCACACCGTCGTAGTTCAGCGTCTGCGCGTGACGGCTGATCGCGGAGAGCCCGTTCTCCAGCGGCACATACTTGGCGGCGTCGCCGCGCGCGCTCTCCGCGTACGCCTGCATCGGCCCGCTGAGCAGCGCGGACACCAGCCGCTCACGGCGGGCGTCCCCGGCCGGGGCGCGGAAGGCGTCGTCCAGCTCACCGGAGGTCCAGGCGCCACCGGACCCGATGACCTGAAGCTCGTCGTCGTCCTCGCCCTCCGGGGCGTCGGCGGGCAGCAGCCGGACGAAGGCGTCGTCGCCGAGCTGCTCACGCATCCGCCGGGCGTCCGCAAGCAGGGAATCGGACCGGAAGACGGTAGGAGTGGGCGCCTCGGGATGCTGCGCGCGCACGGCCCGCACGTACCCGCCGAGCAGCGCCTCGTCCAGGTTGGCGGCGCCGACCAGGTGGTACGGCACCATGAGGAACCGCTTCCCGCGCAGCCACTCGTCGTGCTCGGCGATGATCTCCCGCAGCCGGGGCTTGGCCCGAGCCGAGGGTTCCTCGTTCAGAACAGCGTGCAAAACGGTCAGAAAATGGCTCTTACCGGCACCGAACGACCCATGGAGATAGGCGGCGTACGAGGACCCCTTGCGCACCGCGCCCCGCACCAGCTTGAGCGCCTTGCTGAACTGCTGCTGGAGCTGGGGAGTGACGACATACTCCTCGACCCGCCCCGCGGCCTGCCCCGTGAACCCCTGGGACAGCTCGACCTTGAAGTCGCCGGCGTACACGTCCTCCTTGATGTCGAGGACGTCTCTCAGTACGGCCGTCGAGGCGCCTGTGGCCATCGGCTGCTCCCGCTCCCCTTGGTGTTCGCGAACCTGTCCAATCCTGCCAGGTCTGGACAGGGCGGGGATGGGCCTGGACGGATCGTGCGGGCAAGTGCGGCATATGTCAGGGGCCGGGTGTGCAGGCGATGACGGCCCAGACGGTTTTGCCGGGGTCGCCAGGGTCGCCGGGGCGTGGCGCGGTCCCCCACTCCTTGGCGAGCGCGGCGACGAGGGCGAGCCCGCGCCCACCCTCGGCGAGGACCGAACCGGCGGCGACCGGGAGAGGTAACCGCTCCCCACGGGCGTCACTGATCTCGACACGCACACAGCGGTGGTCGTCGTCCCGGCTGAGACGCAGCTCGACGTCGAGTCCGGGCGCCCGACCGTGGGTGACGGCGTTGGCGGCCAGCTCGGCGACGACGGTCTCGACGGTGTCGTTGGGCGCACTTCCGTAGGGCCATCCCCAGCGCTCCATCTGCTGACAGCTGAGCCGCCGGGCGAGTCGGGCGCCTCGGGGCGTGGCGGTGAAACGGAGGGTGAGGGCGGCTTCCGCGTCGTCGTGGATGTCGGTCATGGAGCGAAGATGGCGCGCGGGGATCACCCATGACCAGGCAGGACGCGGCTACGGACGGTCGCTGTAGGGGTGTGGGGCGGGCGTGTAGGGGCTGTCAGTGTCGCCGTGGTCGGCAGTGCTGGCAGTGGGTCTCGTCGCCGAGGGGGCGGAAGAGGGTGGGTTGGAGGTGATCGCCCTGGCATTCACGGCTGGCGAGGAGACGGGGGGAGAGCCGGAACCCGCCGGTAGGTAGAGGAGCGGGGGCGGGGCTGGAGGAGGGGGCATCTTCTTGGACAGGTGGGACATCGCGGAGGAGGTGGCGGAGGAGGCCGCCGGGCCGGTGGACAGGGGTGCCGTCGTCGGGGAGGCCGCGCAGGATGTGGGTGCGGATGGCGGTGGGCGGGTGCCCGGCGTCGAGCCAGCGGTCGGTGAGCTGGGCCAGCTCGGGGTGCATGGCGGTGGGGATGTGGCGGAGGTCGGGCGAGAGGTGGGGGTAGGTGGCGGCGAGGGCGCGGGCCTCTGCCGAGGGCTCGATGGGAGGTGCGGGGGGTTTGGGGGGTTGGTTGGGGGTGTTCTCAGGGGGTGTTGGAGTGGGATAGCGGTCGGTGGACGGGGTGGTCGGCGCACCGACGGCCGGTAAACCGGGACTCGGTGGGACCGGAGGGAGGGGTGGGAGTTGGCCGAGCAGCTTGGCGGCTTCGGTGTCGCTCAACGGCACGCTGGAGACGAGCTGTTGGGTGATCCAGTGCCCGCCGGGCCCTTGGAGCCGCCGCTCGTGCACGAAGCCCTCGTCCTTGAGCTGTCGTTTGGCGCGAGTGAAGGCGCAGGCGCCGATGTTGGCGCGCTCGGCGGTACGGGAGAGGGGTTCGCGGGCGCCGTCGGGCAGGGAGAGCTGCCAGGTGAGAAGGCGGACGGCGTCGGAAGAGAGGCGGGGGTGCCGGATGATGTCGTGGGAGAGCTGGGTGTACGCGCGCGAGGGCGCGATATGGTGCCTGTAAATCACGGGTGGAGGCTCGTTTCCACTGGTGGTCGAGGCCCTCGTCATCGGTTGCAGCCGATGCGGGGGCCGTATTTTTTACGATTCTCCGGTGACCGTACAGCACGGAATGTGCGGGTGTGGACGCGTTGAGTGAAGAAACCTTTCGGGAATCGTTCACTCACACGACTCAACTTGTCCCGGTCCAACCTCTGTTGACGTGCTGGAGTCCTAGCCTGCGCTCAGGGTGACGGGTCGGAAAGGAGAGGCGGGAGATGAGCGAGGCGGGAGCGGACGCGGGTGTGGGGGAGACGGAGCAGGATTCCAATATGGAGTTCCTCCAGTCCTTCGGACGGCAGATGAAGCTCCTACGCGAGGCGGCGGGCCTCACCCAGGCGCAGTTGGGGGCGCGGGTGGGGTACGGGGAGGCGCAGATCGCGGCGGTGGAGCAGGGGAGGCGGATTCCGAAGCCGGAGCTGATCGATGCGGTGGATCGGGCGGTGGGGGCGCGGGGGGTGTTGTCGGCGATGAAGGGGGAGGTGGCTAAGGCTCGGTATCCGTCGTTCTTTCGGCGGTATGTGGCACTGGAGGCGACTGCGGTAGAGCTGCACGCCTACATCAGCCACGTCATAAAGGGGCTGTTGCAGACGGAGGACTACGCGAGGGCGGTCTTCCGTATGTGGCGTCCGTTGCAGGATGAGGAGTCGATCGACCAGGGCGTGTCCACGCGGATGGAGAGGCAACGGCTGTTCGTCCGGCGTCCTGCGCCGCTGCTGAGTTTCGTCATCGACGAGCACGTGCTGAGGCGGCCTCTCGGGGGCCGTGAGGTATGGCGTGGCCAGTTGGAACAGCTTCTGATCTATGGGCATCAGCGCAATGTGGAGATGCAGGTCATGCCGGTGGACCGGGAGGAGCACGCTGGCCTTGCAGGTCCGTTCACATTGATCCACTCGGAAAAGCAGCGCAGGATGGCGTATGTGGAGGTGCAGGGGGTGAGCCGCCTGCACACGGAACCGAAGAAGGTCAGTCCGCTGGAGGCGACGTACGGCGTGCTCCGAGCCCAGGCGTTGACTCCTCGGGAGTCACTGGCCTTCATCGAGAAGCTGTTGGGAGAGCTATGAAGGCAAGCAGCCCCAAGCCTGCTGTCGGTGAACTGCGCTGGTTCAAGAGCAGCTACAGCGCTGGTGACGGCGGTGACTGCGTCGAGGTAGCGGACGCCGGCACGGCCGTACTGGTCCGTGACTCCAAGCGACCGGGAGACGCACTCCTCATGGTCGGAAACGACGAGTGGACCGCGTTCGTGCGGATGGCCGCGCGCGGTTGAGGTGAACGAGGGGCGGTCCGAGGCCGAGGCTGGCATCGGACCGCCCTTTGCGTTGCGCGTACTGCCTACTCGGCGGCCTTCTTCTGCCGCCCACGCGCCTTCTTCTCGGGGCGCCAGTTGACGAGGTCGGTCTCGGAGAGACCCGCGTCGGCGCGACCGGTGTCCAGGGCGGCCTGGAACTCCTCGGCGGGGTTGCCTTCCCATTCCTCGTCGTACTCGCCGTACCACTGGTGGACCCAGGGGAGGACTTCGCGGAGTCCGGCGAGGAGCGGGGTCAGCCGGGGGTCCTTCTTGTCCCAGCCGTCGTTCTCGACGCGGCTGCGGATCAATCCGACGAGGGCGTCGGCTTGGTCGCGGTGGTTCCAGCCGGCCCAGCCGAGGAGGAGGGAGGGGTCGGAGTCGGGGGAGGCGCCGGGGTAGGAGATGAAGCGCTCTTTGGGGACGTCGAGCTTGCCCCGGTTGGACCAGAAGGAGTTCTTGGCGAAGTCGGCGCTGGTGTACTTCGGCGGCACCTTGATGTCGAGCCGCTCCCCGGTCCGGTCTTCCTCGCGCTGCTGCTCCCAGACCTGCTCCCACTGGGCCCGCTTGCGCAGCCCGGGGTCCTTGTAGCGGAGAGCGGCGAGGTGCGGGACGTGTTCGGCGTCGATGACGGCGGCGAGAACGGTGGCGAGGGAGGCGTCCCGCTTGCCGAGGTGATCGGTGGCGTACAGCTCGGCTACGGCTTGGACGTCCTTGTCGGCGCGGAGCGCGTCGGCGAGCTGGTTGACGGTGAGGGGGCGGGGGACGGTGAAGCCGTCGCGCTCCTCGTACCAGATCGCTTCGCGCTCGGCGGCGTCGAGCAGCCAGGAGCGGAGGGCGGCGGCCTCGCGCTTCTCCCAGGGTTCGGTGGACCAGCGGCGCTTGTATTCGGGGCGCTCGATCAGGCGGATGTCTTTGTTGGCTTCGATGAGGTCGATACGGGCTTGGACGACTTGGCGGTAGGGCTCGGGCCAGTGGGCGGGGATTTCGGTGACGGGGGTCGACCCGTGGCGCTCGAACCAGGCGGTTTCGGCTTCCCCGGCAGCGACTTTACGTGCGAGCACGATCTCGAAGGCGCGCTGGCCCAGGGCGACTTCGGGGGCGTCGGAGGTGGTGGTTCGGGCTACTTCTTCGGGGGTGAGGAGGTTGTATGCGCCGTAGACGGTCCAGTCGAGTTCTTCTTGTTGGGCGATCATGCGGGCGCGGAGTTGGTCTTGGGCCTGGTGGGCTTCGTTCAATAGGCTGCGGGATGGCAATGTGCCCCGGACGAGTGTGGACGGCTGGTGTTGGGTCAGTTTCTCGGCGAGCCCGTCAAGCTCCTGGCTCAAGGCGAGTGGAATATTTGCTGGCAATGGGAACTCTTGGAGCTTGGTACCGGTGAATTCGTAGCGGTCGATCCATGCTTCCGGCGTCCATCGATTACCTCCGCCACTGGAGTTATCGGTCCCGCCCTTTGCCTGACTTACTTGCTTGAGCCAGAAGCAGGCCGACGAGGAATTTAGTACTCCTATCAACTCAATATGCTTCTGCTCGCTCGCTTCTTCCGGCAACTTGATCACCGGAGCCGAACGATTGAATACCCTTCCGCCTCGGTCTAGGGTGAAATGATTGTGTGTGGCAACAAAAGCAAATGTGATAGACAGCGGCGTTCGCAACTTGCTAGCCGTCAACCTTCCGTATTCCGACCACTCCAACCCGCCTTCGATTTTCGTCTTACCGCCGAATAGGAGATTGTTGGAAATGGTGGTTCGGCAGGCCCACATGAACCGATAAAGGATGGGAATCGTCTCAACTTTCAAGGGTCGAAAGTCGGAGGTGTATGGGAATACGGCCGAGCTGAAGTCTCCTTCAACCCAATCTCGGATCAGATCCCCTGTCGCCATGGAGCGGAGTTGTGCGGTTGGCAGACGACGTGTGGATGCCGCATGCCCGGGAAGGAGGAATAGATCGTCTTCCAGGGTGAAACATGTGATGCCGAGGGAGTCCGCCACATCATTGAGGCGCCGAGCTGCCATTGAATCGATCCGTGCCTGAGTGTCACCAGCACCCCCGCCGCTCAAAGACCAAGGGTGGTCGGCGAACCTCCTGCGGACAGAGTCCTCTGCACTCACCCACTCAGACTCGCTTCCAGGCACTCCCACCTGCCGCACAATCGCCGACCAAACCAGCCCCTCAGCCGCATCCTCCGGCTGATTCGGCTCCCCCCGAACCCCCAGCACAGCCCGAATCGGATCAGCCTGCCGCGCCTGATGATTGCGCCCGGCCAGGATCACCGTCGGTGTGCCATGACCGGGAATGAACGCACCCGAGGTGTCGATGACGTGAGTAAGGGTGACACCCGGGAAGTCGCGCTTGCGCCCCGTCCCGGGGTCCTTAAATTCTCGCCCGCCTTGGAAGTAAGCCTCGATCAAGACCTTACCGAACTCGCGCTTCATAAAGGAGTTCGAAGTGATCTGCCCAGTGAAACCACCATCCTTTCGATCCCCATCCGCCCGAATCGAAAGCTCGAAGATCCGCTGAGCGAAGGGCACCGAAAGTGCATATTTTCCGACGCAAGAGAAGTATGCCTTCCGATAATTCTGGCTCTCCTGGCTGTCCTTCACCGTGATGTACGGCGGATTACCCACAACCACGTGATAGGTGCCACGCCCGAGCAGGTCCACCTCGTCGGCGTACCCCTCCACATCCTCCGTCCGGTAGTAGAAGGTCTCCTCTTCCGCGAACAGCGTGTCGAACGTCTCCGTCACCGTGTCCAATGACCGCCCATGCAACAACGAATCCGCCACAGCCACCCGAATAGGCAACCCCGGAGCCGCGCTGAACTCCCGCACACCCCCGGCCTTCAGCGCCGCCACCAGCAACCGGAACCGGGCAATCGCCACAGCGAACGGATTCTTGTCGGCCCCGTGGACGGACTCCAAGGCCCGCCGCACCAGCACCCACGCCTCACTTCCGGGCTCGGCCTCCCGCCACTTCGCAAGGAGCCGCTCGAAAAGCCCCAGCAGGAAGTGCCCGGAACCACACGCGGGGTCGATACACCGAAGCCCCCGGACCACTTCCTCACCCCCGGGCCCGTCGGCCCACACCTCCCCCTCCCACCCACGGGGCCGGTGCTTCCACTCCGGGGTGAGCCCGAATTCCTCCACCGCCGGTTCAAGCGTCAGGTCGAGGATGAACTCCTCCACGAACACCGGCGTCTGAAGCAGCGCGTACGTCTTCCGGGCATGCTCGGAAAGGTCCTGATACAGGTCACCGAGGAAACGCGTATCGAGGTCACCGTCAGTGAGATCGTGCACGATCTCACCATCGGCACCACGCTGCCGCCAGAACGCCAGCAGCGCGGTCGCCGCCTCGTACGACGGAGTCACCTCGTACAGCGGATTGTGCGTACGGTCGAAAAGCCCGGCCACGGTCGCGTGGGACGAGGCGAGCGCGGCGAACGACTCCTCCAGCCAGTCCCGGTCGTTGTTCTCGGGGTTCTCCCGGAAGTACGCGTCATGCCGGTCCTGCGCCTCGGCGAGCCGCTCACCGGGCCCGGACAGCCACGGCTCGGGAATCAGCCCGTTGTCCTCACTGAACCGCACGAACACACACGCCAGCACCCACGCCGCAGCGATCTGCACGACCCGCTCATCACGCCAGGTCTCATACATCGCCGCCGTACGCTCCGCGGCGACCGCCTTGCCGTACTCCGCCTTCAACGCGTCCCGGAACTCCGGCTCGGAATCCGTCCGCAGCCGAAGGTCGTCCTCCAGCAGCCGCGCCTGCGCCTGGAGATCCTTCAGCAGCCGTACGCGGTCCAGCCCGGACCCCGTCCCCTCCGCCGTAGCCGTAGTCACCTTCGGACCACTCCTCACCGCTCGCGCACCCGCATCGCACGGACCCCCACGGTCCATCGCCCCATCCTGCCAGCCGGGCCGAGGCGCATAGGGGACGAACCTGGAAGATCCCCGGCTCAGGCCCGCAGGTGATCCGGCACGATCTGGGAGACCAGTCGCCACATGCCCGTTGACGGATTCGTCTTGTGTTCCTCACCGGCTTTCGCCAGCGCCTTCGCGCGCTTCACGGCGCTCGGCCAGGTGTCCCGGTAAGGGGAGAAGTCGAATTTGTCGGCTGTCTTGCTGTAGCCGGGGTGATGAGGCACGAGAAGCCGCGCGGCCTGCTGGTATCCGGTGATCGCGGCATGATGGTCCCGGAAATGCAGGAGGAGCCACAGTTCGAAGCACGGATGGGACAGCGCCACCTCGATGCCCTCGTCCCGGGCCACCTGAAGCGTCTCTTCCAGGTGATCGAAGTCGTCCACGTCCAGCACGCACCAGACGTGGGTGTAGTGCTCCCCCGCCTGGTCACGCAGCCGCACCGCGTATCGGATCACGGACACCGGGTCGCGCGGACACACTTTGACCCGCACATCCACCGCGCGATTGTCGACCGCCCGCAGCAGCCCCCGCAGATAGAGCGGCTCGGTGACCTTCGCACCGCACACCACCAGGATGGCCGGTAACTCTTCCCGATAGGCAGGCCGCCTGCGGAGCGTGGACTCACGCCTCGGGCTTCTCCGACCGTCCGGCTTCGGCTCCCTCGCCATCGGTATCCGCATCCCCCCGGCCGGCGATCGCCAGCGTGAACGTGTCATCGATCATCGGAACGGCGCCGTAGCTCCCGCTCAGATAGCGCCGCTCCCGGTTCTCCTCCTGGCGCGGACGGAAGTCCGACAGCGGATAGAGCGAGCTCTCCCCGAACTCGTTCTTCGTGACGAACCAGACCTGGTCCCGCTTCAGGATGTCCTCGCCCGCCCTGCGTCCCAGCAGGCTCGCGTCATGACTGGTGAACAGCAACTGGGCGCCCCGCGGATTCCGCTGGGGATCTTGGAAGAGCGTGACGAGGAACGCGCTGAGCCGGGGATGCAGACTGCTGCCCAACTCGTCCACGACCAGCGTGCCGCCATGGCGGGCCACACTCTCCAGGGTCATGGCGTACTCGACCAGTGCCTGCGTACCAGCGGACTCGGCGGCAAGCGGCACCTCGAAGGGACCGTTCCTGCCGGTGTGCCACAGCAACAGCTCGTGCCGCAACCGCTTCGGGCGCTGCTTGACCGTGAAGCGGGGGTCCTGCGCGGCGCCCAGCGGGAAGCGGGCCTGGACTGCCGCTCCGACGGTCAGGTAACTCTCCTCTTCCCTTGTCTCGACTCGGAAGTTCTCGATCCCCAGGTCCGCGACGCGCAGCAGCTCACGCAGATGGATGGGCTCACGGCCTCTGATCAACCGGCCCGCCAACTGCTTGAGCAGCACACTGCGGTGAATCGGACCGCCACCCATGCTCAACGGTCCGCCGAACACCAGATCATCCCGGAACCACCGATAGACCGGGCTCACCACATCCATCGCCGTCTTGGACCGGCCCGCCATGGTCAGGAACAGCACGTTCGACGCGGTCACATCCGCGACCGTACGCAGCTCCTTCTGATGCTCCTGAGAACTGCCGGCACGGAAGTCCTCGGCATCCCGCTCGAACACCACCCGTTTGCGTCCCTCGGGATAGGCGTACAGCCACTCACCGACGACACGCAGATCGTCCACCTCGAAGCCGTAGGCATAGCGCACCCCGTGCACCAGGAGATCGGCGACGTACCAGGACGAGCCGGTGTCCACGACGTCCTCCAGGAAGGGATGCCGTGTCACGCCTTCGCCGTCCTCGGCCAGGAGATGCGAGCCCTTGACCATCTCCGCCATGTACCGCAGCGCGTCCACCACGTTGGACTTCCCCGCCGCGTTCGACCCGAAGATCCCCGCGACCGGTACCGCCTTCCAGCCCGTACCCGGTGGGCGATCCCCCTCGTAGACCGGCTGAAGCTGCCATTCCAGTTCATCGCGGATGGACCGATGGTTGGCCACCCTGAAATTCAAGAGCATGAGCACCCCCTCTCTCAGGCTAGTTTCACCAGCTTTCGTGCAAGTGAATCGCCGGTAGGGGTAGCTGGCAAGCGAAACAAGGCAATCAGGCCATCGAACGAATCTTCCGTCACGCGGTCGCCGCGGCCCGCAGCCCCTTCAGATAGAGCCCGTCCAGGACCTCCCACTCGGTGACCCGGTCCACCACCTCCACCGTCCGCCCGTCCAGCGTGGGCGTCGCCCGCGGGTCCTCCGCGGGCAGCAGCAGCCACATCCCGTGCGGAACGTCGGCGGGACGGCGGGCCGCCTGCTGGAGCGTGGCCAGCAGCTCCCTGCCCCCGGCCTCCCAGTAACGGGCCAGCAGCCCGGCCTCATGGACCAGCACGATGGAGCGCGGGCCCGCGGACTCCGCCAGCTCCACCACCCGCTGCCCCACCCGCTCCGCGGCCAGCCGCGTGTACGACGCCAGCGCCGCGCCCAGCGTGCCGGTCGTCGCGAACTTGGCGTCGGCCCTGAGGAGGGCCTCCCACCGCACGGACTGCTCCTCGGACAGCGTCCGCAGGGCGTCCAGGAAGAGCGTGTTCGCCGGGACCGGGGTCACCTGGTGGTGCTCGGCCAGCGCCTGGGCGATGCCCGGCAGGTCAGGCCCCTTCAGGGTGAGCGCCAGGAAGCCGCCGCGGCGGTGGGCCTCCGTGAGCCGCGCCGCCAGCAGCTCGCGAGGGTCCTGCCCCTCGGCTATCCGGCCCTGAGCCGCCGCGTAGAGGGAGCTGGTGCTGGTCAGTACCGAGGAGGAACCGACCTGCACGGTGCCCGTCCCGTCCTGGGACAGTGGCAGGAAACGGCGTTTGGCGGGGTCGTACGCCAGGGGGAACTGCGCCTCGGCCAGGGCTTCGGCCAGCTCCACGTACGTCGTCTCGCCCAGCACGGTCAGGCCGGGGAAGCGGGCCCGGACCCGCGACAGCAGATCCTCGGTGCTGATCCCGGCCTCGGGGCGCACCCCGGCCGGCGCCTGCGAGATACGCAGGGCGCGGGTCAGTCCGAGGTCGAGCGGGAACAGCTCCAGACGCGGCGACACCGCCACTCCGCCCGCCATCGACGCCGCCAGCTCCACCAGCCGGGTGTCGGCGACCGGCACCATGCCCTCGGGCGCCGTGACCGCCCGCAGCGCCCGCAGCACGGTGGCCCGGCCCGGCAGCGGTTCGCGGGCCGCGAGATCGGCGGCCTGCTCACCGAGGGCAGCCGCGTAGTCGGCGAGTTCGGCGGGGGTCGGGTCGTCCGAGCCCGGCTGGTCCTCCAGCGCGATGACCACCCGGCCGCCACGCCGCTGCACATCGAACCGGGCCTGCGCCTCCTGCCCGTCCTCGGGCTCGTCGTCGTCCCGCTTGCGCAGCTCGGTCTCGACCGCGGCCCGGACCACGGCCAGCGCCCTGCTCTGCGCCACACCGGCGTCGCTGCTGCCCGCCCCGTGCCGGGCCCGCAGCTCCGACGCCAGTTCCTCGGCGGTGGAGACCCGGTCCCGGTCGGCGAGGATCGCGACCAGTTCGTCACGGACCCGGGACAGCCACGGCAGGGCCGCCCACTGGCCCACCGCCACCTGCTGGTTCTGCGAGACCGTCGGCTGGCTGATGCCCAGCGACCGGGCGATCTGGCTCTGCGCGGGCCATGCCTCCAGCGCCTCCCCTTCCTCCAGCACACCGGGGAGTTGCAGCGTCGCCCGGATGACGTCGGGACAGGGCCGGGTGCGCCGCTTTCCCTCCGGCGGGGTCAGCCGCGCCGCCAGGGTGTCGACCGACTCCAGGACCTCCTCCGCCGCGTCCGGCTCGATGGCCACCGGCCGCTTCGCGGCGGCCTTGCGGCGCAGTGCCTGCGTCCACTGGCGGTGGCGGCGGTTCAGCTCCTTGCGGATCGCGTTGCCCGCGCCGCGCGCCCGGGAGATCAGGTGCGGCGGGATGTCGAGCAGGTCCTCGACCGTGTGGGCCTTCAGGCCCTCCGCGACGGACACGGCACGTGGCGACAGACCGGCCGCCGCCAGCGGCGTCTTCAGCTTCGCCGCCTCGGCGGCCTGCTCCCGCGCGTCCTCCAGGTCGTCCGCGCTGATCCCGACCGTCGCCGGAGTGGTCGCCGGACGGGCCGCGTCCGCCCGGCGGAAGACCTGCCGCCACGCCTCCTGCAACTGCGCCAGGCTGTCGTAGCGCTGCTCGACATCGCGGTGCAGCGCCCGCTCGAAGAACTCCTTGAGTCCTTCGCTGAGCGCCTGCGGGAACAGTTCGGCCGACACATGCAGTGCCGCGTCGGCGACCATCCGGGGATCGCCCTGGCCGTCCCCCCACACCGGGCGCTCACCGGACGCCATCTCGTGCAGGGTGAC
The DNA here is from genome assembly GCF_040652095.1 of Streptomyces sp. NPDC048290. NCBI lineage: Bacteria > Bacillati > Actinomycetota > Actinomycetes > Kitasatosporales > Streptomycetaceae > Streptomyces > Streptomyces sp. NPDC048290. Next base: position 127,572 of record NZ_JBEZLM010000002.1, read on the forward strand.
CGCGGCGGCGTACCACTCGGCGTGGTCGTCGTACCGGGACCGGCCCGCGCCCCCGAGGAACGGGTCCAGGTAGGCGCGCGTACCCGCCTGCACATCCTGGTCCGGCGCGTCGGCCAGCGAGAAGTCGAACAGCATCAGCTGCCAGGAGCCGTCGCTCCGCTTGAACAGGCCCAGGTTGTCCGGCTTGATGTCCCGGTGCCGCACACCCCGTGCCGCCAGGGTGTCCAGGGACTCGAACAGGTCGTTGCCGAACCGCTCCAGCTGGTCGTACCCCAACGGACCCTGGTCGCGCAGTCGCGAGCCCAGACTCACCGGCTCACGGTCGTGCTCCGACCGGAAGCCGCCCGCGTACTCGATCTCCAGCGCCGTATGACCGCCCAGGTCGCGCGGTTCGGCGTACAGCTTGACGATCTTTCCGCCGCCCACCTCCTGGAGCGCCTTCGCCTCCGCGAGCAGCCGGGCGTCCTTCTCCTGGTCCAGGGCGACCTTGAAGACCCGCACCGAGTTCTCGCCGTCCGTGGCGTCGACGCGGTGCACCAGCAGCGCACGGGCCGTCGCGCCCGTGCCCAGCACCCGGACGACCAGCCAGGTGTCGTCCAGCTGCTGACCCGCCTGCACGACCAGCGGGTCCACGGTGGAGACGCTGGACTGCGGGGCCGCCGCGTCCGCCTCGGCCGCGGCCAGCAGCTCCAGGAACTCGTCGACGGAGGCCAGCCGGTCCCGTACGTCCGCCGTCGTGGCCCGGAAGACCAGGGTGTCCAGTGCGGCGGAGACGGAGTCGGAGACGGCGTACGGGTGCAGTCCCTTGTCGCTCTGGAGCCGCTCCAGCAGCGCGCTGCGGCGGTCCGCGGGGGAGCGGCCCGTCAGCAGCAGATAGGCGAGCGAACCGAGACCGAACACATCCAGGTCCACCGGGTCGGCGAACTCCTGGTCCGTCTCCGGCGCCAGGTACACCTGCGCGGTGTCCGCGATGAGTCCTCCGTCCAGCGGGGTCTCGCCCAGTGACACATGCAGGGACGTCTCGAAGTCGCGGGCCGCGGTCTGCCAGTCGGCGATCCTCAGGACGGGTTCGGCTCCGTCCTCACGCGCCGACACATAGACGGACCGGGCGGACAGCGCACGGTGGTAGAGGGACCGGTTGTGCGCGTAACGGACCGCCTCGGCGAGCTGCCGGACCAGGTCCAGCCGCAGCGCCGGGGTGAGCTTGCCGCCGTACGCGTCGAGATAGGCGTCGAGCCGGAGATCCGACTCGCGGTGCCGGAACAGGATCGCCGGACCGCCCTGATGCTCCCGGATCTGGACCGCCTGCACGATCCCGCGATGGTTGATGCCCTGCAGCACCTGGTACTCACGGCGGGCCGCCCGGTCCACCTTCGCCCGCTGCTCCTCGGAGGCGGCGGCACCGGACAGATAGATACGGACCCGGCCGCTCTCCTTGACCAGCTGGTCGTCCCGCACCGCGAGCCGGTCCTCCCAGCTGGGGCCGGCGTCGAGCGCGCGGGGTTCCAGCTTCCAGCCTTCCCCGAACCGCAGATGCGCGGTGGAGTGGCTGATGCCGATCTTCAGCATCAGCTGTTCCAGCCGCTGGCTCACCACGGGGCTGATCCGCCAGCTCTCCCGCTCCGGCGGCCGGCCCAGCAGGTCGTCCCAGATCCTCGGCAGCCCGCTCGCCCCGTCGTTGAGGCCGTAGACGGAGGTGCGCTGGAATTCGTCGAGCTGGCTCACCAGGCCCGGGTCGTGCAGGAAGACCGCGGGCTTGATGAACGGGATCTGCCGGGGGTCGATCTTCAGCACCCGCGCGGCCCGCTCCAACTGACCCTTCAGCTCTTTCGCCTTCAGATCCGTCAGATGCAGCGGATTGCGGATCGTACGGACCCGGTCGCCATGGAACTGCCAGGTGTCACCGTGGTTCACCACGCGGCCGGGGTGCCCCTTCAGCTCCAGCAGATAGAGCCCGCCGGGCACCGCGATCAGCACATCGCACTCGTTGATCCGGCCCGAGGCGGCGGTGAACTGGAAGGTCGCCCACGCCCGGTGCGGTTCGGTCTTCGGCATCAGGGCCCGCAGATGGTCCAGCCCCTCCTGCTCCCACCGGAAACCGGACCGCCGGGGCTGGAACCAGCGCTCTCGTGGAGCGGGAGCCGTCGGCTTCGGACCAGCGGGCACCGGGCACCTCCGGAGGGCGGCAGGGGAGAGGGGACACGGGTGCCGCAGCCCCCGGGTCTCCTCCTACGACAGGACCGAAATCCTAGTCGCCCCCTCTGACAGCCGTCCCTCCCGAAGCAGTACCGGCCCGCTCCCTTTCGACCGCACGACCGCAGGGCGCTTCCGACTCCCGGAGTACTCCTTATTTACTGTGCCTACTGCGGCCCGTACTTCCGTCCCGTCCGCGACGAGATCCCCCCGAGCATCCCCCGCGGCACCACCTTCGCCACCCCCATCAGCGCCTTGTACCGCGGGTCCGGGATCGACAAGGACTTGCCGCGGGCCAGGTCCGTGAGCGCCTCGGCGACCACCTTGTCCGCGTCGAGCCACATCCAGCCGGGGATGTTGTCGGTGCCCATGCCCGCCCGCTCATGGAACTCGGTCCGGACGAAGCCGGGGCACAGCACCATCAGCCGTACCCCGCTGCCCGCCAGGTCCCGCGCCGCGCCCTGGGTGAACTGGACCACCCACGCCTTGGACGCCCCATAGGTGCCGCGCGGCACGAACGCGGCGACCGAGGCCACATTGACCACCCCGCCCCGGCCCCGCTCCCGCATCGACTCCGCCGCCGCCGAGGTCAGCCGCAGCACCGCCTCGCAGTGCACCTTCAGCATCCGCAGCTCGTCGGCCATGGGGACGTCGAGATAGCGGCCCTTGTTGCCGAAACCGGCGTTGTTCACCAGCAGGTCCACCGGGTTCTTGCGGTCGCCGAGGCGGGCGGCGACCGCCTCGATACCGGTGTCCCCGGCGAGATCGGCGCGCAGCACCTCCGCCTCGATGCCGTGCCGGTCGTGCAGTTCGGTCGCCTGCTCGCGCAGCCGCTTGTCGTCCCGTGCCACCAGGACGAGGTCATGCCCGTCGGCCGCCAGCCGACGGGCGAACGCGGCACCGATGCCCGCCGTCGATCCCGTAATCAGAGCCCTTGTCATGGCGCAAGATTAGTGACCCGCGCCACTTTCCGAGGACGCCGGAAGGTCCTTCGCCGGGCTTCCACAGGGTCCCCGCATGACGTTCCGTCAAGAGCCGTATTTCGCCAGGTACTTGTCGATGGCGTCGACCGACTCGGGGTGCAGGGCGTCCCGCGCGGGCCGCAGTTCCGGGAGGAGGTCCCGGCGGGTGGTCCGGGCGCGGAACTCCAGTTCGACCGTCACCGCGTGGTCCGGCCGGTGCTCGATCCGCACCTCGTCCCCCGCCCGGATCTCGCCCGGCTCGATCACCCGCAGATACGCCCCCGGCGCCGCCCGCTCGGTGAACCGCCGTACCCAGCGCTCCTCGCCCAGATGCCCCTGGAAGGTCCGGCACGGCACCCGGCCGCAGGTCACCTCGAGCAGCAGGTCGGGGCCGATCCGCCAGCGCTCGCCGATCAGCGCGCCGGAGACGTCGAGGCCGAGCGTGGTGAGGTTCTCGCCGAACGCCCCGTCGGACAGCTCCCGGCCCAGCTCGTCCTGCCAGGCGTCCAGGTCCTCGCGGGCCATCGCGTACACCGCCTGGTCGTCCCCGCCGTGGTGGCGCAGGGAGCAGATCACGTCCCCGGCCAGCCCGCTCCCGCCGGTCCCCTTCGGCCCCGGCGCCGTCACCCGCACCGGCCCGGCCACCGGCCGCTTGTCGATCCCGGTCACCCCGTCCGGATGATCGGTGTACGGCACGGGTCGGGCCTGGCCCAGATTCACAGACAGCAGCTTCATGACCTCACGGTATGCCGATCCGGGGCAAAGTGGCGCCGCAATATTCCGCCCTCGCCCCAAGGTCCGCTTATGCTCGAAGGATGATCGAGGCCCGCCATCTCCGTGTCCTGCGTGCCGTCGCCACCACCGGGTCCTTCTCGGCGGCGGGGCGCGAGCTGGGCTGCACCCAGCCCGCCGTCAGCCAGCAGATGAAGGCGCTGGAGTCGTCCGTGGGCACCCCGCTGCTGGTGCGCAGCGGGCGCGAGATGCGACTGACCCAGGCGGGCGAGGCCCTGGTCCGGCACGCGTCGGGCATCCTCGCCGGGCTCACCGCCGCCGAGGAGGAGGTCGCCGCCATCGCCGGGCTGCGGGCCGGGCGGGTACGGCTGGTCTCCTTCCCCAGCGGCAGTTCCGCCCTGGTCCCCACCGCGCTGGCCGCCCTGCGCGCCGCCCACCCGGGCACCCGGGTCTCCCTGGAGGAGGCCGAGCCGCCGCGCTCGGTCGAACTGCTGCGCGAGGGCGACTGCGATCTGGCCCTCGCCTTCCGCTACGAGGGCGCGAGAGGCACCGGTGGTGTCGGCGACGCCGGGGATGAGTGGGACGACCTGGTCGTCCGGCCCCTGCTGCGGGACCGGCTGGTGGCCCTGGTGCCCGAGCGGCACCCGCTGGCCCGCGCCGCGTCCGTCGCCATCGGCGAACTCGCCGGTGAGCCCTGGATCGCGGGCTGTCCGCGCTGCCGGGGGCAACTGGTGGAGGTGTGCGAGGGCGCGGGCTTCACTCCCCGCATCGACTTCGCCACCGACGACTACCCGGCGGTGGTCGGCCTGGTCGGCGCGGGCCTCGGAGTGGCGGTCCTGCCGCAACTGGCGGTGGAGTCGGTACGGCCGCGCGGTGCGCGCACGGTGACCCTGGAACCGGCGGTCCGGCGCGAGATCGTCGCCCTGACCCTGCCCGATCTGGCCCAGGTCCCGGCGGTCGCGGCGACCCTGGACGAACTGGAGCGGGCGGCGGGCCGGCTGCTGCCGCCCCGCTGAGCGGGACGGGGCACGCCAAGATGCCCCCGATAGTGCAGAAACGTTACTTCGTTGGCTGATGACGTCAGTGGCGGGTAGCGGTGCCGCCGTTGCCGCCGGCCGCCGCGCTCGCCGGTACCAGCCGGTTGCGCGCCCGCCCCATCAGCTCTTCGCGCTCGTCCTCGGTGAGCCCGCCCCACACGCCGTACGGCTCACGCACCGCCAGTGCGTGCGCGGCGCACTCCGCGCGGACCGGGCACCTCATGCAGACCTCCTTGGCCGAGTTCTCACGGGCGCTCCGTGCCGCACCGCGCTCGCCCTCCGGATGGAAGAAGAGCGAGCTGTCCACCCCGCGACAGGCAGCCAGCAACTGCCAGTCCCACAGGTCCGCGTTCGGTCCGGGAAGGCGGGAGAAATCTGCCATTACGTGACCCCTTGTAGCCGTTTCGAGCGGATACGGTGCCCACGACCGTACAACTACGATCTAAGGAGATGAAAATATGACCACTTGCGAATCTAGCCTCAGACACCAGTAAAAGGGAAGAAAATGGGCCAAATGGGGCATAGCTTGTGACGAAACCTTGAGGGTCCGTTGTGCATGTCTGCACTGTGTCCGTCCCCTCACGTAGAGTGCCGGAGACGGCGTACGGCCCCGTAACTCTTTCGAGTGACCATCGTTGAGAGTGCGGAGGCGGTCGAAAAATATGCGCTCGGGCACACGTCCGAGACGGTCGACCGCACCGGTGACGATACGTACCAGCCTGGAGGCTCAAGGTGACGCGCATCAGCTGCGGAGGGCGGCCATGACTTCCGTCCTCGTCTGCGACGACTCCCCGCTTGCCCGAGAGGCGCTCCGCCGCGCGGTCGCGACCGTGCCCGGCGTCGAGCGTGTGACGACGGCGGCCAACGGCGAGGAAGTCCTCCGCCGCTGGGGTGCCGATCGCTCGGACCTGATTCTGATGGACGTACGCATGCCCGGACTGGGCGGCGTCGAGACCGTACGGCGGCTGCTGTCCGCCGACCCCGGAGCGCGCATCATCATGCTCACCGTCGCCGAGGATCTCGACGGAGTGGCCCTCGCGGTCGCCGCCGGGGCCCGCGGCTATCTGCACAAGGACGCCTCGCGCGCCGAACTGCGGGCCACGGTGACGCAGGCGCTCGCCGACCCCACCTGGCGGCTGGCCCCGCGCCGGCTGCGCTCCGCCGAGATGGGCGCCGCGCCGACGCTCACCGCACGCGAGATCCAGGTGCTGGAAGGAATGAGCCACGGCCGCTCCAACGCCGAGATCGGACGCGAGCTGTTCCTCTCCGAGGACACGGTGAAGACTCACGCGCGACGCCTCTTCAAGAAGCTGGGCGCGTCCGACCGGGCGCACGCGGTGGCCCTCGGATTCCGGTGGGGGCTGGTCCGTTAGGGCCGGTCCCGGACCAGCCCAGAACCTGTTCCGGACCTGTTTCCGGGCCTGTTTCCGGGCCTGTTTCGGGCCTGTCCCGGACTTCTCCCGGACTTCTCCCGGGGGGAGCAGCCCGGCCGCCGGACCCCCCGTCGGCCGAGGGAGCGCGCGCGTCGCCGACCGGACCGTGAACGTCGTCCCGCCCCGTCTGCCGTGCGGCGGACGGGGGGTGGTTCGACGGTCCCCCGGACGCCCGCTGCTCGTTTCGCGGCGGATGCCGCATCCTTGAGGGTGTGGAGTTCCTCGGGGACGAGTCGGTCGAGCGGAAGGGGAGGGCGCAGGGGATGAGTTCCGGCGCACCTGCTCATAACGCTTCGGTGCACAACCACCAAGGCGGTGCCACGGAGGCGACAGCGCCAAGGCACCATGGTCCGATGCGTGACGACGATGCGGGCAGCCCCCAAGGGGCGATCGGCGCGCTCGTCCATCGCGCCGTCGACGGGGACGAGCAGGCAACGCACGACCTGCTCGCCCATGTCCACCCCCTCGCCCTGCGCTACTGCCGCACCCGGCTGTCCCGGCTCCCCGGCGACGCCCGGCACTTCGTGGAGGACCTGGCGCAGGAGGTGTGCGTCGCCGTCCTCCTCGCCCTGCCGCGCTACCGGGACACGGGCCGCCCCTTCGAGGCGTTCGTCTTCGCCATCGCCGCGCACAAGGTCGCCGACCTCCAGCGCGCCGCCATGCGCCACCCCGGGTCCACGGCCGTCCCCTCCGACGAGATGCCCGAGCGCCCCGACGACTCCCTCGGCCCCGAGGAGCGCGCCCTGCTCAGCAGCGACGCCGAATGGGCCAAGAAACTCCTCGCCAACCTCCCCGAGAACCAGCGCGAGCTGCTGCTGCTGCGGATCGCCGTGGGCTTGACTGCGGAGGAGACCGGGCAGATGTTGGGAATGTCACCGGGGGCCGTCCGAGTGGCCCAGCACCGGGCCCTGAGCAGGCTGCGGGCACTGGCCGAGCAGTAGCCCCACCCCCGTTTTCCCGCTCTCGTGGCCCGGCGATGAACAGGCGGCCCGACGCCTCCGTACGAACATACGAAGCCCGTGGGCAACCGGAACCGTGGAATGAGAGCCCCTCGCTTCCCGTTAGCATGGACATCCGCACCGAGCAAGGCCATATGGGGAAGGTGTCATGACTGCCAACGTCGACGGAGTGCCCGGCAAATTCGCGACCCTCGGGCTGACCTACGACGACGTGCTGCTGCTGCCGGGCCCGTCGGACATGGCTCCCGACGAGATCGACACCGCCTCGTACGTCTCCCGGAATGTGCGGGTGAACATCCCGCTGCTGTCCGCCGCCATGGACAAGGTCACCGAATCGCGTATGGCGATCGCGATGGCCCGCCAGGGCGGCGTCGGCGTCCTGCACCGCAATCTCTCCATCGAAGACCAGGCCAACCAGGTCGACCTGGTCAAGCGGTCCGAGTCCGGCATGGTCACCGACCCGATCACCATCCACCCGGACGCCACCCTCGCCGAGGCCGACGCGCTGTGCGCCAAGTTCCGCATCAGCGGCGTCCCGGTCACCGACGGCGACAAGAAGCTGCTCGGCATCGTCACCAACCGTGACATGGCCTTCGAGACCGACCGCGCCCGCCGGGTCCGCGAGGTCATGACGCCGATGCCGCTGGTCACCGGCAAGGTCGGCATCTCCGGCGTGGACGCCATGGAGCTGCTGCGCCGCCACAAGATCGAGAAGCTGCCGCTGGTCGACGACGGCGGCGTCCTCAAGGGCCTGATCACGGTCAAGGACTTCGTCAAGGCCGAGAAGTACCCGAACGCCGCCAAGGACGCCGAGGGACGGCTCCTGGTCGGTGCCGCCGTCGGGGTCGCCGGGGACTCCTTCGAGCGGGCGCAGGCGCTGGTCGAGGCCGGTGTCGACTTCATCGTCGTGGACACCGCCCACGGCCACTCCCGGCTGGTCGGCGACATGGTCGCCAAGATCAAGTCGAACGCGGACGGCGTCGACGTCATCGGCGGCAACGTCGCCACCCGCGACGGCGCCCAGGCCCTGATCGACTCCGGTGTCGACGGCATCAAGGTCGGCGTCGGACCCGGCTCGATCTGTACCACCCGGGTCGTCGCCGGTGTCGGCGTCCCCCAGGTCACCGCCATCTACGAGGCGTCCCTCGCCGCCAAGGCGGCCGACGTCCCGGTCATCGGCGACGGCGGCCTCCAGTACTCCGGCGACATCGCCAAGGCCCTGGTCGCGGGCGCCGACACGGTGATGCTGGGCTCGCTGCTCGCGGGCTGCGAGGAGTCGCCGGGCGAGCTGCTCTTCATCAACGGCAAGCAGTTCAAGTCGTACCGCGGCATGGGCTCGCTCGGGGCCATGCAGACCCGGGGCGAACGCAAGTCCTTCTCCAAGGACCGCTACTTCCAGGAGGGCGTCGCCTCCGACGACCAGCTCGTGCCCGAGGGTATCGAGGGCCAGGTGCCCTACCGCGGTCCGCTCGCCTCCGTCGTCCACCAGCTGGTCGGCGGCCTGCGCCAGTCGATGTTCTACGTCGGCGGCCGGACCGTCCCGCAGCTCCAGGAGGGCGGCCGGTTCGTCCGGATCACATCGGCGGGTCTCAAGGAGAGCCACCCCCACGACATCCAGATGACCGTCGAGGCACCGAACTACAGCCGCAACAAGTAGCCACCGTCCGTGACCGAGGGCGGCTCCGGAAGCTCCGGGGCCGCCCTCGTCGTGCCCGTCGGTGATACTGGAAGGCGCTGCAACGCATCAGGGAAAGGCCACACACGTGACTGAGATCGAGATCGGGCGCGGAAAGCGCGGCCGGCGGGCGTACGCCTTCGACGACATCGCCGTCGTCCCCAGCCGTCGTACGCGGGACCCGAAGGAGGTCTCCATCGCCTGGCAGATCGACGCCTACCGCTTCGAGCTGCCGTTCCTGGCCGCCCCCATGGACTCGGTCGTCTCCCCGGCCACCGCCATCCGCATCGGCGAGCTGGGCGGCCTGGGCGTCCTCAACCTCGAAGGACTCTGGACCCGCTACGAGGACCCGCAGCCGCTGCTCGACGAGATCGCCGAGCTGCCCGCCGAGGCCGCCACCCGGCGCGTCCAGGAGATCTACGCCGCGCCCATCAAGGAGGAGCTGATCGGCGCGCGCATCAAGGAGGTGCGCGACTCCGGCGTGGTCACCGCCGCCGCGCTCTCCCCGCAGCGCACGGCCCAGTTCTCCAAGGCCGTGGTCGACGCGGGCGTGGACCTGTTCGTCATCCGCGGTACGACGGTCTCCGCCGAGCACGTCTCCTCCTCGCACGAGCCGCTGAACCTGAAGCAGTTCATCTACGAGCTGGACGTCCCGGTGATCGTCGGCGGCTGTGCCACCTACACCGCCGCCCTGCACCTGATGCGCACGGGCGCCGCCGGTGTCCTGGTCGGCTTCGGCGGCGGCGCCGCCCACACCACCCGCAACGTCCTCGGCATCCAGGTCCCGATGGCCACCGCGGTGGCGGATGTCGCCGCCGCCCGCCGCGACTACATGGACGAGTCCGGCGGCCGGTACGTCCATGTCATCGCCGACGGCGGGGTCGGCTGGTCCGGCGACCTGCCCAAGGCCATCGCCTGCGGCGCCGACTCGGTGATGATGGGCTCCCCGCTCGCCCGCGCGACCGACGCGCCCGGCCGGGGGCACCACTGGGGCATGGAGGCGGTCAGCGCCGAACTGCCGCGCGGCAAGAAGGTGGACCTCGGCACGGTCGGCACCATCGAGGAGATCCTCACCGGGCCGTCCCACACGTCCGACGGCTCGATGAACTTCTTCGGCGCGCTGAAGCGGGCGATGGCCACGACCGGTTACAGCGAGCTGAAGGAATTCCAGCGCGTGGAAGTCACGGTGGCGGACTCCCAGCACCGGCGGTAGGCATCGCGCGGTAATCGCCGTACGGCTTTTTGCTGTGCCCGCGTATTGCCGTACGGCGGTATTCGAAAGGCCCGGACCTGTGAGGTCCGGGCCTTTTCGTGTGCCGGGTGGGGCGCGCGAGGTGTGCAGGGGGCGCGCGGTGGTGTTCGGGGGCTCTGTGGGCCGAATGGGTTATTCGGGGCGGTAACTTTCTTGTGTGGCGCCCCAGTTGTGTGGGACGCCCCCTTCCAAGGATTTGTTCCGGACCCCGGCTCCTCGGGGCCCGGCCCGATTCCAATCGACCGTCCACCGGGCTAATGGGCGGCATCGTGGAAGGGGGCGTCCATGGGACGTCACCGCAAGCCCACTCGCTGGGATCGGAGCCGGCTGTGGCTGGTGAAGTGCCGGAGGAGGTGGATCTTGCGGATTTTCGGATGGTGAGCGGCCGCCCCCAAACACATTAGGGGCGGACACTCCGTGATCCATCCAGGAGCCTGCCGCAGTAGCCTCTGCGGTGGGCTCCACCTGATTCCACCGTACTGGGCGTGGCAGTCGGGTGCCAGCAGGTCTGGTGAGGTCGTGCCTCCGCGCGCCCCTTGTTCACAACCTGTGCGCCGCGCCGGTCGGGGTGGCTCCTCGGGTGTCGAGGAGGAGCTGGGCCTTCACGGAGAGGCCCTGGAGGTCGTAGGTGCGGTGCTGCTGGAGCAGGATCGTGAGGTCGGCGTCGGCGGCGGCCTCGTAGAGGGAGTCGGCGCGGGGGACCGGGCGGTCCAGGACGTTCCAGGACGCGATGTGGGGGTCGTGGTAGCTGACCGCGGCGCCGAGTTCCATCAGGCGGACGGCGATCTCGTGGGCGGGGGTGCTCTGCTGGTCCGCGAGGTCGGGTTTGTAGGTGACGCCGAGGAGCAGGACGCGGGCGCCGCGGGCGGACTTGCCGTGCTCGTTGAGGAGGGTGGCGGCGCGCTGGACGACGTAGCGGGGCATCTGTTCGTTGACGTGGCGGGCCAGTTCGACCATGCGCAGGCCGCGGCCGGAGGGGCCGGTGAGGGCCTGGGGGGCGGTGTGGCCGCCGACGCCGGGGCCGGGGCGGAAGGCGTGGAAGCCGTAGGGCTTGGTCTCGGCGCAGCGGATGACGTCCCAGAGGTCGACGCCGAGGTCGTGGCAGAGGACGGCCATCTCGTTGACGAGGGCGATGTTGACGTGCCGGAAGTTGGTCTCCAGGAGCTGTACGGTCTCGGCCTCGCGCAGGCCCCGCGCGCGGACCACCTTGTCGGTGAGGCGGCTGTAGAAGGCGGCGGCGGACTCGGTGCAGGCGGGGGTGAGGCCGCCGATGACCTTGGGGGTGGTGGCGGGGGCGGCGTCGCGGTTGCCGGGGTCGATCCGGCTGGGGGAGTAGGCGAGGTGGAAGTCGCGGCCCGCGCGGAGCCCTGAACCGGTCTCCAGGAGGGGGCGCAGAAACGTCTCGGTGGTGCCGGGGTGGACCGGGGACTCCAGGATGACGGTGGTGTGGGGGCGCAGCCGGGGGGCGAGGGTGCGGGCGGCGGTCTCGATCTGGCCGAGGTCGGGGTCGCCGTCGGCGCCGCGCGGGGTGGGGGCGCAGATGACGGCGTAGCGGACGCGGCCCAGCTCGGCGGGGGCGGGGGCCCGGCGGTAGCCCTCGGCGAGCATCCGGCGCATGTCGGCGGGGCTCAGGCCGCCGGTCTCGGGTCCGGTCGGGTAGCCGACCGTGGGGATGCCTGCGGCGACGGCGGCCTGGGCCAGGGGGAGGCCGAGCGCGCCGAGTCCGATGACGGCGAGATCTGCGGGCATGGCGTGAGCCGTCCTTCCCGGGTACCGACCCAGGTACCGAAGCGGGTAGCGGGCACTAGCAGGGGTGGTGCGGGTGCGCAAGCCCTGTGGACAGAACGGGGCAGCGCAATGTCAGACTAGGAGTAAATATGACCGAAATACGGCATTGCCTCCTTGTGTCGCGGGGTCGGACAGGCCATTCGACGGCCATCGGAAGGTCATTCGCCGACCATTCCGGCGGTCGGCTCGCGTTGCGCCGACCGGCAGGTTGTCCACAGGCTGGAGGTGTGTGGTGGCTGGAGCCGGGCAGGACGGTCAGAATCTGGGCAGGGGGATGCGGACGGGGCCGTGTGCGATGGGCGCGACCGACGAGCGGGAGGCAGTGGTGAGGACAGCGACACTGGGGCCGGAGCAGCGTGCTCAGTCCCTGGCATCAATGGCCGAGCGTGAACTGGACGTGCTGGTCGTGGGCGGCGGAGTGGTCGGCGCGGGAACCGCGCTGGACGCCGTCACACGCGGACTGTCCACCGGTCTGGTGGAGGCCCGCGACTGGGCGTCCGGCACCTCAAGCCGATCCAGCAAGCTGATCCACGGCGGGCTGCGCTATCTGGAGATGCTGGACTTCGCGTTGGTGCGCGAGGCCCTCAAGGAGCGCGGCCTGCTGCTGGAGCGGCTCGCCCCGCACTTGGTCAAACCGGTGCCGTTCCTGTACCCGCTCCAGCACAAGGGCTGGGAGCGGCTCTACGCGGGCTCGGGCGTCGCCCTCTACGACACGATGTCGATGGCCCGGGGCCATGGCAGGGGCCTGCCCATGCACCGCCATCTGACCCGCCGTCACGCCCTGCGCGTCGCCCCCTGTCTGAAGAAGGACGCCCTGGTCGGCGCGTTGCAGTACTACGACGCCCAGATGGACGACGCCCGCTATGTCGCCACCCTGATCCGCACGGCGGCTGCCTATGGCGCCATGGTCGCCAACCGGGCCCGGGTGACCGGCTTCCTGCGCGAGGGCGAGCGGGTCGTGGGCGCCCGTGTGCAGGACGTCGAGGCGGGCGGTGAGTACGAGATCCACGCCAAGCAGATCGTCAACGCCACCGGGGTGTGGACCGACGACACCCAGGCGATGGTCGGCGAGCGCGGGCAGTTCCATGTCCGCGCCTCCAAGGGCATCCACCTCGTCGTCCCCAAGGACCGGGTCAGTTCCACGACCGGTCTGATCCTGCGGACCGAGAAGTCCGTGCTGTTCGTCATCCCCTGGGGGCGGCACTGGATCATCGGCACCACCGACACCGGCTGGGACCTCGACAAGGCCCACCCGGCCGCGTCCAGCGCCGACATCGACTACCTCCTGGAGCACGTCAACTCGGTCCTCTCGGTGCCGCTCACCCGCGACGACGTGGAAGGTGTCTACGCCGGGCTGCGCCCGCTGCTGGCCGGTGAGTCCGACGCCACCAGCAAGCTGTCGCGGGAGCACACCGTGGCCCATCCGGCGCCGGGCCTGGTCGTGGTGGCGGGCGGGAAGTACACCACGTACCGGGTGATGGCCAAGGACGCGGTGGACGAGGCCGCGCGCGGGCTGGACATGCGGGTCGCCGACTGTGTCACCGAGGACATCCCGCTGATCGGCGCGGAGGGCTACCGGGCGCTGTGGAACGCGCGGGCGCGGATCGCCGCCCGCACGGGACTGCATGTGGTGCGGGTCGAGCATCTGCTCAACCGGTTCGGCTCGCTGGCCGAGGAAGTCCTCGAACTGATCGCCGCCGACTCCTCGCTGGGCGAACCGCTCCAGTACGCCGACGACTATCTGCGCGCCGAGATCGTGTACGCCGCCTCGCACGAGGGGGCGCGCCATCTGGACGACGTCCTGACCCGGCGTACGCGGATCTCCATCGAGACCTTCGACCGGGGCACCCGCAGCGCGCGCGAGGCGGCGGAGTTGATGGCGCCGGTGCTCGGCTGGGACAAGGACCAGATCGAGCGCGAGGTCGAGCACTACGAGAAGCGGGTGGAGGCGGAGCGGGAGTCGCAGCGGCAGCCGGACGATCTGACGGCGGACGCGGCGCGGCTGGGGGCACCGGACATCGTGCCGCTCTGATCCAGCGTGCAGTTCTGATCCGGCGTGCGGCACTGGTCCGGCGTGCGGCACTGGTCCGGCGTGCCGCACTGACCGGGTGTCAGCGGGCGTCGCTGGGCGCGGGAGGAGACGTTGGGGCGCGCGGGGGCGCCCTGGGGGGAGAGCGCGCGTGTGTGTGCCGGGGCTGTGGGAGGGCTAGGGCTGTGGTGGGGTTGTGCGAGGGGCCGTCGGGGCTTGTGGGGAGGGAGATGGGGGAGTGGCTGGTTCCATTCCCGCGGTGTTCGTTATGTCACCCGAATGAGTGTATGAGGCCGGGATCTTCGTTCGAGGGTGGCTCGTTCCACTGGTGTCGGGCGGTGTACGGGCCGGATTCGGGTGGTGGGGAGGGGAGCGGCTGCGGCGGGGGTCGGTGAAGGGCACCCGGGGCGCTGAGCACTTGTCGGGTGAGGGACAATGGAGCCTCTGTCAGGGCGGGTTGCATGAGGGGACGCATGTCGGACGCGGAGCGAGTGGGGGCACCCCGACAGGACCAGAGCGCACGTCTCCTCGCCGGGCGCTACCGGCTGGGGGACGTACTCGGCCGCGGCGGCATGGGCACGGTGTGGCGGGCCGAGGACGAGACGCTGGGGCGGACGGTCGCCGTCAAGGAACTGCGGTTCCCGTCGAGCATCGACGAGGAGGAGAAACGCCGCCTCATCACCCGTACGCTGCGCGAGGCCAAAGCCATCGCGCGTATCCGCAACACCAGCGCGGTCACGGTCTTCGACGTGGTCCAGGAGGACGACCGGCCCTGGATCGTGATGGAGCTGGTCGAGGGCAAGTCCCTGGCCGAGGTGATCCGTGAGGACGGGCTGCTGGAGCCGAGGCGCGCGGCCGAGGTGGGCCTCGCCATCCTCGACGTCCTGCGCTCGGCGCACCGCGAGGGCATCCTGCACCGCGATGTGAAGCCGTCCAATGTGCTGATCGCCGAGGACGGCCGGGTGGTGCTCACCGACTTCGGCATCGCCCAGGTCGAGGGCGACCCGTCCATCACCTCGACCGGCATGCTCGTCGGCGCCCCCTCCTACATCTCGCCGGAGCGCGCCCGCGGCCACAAGCCCGGTCCGGCGGCCGACCTCTGGTCACTCGGCGGTCTGCTCTACGCGGCCGTCGAGGGCGCCCCGCCCTACGACAAGGGCTCCGCCATCGCCACGCTCACAGCGGTGATGACCGAGCCGCTGGAGGAGCCGAAGAACGCGGGGGCGCTGGCCGAGGTCATCCGCGGTCTGCTCACCAAGGACCCGGCGAAGCGGCTCGACGACGCCGGTGCGCGGGCCAAGCTGCACGCGGTGATCCAGGCGCCGGAGCCGGGCGAACCGGCGGACGCCACCCAGGTGGTGCCGCTGCCGCCGCAGCCCGACCGGCGCGCCGAACAGGGCCGTGCGGGCGGCCGGAAGAGCGGTGAGCCCGGTGAGCGGCGGCGTGGATCGCTGCTCGGCCGGAAGGGCGCGGCAGCCGCCGGGGCCGGTGCGGTGGGCGCGACCGCGGTGGGCGCGGAGGCGGGTGCGGGTGCCGGGGCCGGTGGGGAGGCCGCCGTCGAGGGCGCGGCTTCGCTGACGGCGGGTATGCCGGCCAAGGCGGCGAAGGCGGGGGCGGGTTCGGGTACCGATACCGCTGACGGTGGGGGAACGGCGAGGGCTTCCTCGTCCTCCTCCCGGTCCTCGTCCGTCTCCCCTGGTCCTGCCCCGGGGGCCGCTTCTCCGGCGGCCTCGTCCGTCTCCGGGAGTGGTGTGGCGGGTGGGCGGAGTCCGTCGGGGTGGCCCGTCGTGCCGCCGCCGGATCTGCCCGCGCGGTCGGCGCCCAGGGCGTCCCTGACCGACGTGGTGCCGAGGCGGACGCTGGTCATCATCGCCGTGGTGGCGGCGCTGGCGGTGCTCGGGGTGGTGCTGACCATCGCGTTCGCCGGGAACGACGGCGACACGGACGCCCGGTCCGGGGATGCCGGGAAGGCCGGTGCTTCGGCGAGCGCCGACACCCGGTCCGACGAGAGCGGGGGCACCGACACCGACGGCCAGGCCACCGACCCGGCGACCGGGGGCGGTTCCCCCGCGGCGGGCGGCGGTGCCCAGCCCGACGGCGAGGAGGGCTCGGACGACGCCTCCGACGACACCGGTGAGACCGGCGACCCGGCGGAGGGCACCGGCGGCGCGGCCTCGACGCACGAGGGACAGCAGGGCTACTCGATCGGGCTGCCCAAGGGCTGGAAGTACGCCTCCTCCGGCGCCGCCGGGGACCGCTTCACCGGACCGGACGGACAGCGGCTGCTGATCGGCTGGACATCGACGCCCAAGGACGACCCGGTGGCCGACTGGAAGAACCAGGAAGGGTCGATGACCCGCGCCCAGTACGAGCGGATACGAATAGCGGCGGTGGACTACCGCGGCTGGAACACGGCCGACTGGGAGTTCACCTACACCGAGGGCGGGACGGCGTACCGCACGATCGACCGGGGGTTCGTCGTGGACGACGACCAGGGCTATGCGCTGATGTACACGGCGAAAGCGGCCAATTGGGGCGACAGCGAGCGGGCGGCGACCTGGCGGACGCTGACGGAGTCCTTCGAACCCAAGCCGTGAACGGGTAGAACCGGGGGCGGAAGCGGGTAGGGACGAGGAGATGTCCCATCCTTCAATGCGAATTGCCTCCGGCACGTATCGTGAGTGCCTGCGAACCGTACGCATCTGGAACGGGACGCCTGACGAACGGAATTGACCGACCCGGAAGGGACCGGCCCGGACGCCCGGGGGAGGCAACGTGGACGACTACGCGGGGCGGGTGCTCGCCGACCGCTACCGCCTGCCGCTGCCGCCCTCCGACGAGTACGAACTCGCCGAGAGCCGTGCGTTCGACACCTACAGCGGACAGGAAGTCCTGGTACGGCAGGTGCCGTTGCCGGAGGTCGTCGAGGCGGAGGTGCTCGACGCGGAGGGACTGCCCGAGGGGTTCACCGCACGCGGTGGCCCGGGGCGCAGGCAGCCCGCGCGGGGCGCGGGTCCGCGCAGGCCGGTCGACCCGGCCGTACGGCGGGCCGTCGAGGCGGCGCAGGCGGCGGCGCGGATTCCCGATCATCCCCGGCTGGACCAGGTCTTCGATGTGTTCGCCGAGGGCGGGTCGCTGTGGATAGTCAGTGAGATGGTCCCGGCCCGGCCGCTCGCCGCGCTGCTGGCCGAACAGCCGCTGACCCCCTACCGGGCGGCCGAGGTCGCCTCGGATGTGCTGATGGCCCTCAAGGTGCTGCACGCCCATGGCTGGGTGCACCGCAACATCACCGCGCGCACGGTGCTGATCTGCGACGACGGCCGGGTCATGCTCACCGGGCTCGCGGTCGGCGCGGCGGAGGAGGCGCTCTGCGGGTACGACCCGGTGCCGCCGCCGGACGGCGACGAAGGCGGGGCGGGGGGCGGGCCCGGTGCTCCGGGTGGGCCGGGGGCGTCCGGTGTGCCGGGTGTGCCGGGGACGTTCGCGAGTGGTTCCGGAGGGTCTCGGTCTGGTTCTGCGGGGGCTGGTGGGGGCTCCGGCTGGCCGGGCGGGGGTCCGGGCGGGGCCGGTGGTGGCGAGGGGAGTGCGCCGCCGTTCGGGCAGGGGCGGACCGGTGCGGCCGGTGCTGTCGGTGGGGTCGGCGGGAGCGCCGGTGCTGGAGGGCCCGTGGGTTCCGCCGGGTTCGGCGCGGGTGATCCCGAGGCCGCGCGGCGGGCCGCGATCGAGGCGCGGGCGGCCGGAGGGCTGCCGGTGGTCGGTGCGGAGCGGGGCTCCCCCGGCCCGGCGGTGCCCGCGCGGCGGACGGCGGAGAGCGGCGGGGACATCAGGGCGGCGCGGGCCGGGGCCATCGCCGCGTACCGCGCGGGCGCGCGGGCGGCGGCCCGGGTGCAGGAGTCGCAGAGCGGACGGGCGGCGCTGCCCGGGGCCCGTCCGGCGCCGGAGGCCGAGCAGCCGTCCGGGCCGCCCGGCCAGATCGCCGACCCGTACGGGGTGCGGGGACCCGCGGCGGCCGGGGCGCTGCCGCCCGCGCCGCCCAGGGGCCAGGGCCCCGCGGCCGGACCCCGGTACGGGCACGGGCACGACATCGGGCAGGAGCAAGGGCACGGGCTCGGCCATGAGGAGGGCCACGGGCTCGGCTATGAGGAGGGTCAGCAGGGGCACGGAGCCGGTCCGGTGGGCTACGGGGCGGGAGTCCCGGCCCAGGGCGGTCCGGCGGGCGGACCGGGACCGCAGGCCCCGGGGGACGGGCGGTGGGACGAACCCGGTTCCGGTGTCCGGCCCGTGCGGCGTGGGCCCGCGACCGCGCTGGCCGCCGAGCGGGCCCGGCAGGCGCGGATGGCCGTCGTCGGCCCGGTGACCGAGCGCTGGGCGCCGGAGCAGGCCGGTCCGGTGCACGAGAACTGGCAGCTGGCCGCGCCGATCGGTCCCGCGACCGACCTGTGGGCGCTCGGGGCGCTGCTCTTCCGCTCCGTGCAGGGACACGCCCCGTACCCGGAGGACTCGACCGCCGAGCTGGTGCAGATGGTGTGCGGGGAGCCGCCCGCCTTCGCCGAGGAGTGCGGCCCGCTGCGGCCGGTCGTGGAGTCGCTGCTGCGTCAGGACCCCACCGAGCGGATCGACTTCGAGGAGCTGCGCGGCTGGCTGCGCTCCCTGGTGCGGTCCGCGCCTGAGCCGGAGGCCGGGGTCCATGTGGTGGCGGCGCCGCCCGCCGGGACCAGCCGGCTGCCGGTGGTGCGCCGCCGGGGCGAGCTGGTGCGCCGCCGCAAGGCCGGGCTCCCGGCGACCCACGGCCGCCACAAGCGGGCCCGCGAGGAGCACCGGCCGCCGCGCAGACTGGGCCGTACCCTGCTCGTGCTGGTGCTGCTGGCGATGGCCGGGGCGATCGCGTATGCCGCGCTGTTCCTGCCGAAGGCCGGTGAGGAAGGGGCGAGCGGGGCGAGCGGCACCGACCGGACCGGCACGGCGGGCGGGGTCAGCGAGGAGTCCACCGAGCCCGACGCCAGCAGCGAACCGCGCCCCGACCAGACGACTCCGGGCGGCGAGGGCGGCGGTGACGGCTCGTCGGACGGCACGACGGGGTCCGCCGAGACCCAGACCGCCGGTCCCGACGTGGCCGACGGGTTCACCCTGCGCGACGACGACGAGGGATTCCGGGTGGCGGTCGCCGACGGCTGGGACCGCACGGCGGAGAACGGACGCGGGCAAGTGGTCTACTCGAAGGGCTCCTTCGAGCTGATCATCGTCCCCGGCCGGGACTCGGCCGAGGAGTTCGGCTCGGACCCGATGGAGTACCAGCGCGAGCGGGAGCCCGAGCTGTTGCCGTACCGCGACTCCAGCTGGGCCGTCGCCACCGGACTGAAGTCCATCGAGGTGGGCGGGCGGACCATGGCGGAGGGACAGTTCACCTGGACCGGGACCGACGACCGGGAGCTGTTCGTCCGCAATCTCGCCATCCTCGTCGACGGGCGCTACCACGTGGTGCAGGTGCGCGGTCCGGAGGCCGAGCGGGACGAGGTGACCCGGCTGTACGAACAGGCGGCGGCCACGTACCAGGTGACCGGCTGAATCCTTGATCCGGGGGACGGCCGGAGGGTGTTCGCCGTGGCGGCCGGGGAGGGTTCATCGCCGGCGCCGAAAGCGACAACCGTCACAGTGCGGTCTCCGTGCCCACCCCCTGGTTCCCCGCAGGCAGGGCGGTCCCTACGCTGGCCCTGTCAAGAGCATTGCGGGGAAACGTGAATCAGATGCAGGGCCTGCTCCTGGGGGACCGTTACCGGCTGACCGAATCCATCGGCAGCGGAGGCATGGGACGGGTGTGGCGCGCCCATGACGAAGTGTTGCACCGGGCTGTGGCGATCAAGGAGCTGACCGCCGCCCTCTACGCCTCCGACGGCGACCAGGCGGTGCTGCTGGCCCGCACCCGGGCCGAGGCGCGGGCGGCGGCGCGGATCAACCACTCGGCCGTGGTCACCGTCCATGACGTGCTCGAACACGACGGCCGGCCATGGATCGTGATGGAACTGGTCGAGGGGGAGTCGCTCGCCGACGCGGTGAAGGAGCGGGGCCGGATCGAACCTGCCGAGGCGGCCCGGATCGGGCTGTGGGTGCTGCGGGCGCTGCGGGCCGCGCACACCGCCGGGGTGCTGCACCGCGATGTGAAGCCGGGCAATGTGCTGCTCGCGCGCGACGGCCGGGTGCTGCTCACGGACTTCGGGATAGCGCAGATAGAGGGCGACAGCACCATCACCCGGACCGGCGAGGTCGTCGGCTCCGTCGACTATCTCGCGCCCGAGCGGGTGCGCGGCCACGACCCGGGACCGTCCGCCGACCTCTGGGCGCTCGGGGCCACGCTCTACACGGCCGTGGAGGGGCTGTCGCCGTTCCGCCGCACCTCGCCGCTGGGCACCATGCAGGCGGTGGTGGAGGAGGAGCCCGCGCCGCCGCGCCAGGCGGGTGCCCTCGGCCCCGTCATCACCGCGCTGCTACGCAAAGATCCGGCCACCCGCCCCGGCACCGCCGAGGCCGAGCAACTCCTCGCCGAGGCCGCGGAAGGGCGGCGTCCGCGCGACGCCCAGGCCTATGTGCCGACCACACCGCACCCGACGGAACGGGCCACGGGCGGCGGCCCCCACGGGACCGACGGCACGCACGGCACGCACGGTGCTCACGCTCCTCACGGGACTCACGGGACTCACGGGACTCACGGGACTCACGGGACTCACGGGACTCACGGGACTCACGCGGCCCATGGCGCGCCCGACCCGCACGCCGGTACGGGAGTCGGCGCGGCAGCCGGAACCGGCGCCGGGTCACCGCTGCCGTACCCGTCCGGCGCATCCCGCCCCGGCGCCACCGCCGTTCCGCCCCCCGGACCGTCCGCCTCCCCCGGCGGAGCGTCCCGTGGGCCCGCGCACGGGGCCGCCCTGCCGCCGCGCCGCCAGCGGCGGTTGCGCACGCTCGCGCTGGTCGTCGCGGTGGCCGCCCTCGTCGGCGGCGGCACGGCGGTGGTGCTGGACAGCTACGGCGGCCAGAGCGACACCACCACGGACGGCCGCCAGGACACGCTGGCCGACGATCCGGTCACGGACGCGACCACGTCGGGCGGGACGGCGCCGGAGTCTCCGACGACCGGGAGCGGACCGGACCGGGGCGCGGTGCCGGACGACTGGAAGACCGTCTCGGACCCGCTGGGCTTCGGGCTGTCGCTGCCCCAGGGCTGGAAGCGCCAGGAGCCCACCGCCTCCGGCGACCTCCGGCAGGTCGACTACACCCCGGACGGCGGACGGCACTTCATCCGGATCGCCGTCGACAGCGCGCCCGACTACACCGACCCGTATGTGCATCTGGCCGACCTCGATCAGCAGCTCGGCGACCGGCTGGTGGACTACCGGCGGACCGCGCTGGAGCGGAACACCTACCGCGACCGGTCCGGCGCCCGCTGGGAGTACGGCTGGACGGCGCTGGCCAAGGACACCGCGTTCCCGGGGGCGTACCGGGCGGTGGACCAGATGTATCTCGCGCGCGACGGTGTCGAGTACGCGCTCTACATGGCCGCCCCGGCGGAGGAGTGGGACACGGCGCTGGAGGAGTTCGAGATGGTGCTGCGTAGCTGGAGCGAGCCGGTCGGCTGACCCGGACCCCGGCGGGACACCGCCGGTTGGGCCATCGGTGGGGGCGGGATTCGGTCGTGTCGGGCGATCGGGTTTCGTACGGTGATCTCCGCGCGGCTCGGGGGAGTTGTCCTGTCGGACCCCGGCTGACGTGCCAGGACCGGCGTCGGTTGTCGGCCACGTCGGAGCCCGTGGGCCGGAAGAGGCGGCTCCAGGTCGGGCATGATGGGGCGCATGGGGACCGAGCGCGCGGATGGCCGTGTGATCGTGGGCCGCTACCGGCTGGAGGCGGTGCTCGGACGGGGCGGTATGGGGGTCGTCTGGCGGGCCACCGATCAACTGCTCGGTCGTCTGGTCGCGGTCAAGGAACTCGATCTCGACACCTCCTCCCTCTCGCCCGACCGGGCCCGGGTGCAGCGCGAGCGGATTCTGCGCGAGGCGCGTACCGTCGCCCGGCTGCACCATCCGCATCTGATCGTGGTCCATGACGTGGTGGAGCACGAGGAGCGGCCGTATCTCGTGATGGAGCTGATCGACGGTGGTTCGCTCGCCGACCGGGTCGCGGCGGACGGTCCCGTCGATCCGCGCGAGGCCGCCCGGATCGGGGTCGCCCTGCTCGGCGCGCTCGGCACCGCCCACGCGGCCGGGGTGCTGCATCGTGATCTGAAGCCCGCCAATGTGCTCATCGAGTCCGGTACCGGGCGGGTGGTGCTCACCGACTTCGGGGTGGCGCGGGTCGCCGGGGCGTCCACGCTCACCGAGAGCGGGACGTTCGTCGGATCGCCGGAGTACACCGCGCCGGAGCGGATGACGGGCGCGGGCACCGGACCGGCCTCCGATCTCTGGTCGCTGGGCGCGCTGCTGTGCGCGGCGATGAGCGGCGAGTCCCCGTTCCAGAGGTCGTCGGTGGGCGGCACGCTCAACGCCGTGGCCTCCGGGGAGATCCGGCTGCCCGCCGAGGCGGGTCCGCTGCTGCCCGTCGTACGGCGGCTGCTGGAGCGTGATCCGGAACGGCGGCTGGACGCGGCCGGGGCGGAGCGGATGCTGCGGGTCTTCCTGGACACGGGCCGGGCGGAACGGCGCCGGTGGGACCGGCTGCTGTCCCGGCGCCGCAGTCTGCTGGCCGCCGCGCTGCTGGTGGCGGCGCTGACCGGCGCCGGGGTGTCGGCGGCGCTGCTGGCGGCGGGGGACGGCGACGGGGAGGGCGGCCGGGACGGGAAGCCGGGCGGGGGCGGGGTGACGGCGACGGTGAGCGCGACGGTCAGTGTGACGGGGAGCGCGACGGGGAGTCCTTCGGTGACGCCCTCGACCAGCCCGTCGACCGGTCCTTCGGTGAGCCCCTCGGTCAGTCCCTCAGCCCGTCCCTCGGTGAGCCCCTCAGCGACGCCCCCGTTTCCGCTGCCGTGATCCCGAACTCCCGCACTCCCGGGCTCCCGGGCTTGCGTGCGCCCAGCTCAGGGCTAGTGCCATAAAAGGGAGATAAGTCGCGGCCTTGGTCACGGGTGTGTGACCGGACCGTATTCGTGGTGGATACAGGGGCGTTCCGCGCGATATGGATGGGCCCATGAGCAGCAACGGGGGAGCCCGCAACGGGGCCGACGAGCCGACAAGTTTCGAACTGCAACCGCCCCGCCCGGCGGCCCCGCAGGCGCGCGAGGGCGCCTCGCAGCAGGGCGACCACCCCACCGGTGCCCCGCGCCCCGGCAACCCGTACGCGACCCCCGCGCCGCCCGGCCCGCCGCACGCCCAGTCCTCGCCCGAGCAGTCCGCGCAGCCGCACCCCGCCGAGCAGCCGCAGTCACCGCAGCCCCCCGCCCCGCAGCCCCCGGTCCCGCGGTCCCCCGCCCCGCAGCGGGCCGCCGTACCGCCGCAGGGCGTTCCGCACGCGGCGCCGCGTGATCCCGGTGCGGGGCGGCTGATCGCCGAGCGGTACCGGCTGCTGTCCCGGCTCGGGCATGGCGGGATGGGCACGGTCTGGCGGGCCAAGGACGAGACCGTGGACCGGGAGGTCGCGGTCAAGGAGCCTCGTGTACCCGACCATCTTCCCGACCGTGAACGGGACAACGCGTTCGAGCGGATGCGGCGGGAGGCGCGGGCCGCGGCCCGGCTCGACCATCCGGCCGTGGTGAACGTGTACGACGTGGCCGTCGTGGACGGGCGGCCGTGGATCGTGATGGAGCTGGTGCAGGGACGTTCCCTCGGTGACGCGCTCCAGGAAGGCACGCTGGGCGCGAGGGAGGCCGCCAGGGTCGGACTCGAGGTGCTGGGCGCCCTGGAGGCCGCGCACGCCGCCGGGATCCTGCACCGGGACGTCAAGCCGGACAACGTCCTGCTCGGGCGGCACGACCGGGTCGTACTCACGGACTTCGGGATCGCCCAGATCGAGGGCGAGACCAATCTGACCGACACCGGTGGCTTCGTGGGCTCGCCCGAGTACATCGCGCCGGAGCGGGTGCTCGGCCAGCGGCCCGGACCGGCGAGCGATCTGTGGTCGCTCGGTGTGGTGCTGTACGCGGCGACCGAGGGCGTCTCGCCGTTCCGCCGCAGCAACACCCCGGCCACGCTCCAGTCCGTCCTCAACGCGGCCCCCGCCCGGCCCGCCGTCGCGGCCGGACCGCTCGCCGAGGCCATCGACGGCCTCCTCCAGAAGGACCCCGCCCGCCGCCCGGACGCCGCCCGGGTCCGCGCCCTGCTGGAGGCCGCCGCCCACCCGCCGGTACCGCCCGCGCCCGCCCCGGCGCCCGCCGCCGCGCCCGAGCCGCCCCGCCGGACCCGGCGCCGGTTCGGACCGGTCGCCTGGACCGCGGCGGGCGCGGTGGTGGCCGCCGCCGCGGTGGGGTCGTACGTCGTGGTCGCCGACCCCTTCGCCGGGCCGCTGCCCGACGGCTGGAAGACCCGGGAGGAGGCGGCGCTCGGCGCCAGTCTCGCCGTGCCCGAGGACTACCGGCGGACCGTGCCCGAGGAGGACGACGAGACGCACTGGGTGACGTACTCCGACGCGAGCGGTGCCGTCTGGATCGGGCTCGCCCTGGAGCGGAAGGCCGAGGACACCAGCGGGGACATCGCCGACTCGGCGTCGGCGGAGATGTACGACGACAACGCGGGCTTCAAGGAGAGCGGTTCGTACGAGCTGAGTATGCCGGAGGCGCCGAAGACCGAGCCCCGGCCGGACCTCGCGTACGACGGCGGGCGCAAGGCCGCCGAGAACACCGTCACCTACACCACCACCGACCTCCAGAACCCGCGCCCCCGTGAAGTGCGGATCTTCTACTACAAGACGTCCGGCGGGGACATGTACAAGCTCACCGTCGGCTACCCGGGCCAGGGGGACTTCACCGCGCGCGGCCGGGACGTGGCGCGCACCGCGATCGAGCACCTGGACATCGGCAAGCTGTGAGCGTGCGCCGGGCGTCGGGGCCGCGTCGACAACGACGGGGTCCGCGCGGTAGTCATGGGGCATGAGCGACGGCGGCGCGCACCGGTCCAGCGAAGCTGAGGGACCCGTGGGCGGGGGGCAGTTGATCGGCGGTCGCTACCGGCTCGCCGAGCGGATCGGTTCCGGTGGCATGGGTGCCGTATGGCGGGCGCACGACGATCTGGTGGACCGGGAGGTCGCCGTCAAGCAGCCCCATCTGCCCGGCTCCCCCGACGATCCCGCACACCAGCGGGCCGCGCACCGGCTGCACCGGGAGGCGCGGGCCGCCGCGCGCGTGGACCATCCGTGCGCGGTGACCATCCATGACGTGGTGGTCGAGGACGGGCTGCCCTGGATCGTGATGGAGCTGATCCGGGGCGAGTCGCTGTACGAACGGCTGCTGCGGGGCACGCTGTCGCCGGTCGAGACGGCGCGGATCGGCCTCGCCGTGCTGGGCGCGCTGCGCGCCGCGCACGCCGTCGGGATCGTGCACCGGGATGTGAAACCGGCCAATGTGCTGCTCGGTCCGCACGGCCGGGTCGTCCTCACCGACTTCGGGATCGCGCACGTCCAGGGCGAGGAGTCGCTCACCGTCAGCGGTGAGTTCGTGGGCTCGCTGGAGTTCATCGCGCCGGAGCGGATGTCCGGGCGGGGGGCGGGACCGGCCTCCGATCTCTGGTCGCTCGGGGTACTGCTGTACGCGGCGGTGGAGGGCGGTTCGCCGTTCCGCCGTACGTCACTGGAGTCCACGCTCGCCGCGATCCTGGCCGCCGATCCGCCAGAGCCGGAGCGGGCCGGGCCCTTGGGCCCGTTGATCCTCCACCTGCTGCGGAGGGAGCCGGAGGCTCGGCCGGACGCGGTGGCGGTGGGGGAGGCGCTGGAGGGGGTGGTGGGGTCCGCGACGGGGGGCTGGGCGGGGGGTGTCACCGGGTCTTCGGCGGGGTCTTCGGCGGGGTTCTCGGTGGGGTCTTCGGTGGGTGTCGGGCCGGGGGAGTTGCCTCCGGGGACGGATGTGACGGCGGGGGACGAGGCGGGGGAAGAGGCGCCGGAGGGGACGGGGCAGGAGACGGGGGCCGCTCAGGAGCCGGAGGGGTTGCGGGAGTTCGGGGAGGACCAGGGGACCGTGCTGCTGGGGCAGCGGGCGGGGGAGAGGGCGGAAGCGGCGAAGGAGACGGAGGGGAAGGAAGCGGCGCCGGGGGCGGGGTCGGCGGCGGGCTCGGCGACGGGGGAGGAGTCGGCGAAGGCGGCGGGGTCGGCGGCGGGCTCGGCGACGGGGGAGGAGTCGGCGAAGGCGGCGGGGTCGGCGGCGGGCTCGGCGACGGAGGAGGAGTCGGCCAAGGCGTCGGCCAAGGCGTCGGCGTCGGCGGCAGGTGAGGAGGAGAGGGCCAGGTCGGAGACGGGCGCGGGGCAGATATCCCAGGCCCCGCGCAAGCCCCCGCACCGACGCCCCCTCGCCGTCGGCCTAGCCGTCGGCCTCGTGGGGGCGCTGCTCGCCGGCGGGGTGTGGGCCGGGATCGCGGCGGTCGGTGAGGAGGGGGGAGGCGCGGACGGAGCGGCCGGCGTCGGGGCGCCACCGGCCGAGACGGACGCGGAGGACCCCGAGGACGAACCCGACCCGGACGACGGGGACGACGGGACGGAACCGGCGGGGACCTCCGGGTCGCCGTCCGGTTCGGCCGACGCCTGGGTGTCGCACACGGAGACGGAGATGGCGGCCGTGCTCGCGCTTCCGGAGGAGTATCAGGAGATCGCGCGGCAGGGCGGGCCGGACTACCAGCCGAGGCTGGTGGTCTACTCGGCGGGAGACGTGGACGTACGTCTCACGCAGTGGGACCGGGCGCCGAAGGACGCGCGGGGGCAGGCGGAGGCCGCGCACGACACCTGGGCGGAGTACGACCCCGAGGCGCGGACCCAGTACACGGAGACGGGGTTCGAGGACGGCGACGCGGTCATCGCGGACACCACGTACACCGTCGAGGGGACGAGCCGGCTCCGGGTGATGGAGCTGATGATCCTCACCGACGACGGGCGGATGTACGAGCTGCGGGTGGACATGCCGAAGGGGACACCGCAGGAGCGCTCCGGTACGTCGGTGTTCAAGGGCGCGCGGGACCGGCTGCTGCTCACACCGGTGAACTGAGCGGGCCCGGCGCGGGCGTACACGGCCTGATCAGCACGTTCGTTGCCAGTGATCACTGGCGGATTGTGGCCACTCGGTGAATGTCGATTACCGGCGGGTACACAAAGCTCCCGCAGCGGCATACCCTGCGGCTCATGACCGATGCGCAGGCCGCTGCCGAGCAGACCCCCGCCGCCCCCACCGCCTCCTCCGCCCCCGAAGCCACGGGTACGAACCCGGTCGCCCCCGTCCCGGCCGGCGTACGCACCGCCGCCGATGTGGTGACACCGGAGCTGATCGCCCAGCTCACCAAGGGGGTGACCGGCTCCGGCCGGACCGCGAACCACACTCCCTTCACCGGGGAGAAGCTGGCCGACCTGCCCGAGTCGACCCCCGAGGACGTGGCGCAGGCGTTCGAGGCGGCGCGGGCGGCCCAGGCGGTCTGGGCGCGGGTCCCGGTCCGGCGGCGCGCGGCCGTACTGCTCCGCTTCCACGATCTGCTGCTGGAGCGGCAGGCCGAGGTGCTGGACCTGATCCAGCTGGAGACCGGCAAGGCACGGCTGCACGCCCATGAGGAGGTGCAGGCCGTCGCCATCGCCGCCCGGCACTACGGCCGCCGGGGCGCCGCCTATCTGCGCCCGAAGCAGCACACGGGCGCGATGCCGACCCTCACCCGGGTCACCGAACTGCGCCATCCGCGCGGGGTCGTCGGTCAGATCGTTCCCTGGAACTACCCCCTGGAGCTGAGCGTCGGTGACGCGCTCCCCGCGTTCGTCGCGGGCAACGCGGTGGTGATGAAGCCGGACACGGAGACCTGTCTGACCGCGCTGTGGGCCCGTGACCTGCTGATCGAGGCCGGGCTCCCGGCCGAGGTGTTCCAGGTGGTGCTGGGCGACGGCCCGGTCGTCGGCCCGGAACTGGTACGCCACGCGGACTACGTCTCCTTCACCGGCTCCACCCGCACCGGCCGCGAGGTCGCCCAGAGCGCCGCCGCCCGCCTCGTCGGCGTCTCCCTCGAACTCGGCGGCAAGAACGCCATGCTGGTCCTCGCGGACGCCGATGTGGAGAAGGCGGCGGCGGGCGCGATCCGCTCCTGCTTCTCCTCCGCGGGCCAGCTCTGCATCTCCATCGAACGGCTGTACGTCCATGAGTCGGTCGCGGACGCCTTCCTGGAGCGGTTCGCCGCCCGCACCCGGGCCATGCGGCTCGGTACGGCGCTGGCGTACGGCGCCGAGATGGGCTCACTCGTCGGTGAACGGCAGCTGACGACCGTCCAGCGGCATGTGACCGAGGCGGTGGAGAAGGGCGCGACGGTGATCGCCGGGGGCGTGGCCCGCCCGGACGTCGGCCCGTACTACTACGAGCCGACCATCCTCGACGGCGTGACCGAGCCGATGGCCGTCTGCGAGGAGGAGACCTTCGGCCCCGTCGTCTCCGTGTACCGCTTCACGGACGAGGACGAGGTGATCGAACGCGCCAACTCCACCGCGTACGGCCTGAACTCCTCGGTCTGGACCAAGGACGCCCGGCGTGGCCGCGAGGTCGCGGCACGGCTGCGCACCGGCACGGTCAATGTCAACGAGGGGTACGCCTCCGCCTACGGCAGCGTCCAGTCCCCGATGGGCGGCATGAAGGACTCGGGGCTCGGACGGCGGCACGGCTCCGAGGGCATCCTCAAATACACGGAGGCGCAGACGGTCGCCGCGCAGCGGGTGCTGCCGATGGCGCCTTCGCTGGGGATGAGCGATGAGCAGTACGCGCGGTTCATGAGCACGAGTCTGCGGGTGATGAAGGCGTTGCGGTTCCGGTGAGCCTCGACTACGACGTGGTCGTCGTCGGCTCCGGCTTCGGCGGTTCCGTCACCGCGCTGCGCCTGACGGAGAAGGGCTACCGGGTCGGTGTCCTGGAGGCGGGCCGCCGCTTCACCGCCGCGACCCTGCCCCGCACCTCCTGGGACCTGAGGAACTACCTCTGGGCCCCCCGCCTCGGCATGTACGGCATCCAGCGCATCCATCTGCTCGGCAAGGTCATGGTCCTGGCCGGCGCGGGCGTCGGCGGCGGCTCCCTCAACTACGCCAACACCCTCTACGTACCGCCCCGTCCGTTCTTCGAGGACCCCCAGTGGCGGGACATCACCGACTGGCAGCGGGAGCTGGAGCCGTACTACGACCAGGCGCGCCGGATGCTGGGCGTCCGGCTCAACCCGACGATGACCCCGTCGGACGTCCATCTGAAGGCGGCGGCCCAGCGGATGGGCGTCGGGGACACCTTCCACATGGCGCCGGTCGGGGTGTTCTTCGGGGACGGGGAGGACGCCGACGGGACGGCGGGCGGGCGGGTGCGGCCGGGGCAGCGGGTCGCGGACCCCTACTTCGGCGGGGCGGGGCCCGAGCGGCGGGCGTGTGTCGAGTGCGGTGAGTGCATGACCGGCTGCCGCCATGGCGCGAAGAACACCCTCAACGAGAACTATCTCTACCTCGCCGAGCAGGCGGGCGCGGTGGTGCATCCGCTGACGACGGTGGTCGCGGTGACCGACGACTCGCGCGGCGGGTACGCGGTGACGACCCTGCCGACGGACGCCCGCAAGGGGGCCCGGGGGAGAGGCCGGGTGTTCAGCTGCCGGTGGGTGGTGCTGGCCGCCGGGACGTACGGCACCCAGACGCTGCTGCACCGGATGAAGGCGGGCGGGCAACTGCCGTACCTCTCCGGGCGGCTCGGGGAGCTGACCCGGACCAACTCCGAGGCGCTGGTCGGCGCCCAGACCGACAACCGGCGGTACCGCAAGCTGGGCGGGGAGCGGACGGCCGACTTCACCCGGGGCGTGGCCATCACATCCTCGATGCACCCCGACGCCAGCACGCACATCGAACCGGTCCGCTACGGCAAGGGGTCCAACTCCATGGGCGGCCTGTCCATCCTCCAGGTCCCCTACGCCGAGGGGTCCTCGCCGGTCGCGGCCTGGCTGCGCAACGCGGCCCGGCATCCGGTGCAGTTGCTCCGCTCCCTCTCCAGCCGCCGCTGGTCCGAGCGGACCATCATCGGCCTGGTGATGCAGTCGCTGGACAACTCCCTGACGACGTATCTGAAACCGGACGGCGTCGGCAAGGGCCTGCTCACCGCCCGGCAGGGCCACGGCGAACCCAACCCCCGGCAGATCCGCGCCGCCGTCGAGGGCGCGTCCGCCCTGGCCACCGAGATCAACGGCTTCGCGGGCTCCAACATCGGCGAACTGATGGGTACGCCGCTCACCGCGCACTTCCTGGGCGGCTGCCCCATCGGCGCGTCCCGCGAGACCGGCGTGATCGACCCGTACCACCGGCTGTACGGCCATCCCGGGATCTCGGTCGTCGACGGGGCGGCCGTCTCCGCGAACCTGGGCGTCAATCCGTCGCTCACGATCACGGCCCAGGCCGAGCGGGCGATGTCGTACTGGCCGAACAAGGGGGACACCGATCCGCGTCCGGCGCCGGGGGAGGCGTATGTGCGGGTGGGGGCGGTGGTGCCGCGGAGTCCGGCGGTGCCGGAGGGGGCGTTCGGGGAGTTGCGGGTGGGGACGTTCTTGGGGATGCCGGGGAAGCGGGTGAGGGAGGGGGCGGAGGAGGGGGATGTGGGTGAGGGTGGGTGACAACGGAGGGACCTGCGCCCCCCTCCGAGCGCAGGTCCCTCTGTCTCTTGCGTGAAGTTGTTGCCGCCCAGGCCGGGGGTGAGGCGGTGGCTACGCGTCCGTGCCGGTCTTGCGCCTGCGGACCACGAACACCGCGCCGGCGCCCAGCACGACCGCCGCGCCGCCGACCAGGCCGATGACGGGCAGCGCGGAGCTGGAGCCGGTCTCGGCGAGGTTCCCGGTGACCTGCGGGGTGCTGCCGCCGGGCCGGTCGTCGGTGACGGGGGCCTTGCCGCCCTCCTGCGGGCGGGTGCCCTCGGTGTCGGTGCCGGAGCCCACGATCTCGAAGCGGTAGGCGGCCTGGCCGTAGCCGGTGCACTGGGCGTCCTCGTCGCCGTAGACGGTCATGCCGAGCGAGAAGCCCGCGCCGACCGGGGCGGCGGACGTCACATTGATCCGGAGCGGGAGTTCGACCTCGTAGCCGGGCTTCAGTTCGTCCGTGTAGCCGACGAACCCGGCGGCGTAGCCCTCCTCGCTGAGGTCTTCCCAGGTCTCGTCGGCCGGGTTCCAGGTCTGGAGCTGGACCTGCTTGCTGCGGAAGAGGTCGTAGCCGTCGGCGTCGGAGGCGGCTCCGGCGAAGAAGCCCAGGTCGGTGAGGGTGGAGTCGGAGTCGTTCAGCACGTTCAGCGAGAACTCGTGCCAGCCGCTGCCCGCGGTGATACGGCCCGGCAGACCGGTGATGTCGACCTCGACGGACTGGTCCGCGCACTCGGAGGGCACGGGGTCGGGGGTCTCGGGCTTCGCCGGGGGTGTGGTGGTGGCGGGCGGGGTGGTCGACGGGGTGGTGCTGGGGGTGCCGGTGGTGTCGGTGCCGGTGTCCGTGTCGCTGTCGTCGGCTGGTTCGGTCGACTTGCCGTCGGTGGGCGGGGTGGTGGTCGGCGTGGTGTCGTCGCCGCCCGGCTGCGAGGTCTGCGTCTCGGGGGTCGTCGGTGTCGGGGTGACGGTCGACGACTCGTCCGCGGTGGGGCCGGACGACGTCTGCGCCGGGGACGACTCGCCCTCGGCGAAGGCGGCGGGCGCGGTGGCGAGCAGGGCGAGCGGCGCGATGACGGCCGTTGCGGCGGCGACCGCCAGGGCACGGTGGAGCTTCATGGAGACCTCAAGAATCCAGTACTGCGGGCTTGCGGCGCACCGTGGTCGGGCCTGGTGGGGGTGATCGGGTGCGTCTGCTGATGTGCGTGATTCGTGAGGTTGGATCGGTGGCGGCTGTGAAGGGTTGTTCTTCCTTCACATTCTTTTTATGTGAGGTGGGTCACGTCGGGGTGGGGAGGGGGTGCAGGGGGAGGGGTGGAGGGGGCGGACAGGGGAAGGGCCCCGCGGGGGTCGGCCGCGGGGCCCTTCCTTCGTCAGCACCGGCGTCAGGGCTGCGCCGGTGCCGGGGGGCGGCGCCGGGGGGTTGCGCCGCTGGTCGTGGGCATGGGGGGACTTGTGGAGAGGCTTGTGTGTACGGGGGGGGGAGGAGGAGGCGGGGGCGGGGACGGGGCTGGTCCCGCCGGTCGGCTCCAGGCGTCCCCGGAGCCGACCGTTCTCTTGGGTGACCGGGCTGCTGTCCCCTGCCGTCCGGTCACGACCCTGGAGCGAGGTCCCACGACGTACGGCACGATCCGTACGTCTCATCGCCCCAGCGAGCCACGCGTGGTTCTTTCGGGCCCGCGCCTGGCTGACACGGACATCGGTACCAACGAAGGGTCCTGCGGGGCGTCACGCGCCGTATGGGTGAGAGGGGATGCGTACGTACGTGCCAGGGTCCGCTGGTTGCTGGTTGCTGGTTGCTGGTTGCTGGTTGCTGGGCTCAGGTCCAGGTCCCGGGGCCTGGGGTTCAGATCTTGCCGCGGCAGAGTTCGAGCAGGGTCATGGCGAGGGCGGTGCCGGGCCTGCCGAGGGCGTCGCGGTAGTGGCCGAGGATCTCCATCTCGCGGGAGAGGTTCACCCGGCGTCCGCCGGAGGTGATGCGGGCGTCCTGGATCACGGCGGAGACGGCCATGCGTTCCTGGATCAGCCCGATGATGCGGTCGTCGAGCGCGTCGATCCGTTCACGGGCTCCGGTGATGACATCGGCTGCCTCGTGGGTGTGGGCGCCGGTCTTCTCTGCGGTCCGCTGGGGCGTCGGGGTCGTGGCGGGCGTCGGGGTCGTAGGGGTCGTAGGGGTCGGGGTCGTGGTGGTGGTCGTGGTGGTCATCTCGGGTTCTCCTGGAGGGGTGGAGGCCACGGGGCCGGAGCCGGGAGGCTTGAGGGGCGGTGGTGCCCCGGGAGGCCGGAACCCGAGAACGCAGAACGCCCCGGGCCTGTCGGCCCGGGGCGCCTGGGAGGTCGCTTGTCAGCAGCTCAAGCAACACGACCATGGCATCCGGCGGGCCGGCTGCCATAGGTAAAGAGGAAGGTCGGGTGCTTGTGCATGGGGGGAGTATGGCACGGGTCGGTGCGGGGCGGAGGGCGGAGCTGTCAGGGGGTCGAGGGCGGAGCCTTCAGGGGGGCCGGGGCGGAGCCCCGAGAAGGACTCGGGGCGGAGTCCCCAGGGGGACCCGGGGCGGAGCCCCCGGCGGCGGTGGCCGCCCCGATCCGTACCTCGGCAGAACCCGATCCGTACCTCGGTAGAATCGGCAGCACAGACCCTGCCCCACGCCGAAAGGCACCCCGTGTCATCAGCGCCCTCCGCTGCCCCGGCCCCCGACACCGTCCTGGTCGTCGACTTCGGCGCGCAGTACGCCCAGCTCATCGCCCGCCGCGTCCGCGAGGCCCGGGTCTACAGCGAGATCGTGCCGAGCACCATGCCGGTAGCCGAGATGCTCGCCAAGAACCCGGCGGCGATCATCCTCTCCGGCGGCCCCTCCTCGGTCTACGCCGACGAGGCCCCGCGCCTGGACTCCGCCCTGTTCGAGGCGGGCGTCCCCGTCTTCGGCATGTGCTACGGCTTCCAGCTGATGGCCCAGAGCCTCGGCGGCACGGTCGACAACACCGGCGCCCGCGAGTACGGCCGTACGCCGCTGCATGTGTCGAAGTCGTCGTCCACCCTCTTCGAGGGCACCCCCGCCGAGCAGCCGGTCTGGATGTCGCACGGCGACGCCTGCTCCGCCGCCCCCGCGGGCTTCACGGTGACGGCCTCCACGGATGTCGTCCCCGTCGCCGCCTTCGAGAACGACGAGAAGCGGCTCTACGGCGTCCAGTACCACCCCGAGGTCATGCACTCCACGCACGGCCAGCAGGTGCTGGAGCACTTCCTCTACCGCGGCGCCGGTCTCACCCCCTCCTGGACCACCGGCAATGTGATCGAGGAGCAGATCGCGGCGATCCGCGAGCAGGTCGGCGACAGGCGGGCCATCTGCGGTCTGTCCGGCGGTGTCGACTCCGCCGTGGCCGCCGCCCTCGTCCAGAAGGCCATCGGCTCCCAGCTGACCTGCGTGTATGTCGACCATGGGCTGATGCGCAAGGGCGAGACCGAGCAGGTCGAGAAGGACTTCGTCGCCGCGACCGGTGTGCAGCTGAAGGTCGTGGACGCGGAGGAGCGGTTCCTGACCGCGCTGAAGGGGGTCTCCGACCCCGAGGAGAAGCGGAAGATCATCGGGCGGGAGTTCATCCGGGTCTTCGAGCAGGCGCAGGCCGAGATCATCGCCGACTCCGGTCCCGCCGTGGAGTTCCTGGTCCAGGGCACGCTGTACCCCGACGTCGTGGAGTCCGGCGGCGGCACCGGCACCGCCAACATCAAGTCCCACCACAACGTGGGCGGCCTCCCCGAGGACCTTGAGTTCCAGCTCATCGAACCGCTGCGCCAGCTGTTCAAGGACGAGGTCCGGATGGTCGGCCAGGAACTGGGTCTGCCGGACGAGATCGTCCAGCGCCAGCCCTTCCCCGGCCCCGGTCTCGGTATCCGGATCGTCGGCGAGGTGACGAAGGACCGCCTCGACCTGCTCCGCGACGCCGACGCCATCGCCCGCGAGGAACTGACCGCCGCTGGTCTCGACCGTGAGATCTGGCAGTGCCCGGTCGTGCTGCTGGCCGATGTCCGCAGCGTCGGCGTCCAGGGCGACGGCCGCACCTACGGTCACCCCATCGTGCTGCGCCCCGTCTCCTCCGAGGACGCGATGACCGCCGACTGGTCCCGGCTGCCCTATGACGTCCTAGCGAAGATCTCCACCCGGATCACCAACGAGGTCCGTGACGTCAACCGGGTCGTCCTCGACATCACCTCCAAGCCGCCGGGCACCATCGAGTGGGAGTAGCGGCGGGGCTTGTGGCCGGGGGGTGCGGTGCGGGTTCCCCTGGCCGCGGTGTCGGGCGCCGCTCGCCGTAACGGCGGCGCGCGCCTTGGCCGTCGGCCAGGCGTCCGCTGAACGGGCCGGGACGGGGTGGGCCCAGGGCGGGGGCGGGACGGGGTGGGTCCAGCGCGGGTCGCGCCGGGGTGGGCCAGTGCGGCCCGGGACGGGCGGGATGGGTCCAGCGCGGGTCGCGCCGGGGTGGGCCAGTGCGGCCCGGGACGGGCGGGATGGGTCCAGCGCGGGTCGCGCCGGGGTGGCCCAGAGCGGCCCGGGACGGGACGGGTCCAGTGCGGGCCGCGCCGGGATGGGCCGGGACGGGATCGGGCCAGTGCGGGCCGCGACGGGATTGAGTCAGTGCGGGTCGGGTCGGGCCTGGCGGGGACCTGGTCCCCCGAACACATCAGGTCCGCTTGATCGTCCGCACCGGCGCCCCAGGCTTCCACACCTCCACCACCAGGTACGTGTCGTCCTCGATGGACGTCCGCACGACGTCCGTCACCTCGGTGCGGAAGAGAACAAACGGCTCCGGCGGCCCCACCGCCTCGCTGTACTCCCCCTTCCGCGCCGGGTCGGTGACCTCCACCGCCCGCCCGGCGATCCGCACATCGCCCCCGCCCATCGACTGCCCCTCCCCGGGATTCGCCTGCAAGGCGAACCGTCCGTCCCGCAGCAGATCGAGCGCCTTCACCGACCCCGGCATCATCCCCAGCCACAGCTCACCCCCGACGAACCGCACCTCAAGCCCGGTCGTCCGCGGTGAACCGTCCTTGCGCAGCGTCGCCAGCACATGGTGGGTGAACGCCCCGAACCGCTCCTCCACCGCCCTCGCCAGCTCCGGTTCGGCCGCCGCGAACCCGCCCCAGCTCATCCCCGCCGCCTCCGCCCCCACATCACCGGCGCCCTGGCTCTCCCGAGGGTCCCCCGGCGCCCCGGCGTCGACCTTTTTGCCCTTCGCAGCTGTCATACGACGAGTCTCTTCCCGAATCCCGACATCCACTGTCCGGTATCGGCCAGAGGCGTCCTCTTTCTCGCGGAGCCCTGTCATCTTCGGCTGACCGAGGGTAACTTCCCGCCCGTAAAGCTGCTCCAGTGCCGGAGGACCCATGCTCGGCCCCACTCCGCCCCCACCCCCACCTCTGCCCACCGAACGGCTGCGCTTCGCGATGCCACCGATGCACGAGTCCCTGGAGGACGAGCGTCGGCACCGCAAAGAACGGCTCGCGGGCGCCCTGCGGATCTTCGGCCGCCAGGGGTTCGAGGACGGGGTTTCCGGCCATATCACCGCCCGCGATCCGGAGTACACCGACTGCTTCTGGGTCAACCCCTTCGGTATGCCCTTCCGTCATGTCACCGTCAGTGACCTCGTCCTCGCCAACCAGGACGGGCAGGTCATCCAGGGCAGCTATCACATCAACCAGGCCGCCTTTACCGTCCACGCCCAGGTCCACGCGTCCCGCCCCGATGTCGTCGCCGTCACCCACTGCCACTCCGTGCACGGCCGCGCCCTCGCCGCCCTCGGCGACCTCCTCGATCCCATCACCCAGGAGAGCTGCGCCTTCTACGAGGACCACGCCCTGTACGCCGGCTACACCGGGGTCGCCGTCGACCTCGACGAAGGCCGACGGATCGCCGACGCCCTCGGCACCCGCAAGGCCCTCGTCCTGCGCAACCACGGCCTGCTCACCGTGGGTGACTCGGTCGACGCCGCCGCCTGGTGGTTCCTGTCCATGGAACGCTCCTGTCAGGTCCAGCTCACCGCCCGTGCCGCCGGACGCCCCGTGCTGATCGACCACAAGCCCGCCGTGGCCACCCGCGAACAGCTCGGCGGCGACCTCGTCGGCTGGATCAACTACCAGCCTCTCTGGCAGGAGATCAGCCGCAGCGAACCCGATCTGCTCAGCTGACGCGCCCTCACCCCTGGAACTCCCGCAGCACCACCGCCTTCGTCATCGCGAACTCCTCGTCCGTGAGCACCCCGTCCCGGTGCAGTTCCCCCAACTCCCGTAACCGCCGCAACAACACATCATGGTGACCGTCCCCGTACGCCCGCGCCCGCCACCTCCTGTCCTGTGCGGCGGCCCGGTCGCCCGGTGCCGAGTCCCGTGTGCCGGGGGCGTCCGGCGTCCGCGTCCGGTCCGGCGACGGGCGGTCCCCGGCCCGGACGGTCTCGCCCCCCTCGTCGTCCCGCCCGGCGGACGGATGCGGCAGCCGCGCGGTCACCGCGGTCGCCACCAGTGCCGTCAGCAGATCCCGCCGCACACTGCCCCACAGATCCAGCGCATACGGGTCCTTCTCCGGCGGCAGCTTCGAGAACGCCGCCTCCCGCGTCACGAACCGCAGAAACCCGTCCTCGTACCCCGAGTTGGGCAGCCACTCCACCCGCACCAGGTCCCGAACGCCGATGATCCGCGGCCCCGTCGCCCGCTTCACCCGGTCCGAGGTGTCGGCCCAGTCGATCCTGACCCGCGTCCCGTCGAACGACACCACGCCGTCGCTCGACCGCACCGACACCGGCACCGGCGGCCCCGGCAGCAGATACGCCTCCGTCGGTTCCTTGGGTATCTGGTCCAGCAGCAGCGCCTGCCGGATCTCCTCCGCCACATACTCGGCGACGCCCACCCGGTCCAGGTCCACCGCCAGCCGGTACGGATCTGCCGGGTCCGGCAGCCGGCCGCCGGTCGCCTGAAGCAGCGGGTCCGCCCCCTCGCGCAGCCGTAACCTCAGCCGCCCGCGCTTGCGTTCCGGCTCGTACACCACCCCCGCGACCGCCTCCAGCGGAACCGCGATCTCCCCGTACGTCTGCCGGAACAGCGGCACCGACCGGTGCAGCCCCGGTGTGATCCGCACCGTCGTGCCGTCGAAGGCCCAGGTCCCGTCCCGCTGGATGATCTCGGCCATACGGAAATTCTCGCAGCCGGGTCAACACGGCGATCCGCGATTCACCCGTGCCGCTGCCCGGTCCGTGGACCCGACGGGCGGACACCGCCTCCGGTAGGGCACAATTCGCTGTCGTCACACGGGAGTTGTGTGCCGGGGAGTGGGGTCCGGAGGGGGCCGGGTCGTTGCTCTGCCGGGGTGTCGCAGGTGAGGTCGTCGGGGGATCGGATCGCTGGTCCGGTGGTTCACCGGGTGCTCGGATCGCCGGGCTGCCCGGGGGGCCGGTGGCGTCGCCCGGTGGACACCGCGGGCCGTGCCTCCGTGGCTGGGCGAGTCGCTGGGACCGGGCCGGTCGCCGTGGCCGGTGTCGTGGTCGCTCGTCCTGGAGCGAGGCCACTGGTCGGGCAGCGGTCACCGTGGCAACCGACATCTGTGGGGCGGCAAGTCGAGTGGTGGCAGGTCGTGTCGTCGGGTCGGCGCGGGCCGGTTCGTATCGGTCTGCCGCGGCTTGTGTCGGAGCATTTCGCATCAGGTCATGAGGAAGGCGGTCGTCAGGCGTGGCGGTGCAGGAGACGGGGGCGGGCGCCCGGACGGGCGGGCACGGCGGCGGCTGCACCTGCGGGGACTGCCCGCACGGCGCCCGCGCGGGACATCGCAACGCGGTCGCCGCGTTCCTCCGCCGCCGCGACGAGTTCGCCGCCGGCCAGGGCCTTCCGGCCGCCGTCGCCCACTCGCCCTCCGCCTCCCGGCAGTGGGTCTCCGAGGCGCTGACCCAGTCCGCCGAGCAGGTCGCCGAACGCAGCCGCGCCGAAGGCGACGCCTGGCTCCACCGGCTCTGGGCACGGACCGCCGCGACCGTGTGGGCCGCCGTCGTCCTGCTCCTGCTCGGCCAGGCACTCACCGCCATCGGTGGCGGCTGGACCGCCGCCCGCACCGCCGCGCTGATCGCCGCGCTCCTGATGGCCGCCGCGCTCACCACCGCCTCCTGGTACCACCGCGCCCGCGGCGGCGTCCTCGCCCCCGTCATCGGTGAGGACAACCGGCTCTCCACCTCCCGCGCGGTGGCCGCCGCCTGGGTGCTGTTCATCGCGTACGCCGTGCTGCTCCTCGCGGGCCGGCTCGCCGCCGCCTCCACTCCACGCGAACGGGACGCCCTCATCTCCGGGCTCGACCTGGCCCGTGGCGCCGGAGCCGTCGTCGTCCTCGCGGTGGTCTGCGCCATCGCCGTGCTCGTCCGCCGGGTGGTCGGTGTACGGGTCCTGAACAGACGGCTCCAGAAGGTCCGCGCCCACCGCCCCCGCGCCGCCGACCTGCTCACCGACGACTCGGGCCGGGGCACCTTCGCCGACATCCAGTACATCGTCATCAGCGCCGTCGCCCTGATCTTCGCCGCCGTCCGGCTCGCCCGCCGCCCCGACCAACTCCCCGACCTGCCCTGGGGCCTGGCCGTGCTGGTCCTGATCTCGGCCGCCACATACGTCGCCGGTAAGTACGCCGACGGCGGTCGTCCCGTGATCCTCTCGGTCGTGCGCGCCCGCGAGGCCGGTGACCTGGACGCCCCCATCCGTACCGGCGACGACATCGAGATCCGCGGTGCCGGATTCGTCCCGCCCGGCGCCCAAGGCGCCGACCGCCTCGCCCGCATGGTGGTACGCATCGGCGCCGTCCATGTCCATGTCCCCCTGGTCCCCGTCACCGGGGGCTTCCGCAACCCCTCCGACACCGTCCTCACCGTCCCCGTCCCGGCCGAGGTCGAGCCCGGTCGCGCCGCCGTGCAGGTCGTCACCGCGGCGGGCGTGGAGACCGACCCGTACGACATCGACATCACCGACTGACCGCCCGGACGCACCCCGGACCGGACAACGCCCCTCGCCCCACGCCCCTTACCCCGCCCCCTGGCGCGCGGGGCCCACGGCCCGGAAAACTGTGCCCACGACATTGAGCGGCTCCTTCCGTTCGTACGTATGGTCAGGTGAGGGTCCCGGCACTGTGCGGTGAGAGGCGGCTGACAGCGATGACTCACGGTTATCGGACAGATACGCACACCCCCTATAGCGACGGGGGCGGCCGGGACTGGCGCGACAACGCCACCCGCTACGCGCTGCTGCCCCTCCGGGTGTTCCTCGGTGTCACGTTCATCTACGCCGGGCTGGACAAGCTCACGGACAGCGCCTTCCTCAAGGACTCCGGAGCCGACTCCATCGGCGACCTCATGCGCGGTGTCCGCGACTCCTCGGCGATCCCGGCCCTGATCGACACCGCTCTCGACAACCCGGTCGCCTTCGGCTACGCCATCGCCCTCGGTGAACTGGCCGTCGGCATCGGCACCCTGATCGGTCTGCTCTCCCGCATCGCCGCCCTCGGCGGCGCCCTGATCTCGCTCAGCCTCTGGCTGACCGTCAGCTGGTCCGCCGACCCCTACTACTACGGCAACGACCTCGTCTATCTGATGGCCTGGCTCCCCCTGCTCCTCGCGGGCGCCCCCTACCTCTCCCTGGACGCCGCCCTGCGCTCCCGGCGCCGCTCCAGGTTGGGCGGCGGCTACTCCTGACGACCGACGACCGACCTGAGCCGGTCGCCAGCGGTCGCGTCCCGAGTCGGCATGTCAGCGCCGGTGATGCGACCGCGCCGTCAGGGCCGGACCTCGGTCGGCTCCCCCTTGCGGACGCCCTCGGCCCCGGCCCGGCGTCTCCGTACCCCTCGCCCGGCCATGCCCACGACCCCCGCCAGGAACAGTCCGCCCACCAGCAGCGGGAAGATCGCGAACCACGGCGTCTCCCATGCCCCGCCCGCGTCCCCGGCATAGACCACGCCCGCCAGGACCACCACGAGGCCCACAACCAGCCTTCCGGGCTGGAACTCATGACGCAGCACGGCTCACCTCCGCCTGTCCCACACCGACCTGGAGCCTCAGCTCCACCGTCCCGGCGTTCTTCGCGTCCTTGGTCGGCGCCAGCGTGATCTGCTTGAACTTGCCCGGCGCCACATCCACGTCCTGCTTTCTCTCCCCGGGCAACTGGATGTCGCCGAGCCCGACGTCCACGCTCAGTCGCACGGTCGCGTCCGCCGGCACGATCACCCGCAGCCGCCCCACGCCCACCTCGGCGGACGTGGTGACCGTCTGGCCCTTCGGCACATCCAGCCCCGACAGATCCAGGGTCCCCTGGCCCGTACCGAGGTCGTACTTCCGCTCCACCTGCGCCACCGCGGCCGGTTGCCACGTCGTACGCGTCCAGTGGGTGCCGACGTCCTTCGGCAGGGCCGCCGCCCCGGCCAGCAGGCCCGCCGTGAGCAGCGCCATGAACACCGAACCCGCGCCCGTCCGCCCCAGGAAGGAGCTGACGGCGATGCCGAGGCCGAAAACCAGCAGCGCGCACACCAGACCCGTCTGAAGGCTTGTGCCCAGCGGGTGGTTGTCCCAGGTCGCCTGGGTGCCCAGGGCGCCCGCGAGCAGGGCGAACAGAAAGGTCCAGCCGCCGATCCAGCGCGGCCCGCGCTGTCTCGGGGGGACCGGCCGGGAACCCAGGTCCGGTCGACCGGCGGTCACCCCGACGCCCCGGCTGATGTTCACCGACGCCGCGATGTCCCGGCTCCGCGAGTCCTGCGGTCCCCACAGATACCCGGTCCCGCCCACACGCCCTCCGTCCTTGACGATCGGGTCCCGCCACCACGACGGATACGCGGGCCCGACCGGCGGTGCCTGCGGCTCCGGCGGGGCGTCGGCCGCGGCCTGGGCGGCCAGCGGGTCGGGGCCGGGTGCCCCGCGCCGCTGCGACCAGTACCCGGCGCCCGCCAGGAGGAGGGAGAGGACCACGCCGAAGGTCAGCACCCCGCCGTTGCCCAGCATGGTCAGGAAGACTCCGCAGCCGACCAGCGCGAACAGCACCGCCGCCAGCGCATGACCGTCGACCCGGCCGGTGAAGAGCTTCTTGACCTCGTTCTCCTCCTCGTCCTCGTACGGCACGAAGAGCCAGGCGAAGCCGTAGAAGATGAGGCCGATGCCACCGGTCGCGGAGAGCACCGCGAGCGTGATCCGGAAGATCACCGGGTCCATGTCGCACTGCCGACCCAGCCCGGCGCACACCCCCGCCAGCATCTTGTGCCGCCGGTCCCGGCGGAACCGGTGCAGCGGCTGCGGCTCACCCGCGGGCCCCGGCTCACCCGGTCCGTGGACCCAGCCCGGCCCGCCACCGGCTCCGGCGGGCGGCTCACCCCAGCTGCCGGGACTCTCCGGACCACCGGAGCCAGCGCTTCCCGCCCCGCGCGAACCTGCGGGACCGCTGGGTCCGCCAGATCCTCCGGGGCCACCGGGGCCGCCTGATCGTCCAAGTCCGCCTGACCCTCCGGCTCCGCCAGGTCCTCCGGCTCCGCTTGGTCCTGGTCCTGGTCCGCCGCCGTCGGGTATTCCGGGGCGTCCGAGGGCCCCGAAGCCCCACGGGCCGCCGTGGCCTCCGACCCCTCTGCTGCCCCCGGCCCCCGGCGGAGGAGTGCGCCCGCCGGGGCCCGTGTCGCCACTCCACCCGGTGCCGTTCCCCCCGGCTCCGTACCCCGCGTCCCGGAGCGCCTCGGTCTGGGCCTCCAGCTTCGTCCGCGCGCCCGCCCGTGCCTGCGCGCCCGCGCCCTGGTACGCGCGCGGTTCCTTGTCCGCGGCGGGCGGGGCTGAGGCGCCGGACGGGCTCGGGCCGGGCCCGGGGTCCGCGGCGTGCTGGTGATCAGTCATGAGTCCATGGTGACGGTCGAGCCGCCGCCGCGGCAGTCGGAATGACCCTGGCCGGACCCTGATATCGCCCCTGAGCCGGGCCGGGGGAACCGTTCGACGGACTGCCTGGTCGAAGATCAGGGGTGTCTCCGGGGACAACCCTGATGCTCCGCTCCGCCGGCCGTGTGAACATCGATGGCATGCCGGACGTCGCAGCAGCACCACCACTTGTCGAACCGCGACCGCCGCGCAAGCTCTACCGCAGCAGCGACGGACGCTGGCTGGGTGGTGTGGCGCGGGGGCTCGCCGGGCATCTCGGGCTGCCCGTGATCTGGGTGCGGCTGGTCTTCATCGGCCTGTTCATGGCGGACGGCCTCGGCGCCCTGCTCTACGCGGCCTTCTGGTTCTTCGTCCCCCTCGGCGTCGGCGGCGTGGAGGCCCAGCGGCCCCCGGCCTTCGTCATGACGGAGACCTCACCCGACGGCCGCCGCAGAATCGTCACCCGCAAGCCCGACAAGGGCCAGATCCTCGCCCTGCTCCTCATGGTCGTCGTGGCCATGGTCTTCGTCGGCAATGTCAACGTGGGCAATGGCGCCACCGCCTATCTCTGGCCCACCGTGCTGGTCGGTGCCGGTGTCGCCCTGGTGTGGCGGCAGGCGGACAACGCCCGCCGGGCCCGCTGGGTCGAGGTCGGCCGCCGCAAGCGCAC
The DNA here is from genome assembly GCF_040652095.1 of Streptomyces sp. NPDC048290. Lineage (NCBI taxonomy): Bacteria > Bacillati > Actinomycetota > Actinomycetes > Kitasatosporales > Streptomycetaceae > Streptomyces > Streptomyces sp. NPDC048290. Next base: position 170,978 of record NZ_JBEZLM010000002.1, read on the forward strand.
GCTGAATCTGCTCAGAGCCGTCGCCGGTGTCCTGCTGGTCACGGCCGGTGTCACCGCGATCTTCGTCCTCCAGGGGTCCGCCGCCCACCTCGGGTCGGTCCTCCAGGCCGCGCTCGCCGTCCTGGTCGGCATAGCGCTGCTCGCCGGGCCGTACCTGGTCCGGATGACGCAGGACCTCTCGCAGGAGCGTCTGATGCGCATCCGCGCCCAGGAGCGGGCGGAGGTCGCCGCCCATGTCCATGACTCGGTCCTGCACACCCTGACCCTGATCCAGCGCAACGCGGAGAACGCGGGGGAGGTGCGCCGCCTGGCCCGCGCCCAGGAGCGCGACCTGCGCACCTGGCTCTACAAGCCCGAGGGCACCGGCAAGGAGGAGGCCGACGAACCGGAGACCCTCGCCGACGCGGTGCGGGGCAACGCGGCCGAGATCGAGGACAAGCACGGAGTCCCGATCGAGGTGGTCGTGGTCGGCGACTGCCAGCTCGACGAAAGAATCGGGGCGCAGATGCAGGCCGCGCGCGAGGCAATGGTGAACGCCGCCAAGTACGGTGGCGAGGGCGGCGCCGTGCAGGTCTACGCCGAGGTCGAGGGCAGGACGGTGTTCGTGTCCGTCCGCGACCGAGGTCCCGGTTTCGATCTCGACTCGATACCCGCCGACCGCATGGGCGTCAGAGAATCGATCATCGGCCGCATGGAGCGCCATGGGGGCACGGCGCGGCTGCGCGCGGTGCCGGGCGGTGGCACGGAGGTCGAGCTGGAGATGGAGAGGGCGGAGAACACGTCATGAGCGACCCGACCGAGGCGAGCGGTACGGCCGGAGCGGCGGAGTCGGCCGAGGCCGCCGAGTCCGGCGGTCCCATCGGGGGCGGACCGGGGCGGCATGTCCGGGTGGTCCTGGTGGACGACCACCGAATGTTCCGCACGGGAGTGCAGGCCGAGATCGGCCAGACAGAGCAGACCGGGGTCGAGGTGGTCGGTGAGGCCGCCGACGTCGACCAGGCGGTCACGGTGATCACGGCCACCCGGCCCGAGGTGGTGCTGCTGGATGTTCATCTGCCGGGCGGCGGCGGGGTGGAAGTGCTGCGCCGCAGTGCCGCGATGATGGCGGACGTGGAGCAGCCGGTGCGTTTTCTGGCCCTGTCGGTGTCCGACGCGGCGGAGGATGTGATCGGGGTGATCCGGGGCGGTGCGCGGGGATACGTCACCAAGACGATCACGGGCACCGATCTGGTGGACTCCATCTTCCGGGTCCAGGAGGGCGACGCGGTGTTCTCGCCGCGGCTGGCCGGCTTCGTCCTCGACGCCTTCGCCTCCACGGACGCGCCTCCGGTGGACGAGGACCTGGACCGGCTGACCCAGCGCGAGCGGGAGGTGCTGCGGCTGATCGCCCGGGGCTATGCGTACAAGGAGATCGCCAAGCAGTTGTTCATCTCGGTGAAGACGGTGGAGTCGCATGTCTCGGCGGTGCTGAGAAAGCTCCAGCTCTCCAACCGGCATGAGCTGACGCGGTGGGCTACGGCTCGGCGGCTGGTGTGACCGTCCGGTAGGTGGGCGCGGGTGGGGCGCGGTCCCGGTCGACACTCCTTGGCCAGTGCCAGTGCCAGTGCGGCCCCGTGTCTGTGGTTGGGGGCGGGTTTTCACACCACCCGGGTCGCGCCCGCGAACGGCATCTGGTCGATGGGGGCCACTCGGACCGGGGAGGACGGGTTCGGGGCGTGGATCATCTGGCCGTCGCCGATGTAGAGGCCGACGTGGCTGATGCCGGAGTAGAAGAAGACCAGGTCGCCGGGGCGGAGTTCGGAGCGGGAGAGGCGGCGTCCGGCGTCGATCTGGGCGTAGGTGGTCCTGGGCAGGGAGACCCCGGCGGAGCGGTACGCGGCCTGGATCAGGCCCGAGCAGTCGAAGGCGTCGGGTCCGGTGGCGCCCCAGACGTAGGGGCTGCCGAGCTTCTGACGGGCGTAGGACACGGCTGCGGTGGCGCGGGCGTTGGGGGCGGCGGCGGTGCTGACCGGGGCGGTGCCGGTGGTGCTGCCGTCGGTGCCGGTGGTGCTGCCGTCGGTGTCGGTGGCTCGGGCGCGTTCTTCGGCGGTCAGCCGGGACAGGAGCTGGCGGGCGGTGTCGAGCTTGCCGTTGACGGTGGTGCGGTGGCGTTCCAGTTCGGCCTGGCGGTCGGCGAGCGAGGCCAGTTCCACGCGGGCGGCTCCGCGCAGCCGCTCGATCTCGCCCAGGTGCTTGCGGACCCGGGTGACCGCCGCGGACTGCCGGTCACCCGCGCGCTCGGCGAGTGCGGCGCCCTCCAGATAGCCGTCGGGGTCCTCGGAGAGGGCGAGTTGGATGGCCGGGTCGAGGCCGCCGGTGCGGTACTGGGCGGCGGCCACCGTGCCCAGCGCCGTCCGCTCGGTGTTGAGCTGGTCCTCCTTGCGGGCCGCCTCGTCCTGGAGCACGGCCAGGCGGTCCCGCGCGGCCTCGGACTTCTCCTTGGCGCCGTTGTACCGCTCGGTGGCGGCCTCCGCCTCCTGGTACAGCTGGTCCACCTTGGCCTTGACCTGTGCCGTGGTCAGCTCGGGTGCGGCATGGCCGGTCCCGTCGAACACGGTCGCGGTGGCCGCTCCGGCGAGGGCGAGTGTGGCCGCCTTGCGGGCCTTGCCGCCACCGGCCGGGAGCTGTCGGGACTTGCGGTGCGCTGCCACGTTGGACTGCACGTCCTTTCGTACCGTCGCCCTGGGCGGGGCGCCCGGTGGGGAGCCGGTCGTCTGGGGGAGGACGCTAGGCCGCGGTGTGACAGCTCGGTAACGGAATGTATGGAAATGGCGGCAGGGGAGCGGACGTGACCGTATTTCGGCGAGGTGGGAGCGGGTGGGGGAGCGTCTTCGCACACGGTGCTGACCGAAGCGGGGGTTCGGCGGCGGTGCGGGGGGCCGGGAGTATATGTGGGGGCGGCGGGGCGGCCCGGAGGTGCCCGGTGTGCGGGGCCGTGAGGGGCGCTGGTTAGGCTCCGGCCCCATGGACGTACTCATCCACCTCTTCGTCGGACTGCACATCATCGGCATCGCCTCGCTGCTCGGTGGCTTTCTCACCCAGATGAAGGCGATGGGGCAGGGGACCGCGCGATTCGTCCCCGCCATGCTGCACGGCGCGTTGACCATGCTGGTCACGGGCGTCGTCCTGGTCGGTCTGAATCAGGCCGACGACCAGACCGTGAACAACATCAAGATCGGCGTGAAGCTGGCGCTGCTTGTGGTCATCCTCGGGCTGGTCTACGTCAAGCGGGACGACGAGAAGGTGGACAAGAGCCTGTTCGGCCTGGTGGGACTGTTGACCACGGCGAACATCTTCATCGCGGTGCTCTGGACATAGGTCCGCACAGGGGTACGGGCCTGCGGGACCCGGGCATGTGGGACCTCTACGGTGTGCGGCCGGTGTCTTCGCCGGGTGAGTCCGGCGCGGGGACGTGGATCGCGCGCCACGCGCTCTCGATCGCCCCGGCCGCGACCACCAGCCAGGCCGCCACGGCGAGCCACAGCAGCACCTCGGCCGGGGTCCGCAGCCAGGAGACGTCCATCGCGGTCCCGACGGACAGCATCGCCGTCGCGGTCATGCCCATGGGGAACACGGTGGCCCAGCGCCGTACGTCGTAGTGCGGCCGGGGCCGGACCACCTCCGCCACCAGGAGGACGGCGTAGAGGGCGAGGTCGAGTGCGAGCAGGGCGCTGGTGACGGTCCGCAGCACCCCGCGGTCGTCGGAGTTCCAGAGGTAGAGCGCCGGGCTGTCCGCGGCGATCAGTTTCGAGCCGGCCAGCGCGGAGATGGCGAGCGCCCCGGCCGCGACCCAGTGATCACCGGCCCCCTCCCAGAGCTGCCGGAAGTCGAAGCGGGTCAGTGCGACGGCGTACAGGACGAGTCCCAGCCAGAACAGCACCATGGCGGCGTGTCCGAGCCAGGCCACCCCCTCCGCCTTCGCCAGGGTCCCGCCGAGCACCGCGAGTCCCTGGGTGGCGACGCAGCCCAGGAACACCGCACCGGGCATCCGCTCGTGCCAGTGGGTCACGACGAGCACGAGGAGCACCGGCCAGACCAGCGCCGCCAGAGCCAGCAGGACTTCGGCCGGGAGCTGCCAGTCCTGCGCGGAGAGCCGGGTGCCGAGGACGGTGGTGGCGGCGACGGCGGTGAGCGCGGTGGGCGTACCGGCCTCTTCCAGCCATCTCCCGCGGTCGCCCAGCAGGCGTGAGGTGAAGTCCGCCGCCAGGGCCAGCCAGGTGATCGCGGCCACCACCAGCAGAATCCCGGACAGTACGGCGTATCCGGCCAGATTCAGCCCCGTCGACACGATGCCGGTCGCCATGACGGCGGACCCGGCTGCCGGTGGACGCTGCGCCCACCAGGCGCGGAGGGATGTGGTGCCGGACATGGGGCGATGGTAAGGAGCGCGCCGCCGGGGAACGTGGGGGCGCGCACGGCGACCGAGGGAAAGTCCGGCGATCGGTACATTCCGCGCGAAGGGTTACCTTTCCGTTGACCCGTTGACCCGTTGACCCGTTGACCTCGAAGGGGCGCGTGCCTCTCCGCACGCGCCCCCGGCGCGCGGACGTCCCTAGGGACGGTTCACTACCGCGCGCCCCCACGCCCGTCCCGGATCTCCGGGACGTCAGGCGGGCCGTACCACGCTGTGGATGGACGACTCGCCGTCGTAGAAGATCGACTCCTCGCGGACGTAGGCGCCCGGCTTGGGGGCGTGGATCATCTTGCCGTTGCCGATGTAGAGGCCGACATGGGTGACGTCGTCGTAGAAGAAGACGAGGTCGCCGGGGCGGGCGGCGGAGACGGTGACCGTGGTGCCCGCCTTGACCTGGTCGTAGGTGACGCGCGGGAGGGTGACGCCCGCGGCCTTCCAGGCGGCCTGGGTGAGGCCGGAGCAGTCGTAGGAGCCGGGTCCGGTGGCGCCCCATACGTACGGCTTGCCGATCTGGGCGCGGGCGAACGCGATGGCCTTCTCGGCCTTGGTGGAGTAGGCCGGGTCCGTGGCCGACGGGTCCGAGCCGGTGCCGGTGCCGGTGGAGCCGGAACCGGAGTCCGCCGAGCCCGCCGAGCCCGCGGAGCCGCTCTGCTCCTCGGTCTGCTGCCGGGCGGCCTCCTCCTGGCGCCGCTCCTCCTCGGCTTGCTGCTGCCGGGCCAGTTCCTCGGCCTTGCGCTCGGCCTCTGCCTGCTTGCGCCGTTCGATCTCGGCGAGCCGGGCCTTCTCCTGCGCGGTCAGATCGGAGAGCAGTTCCCGCGCGTTCGCCAGCTTGCGCTGGACGGTCGCCTTGGCCGTCCTGAGGTCGTCCTGGGTGTCGGTGAGGGTCTCCAGGCTCTTCCCAGCCTCCCGGCGCTTGTCCATGGTGTCGGACTGCTGGGCGAAGTAGTCGTCGACCGCGGTCTTCTGGCGCTCGGTGAGCCGCCCCATCAGCTGGGTCTGGTCGAAGTAGTCCTGTGGCGAGTCGGCCAGCAGCAGGCTCGCGGTGCTGGGGGCGGCGGCCCCGGTGCGGTACTGGGCGGCGGCGTAGGAACCCAGTTCCTCCCGCGCGTCGTTCAGTTTCTGGGCGCGCCGGGCGACGTCGTCCATCAGGGTGTCGACCTGCTTGCGCTGCTTGGTGGTCTTCTCTTTCGCCGCGTTGTATTTCTCCGTCGCCGACTCGGCCTGGCGGTAGAGGTCGTCGACCTTCTTCTCGACCTCCTCCAGGCTCGGCTTGTCGTCCGCGGGAGCGGCGTCGGCCGTCTGGGAGAGCAGGGCGACGGAGGTGAGGGCCGCGGTGGCGAGGGCGGGTGTGCGTATTCCGGCCACGCGCGGGCCCGAGGGGCGGTACTTGCGGTGCGACGCCAAAGGAGGCGACTCCTTCCATGGGCCGCCTACCGGGTTAGCTGTCGGGTTCGGGCGGGTGCTTCGGAAGGGTTGCCCTACGGTCCGCTCCTGCAAGGAAGTCGGGACCGATTCACCCCAGATGTCGGTGGGTCCCCGGCTCCGGCCGCCGCGAGGGCTCGCCGGACTCGGCGGAGGCCGGACGGCCCGGCGAGGTTCGCCGGTGGGGGTCGTTCGGCCTGTCGGGAACGGTAGCCAACTGCTGTGGCGCCTGTGAAGGTTGGTGGGCGATATGCCCGATACATTTTCGTGACCTTTCCGTCCGGCGGTCGTTACGGTGTCCGCCGCACCCCCTCCCACCCCGCCCTGCTCAAGATCCGCCACCCTGTGTGACCACCGGAAAGGGCGGGGCGGGCGCGGGATCTGTCCGGGACGGCCACGGGTTGTCAGTGGGGCGGCCTAGACTCGGAGAGCGATGAGCAGCCTCTTTGACGACAGCTTCCTGGCGGACCTCCGGACCCCTCGCGGGCACGAGGAGGAACCCCCGCCTCCGCCCGAGGACGATCACGTACCGGAGCCGGTTCCGGACGATCTGTTCGGCGGGAAGTTCGACACGCCCCCGAGCCGGGACGCGTTCTACCGGGACGGCGCCCCCCGCCCCGCCCTCGACCCGGCCGCGCTGCTGGACGGGCTCAACGAGAACCAGCGCGCGGCGGTCGTCCACGCGGACACCCCGCTGCTCATCGTGGCCGGCGCGGGCTCCGGCAAGACCCGGGTGCTCACCCACCGCATCGCCTATCTGCTCGCCGAGCGCGGTGTCCACCCCGGCCAGATCCTCGCGATCACCTTCACCAACAAGGCCGCCGGTGAGATGAAGGAGCGCGTGGAGCAGCTCGTCGGCCCCCGCGCGCACGCGATGTGGGTGATGACGTTCCACAGCGCCTGTGTCCGCATCCTGCGCCGCGAGTCCAAGAAGCTCGGCTTCACCTCGTCGTTCTCCATCTACGACGCCGCCGACTCCAAGCGCCTGATGGCCCTGGTCTGCCGCGACCTGGACCTCGACCCCAAGCGCTACCCGCCCAAGTCCTTCAGCGCCAAGATCAGCAACCTCAAGAACGAACTGATCGACGAGGAGGACTTCGCCGCCCAGGCGACCGACGGCTTCGAGAAGACCCTCGCCCAGGCCTACGCGCTCTACCAGTCCCGGCTGCGCGAGGCCAACGCGCTCGACTTCGACGACCTCATCATGACGACGGTCAACCTGCTGCGCGCGTTCCCCGATGTCGCCGAGCACTACCGCCGCCGCTTCCGGCATGTCCTGGTGGACGAGTACCAGGACACCAACCACGCCCAGTACGCCCTGGTCCGCGCACTCGTCGGCACGGGCGCGCACGACGAGGACGTACCGCCCCGCGAGGACGACCTCCGGCCCGCCGAGCTGTGCGTGGTGGGCGACGCCGACCAGTCGATCTACGCCTTCCGGGGCGCCACCATCCGCAACATCCTCCAGTTCGAGGAGGACTACCCGGACGCGACGACGATCCTGCTGGAGCAGAACTACCGCTCCACCCAGACGATCCTGTCCGCCGCCAACGCGGTCATCGAGCGCAATGAGTCCCGCCGCCCCAAGAACCTGTGGACCAACGCGGGCGCGGGCGCGCGCATCACCGGCTATGTCGCCGACACCGAGCACGACGAGGCACAGTTCGTCGCCGACGAGATAGACCGTCTCACGGACGCCGGTGACGCCAAGGCCGGTGATGTGGCCGTCTTCTACCGGACCAACGCCCAGTCCCGGGTCTTCGAAGAGGTCTTCATCCGCGTCGGCCTGCCCTACAAGGTCGTCGGCGGCGTCCGCTTCTACGAGCGCAAGGAGGTCCGGGACGTCCTGGCCTACCTGCGGGTCCTCGCCAACCCGGAGGACTCGGTGCCGCTGCGCCGCATCCTCAACGTCCCCAAGCGCGGAATCGGCGACCGCGCGGAGGCGATGATCGACGCCCTCTCCCAGCGCGAGAAGATCAGCTTCCCGCAGGCCCTGAAGCGGGTCGACGAGGCGTACGGCATGGCCGCGCGGTCCACCAACGCCGTCAAGCGCTTCAACACGCTCATGGAGGACCTCCGTACGATCGTGGAGTCCGGCGCCGGGCCGGCCACCATCCTGGAGGCGGTGCTCGAACGCACGGGCTATCTGGCCGAGTTGCAGGCGTCCACCGACCCGCAGGACGAGACCCGGATCGAGAACCTCCAGGAGCTGGCCGCCGTCGCCCTGGAGTTCGAACAGGAGCGCGCCGAGGGTGAGGCGGGCACCTTGGCGGACTTCCTGGAACAGGTCGCCCTGGTGGCCGACTCCGACCAGATCCCGGACGAGGAGGACGGCGACGGGGTCATCACCCTGATGACCCTGCACACCGCCAAGGGCCTGGAGTTCCCGGTGGTCTTCCTGACCGGCATGGAGGACGGCGTGTTCCCGCACATGCGCGCCCTCGGCCAGGCCAAGGAGCTGGAGGAGGAACGGCGCCTCGCCTATGTCGGCATCACCCGCGCGCGGGAGCGGCTCTATTTGACCCGCTCCGCGATGCGCAGCGCCTGGGGACAGCCGTCGTACAACCCGCCGTCCCGGTTCCTGGAGGAGATCCCGCCGACACACGTCGACTGGAAACGTACGGGGGCCACGGCGGCTCCGGCCGGTCCGCTCTCCGGGGTCGCCGCGTCGCTGTCCTCGTCCGCGTCCCGCTCCCGTTCGACCGCTTCCGGCGCGTCGGGTTTCGCCACCCGCAGAGGGACGTCGGAGAAGCCGGTGGTCGCGCTGGCCGTCGGCGACCGGGTGACCCATGACCAGTTCGGGCTGGGCACGGTGGTGGGGGTCAAGGGCACCGGGGGGAACGCGGAGGCGACGATCGACTTCGGGGACGCCAAGCCGAAGCGGCTGCTGCTGCGGTACGCGCCGGTGGAGAAGCTGTAGCAGGGCGGCGGCGCCCGGCCGAGTAGCCGTCGGCCGGGCTCACTCACCGACGCCGGGAGAGAGCTCGGCTCAGGTCGGGTCGAGGCCGTGACTGCGGAACCAGGCCAGCGGGTCGATCGCCCCGCCCCCGCCCGGCCGGACCTCGAAGTGCAGATGCGGGCCGGTCGAGTTCCCGGAGTCGCCGGAGTACGCGATGGTGTCGCCGGCCTTGACCGTCGTGCCGGCGGCGACCGCGTAGGTCGACAGATGGCAGTACCAGGTCTCGGTGCCGTCCATCGCCGTGAGGATCACCATCGTGCCGTACGCGGAGTTGAACTGGGTGCGTACGGTGCCGTCGGTGGCCGCGAGGACCGGCGTGCCGTAGGAGACCGGGAAGTCGATGCCGCTGTGCACGGACATCCAGTTGATGCCCGACTGGCCGAAATAGGCGCTCAGCCCGTGCTGCGCGACCGGGAGGGAGAACTTGGGGCGCAGCCGCTCCTTGCGGGCCGCCTCCTCCGCCGCGCGCTTGCGCTCGGCCTCCTGCTCGGCCTTGAGGTCGATGCGCTCCTGGGTGCGGCTGGCCCGGTCGGCGAAGTCGTCGGCCTCCGCGCTGAGGCTCGCCAGCTGGGTGTCCAGCTGGTTGTTGGCGGTGGACGGCTTCACCGGCTGGGCGTCGGCGGCGGTGGTCGAGGTCTCCTTGGCGTCGTCGGTCAGCGAACCGACGGAGGCGGCGGCGATACCGGCGACGCCCATCACACAGGCCGAGGGGATCGCCACCGTCATCAGCGCCGAGCGCTTGGCGGGGGCGCGGCGGCGGGAACGGGAGGCGCCGCGCGCTGCGGCCCGGGTACCGGGGGCCGGGGCGATGTCCTCCTGCCCGTCCAGCAGGACGACGGCGGGCAGCTCGCCGGTGGCCGCCAACTCGTCCCCGGCCGGGTGCGCGCCGGGTACGGCGGCGTCGTGGGCGACCTGCTCGAAGGTCGCCGTGGCCTGTTCGTGGAACGATTCGCCTGACCCGTACTCGGAGGCGGGGGAGCCGTAGCCGCCGTCCTGGGGGGCGTAGTCGCCGGTGTCGGAGAGCTGGTGGTGTTCGCCCGTGTCGGAAGGCTGGTGGTACTCGCCGGCCGTGGCGTCGGGTGCCTGGTGGTACGTGCTGCCGTCCGGCTGCGTGTAGTCGCCGGTGGGCCGGTGGTCGGGGTCCGGGGCGCCGGAGTTCCACTGGGTGGCGTCGTAGGCGCCGGTGTCGAACGCCTGTGTGCCCCACTCCCAGTGCTGGGTGGCGTCGGCGGGGGTGCAGGGCTGCTCGGGCGGGAGCCAGGCGGTCGCGTCCCACTGGCCGCTGCCGTCGGCGGGCCCGGACTGCGGCGGGACGGCGGACAGCGGTTGATAGCCGTCGGCCCAGGCGGTGGCGTCGTAGCTGCCGGAGTCGTAGGCGGCCATGTGCTGGGCCGCGTACGGGTCCTGGTTCAGGATCTGCTGGCCGCCGGTCGACCACTGGGTGGCGTCGTAGGTGCCGGTTCCGGTGTGCGGGTCGCCGGGGAGGTCGCCGAAGAGGGGGTCGGCCGCGAAGCCGGTGGGGTGGGCGCCGGTGCCAAAATCGTTCGCATGGGGCCCGGCAGGTGTGGTGAAGTCGCCGTACTGGGCTTCCTGGGTGCCGTACGCGGGATAGGGCCCGGGGGCGGCGTCGGAAGCCGGAGCCGGGGTGGTCAAAGTCCCCGACGGGTGACGGTCGTTCACCAACTTCTCTTTCGCCTCGGCAACAGGGGCTGGCAGAGCAGTGCGGTGACTGTACCCGGCGGTATGCGGGCGCGACAATCTTCCTCAGGTTTCCCGCTCACTGGAAACGGGCATTCGGCCGTGTTTCGGCGGTCCCTGCACGCGAGTTTGGCTTTGTGTTCGAGGCTCGTTCGATAAAACGGCCTCTGTGAGGCCGCTGTAAACCGGCTGTGTGGGTGTGTTGTTGCGCCCCGTAGGGCGCGATCACCGGCCTTTGTGCTGGTCACGCAGGCGAGTCGGGAGATTGCTGTCGGTTACCACGGGGGCGGTCGTGGCCCTGGTCGGCGTCGCGGTTCCGGTGCGGCAGGGACGGCTCAGGCCACGGTCAGTCCGCCGCCCGCACCGGCGTGTGCGCCGGTGTCCGCCAGAAGCGGCGGGCTGTCGAGGGCCTGGCGGATTCCGTTCGCCACCGCCGGATGCACCGGCAGGGCGAGATGGCCGATGCCGCTGACCCGTACGTTGTCCGCCAGCAGGTCGGGATGGTCGACGCAGGCCGTCTCCAGCGGGTCCATCAGATGGTCCAGGTCGCTCCAGAAGCTCACGAACCGTGTACGGCACCCCGGCGCCGGGAACGCCAGCTCCTCGATGACCGGCGAGCCGGGGCGCATCTGGCGGACGATCGGATGCGCGTCGGCCAGCGGTGCCACCCGCGTACCGGAGTGCGGCGTACCGAGGGTGACCAGGGTGCGGACCCGCAGATCGCCGCCGAGCCGCTGGGCGTAGTAGCGCGCGATCAGTCCGCCCAGGCTGTGGCCCACGATGTCGACCCGGTCACTGCCGGTGCGCGCGCACAGCGCCTCGATGTGCCGGCCGAGCAGCTCGGCGGCGGTGCGGATGTCGCAGGTCAGCGGGGAGTAGTTGAGCGAGACCACCTGCTCCCGGCCGTGCTGGGCGAGATAGCGGCGCAGCAGGACGAAGACCGAGCGGTTGTCGATGAAGCCGTGCAGCAGCACCACCGGGGGTCTGGCCGGGGTGGGCAGCCGGGTGGCGGCGGCGTCGGGCGTGGCGGGGGACGGGCCGTCCGTCGGGTCGGGCGGGAGGGCCGGGGCTGCCGGGCGGCGCTCCTGGATGATGCCGGACGGATAGAGCAGCAGATGCCCCGCGAGAATCGCGAGATCCAGCGCGGTCGCTTTCAGCAGGGTCATGGAGAGCCCGGTCAGACTGTCTGGGAGCAGTCGCCGGTACAGCGGTTGAAAGGGCAACAGGACGCTGGTGACCTTCATGCCCGACCTCCCGTCGGCACGCCCGAGGACGGCTCTGTCCCCCGTGCCCTCGCGGGCAGCCGCGGTGCGAGAAGGGCGGCGTCCGCCGTGTGCGGCGCCTGGTCGCCGTGCCGTCGCGAGGCGGTGCTGCGGCGGGCTGGTGCGGCGATCTCGTCGCGGCTCCCGGTGCGTACGGTCCCTTCCGTGGTCCCTGGACCACGGACGCTTGCGGTGCCCGGACCGCGGAGCGTTTGGGGCGACGCGCTGTGAATATGTCCCACGTGTGATTTCCCCCTCGCTCCCGGCCACGAAACTGCGGGGTGCGGGATGCTGGAGATAACGTTCGTTCACTTCCCGCGCCCGCCCGGACCCCGGACGGCGCCCGGCCAGGGACCGGCGACCGCCCCGTACCCCGGGCGGCCCCGGTCGGGAGGCGCACGGAGCACAGGTGTGATACGGCCGGGGAGTACGGCATGTCTATGGCGTGCGGTCCTTGTCGGTACGGATGGATGACGTCGCTTCATGGAGGCAGTGATGGGTGTGGCAGCCGGTCCGATCCGCGTGGTGGTGGCCAAGCCGGGGCTCGACGGCCACGACCGGGGGGCCAAGGTGATCGCGCGGGCCCTGCGGGACGCCGGTATGGAGGTCATCTACACCGGCCTGCACCAGACGCCCGAGCAGGTCGTCGACACCGCGATCCAGGAGGACGCCGACGCCATCGGACTGTCCATCCTCTCCGGGGCCCACAACACGCTCTTCTCCGCCGTGATCGATCTGCTCAAGGAGCGGGACGCGGCGGACATCCTGGTCTTCGGCGGCGGCATCATTCCCGAGGAGGACATCCCCGGGCTTCGGGCGAAGGGCGTCGCCGCGATCTTCACACCGGGTGCCACGACGACGTCGATCGTGGAGTGGGTGCGGGAGAATGTGCGGCAGCCTGCGGCGTCCTGAGGGGTTTGTGGGGCGAGAGTTCGTCCCTGGTGGGCGGATTGCGGTTCTTGTCGGGCGGTTGGCGGTCGGTGGGGCGGGCTGAGTTCCGGGCTCGCTGGGTCGGTGGTCGGTGGTCGGTGGGTCGCGTCGGGTCCGGTTTCGCCCAGTCGGTGAGCGGGTTCGGATGGAGTTCCAAGCCGGGCTTGCGGATTCGCTGGGTCGGTGAGTGGTGGGCCGGATGGGGGTCCGGGTTCGCCCGGTCGGTGAGCGGGGGCCGGGTGGCGGTCCGCGTTCGCCGGGTCGGTGGTCAGTAGGCCGTACGGCGTTCATGCTCGCCCCGCCAGTTCCTCCGCCATGGCCGCCCGTAGCCGTAGCGTCGTGACCAGGCGTTGGAACGCCTCCGACCAGTAGCCCCCGGCGCCCGGTGACGCGTCCTCCGGCTCCTCCGGTGCCGCCATCAGAGCGTCGAGGCGGCTCGCCTCCGACGGGTCGAGACAGCGCTCGGCGAGCCCCATCACCCCGCTGAAGCTCCACGGGTAACTCCCCGCGTCCCGCGCGATGTTGAGCGCGTCGACCACCGCCCCGCCCAGCGGCCCCGACCACGGCACCGCGCACACCCCGAGCAACTGGAACGCCTCGGACAACCCGTGTGCCGCGATGAACCCGGCCACCCACGCGGCCCGTTCGTCCGCCTCCAGCGTCCCCAGCAGCCGGGCCCGCTCCGCCAGCGACACCGCTCCCGGTCCGCCCGCGTCCGGCGAGGACGCCGCGCCCAGCAGCGCCCGCGCCCAGTCGGGGTTCCGCTGCCGCACGGCCGCCCGGCACCAGGCCGCGTGCAGCTCGCCGCGCCAGTCGTCGGCCACCGGCAGGGCGACGATCTCCGCCGCCGTACGGCCCCCCAGCCGGGGCGGCCAGGCCGTCAGCGGCGCGGACTCCACCAACTGGCCGAACCACCACGACCGTTCGCCCCGGCCGCTCGGCGCCTTGGGCGCCACGCCGTCCCGCTCCATGCCCGCGTCGCACTCATGCGGCGCCTCGACGGTGATCGTCGGTGTGTTCCGCAGCGGGTCCAGCGCCACGCACGAGCCCGCCCGGCCCGCCATCCGCCCCGCCAGCGCCGAACCGGGCAGCGCCGAGAGCAGCTCCGCCGCCGTGGCCCGGACATTGCGGCTCCGGTCGGACAGCGCCTGCTCCAAGAACGGTTCGTCCGCCTCCGTGAGTTCCCTCCGCAGCGAGTCGAGGAACATCAGCCGGTCCTCGGCCCGCTCCGACGGCCATGTCCCGGCGAGCAGCTCCCGCGCGGCGGCCGGTTCCCGTGCCCGGAGCGCGGCCAGCAGCGCCACCCGCTCGGCGAACAGCCCCTCCTGCCACAGCCGCCGCACGCCCTCCGTGTCCTCCAGCCGGGGCAGGACCGCGCCGCCGCCCGGCGTCGACCGCAGCGCGAACCGCCAGTCCGGGTTCAGCCGGGCCAGCCACAGGGCCCGCTGTCCGGCGAACGCCAGCGCCGCCGGGCGCAGATCCGTCCGGCCCCGGGCCGCGTCCAGCAGGGCGGGCAACGCCTCCGGGGGTGCCGCGTATCCGTGGGCGTTCGCCGCCGCCAGCCACTGGGGCAGCAGCTCCATCAGGTCCGGGGCGGCGCCCCGACGGCCGCCGCCCGTGGTGCCGGGGCGGTCGGCCAGGAACTGGGCGAGCCGGCGGGCGGCGGCCCTGGGCAGTGCGGGCCGTGGGTCCATGGGGGCGGGTTCCGGCCGGGGCGCGGCCCGCGCGGGGCGTATCCCGGCGCGGCGCCGGACGGTTTCCCGCGCGGCGGCGTCCAGGAGGGCGTCCGGTGCCGCCGGTCCGGGCGACACGCCGGGCGGCGTACGGCGGTCCGTGCCAAGTAGGGCGGCGGTGACCAGGTCTTCCCAGGTGGGGGTGGATGGGCGGCTCATAGGGGGCTCCTTCCGGGGGCTTGGCTTGGCTTGGCCGGGCGGGGTGCGGGGGAGGGGCGGGCGGTTTCCGGGACTTGAGGTGGCCTGGACTTCCGTTTCCTGAGCGGGCTGGCTGGTGGTGAGTGGGCGGGTCGCCGCGCGGGGGCGGGAAGGTGACGGCACGACGTAGGCGAGCCGGACGGAGGGTGACGGCACGATCTGGGCGGGCCGGACGGGAAGTGGGCGGCACGATCTGGGTGAGCCGGGCAGGAAGGAGGCGGCGCGCTCTAGGCGAGCCGGACGGCCTCACCCGGCCCCTCCGCCCACGCCGTCAGCGGATGGAATCCCTGGTGGCCGCATTCGCCGAAGACCGTGACAGGAGTGCCGCCCGACAGGGCGATCAGCCGCCACAGGCCGGGGCGGCTCCGCGCGGCCGGGGCGAGCGGCAGGGCCGTGTCCCCGTCCGTGTCCGCCAGTTGCCAGGAGTCGCCATCCGGGACGGGCACCACCCGGTCCAGGGTCACCGGCACCGCGTCCAGCCACGGGTCATGCCGGAGCGCGTCCCCGTAGCGGGCCGCCGCCTGTCCCGTCGTACCGCCCGGGGGGCGTACGGCGCTGGGGGCGGTCGGCGCGAACTGCTCGCCGAGCGCCACCCGGAACTGGCGCCCGCCGGGGTACGCGGACACCTCGGCGTCCAGGGCGGCCCCGACCGGCAGGGAGACTTCCGGGGCACGGCCGACCGCGCCGTACGCGAGGATCAGGGCTGTACGTCCCGAGGCCGTGCCGTGCAGCCAGATGCGGCGGGTCGTCAGTTTCGGGTCCACCGTGTCGTACTGGGCCAGGACCAGCCAGTGGTCGCGTACCGGTGGTCCCTGGGCCGGGGCGGGCAGGCCGATGCGGGAGCGGACCGTGGCCGCCAGGTCGTCCGGCAGCAGTTCGCGGCGGAGCCAGCCCCGGTCGAGGAGATGCAGCAGCGCGCACTCCTCCAGCAACCGCACCGGCCAGCCCGGACCGGACCCGGGTATCGCCCCCAACTCCCGTACACGCGCCGCGAGCCCCGGGGCCTGGGCGTCGATCATGCGGGCCGCCGTCTCCTCCCACTGCCCGTACCCCGCCCCGTCCGCCGTGGCCAGTCCGGCGCGCAGCAGATCGGTGAGGCGCTGCTCCAGCTCCAGCGCGCCCGCGGTGACCCGCTCGGCCCGGCGCTCCGCCCGCCGCCGTGCCGCCTCCGGGTCGGCGACCCCGCCACCCGGTGCCTCGGCACGCTCTCTTCTCCCCTCGGTCCACCGCGCCGCCCAGTCCGGCGCCTGGCCGACCGGCACCACCGCGTCCCCGCCCGCCCAGAGGAGCAGCAGCCCCAGCACGTGCTTGCACGGGAACTTCCGGCTCGGACAACTGCACTGGTACGCGGGTCCGGAGCGGCCCGCGAGGTCCACGACCGTGCGATACGGCGTGCTGCCGCCGCCCTTGCACTCCCCCCACACCGTCCCCTCGCCGCACGTGCCCGTCCCGGACCACGGGCTGGCCGCGCCGAGTTTGCTGCCCGCTGCGCGTGACGCAGCGTCAGGCGCCAGTGCCAGCACCTGGTCCGCGGTCCAGCGCACCCCCTGCTCAGTCATGACATCGAAGGTAGGGCCCACCACTGACAATCGGCTCTGCCAGCGCGTTTTCGCAGGTCAGCGAACCTGCGCACCTTCGGTGCGCGCCGGGGGCGTGGTAAATCCTGTGGCGCGCGCCGGGGTGCTTCCGTCTACCTCTGACGTGGGCTGATGCCGCTGCGGGACGCTGGTGGGGTTCGTTCCGGTCGAAACCGATTGCTCTGTGATGCCAGTGAGCTCGCAGGTCAGCGTGGTGCTGGGGGCCGTCCACGGGAACCGTGGAGTGTTGCTGCGAGCACGTGCGTCAGAATTCCTGATTCACCCTGGCCCTCCCGGAACGGCGTACCACTCGGCCGTCGAGGGAGGGAGCGGAACCGTGGACGTGCTGCACGAACGCTGCGCGGGGGTGGACATCAGCAAGAAGGACGCCAAGGCGTGTGTCCGCACCCCGAGTACCAAACGGCGGGGGTCGTTCACGACCGGGACCACGACCTGGGGTTCGACCACGAACGCGGTGCTCGCCCTGCGGGAGCACCTGCTCGCCGCGGGAGTCACCCTGGTGGTCATCGAGGCTACGTCGGACTACTGGAAGCCCTTCTACCACCTGCTGGCCGATGAGTTGAACGTGATCCTCGTCAACGCCCGGCAGGTCAAGAACCTGCCCGGCCGCAAGACGGACGTCTCGGACGCGGCCTGGCCGGCCCAGCTCGGAGCGCATGGTCTGGTCCGTCCGTCGTTCGTGCCCGAACAGCCGGTGCGTGAGCTGCGGGACCTGACCCGCGCCCGCACCCAGATGACCCGCGAGCGCGGCCGGATCGTGCAGCGCCTGGAGAAGCTGCTGGAGGACACCGGGATCAAGTTGGCCGCGGTCGCCTCCGACATCATGGGGGTCTCCGGCCGGGCCATGCTCGAAGCCCTCATCGCGGGGGAACGTGACCCGCAGGTCCTCGCGGAGCTGGCCAAACGCAAGCTCCGCAACAAGATCCCCGAGCTCGCCGAGGCGCTGACCGGACGTTTCCGCGCCCACCACGCCTTCCTGACCCGGCTGCACCTGGATCACTATGACCAGCTCACCGATGCCATCGGGCAGCTGGATGAGCGGATCGAGGAGGCGATGGCCCCCTTTCGTCCCGCGCTCGGTCTCCTGGACACCATCCCCGGGATCAACCAGGCCGTCGCCGAAGTGATCATCGCGGAGACCGGCGGCGACATGAGCCGTTTCGCCTCCGCCAAGCACCTCGCCTCCTGGGCCGGGGTCTGCCCCGGCCACCACGAGTCCGCCGGCCGCACCAAGAGCGCCAGGGTCCGTCCCGGCAACCCGTACCTCAAAGGCGCCCTCGGCCTCGCGGCATTCGGTGCGGCCAGGACCAAGGACACCTACCTGCAGGCCCGCTACAAACGGCTGACCGCCCGCCGCGGCCCGATGCGGGCCCTGGTCGCCGTCGAGCACTCGATCATCACCGCGATCTGGCACATGCTCACCGACCATGTCCCCTACCACGAGCTCGGCGGCACCTACTTCACCCAGCGCGACCCCGAACGCACCACCCGCCGGGCGATCACCCAGCTCAACCAGCTCGGCTACACCGTCACCCTCAACCCGCTGGAAGGCGCGGCCTGACCGACCCGCGCCATGACACCCAGCGACCATCACGGCCACCGGGCACCCAGCCCTGCCCACACCCAACATGACCTGCTGCTATTTACGCGTCAGAGTGGATTGTCAGTGGCGTGGTGCATGGTGGAACCAGACCCGAACCGGCCGAGCTGAAGGGGGCCTCAGCCATGTCCGTGTCCGTTGATCAGATGTCCGTCGACCCAGCCGATCCAGGGGAGCACACGTTCGCACCGGAGAAGCGGGAGAGCCGAGAGAGCCGGGATAGCAGGGAGAGCGGGGAGAGTGGGGAGGGGCTGGTGAGTGTGGGGCAGGAAGCGGAGGCGCTGCGTCCGCACGCCGAGGACGCCTTCGCCGGTGAACTGACCGCGCTGGCCGCCCAGGACGACCGGCCGCGCCCGGCCCGCTGGCGGCTGTCGCCCTGGGCCGTGGCCACCTATCTGCTCGGCGGCACCCTGCCGGACGGCACGGTGATCACACCGAAGTACGTGGGCCCGCGCCGGATCGTCGAGGTCGCGGTCAGCACCCTGGCCACCGACCGCGCCCTGCTGCTGCTCGGTGTGCCCGGCACCGCCAAGACCTGGGTGTCCGAGCACCTGGCCGCCGCCGTCAGCGGCGACTCCACCTTGCTGGTCCAGGGCACGGCGGGCACACCGGAGGAGGCCATCCGCTACGGCTGGAACTACGCGCGGCTCCTCGCCCACGGCCCGAGCCGGGACGCCCTGGTGCCCAGCCCGGTCATGCGCGCCATGGCCCTCGGGATGACCGCCCGGGTCGAGGAGCTGACCCGTGTCCCGGCCGACGTCCAGGACACGCTCATCACGATCCTTTCGGAGAAGACCCTGCCGATCCCGGAGCTGGCCTCGGAGGTGCAGGCGGTGCGCGGGTTCAACCTCATCGCCACCGCCAACGACCGCGACCGGGGGGTCAACGAGCTGTCCAGCGCGCTGCGCCGCCGCTTCAACACGGTGGTGCTGCCGCTGCCGGAGAGCGTGGACGCGGAGGTGGACATCGTCGCGCGGCGGGTGGACCAGATCGGCCGCTCGCTGGACCTGCCGGCCGTCCCGGACGGGGCCGACGAGATCCGCCGGGTCGTGACCGTCTTCCGTGAACTGCGCGACGGCATCACCTCCGACGGCCGTACGAAGGTGAAGTCGCCCAGTGGCACGCTCTCCACCGCCGAGGCGATCTCCGTACTGACCAGCGGCCTCGCCCTCGCGGCGCACTTCGGGGACGGCGTGCTGCGGGCCGGTGATGTCGCGGCGGGCATCCTCGGCGCGGTGGTCCGGGACCCGGCCGCCGACCGGGTCGTCTGGCAGGAGTATCTGGAGGCGGTGGTCCGCGAGCGGGACGGCTGGACGGACTTCTACCGGGCGTGCAGGGAGGTCAGCGCATGAGCGGCGGGCTGCGGCGGTGTTCCGGTGACGACGACCTGGGCTGGCCGTTCGGGGACGACGACCTCGGGTGGCCGTTCGGCGACGGTGACGACGATCTGGGCTGGCCCTTCGCGGGCCAGTCCCGGAAGCGGGCGGTGCGCGGGGGGACGGGATGACGCTTGCCGGGGCCCGGCCCGACGCCGCCGGGCCGCTGCTGCTGGGGGTGCGGCACCATGGGCCGGGCTCGGCGCGGGCCGTACGGGCGGCGCTGGAGGCGGCGCGGCCCCGCGCGGTGCTGATCGAGGGGCCGCCCGAGGCCGACGCGCTGATCCCGCTGGTCGCCGCTGCGGACATGCGCCCGCCCGTCGCCCTGCTCGCCCATGCCGTGGAGGAGCCCGGCCGCTCCGCGTTCTGGCCGTTCGCCGAGTTCTCCCCGGAGTGGACGGCCCTGCGCTGGGCCGTGGAGCAGGGGGTACCGGCCCGCTTCATCGATCTCCCGGCGACGCACACCCTGGCGTGGGAGCGCGACGAGCAGGGGGACGGGGACGAGAGGGAGGGGGCGGTCCGGATCGATCCGCTCGCGGTGCTCGCCGAGACGGCCGGGTACGACGACGCCGAGCGGTGGTGGGAGGACGTCGTGGAGCACCGGGGGGTCGGCGGCGATGTCTTCGCGCCGTTCCGGGTGCTGGCGGAGGCCATGGACGCGCTGCGTGAGGCGTACGGCGAAGGCGGCCCCGCGCGGGACCTCGTACGGGAGGCGTACATGCGGCTCCAGTTGCGGGCGGCGCGGCGGGAGTTCGGGGACGGCGTGGCCGTGGTGTGCGGGGCGTGGCATGTTCCGGCGCTCGCGCGGAAGGCGGCCGTGGCGGCGGACCGGGCGCTGGTGAAGGGGCTGCCCAAGGTCAAGGCGGACATGACCTGGGTGCCGTGGACGTACCGGCGGCTGGCCCGCGCCGGGGGCTACGGGGCGGGCATCGAGTCACCGGGGTGGTACGGGCATCTGTTCGCGGCGCCGGACCGGCCGGTGGAGCGGTGGATGGCCAAGGTGGCGGCGTTGCTGCGGGCCGAGGACCAGGTGGTGTCGTCCGCCCATGTGATCGAGGCGGTCCGGCTGGCCGAGACGCTGGCGGCGGTGCGGGGGCGCCCGCTGCCGGGGCTCGGGGAGACCACCGACGCGGTGCGTGCGGTGATGTGCGAGGGCTCGGACGTGCCGTTGGCGCTGGTCCGGGACCGGCTGGTGGTCGGGGATGTGCTGGGGGAGGTGCCCGCGGCGGCTCCCGCGGTGCCGTTGCAGCGGGATCTGGACCGGGCGCAGCGCAGGCTGCGGCTGAAACCGGAGGCCCGGGAGCGGGAGATGGAGCTGGATCTGCGCAAGGAGACCGACGCCGCGCGCGGCAGGCTGCTGCACCGGCTGCGGCTGCTGGGCGTGGAGTGGGGCGAGCCGGTGCGCTCCCGGGGCGGCACCGGCACCTTCCGGGAGACCTGGCGGCTGCGGTGGGAGCCGGAGCTGTCGGTGCGGATCGCGGAGGCGGGGGTGTGGGGGACGACCGTGCTCGGCGCCGCGACGGCCAAGGCGGAGGCGGACGCGCTGGCCGCCCCGGGCCTGGCCGAGGTCACGGCACTGGCGGAGCGCTGTCTGCTGGCCGAACTGCCGGACGCACTGCCGGCGGTCATGCGGGTCCTCGCCGACCGCGCCGCCCTGGACGCGGACGTGGGGCGTCTGGCGCAGGCGCTGCCCGCGCTGGTGCGTGCGCTGCGCTACGGCGATGTGCGGGGGACGGACACGCGGGCCATGGCCGAGGTCGCCACCGGGCTCGCCGAACGGGTCTTCGTCGGCCTGCCCCCGGCCTGCGCGGCCCTCGGCCCGGAGGCGGCGGAGGAGATGCGGCGTCATGTGGACGCGGTCCATGGGGCGGTGGGGCTGCTGGCGGAGAGCGGCGACGGGGAGGGCGGGGGAGGGGAGCGGGTCCGGTTCCCGCAGGGTGAGGAAGGGGAGCGGGCCGGGGAGGGCCAGGAAAGGGAGTGGGCCGGGGAGGGCGAGGGAGATGAGCGAGCCGGGGCCGGAGAGGGCCAGGAAGGGGGGCGGGCCGGGGTCACGCGGGGCGAGGAAGGGGACCGGGCGGCGTCCGGAGCGTCAGGCGTGTCCGGGGAGGGCGACGGGGAGGCCCCGGCGGCATCCGCGCCGGGCGGCCTGCGCGGGCGATGGCGGGACGTGCTGGAGGTGCTGGCCGGGCGGGACACCGTGCCGGGGATCGTCCGGGGCCGGTCCGCGCGGCTGCTGCTGGACGACGGGCGGCTGGACCAGGCCGGGGCCGCGCGCCTGATGGGCCTGGCGCTGTCGCCGGGTACCCCGCCCGGTGACGCGGCGGCCTGGATCGAGGGGTTCGTCGGGGGCGGCTCCGGGGGCGGGATGCTGCTGGTGCACGACGAGCGGCTGCTCGGCCTGGTCGACAGCTGGCTGACCGGGGTGTCGCCGGAGGCGTTCACCGACGTACTGCCCCTGCTGCGGCGGACGTTCGCCGAGTACGAGGCGGGGGTGCGGCGCACCCTCGGTGAGCTGGTCCGCCGGGGACCGGGGGAGCGGGCGCTGGCGGTCGGCGCCGGGGTCGCGGTGCCGGGTTTCGCCGACGCCCTGGACCCGGAGAGGGCGGGCGCCGTGGAGCCGGTCATACGGCTGCTGCTGGGGGCGGCGGACGAACTCGTGGGGGTGGCGTGACCGGGCGGGAGGGCGACATGACGGACAGCGGTGACGGCGTGGGCGCGGCCGATGGGGGCGGCGGTCCGGCGGAGGAGCGGTTGCGGCGGTGGCGGCTGGTGCTCGGCGGCGGGGAAGGGGCCGACGGGACCGGGTACGGGCTGTCCGGGCGGGACGCGGCGATGGACGGGGCGTTGGCCACGCTCTATGGGAAGCCCGCCGGGAAGGAAGGGGGGAAGGACCGCGCGGCGGGGCTGGGCGCCTCGGCACCGGCCGTGGCGCGCTGGCTCGGGGACATCCGGACGTATTTCCCCGCCCCCGTGGTGCAGGTGATGCAGCGGGACGCGATCGACCGGCTCGGGCTGTCGACGCTGCTGCTGGAGCCGGAGATGCTCCAGGCCGTCGAGGCGGACGTCCATCTGGTCGGCACCCTGCTGTCGCTGAACAAGGCGATGCCGGAGACGACGAAGGAGACCGCGCGGGCGGTGGTGCGCAAGGTCGTCGACGATCTGGAGCGACGGCTGGCCACCCGGACGCGGGCCACACTCACCGGCGCCCTCGACCGCAGTGCCCGGGTCAGCCGCCCCCGCCACCGCGACATCGACTGGAACCGCACGATCGCGGCCAACCTCAAGCACTACCTGCCGGAGCGGCGGACGGTCGTACCCGAGCGGCTGGTGGGGTACGGGCGGGCCGCGCGGTCGGTGCGCAAGGAGGTCGTGCTCTGCGTCGACCAGTCGGGGTCGATGGCGGCGTCGGTGGTGTACGCGTCGGTGTTCGGGGCGGTGCTGGCGTCGATGCGGTCGATCAGTAGCCGGCTGGTGGTGTTCGACACGGCGGTGGTGGACCTGACGGATCAGCTGGACGATCCCGTGGACGTGCTCTTCGGGACACAACTCGGCGGCGGCACGGACATCAACCGGGCGCTGGCGTACTGCCAGTCCCGGATCACCCGGCCCGCCGACACGGTGGTGGTGCTGATCAGCGATCTCTACGAGGGCGGGATACGCGACGAGATGCTCAAGCGGGTGGCGGCGATGAAGGCGTCGGGGGTGCAGTTCGTGACGCTGCTCGCCCTGTCGGACGAGGGGGCGCCCGCGTACGACCGGGAGCACGCGGCGGCGCTCGCGGCGCTGGGCGCTCCGGCGTTCGCCTGCACGCCGGAGCTGTTTCCGGAGGTCATGGCGGCGGCGATCGAGAGACGGGAGCTTCCGGTTCCGGACCCGTCGGTGTCGTCGGTTCCGTCGGTCCAGACGGGCCCGACGCTCTAGACGGGGTCTGTCGGTGGCGGGGCGCCCGCTCCGCTGGAGGTGCCTGCCCGGCCCCCGCCTCGCTGGAGGTGCCTGCCCGGCCGAGGGTCCCCGCCCGGCTGAAGGCGCTCACCCGGCCGGAGGCACCCTGCCGGACTGGAGGCGCCTACCGGGCTGGAGGCGCCTACCCAGCCAGGGGCACCGGCCCGGCCAAGGAGCCAGCGGGCCCAGCCAAGGGAACCCATCCGGCCAAAAGGGGCGCCCGTCCGACCCGGCGGGCGAAAGTGGCCAGCGAAGGTCTCCCCGCCCGCTTCCCCATCTCGTACCGTCCGGTCGGTGACACCACGTTTCTCGCGCCCGTCACCCCACCTCCCCTCGCTCCCTTCACTCACCCGAAGACTCCGCCGGGCCCCACCGGAACGGTCGAACGCCGTCGGCTCGTCCGCCCAGGCCCGCGGATCGCGGCCGGACGGTCCCATTGGGGTGGGACCGGCCGGCCCTGGCCCCGGGGCCGGCGAGGATTCCGGTACCCCAGGACGGGGCCGACCGAGGGGCCTCACCGGGTGAACCCCAACCCGGTGGGGTCCCGGGCCTCGGACGGGAGGTGCCTCGGTCCCCGGCGTGGAGGGGTCCTGGCCCTGGAGGGGAGGGGTGCCCCAGCCCCCGGCACGGCAGGCGCCGCGCTTCCCTGCACATCCCCTGCACGGCAGGCCCCTGGACCCCGGCCCCTGGCCCCGGCCCCCGGCCGCCCCCGACCTCACCGCCCCCTCCAGCCTCCCCCCTCCCCCCGCTCCCCCTCCCCCCGCTCCCCCTCCCTCCCCGCCCCCAAATGGCACGCAGTGTCATAGAACGCGGCATCATGTGACGGGTATCACCGCTCAGGTGTGACTCTCGATTTACGGCGCTTCCGGTAGCAGCGATAACCTGCGAGACGGACATGCCGCGCGCTCGGACACCGTGTGCGCTTCCCCTGTGACCCATGCGGACGTCACGTTGCCCTTCGCGGCACGCCCACGCATCCAACGAACCGCGAGATCACTGATAGGGACGGAAGCGCGTGGACCTGTTCGAGTACCAGGCGAGGGACCTCTTCGCCAAGCACGATGTACCGGTGCTGGCCGGTGAAGTCATCGACACGCCTGAGGCGGCGCGCGCAGCCACCGAGCGCCTGGGCGGCAAGTCCGTCGTCAAGGCCCAGGTGAAGGTCGGTGGCCGCGGCAAGGCCGGCGGCGTCAAGCTGGCCGCGACCCCGGACGAGGCCGTCGCCCGCGCGACGGACATCCTCGGCATGGACATCAAGGGCCACACGGTCCACAAGGTGATGATCGCCGAGACCGCGCCGGAGATCGTCGAGGAGTACTACGTCTCCTTCCTCCTCGACCGCGCCAACCGCACGTTCCTCTCCATCGCGTCCGTCGAGGGCGGCATGGACATCGAGGAGGTGGCCGCCACCCGCCCGGAGGCCGTCGCCAAGACCCCGATCGACGCCATCGACGGGGTGACCCCGCAGAAGGCCCGCGAGATCGTCGAGGCCGCGAAGTTCCCGGCCGAGGTCGCCGACAAGGTCGCCGACGTGCTGGTCACGCTGTGGGACGTCTTCATCAAGGAGGACGCCCTCCTGGTCGAGGTGAACCCGCTGGCCAAGGTCGCCTCCGGTGAGGTCCTCGCGCTCGACGGCAAGGTGTCGCTGGACGACAACGCCGAGTTCCGCCACCCGGACTTCGAGGAGCTCCACGACAAGGCCGCGGCGAACCCGCTGGAGGCCGCGGCCAAGGAGAAGAACCTCAACTACGTCAAGCTGGACGGCGAGGTCGGCATCATCGGCAACGGCGCCGGGCTGGTCATGTCCACCCTGGACGTCGTCGCGTACGCCGGTGAGAACCACGGCAACGTGAAGCCGGCGAACTTCCTGGACATCGGCGGTGGTGCCTCCGCCCAGGTGATGGCCAACGGTCTGGAGATCATCCTCGGCGACCCGGACGTCAAGTCCGTCTTCGTCAATGTCTTCGGCGGCATCACCGCGTGCGACGAGGTCGCCAACGGCATCGTCCAGGCGCTTCAGCTGCTCGCGGACCGTGGTGACGAGGTCACCAAGCCGCTGGTCGTCCGGCTGGACGGCAACAACGCCGAGCTGGGTCGCAAGATCCTCACCGACGCCAACCACCCGCTGGTGCAGCGCGTCGACACCATGGACGGCGCGGCCGACAAGGCCGCCGAGCTGGCCCACGCCGCAAAGTAAGCACTCAGGACGAGGACACCACACACCATGGCTATCTGGCTCAACAAGGACAGCAAGGTCATCGTCCAGGGCGTGACCGGCGCCACGGGCATGAAGCACACCAAGCTCATGCTGGGCGACGGCACCAACGTCGTGGGCGGCGTGAACCCGCGCAAGGCGGGGACGACCGTGGACTTCGACGGCACCGAGGTACCCGTGTTCGGGACCGTCAAGGAGGCCATCGAGCAGACCGGCGCGAACGTATCCGTGATCTTCGTACCGGAGAAGTTCACCAAGGACGCGGTCGTCGAGGCGATCGACGCGGAGATTCCGCTGGCCGTCGTGATCACCGAGGGCATCGCCGTGCACGACTCGGCGTCGTTCTGGGCGTACGCCGGCAAGAAGGGCGACAAGACCCGGATCATCGGTCCGAACTGCCCCGGCATCATCACCGTCGGCCAGTCCAACGTCGGCATCATCCCCGGCGACATCACCAAGCCGGGCCGGATCGGTCTGGTGTCGAAGTCCGGCACGCTGACGTACCAGATGATGTACGAGCTGCGGGACATCGGCTTCTCGACGGCGGTCGGCATCGGCGGTGACCCGATCATCGGCACCACCCACATCGACGCGCTCGCCGCGTTCCAGGACGACCCCGACACCGATCTGATCGTGATGATCGGTGAGATCGGCGGCGACGCCGAGGAGCGGGCCGCGGCCTTCATCAAGGACAACGTGACGAAGCCGGTCGTCGGCTATGTCGCGGGCTTCACCGCGCCCGAGGGCAAGACGATGGGCCACGCGGGTGCGATCGTGTCCGGTTCGTCCGGTACGGCGCAGGCGAAGAAGGAAGCGCTGGAGGCGGCGGGCGTGAAGGTCGGCAAGACGCCGACCGAGACGGCGCAGCTGGCCCGGGAGATCCTGGCGGGCTGACCAGCCCTTTCGAGCGAACACCGGTGGGCCCGTCCTGGGAGTTGGGACGGGCCCACCGAGTTCTCGGGGCGCCTCCAACCCCTCACGCCGCGCTCCACTCGCGCCCCCTCACCTCACCCCCTCACTCCGCCAACGGCAACACCCGCTCCGGCCCCGCGCCCACCTCCGCCTTCAGCTTCGCCCGCAGCGCGACCTGCGCCTGCGACAACGGCCCCGGCGCCGGCTTCGGCGGCACCCCCTTGACCGTCTCCCCCGGCGCGACCGGCGGCTCGTACTGCGTGGGCGCGGTCCGCAGCGTGAGCGCCGTCGCCCCGATCAGCGCCACCGTGAACGCGATGGCCGCCCGCGTCCAGAACCGCGCCCTGCGCTCCCCGGCCAGCCGCACCGGCTTCGGCTGAGCGGCGCGCAACCGCTCCGTCGACGCCAGCCGCGCCAGCCGGTCGTGCAGCGCCTCCGGATCGGCGAGGTCCGGCAACCGCTCCGCGATGCTCTCGCGCGCGTGCATCAGCCGGTTCGCCGCCGCCGGAGTGCTCGCCTCCGTCTCCGCCGCGGTCTCCGCCAGCCCCAGCCCGACCCCGTCGTAGAGGAGCAGGGTGCGGCGGTGCGGTGGCGGGAGTTCCAGCAGTGTGCCGAGCAGCGCGCGGTCCGCCGCGTCCGCCGGCGGGGCCTCCGGATGGCGGTAGCGCGGGCGGTAGCGGTGCCAGGGCGAGAGCGCGTACTCGTACGCCGCCGCCCGTACCCACCCCGCCGGGTCCCGGTCGACCGCCACCTCGGGCCAGCGCTGCCACGCCTGCTGGAACGCCCGCTCCACCGACTCCCGCGCCAGCTCCCGCCGCCCGCACAGCAGATACGCCTGCCGGACGAGGGCGGGGGCGCAGAAGGTGTAGAGCGCGTCGAACGCCTGACCGGGGGTCAGGGACGACAACGGTTCCGGGGGCGCGTCGGCCGAGACCGGCTCCGCGACCGCCGTCACCGTCTGCCCGACGGCCGGCCGCAGCGGCTGCTGACGTTCGCGTACGGGCATGGGCACTGGCTCCTGACGTGCTGTCACCTCGGTGTCCGCCTCACCGGCCGTGGTCCGGCCGCCGTCGTCGTCGCCCCGGAGCGCGCCACCCCGGGGTCCGCCACCCTCGGATCGGTCGTTCTGCGGCTGCGCCAGCCGGGCCAGCAGCTTCGCGTACGCCTCGCGCTTGCGTCCGCGCGGTGTCGTCCGGCCGTTCTCCCAGGCGCGTACCGTCTCGCGGGTGACGCCGACCTGGGTGGCCAGCTGAGCCTGGGTCAGTGAGGCGGCCTCACGCAGCCGTCGGCACTCCTTGGGCGGGGGGAGCGGAGTGGCAGGGCTCTGTGTCACAGGGCGCCCCTTCGCTCAAAAAAGTACATAAACACATATTGAGCGACACATCGGAGGTTCGCCTGTTACGGGGTGAAAGCGCGTGTCGTTGGGAGCATGGCGCTCGTGATCCCGATGACCGATCGCCCCGCCGACGGCACCACCAGCGCCCGTCCGCCGGGCCGCCCGCCCGGCCACCGCGCACCGGGCCGCCGCCGTCCGTCCCTGCCGTCGCTCGCGGCCCTGTCGTCACTCCCCACCCGACTGGCCCACCAGCTCACCCGCCGCCTCACCCCCCTCCGCGCCCACTCCCACGGCATCGTCACGAGCCTCCTCGGCGGTGCCGTCGCCGCCGGGCTCGGCCTCGGCTCCTTCGCCGTGCTGGTGACGATGATGTGGATCAGCTCGCCGTACCCCGACAGCGGCCCGGGTGGTGCCCTGCATCTCGCCGCCTCCCTCTGGCTGCTCGCGCACGGCGTCGAACTGATCCGCGCCGACACCCTCTCCGGCCTCCCCGCCCCCGTCGGCCTCACCCCGCTGCTGCTGCTCGCCCTGCCGCTCTTCCTGCTGCACCGCGCCGCCCGCGACGCCGTGGACCGCGCCGCCGAGGGCCACACCCCGTCCTCCGCCCGCACGGCGTGGACCGGAGCCGTCCTCGGCTATCTCACCGTCGGCGCCGCCGCCGCGCTCTACGCCACGGGCGGCGACCTGCGCCCCTCCTGGCCCTGGGTCCTCGGCTGCGTCCCGCTCGTCGCGGTGCTCGCCGCCGGTGCCGGGGTCTGGACGGCGTACGGCCGCCCCCATGAGCCACTGCTCGACGTGCTGGCCCTGCTGCCCCGGGCGGTGCGCCGCCGCTTCCTGCCGCCGGTGGCCCGGGAACGGTTCGGCGAGGCGGTACGGGCCGCCGCCGCCGGTACGGCGACGCTGATCGGCGGCGGTTCCCTGCTGGTCGCGGTCTCCCTGGTCGTCCACGGCTCCGCCGCCGGTGGCGCCTTCGCACAGCTGACGGAGGGCTGGTCGGGACGGTTCGCGGTGTTCCTGCTCTGTCTGGCGCTGGTCCCGAACGCCGCCGTCTGGGGCGCCGCCTACGCGCTGGGTCCCGGGTTCCTCCTCGGCGTGGGCCACGCCAGCGGACCGCTCGCCTCCGCGCCGGGCCCGCTGCTGCCCCCGTTCCCACTGCTGTCCGCCGTACCGGGCACCGGCCCCGGCACCCCCCTGACCTGGGCGACCGCCGCGGTCCCCGTGGTCGCGGGGGTCACCCTCGGCTGGTTCATGGCCGCCGCGGCCGTCCATGTCCCGGACACCGACGACGAGACGGTCTCCGAACCCGGCGCGCCCCCCTGGCCACCGCTGCCCCCCTGGTCGGCCCGGCGCACGACCTCCCTCACCCTCCTCGCGGTCCTCCTCTGCGCCGCCGCCCTCGCCCTGCTCGCCGCCCTGGCCGGCGGCCCGCTCGGCGTCGCGGCACTGGCCAGCTTCGGCCCCGTGTGGTGGCAGACGGGCGCGGCGACCCTGGCCTGGACGGCCGCCCTGGGCATCCCGACGGCCCTGACGGTACGGGCGTGGCGGCTCAGAGGCACCCGGTGCGAACAGCGCGCCGCGTCCGGGTGCGAACAACGCCCCGAGCCCACCGACCGCCCCGCCCCGAAGACCCTGGCCCCGAAAGCCCCCGCCCTGAAGGACCCGGCCCCGAAGCCGCACCCTGTACGGCCGCACCCCGTACAGCCACAGCCCACCCCGTCACAACCCCCGGCACCCACCCCGCAAACCCCGGACGCCGCCCCCGACATCCCAGGAGCGGCGCCGAGAACGGAACCCGCGGCAGCGACCGGACCCGCGGAGACCTCCGCCGCCGAAGACCCCCAGCCCGACCGCTGAGCGCGCTACCCCCCCTGCCCCAGCACATCTCTCAACTGCTCGGGCAGCAGCTGATCGCACGACTGCCGCTGCTCATTGGTGAGGGCGTCACTGCGGCAGGTGTAGTAGTCCCGGTAGACCAGCTGCGCCACGAACGTCGCCCCGACGAGGACGATCGCCAGCGCCGCCGTCACGATCCCGCTGACCGCCGCCGTGGTCTGCGGACGCCCGCTCGGCTGCGGAGCCGGATTGTCCGGGTCCGGCGTCCGGGGCTGGGCGCGCAGCGCGCTGATGCCCCAGTACAGGGCGAGCGCGCCGAGCAGCAGCGCCACATACGGCCAGCTGAACAGGGCGAAGAAGAACGCCCACATGCCGCTCAGCAGCGCGTACCGCGCGCGGCGCTGGGAGGGGTCGGTCGGGTCCCAGCGCGGACCGGGCCCACCGGAGCCGCCGCCGGGGCCCTCGGGACGGCCCCCCGGCCGCTCGCCGAAGCCGCCGCCGGAGCGGCCGGGCTGCCGGTCGCTCCACTGACTGCCCCAGCCCGGACGGCCACCGCCCTCACCACCACGCGACCCGTCCTCGGGGGACCCGGAAGACCCGGAAGACCCCGAGCCTCCCGGCGAGGCGTCCGAACCCTCCGGACCGTCCGGCCGCCGCGGCTGCCAAGGCCGGTCCGGCGTCCCCTCCGGCGGCGGTGCGAAGGGATTGTCGGCCGGCCCGGAGCGGCCGGAGCCCTCACCCCGACCCGAGGAGGCGTCCGGCGCTGACGAGGGGCGCTCCCGCAGCAGCACACCGCTGCGCCGCCCACCCCGCTCCGGCAGCGGGGTCGGCATGAGGAGTCGCGGGCTGCGGTCCGGCATCAAGTGAGCGTCATCCCTTGGTGGTTGAGGCCGATTGAGGCGTGGTCGAGAGGTGTACACAGCGGAACGGATACGGCGTGGGCGGTACGGCTGACGGTGCGGTGACCGGGCCGTCACCTTCTGAAACGCTTCGTGCCCGACGCACGTTCCCGACCCGGCTCCCCCCAGACGCTACCTTCCGGCCACGCCCCCGTCCCGTGGGGGCTGTCCGGTGTGCCGGTATCGTTGCTGGCGGTCGGCCGCTTCGTAGGCTTCCCCGTATCCAGGGGCGCGAAGCATTCGTACGAACGTACATACGGCGGTGACGACCCCGCCGGAGTCTCCGAGGGAAGGGCCGAAGCCGTGGCCGAGCGTGTCAAGCGCCTTGTCGTGCTGGTCTCCGGATCGGGCACCAATCTCCAGGCGCTGCTCGACGCCGTCGCCGAGGCCGGAACCGCCGCATACGGCGCCGAGATCGTGGCCGTGGGAGCCGACCGCGCCGGGGTGGAGGGGCTCGCCCGTGCCGAGCGCGCCGGGCTGCCGACCTTCGTGTGCCGGGTCAAGGACCACCCGAGCCGCGAGGAGTGGGACACCGCCCTCGCCGAGGCGGTCGCCGCCCATGAACCCGACCTCGTGGTGTCCGCGGGGTTCATGAAGATCGTCGGCAAGGAGTTCCTGGCCCGCTTCGGCGGCCGGTTCGTGAACACCCACCCCGCCCTGCTGCCCAGTTTTCCCGGCGCCCACGGCGTCCGTGACGCGCTCGCGTACGGCGCCAAGGTCACCGGCTGCACCGTCCACTTCGTCGACGACGGCGTCGACACCGGCCCGATCATCGCCCAGGGCGTGGTCGAGGTCCGCGACGAGGACGACGAGAGCGCGCTGCACGAGCGCATCAAGGAAGTCGAGCGAAGGCTGCTCGTCGATGTCGTGGGGCGGCTCGCCCGCAACGGCTATCGCATCGAGGGACGAAAGGTAGTTATCCAGTGACCGCCGAGAGCAACAAGCGGCCGATCCGCAGGGCGCTGGTCAGCGTCTACGACAAGACCGGCCTCGAAGAGCTGGCCCGCGGCCTGCACGAGGCGGGCGTCGCCCTCGTCTCCACCGGCTCCACGGCGGGCCGGATCGCCGCCGCCGGTGTCCCGGTCACCAAGGTCGAGGAGCTGACCGGCTTCCCCGAGTGCCTGGACGGCCGGGTCAAGACCCTGCACCCCCGGGTGCACGCAGGCATCCTCGCCGACCTGCGTCTGGACAGCCACCGCGAGCAGCTGGCCGAACTGGGCGTGGAGCCCTTCGACCTGGTCGTGGTGAACCTGTACCCGTTCCGCGAGACGGTCGCCTCCGGCGCCTCGCCCGACGAGTGCGTGGAGCAGATCGACATCGGCGGCCCCTCCATGGTCCGCGCCGCCGCCAAGAACCACCCCTCGGTGGCCGTGGTCACCAGCCCCGACCGGTACGCCGACGTCCTGGCCGCGGTCGGCGACGGCGGCTTCGACCTCGCCACCCGCAAGCGCCTTGCGGCCGAGGCGTTCCAGCACACCGCCGCCTACGACGTGGCCGTGGCGAGCTGGTTCGCGAGCGAGTACGCCCCCGTGGACGACTCCCCGTTCCCCGACTTCCTGGGCGCCACCTGGGAGCGCGAGAACACCCTGCGCTACGGCGAGAACCCGCACCAGCCGGCCGCCCTGTACGTCGACCCCGCGGGCGGCGGACTGGCCCGCGCGGAGCAGCTCCACGGCAAGGAGATGTCGTACAACAACTACACGGACACGGATGCCGCGCGCCGTGCCGCGTACGACCATGACGAGCCCTGTGTGGCGATCATCAAGCACGCCAATCCGTGTGGGATCGCGATCGGCGCGGACGTGGCGGAGGCGCACCGCAAGGCGCACGCATGTGACCCGCTCTCGGCGTTCGGCGGGGTGATCGCGGTCAACCGCCCGGTCAGCAAGGAGATGGCGGAGCAGGTCGCGGAGATCTTCACCGAGGTCATCGTGGCGCCCGACTACGAAGAGGGCGCCTTGGAGGCGCTCTCGCGGAAGAAGAACATCCGGGTGCTGAAGGCACCGGGCGCCCCCGCGAACCAGGTCGAGGTCAAGGCGGTCGACGGCGGGGCGCTGCTCCAGGTCACCGACCGCCTCCAGGCCGACGGCGACGACCCGGCGAACTGGACCCTGGCGACCGGCGAGGCCCTCGACGCCGCCGGGCTGCGCGAGCTGGCCTTCGCCTGGAAGGCGTGCCGCGCGGTGAAGTCCAACGCGATCCTGCTGGCCAAGGACGGCGCCTCGGTCGGCGTCGGCATGGGCCAGGTCAACCGCGTCGACTCCGCGAAGCTGGCGGTCGAGCGGGCGGGCGCCGAGCGGGCCGAGGGCGCCTATGCCGCGTCCGACGCCTTCTTCCCGTTCCCCGACGGCCTGGAGATCCTCACCGGGGCCGGGGTCAGGGCCGTGGTCCAGCCGGGCGGCTCGGTCCGTGACGAGCAGGTCGTGGAGGCCGCCCAGAAGGCGGGCGTGACGATGTACTTCACGGGCACCCGGCACTTCTTCCACTGACCGGCATCCCTCGCAGGGACCCGCACAGGGCGCGGAATCCGGCTCACCCCCGATGGAGCCGGAGTCCGCGCCCTGTGCCGTCACAGTGCCGTCCTTCTCGCGCGGGCGGTACCTCAGACCTCTGAGGGTCACGTCCGGCCCGGCGGCGTGTACTCCTTGAGGTAGTGGGCGATCCGGTCGGCATAGTCGCGGTACTTCGGGGGAACCCCGGCCGCGTCGTTCACCTTCTCGTACGACGTGCGGTACGCGGCGGCGATCAGCACCCTATGGTCGCCCTTCAGATCGTCGTCGATACGGGGCGCGATCCAGCAGAGGTAGCGGCCCATCGCCGGGATGGACTCGGCGGGCGGGAAGGGGGGCTCGGGGACGGACTCCAGGGGGGTGCCGTCGGCGTTCATCCACCAGCGCAGCACCCGCGGGGTCCAGCGGGCGATCCCGTACTCGTCCATGGCCGGGTCGGACAGATCGGGGTCGAAGTCGCTCTCCACCTTCAGCATCGCGGCCAGCAGAGCGGGCGTGACGTCCTCCTGCGAGCAGTCGAGCGCGGTCTCCACGATCAGCAGCCGGTAAGCGGCCGGGACGTCCCGGTCGGTCCGCAGGTACTCGGCTCCGTAGCCCGCGGCACTGGCGTCAGCGCCACCACCGGACCGTGCCCCGCCGCCGTCGGGACCGCCGCCGGTCCAGGTGGCCAGTCCGTACGCCAGTGCCGCGACCGCGCCCGCGGTGAGCACGGCAAGCGCCTGCGCGGGCCGGGAGCGGCGCAGCCGCCGCAGCGGCGGCCGCCACCGGCGGCGGCCCCGGACGGTGCTTCCCGCGGCCGTCCCGACCCGGGGCAGCAACGCGTCCACCGGGACCCGGTCGGCGTGGGTACGGGCCAGACAGTCACGGACGATCTCCCGCCAGGCGTCCGGGAGTTCCGGCGACAGCCGCAGCTCGTCGGTGCCGCGGGCGTAGGCGAGGGCCGCGTCCCGGCGGGCGGTCGGTGTGCCGCCGGGCAGCGGATAGGAGCCGGTCAGCACCAGGTGGGCGAGTACACCGAAGGCCCAGATGTCGGCGGACGGACGGATGCGCCGCCCGCGTTCGCCGATCTCCGACCAGAGCAGTTCGGGCGGGGTGTAGTCGGGGGTGGAGAAGGCGGGCGTGTAGGCGTGGGTGCCCTCCAGCTCGGCCGCCATGTTGAAGTCGGCGAGCCGGGCCGAACCGTCCCTCATCAGCAGCACATTGGCCGGTTTCAGATCCCCGTGCACCCAGTCCGCGCGGTGCAGCTGGGCCAGTCCCTCGCAGATCTGCGCGAGCAGCGCGGGCCCGGCGGCGGGGCGGGCGTCCTCGCCGAGCAGCCCGGCGAGCGAGGTCTCGGCCCGCTCCAGGACGAGCACGGTGGCGCCGTCCAGCTCGGGACGGTCCGGGTCGTCCACGGTGAAGGTCTCGTACATCCGGATCAGCCGGGGGTGGCGCAGTCTGCGGTGCAGGGCGAGTTCCCGCTCCACCAGATCGCGCAGATGGGCCAGTTGGCGGGGCGTACTGGTGCCGGTCGGCAGGAACTTCAGGGCGGCGGTCCGGGGCAGGTCGGCGGGGCGCTGGGGCGAGGATTGCGCCGAGGGCTGCCCGGAGGGGTGTGCGGGGGATTGCGGCGAAGGCTGCGCGGCGGGCTGCCCGGGGGATCGCGGCGAGGGCTCTGTGGCGGGCCGCGCGGGGTCCCCGGTGGGCGGGGCCGACGGCGTCCCGGTGGCCGGGCCGGACACGCGCCGGGCCTCGTAGACGCTGCCGAAGGCGCCGGTCGCGATCGGGGCCCGCACCTCCCAGTCGCCCACCCGGTAACCGGCCGGGACCGGGACCGCGTACGGCTCGGTCACCGCTCGGTCCGCTCGGCCCGTCCCGCCCGCTCGGCCCGCTCATCGGCCACGGGGGCGGGCGCGGGGAGGGGCAGGGGGGTGGTGAGCACCCCGAGGTCGGACTCCCGTACCAGGTCGAAGCGGAGCGCCAGGGAGACCAGGGACTCCTTCTTGCCGTTCAGCCGAGGACCGGTGTCGGCGGTGTCGGGGCCGGGTTTCAGCCGCAGCTTCACCGCCAGGTAGTCGATGTTCCACTGCACGGAGGTGCGGGACGCGGCCGGCCACACCGGACGCAGCCGCTCCACCACCTGCTCCGTGGTCGGCAGCGGGGCGTGCGGCACCCCGCGCAGCCGGGGCTCGCACAGCGCGGCCAGCACCGCGAAGTACCGCTTGCCGCGGTCCACCGAGAACGCGGGGGCGGTGGTCTCGCCGTCCAGACCGTCGTCGGTGCGCACCACGTCGTGGCGCGGCGCCCACACCTCGAGCGGCAGCAGATCGCCCGCCGCGGGCAGCACGATCCGGGAGAACTCGAACGGAACGGGGGCGTCCAGCCGCCCGGCGGCGACCTTGATGTGCTCCCCGGCGCCCTCGGGGTTCTCGACCACGTACGTCTGGTTGCGGCTGAGGTTGCTGAGTATCCAGTACGCGCCCTGGGCGGTGATCTCACCGGCGCGGCGGGAGACGCCCTCGTGCCCGATCTCCACGTCGTTGCCGGGGGCCCGGCCGAAGGTGATGCGTTCGCCCGGAGCGATCCGGAGCTGGTCCCGCTCCGGCTGCCCGGGAGTGGTCGGCGGCGGCGGTACCACGATGATGCTGTACAACTGCGTCTCCCCGTGCGCGACAGCTACGGGGGCCAGCGTAAGCGCGACGCACCAGGGCCGTGTCCCCCCTTGCGCGGGGTGGGACACGGCCCTTGAAGTGTTTGGCGTGAATGCGTCGTACAGCCGCGTGGACGGCTGACATACGGCGGACATACGGCGGTCGTACGGCGGCGTGGACGCCGGACATACGGCCGCGCGTACGGACGCCGGACATACGGCGCCGGTCCGCGCTCAGTACCGGGGACGGTTGAACCACGCCTTGCCGTTGGTGTTGCCGGCGAAGACGGCGATCAGGATGCCGAGCACCAGGTGGATGATGCCCGCGATGGTGAACGGGTAGACGGCGAGCACGGCCGTCAGGATGCCGAACACCAGGATCGTCACCCGGGTGCCGTTGGTGCCGGAGGTGAACTTGGTGGCGAGGATGACCGCCCAGACCAGCCAGGCCAGCGCCAGCGCGGCGAAGCCCCACAGCACACCGGTCGGGTAGTCGGCGATCGCCTCGAAGGCCGGGTCGTCCTGGGCCTGGTCCACGGCGATCGCGGAGAAGCCGAACAGCACCACGCCGATGGCCTGGAGTCCGACGATCACCCACATCAGGGTCCGGGCGGTGGAGACCGTGCCCGGCATGGTGGTCGGGGCGGGGGGTCCGCCGTACGGGCTGACCGGCGGCGCCTGCGGGTAGCCGTAGCCCTGGTTGGGCGGCTGCTGGCCGTAGGGCTGCTGACCGCCCTGCGGAGCGCCGTAAGGATTGTTCTGATCGCCGAAACTCAT
Organism: Streptomyces sp. NPDC048290; assembly: GCF_040652095.1. NCBI lineage: Bacteria > Bacillati > Actinomycetota > Actinomycetes > Kitasatosporales > Streptomycetaceae > Streptomyces > Streptomyces sp. NPDC048290. The sequence goes on from NZ_JBEZLM010000002.1 coordinate 207,260, forward strand.
GGCGGGGTTTCCTCCGTTGTTCCTTGTGCGGGGACGGCGCGGGCGGCGCGTCGCGGAGGAAGGGCTGCACAGAATGCGGTCTCGTCCCCCCGGTACTGCCCGCGGCACTGTGCCTCTCATCGTTCTTCAGCCGCCGCGGGATTGTCCAGCCACGGGCGGGATGCGTTGTGCAAGTGCAACATCACCGATCTTGGGAGGAACCGTATGGATAGCGGAACGGATAGCGGAACAGATAGGGCAACGGATCACGGAAGGGATCAGGGAAGGGATCTCGGGGCGAGCCGCCAGGGGTGGGCGTCACGCACCCGGATTGGAACACCGGGCCGGTCATCCGGGAGGATGGGCCCATGACCGCCCAGATTCTCGATGGCAAGGCCACCGCAGCCGCGATCAAGTCCGATCTGACCGCCCGAGTGGCGGCGCTGAAGGAGAAGGGCGTCACGCCCGGCCTCGGCACGATCCTGGTCGGGGACGACCCCGGCAGCCGCAAGTACGTCGCGGGCAAGCACCGCGACTGCGCCCAGGTCGGTATCTCCTCCCTCCAGCGCGAGCTGCCCGCCACGGCGACCCAGGAGGAGATCGAGGCGGTCGTCCGCGAGCTGAACGAGGACCCGGCCTGCACCGGCTACATCGTGCAGCTGCCGCTCCCCCGGGGCATCGACGAGAACCGTGTCCTGGAGCTGATGGACCCGGACAAGGACGCCGACGGACTGCACCCCATGAACCTCGGCCGGCTCGTCCTCAACGAGCCCGCCCCCCTGCCCTGCACCCCCAACGGCATCCTCACCCTGCTGCGCCGCCACGGCGTGGAGATCAAGGGCGCCGAGGTGGTGGTCGTCGGCCGCGGTGTCACCATCGGCCGTCCGATGCCCCTGCTCCTCACCCGCCGCTCGGAGAACGCCACGGTGACCCAGTGCCACACCGGCACCCGTGATCTCTCCGCCCACCTCCGGCGCGCCGACATCATCGTCGCCGCGGCGGGCTCCGCCCATCTGGTGCGGGCCGAGGACGTCAAGCCGGGCGCCGCCGTACTGGACGTCGGTGTCTCGCGCAACGCCGAGGGCAAGATCGTCGGCGATGTCCACCCGGACGTGGCCGAGGTGGCCGGTTTCCTGTCCCCCAATCCCGGCGGGGTCGGCCCGATGACCCGGGCCCAGTTGCTGGTCAACGTGGTCGAGGCGGCGGAGCGCAGTGTCGGCTGACGGCAGGACCGAGGAGCGGCGCCCCGACACCGGTGGCGCCGCCGAGGACGACGGCCTCGCGGTGACCGACGCGGTCAGCGCGCCCGACGCCGAGGGCCGGCCGCGCCGGACCACCCGGCGCTTCCCGCTGTTCACCCGGGACACCGCCCGCCCCGAGGGCGGCGGCCGGGCGGCGGGCGGCGCCGCCCCCGCCCCGGCCCGCCAGTGGCCGATGCTCCTGGTGCTCTCCCTGGTCGGCCTCGGCCTGCTGATCACCGCCCTCGACGTGTTCCGCTACGGCACGCTGCTGATCGGCGTCGGGCTGCTGGCCGGAGCGGTCCTGCGGTTCGTGCTGCCCGGCGTCGGCATGCTCGCCGTCCGCTCCCGCTTCACCGACATCGTGACGTACGGGGTGCTGGGGCTGTCGATCGTGCTGCTGGCGCTGATGGCGCAGCCGAGACCCTTGCTGGAGATCCCGTTCCTCAAGGACACGCTGCACTTCACGGTCGAGTAGCGGGGCCGCTTTCCGGACTCCCGGGAAGGGGGGGCCCTTGGGTGGCTGAAGGGGGTCCTTGGGCGGCTGTGTGGGCCCTGTGGCACGGAAGTGACCATTCCGCTACGGTGTCCGCGCCTCGTGAAGCTAATCTCTTTACGGGTTAATGTGATGAATCGGGGCGTCCGGGGCGCCTCTGTGTGTCTTCATGGGTATCGATGAAGTCCCCACTGTGTGCGTCCCCATGGTCCCTGGTGGACCGGGGTCCCGCCGGACCGGACCGTTACCGGTGGGAGACTGGACCACGGGTCATCGGGCGTGCGACGGTGCATGCCCGCGGCTCCCGTGCTCCCGTGCGCCCCCACCCCGGGAAACTGAGATCCTGATCAGGCGCCTCCCTGTGGGTAGCCAGACCGGGGCTCGGCGTCAGGGCATCTCGCGCGGGGGAACGACCAGCATGTACCGGGGGGAAGAGGGGGGAAGCAATGCCTCGTTGGAAGGCACTGCCCGATGAACTCGATCCACAGATCAGGGAGTTCACCAGCCAGCTCCGTCGACTGGTGGACCGCAGTGGGCTGAATGTCGCCGCCGTCGCCGACCGCACCGGCTACAGCAAGACGTCCTGGGAGCGTTACCTCAACGGGCGGCTGCTCGCGCCCAAGGGCGCGATCGTCGCCCTCGCCGAGGTCACCGGCACCAATCCGGTCCACCTGACCACCATGTGGGAGCTGGCCGAACGCGCCTGGAGCCGCTCCGAGATGCGGCACGACATGACCATGGAGGCCATCCGGATCTCCCAGGCCCGTGCCGCGCTCAGCGAGTTCGGCGCGCAGCCGGGGAAGGCCAAGGGGAGGTCTTCCCGCAGGAGCGGCGGCGGTGGCGAGGGTGACAGCGGCGGTGGCGGTGGCGGTGGCGGTGGTCGTGGCGCGGCTGTGACGCCGGGTATCGCGGGTCCGGCCGGGGTGTCGCCCACGGTGCCGCGGCAGCCGTCGGACTCGGAGCGGGAGCCGGGGTTCCGGCGGTCGCCGGAGGCCCAGCGGTCGCCGGAGGCCCAGCGGTCGTCCGGGGTCCAGCAGCCGTCCGGACCCCGTCATTCCGGGGGGCAGCGGCGGGGGGAGGGTCCACGGGATGCCGCCGAGCTGCGGGCCGAGGAGGCGTCCAGGACTTCGGGTGTCGCGGGTGTCTCGGGTACGTCCGGCGGGGACGGTGCCGCCGATGCCGTGAACTCGTGGAAGCTGGCCGGGTACCAGGGGCCGTCGCGGGCCGGTGGGCGTACCGCGCCCCAGGGGGCGGCCACACCGCCGTCGGGGTCGCCGTCGGTGGGGGCGTACGGGAGTTCCCCCGGGGGGTACGGGGCTGCCGGTGCCGGTGTGGGCGCTGGTGTCGGTGCCGGTTCGTACGGTGAGCCGCCCTCGGGTGGACCCCGGGACTCCGGAGGCGGCGGCAAGCGGCGGATGACGATGTTCCTCGCCGGTGTCGTGGGCGTACTGGTCGTGGTCGCCGGGGCGTTCTACCTGACCAGGGACGACGGCAAGGGCGACGAGAACGCCGAGCCCAAGCCCAGTCCGACCCCCTCCGTCAGTGTCGAACTGCCGCCCGGCGTCGAGTGCAGCGGGGCGAGCTGCGCGGGCAAGGACGCCGAGGCCATGGGGTGCAGCGGCGAGCTGGTCACCACCACCGCGTCCGCCGTGGTCGGCACCACCACCCTGGAGGTCCGTTACAGCAAGACCTGCCAGGCCGCGTGGGGCCGGATCACCTTGGGCACCACCGGCGACAAGGTCGACATCAGCGCGGGCGGCGACCAGCGGAACGGCGGCATCACCGAGGCCGGGGACACCAGCGCGTACACCCCGATGGTCGCGGTGAAGGACGCCGAGCAGGCCGTGGCGTGCGCGACGCTGGCGACCGGTGAGCAGGGCTGCACGCAGTAGGACGGCGCGGAGTTGAGCAGAGCGCAGCAGCGGCCCTTCTCGGGTGGGGGAGCGCGGATCGGGCGGTCCGGTATCGCCGGTTTGCGGGGAGATGGTGAGGCGCTGACGGCGGGATTCACCCGTACGAGTTAATCGATCGGTGCATGGCCGTCCGTGCGTCGGGAAGGCGGACGGTACCCCCACGGGACTCCGGTGACGGAACCCCACCCGGGCGACCGCTCCGTCCCTCTCTCCCGGACGGGCGGTCGCCCTTTTCGCCTCTCTCCCCTGTCTCTTTCCCATCCCCTCGGCGTCGGTAGCGCGGCGCTGTGGGATCGGCCACAGGACCCGGGCCCGCCCGGACGGGGGATGCGCGATAGCCTGACCGCTGGATCTCTCTTGACGCCAAGAGATCGATCATCCGCCCGGGGCAGGGACGCCCCACCGCCAGCTGTCATACGGAGAACGCCATGACCCGCACTCCCGTGAACGTCACCGTCACCGGCGCGGCCGGCCAGATCGGTTACGCCCTGCTCTTCCGCATCGCCTCCGGCCAGCTGCTCGGCGCGGACGTGCCGGTCAAGCTGCGTCTGCTGGAGATCACCCCGGCGCTCAAGGCCGCCGAGGGCACGGCGATGGAGCTGGACGACTGCGCGTTCCCGCTGCTCCAGGGCATCGACATCTCGGACGACCCGAACGTGGCCTTCGACGGCTCCAACGTCGCCCTGCTGGTCGGCGCCCGTCCGCGCACCAAGGGCATGGAGCGCGGCGACCTGCTGGAGGCCAACGGCGGCATCTTCAAGCCGCAGGGCAAGGCCATCAACGACCACGCCGCGGACGACATCAAGGTGCTGGTGGTCGGCAACCCGGCCAACACCAACGCGCTGATCGCCCAGGCCGCGGCGCCGGACGTACCGGCCGAGCGGTTCACCGCGATGACCCGGCTCGACCACAACCGCGCGCTCACCCAGCTCGCGAAGAAGACGGGCACGCCGGTCTCCGAGATCAAGCGGCTGACGATCTGGGGCAACCACTCCGCGACCCAGTACCCGGACATCTTCCACGCGACCCTCGCCGGGAAGAACGCGGCCGAGGTCGTCAACGACGAGCAGTGGCTCGCCGACGACTTCATCCCGACCGTCGCCAAACGCGGCGCCGCGATCATCGAGGCCCGCGGTGCGTCCTCCGCCGCCTCCGCCGCCAACGCCGCCATCGACCATGTGTACAGCTGGGTCAACGGCACCGACGAGGGCGACTGGGTCTCCATGGGCATCCCGTCCGACGGGTCCTACGGTGTCGCCGAGGGGCTCATCTCCTCCTTCCCGGTCACCTGCGAGAACGGGACGTACAAGATCGTCCAGGGGCTGGAGATCAATGACTTCTCGCGGGCGCGGATCGACGCGTCCGTGAAGGAGCTGGCGGAGGAGCGCGAGGCCGTGCGTGGCCTCGGGCTCATCTGACCCCGGCTCACCGTCGTACCGATCCCCGGACCGCCGCCACGGTCCGGGGATCGTCGTATGTACGGACCATGGGGGCGGGGGCGCGTGGGTGGTGTGTGGGTGGTCTGTGGGCGCTCTGCGCGCGGGTGGTGGGCAGGTTCGGGCTGGTGGGGGGCCGTGGGGCATGATGGCCGTATGTTCGGAAGCAAGAAGAATGAGCCTCCCCTGGTGTTCGTGCGGGACGCCGGTCAGGTGACCGGCGCGCTGCGTCGCGCACTCGACGCCACCGACGCCGATGCCGGGGAACGGGCCGGGCTGGAGCGGGCGTTGGCCATCGCCGAGGAGGTCGGGGCCCTGCCCGAGGAGGAGTTGCAGAAGCGCTGGGTGCGCGAGCGGCTCGATTCCGCCGGGTACCAGGGCAAGGGCGACACGGTCGAGGCGGTCAAGGCGCTGCGGCAGTCCGTGCCGGGGCTGAGCCTGCTGACGGCGACCCAGCTCGCCCGTTCCATCGACTGACACAACTACATCCGGAGAATACGTACGGTGCTGCCTGGCGGCCGGTGTGGTGTGCCGTCAGGTCAGCCGTTTCTCGAACCAGTGCCCCGCGTAGGCGTGCTCGCTGTACGGGGGGATCTCCGTGTAGCCCGTCGCCCGGTACATCGCCTGGGCCGCCTTCAGGGACGGGTGCGTGTCCAGCCGTACCGTCGGCCAGTTCCTGCGTACGGCCTCCGACTCCAGGGCTTCCAGCAGGCGGCGCGCCAGGCCCAGACGGCGGGCCTCCCGGTGCACCCACACATGCTTGATCTCGGCGACGCCCGGCTCCAGACGGCGTAGACCGCCGCAACCGACCACCCGGTCCTCCTCGTACGCCACGAAGAACGCGCCCGCGTCGCCCGAGACCTCCTCGGCGGTGACCAGGTCCGCCGGGTCGTAGCCCTCGGGGAAGAGCACATCCAGGTCGGCGGCGTACGACGCCAGCGCGGACCGGGCGTCGGGCGCGGCGCCGGGCACCGGGACGACGGTGATCGCCGCCAGCCGCAGCAGCCGTGCCGTGGTCGCCAGGGAGTCGGTCAGCAGGGTGCGCTGGGCCGCCGTCAGCCGGTCGAGGACCCCTGCCGCCAGGGCGTCCGCGCGCCGGTTCTGTTCCCCGACCTCCGTCCGCCCCGCCGGGGTCAGTTCGATCGTGCGCAGTCGGCTGTCGTCGGGGTGGACGCGCAGCCGGACCATGCCCTGCGTCTGGAGCGCCTTGGCCATCCGGCTCAGATAGCCGGCGTCCAGGCCGAGCCGGGCGCGCAGCTCCTTGAGGGACGCCCCGTCTCCGTTTCCGTCCCCGTCCCCGATCTCGAACAGCAGTCGGGCCTCGCCGAGCGGGCGGTCCTGGCCGAGGTAGTGGTCGTCCAGGGCGCCGATACGGCGGGTGAAGTAGCGGTTGAAGCGGCGGAACGCCGCCACGTCCTCCGGTACGCCGGGGTGGTTCGCCTCGTGGTCCTGTCTCATATTTCTTTGACTTTAGTCAAAGGTTCTGGCGGCGTCTATGGCGTCTAAGGGGCGGGCTCATGTGGGCGGGCTCGGGGAACGGGTTCAGGTGGGCCGGGTTCATGGGACCGGGTTCATGTGGACGGGGTTCAAGGGATCGGGTTCATGTGGACGGGGTTCATGGGAGCGGGCTCATGTGGGGCGGGCTCGTGGAGGCGGGGGAGCGGTGGGTCCGCGAGCCCCGACCGGTCCGTCGTCCGCCCCTCACCACTCCGTGCTGCCCGGTGGAATCCGGCGGGTCACCATCAGCCGGTTCCAGCTGTTGATCGCCGTGATCAGGGCGATCAGATGGGCGAGGCGCGGGGCGTCGAAGTGGCGGGCCGCCTCCTCGTACACCGCGTCCGGGACGGAGCCCTTCCCGGAGCCGGGCGGGGTCAGGACGGTGATCGCCTCCGTGAGGGCCAGCGCGGCCCGCTCCCGGGCGTCGAACTCCGCGCCGGACTCCTCCCACGCGGCCAGCAGATCCAGCTGCCGCTCCCGCACCCCGTGCCCCCGGGCCAAGGTGAGATGCATGTCCAGGCAGAACGCGCAGTGGTTGAGCTGCGAGGCCCGGACCTGGACGAGTTCGGCGAGCGCCGGGTCGCCGAGACCGCGTTTGGCGGCGGCGCTCACCGACTGCATCGCCCTGCGGACGTCCGCGTCCAGCGCGGTGCTGCGGGCCGTCACCTGTGGGCGGCCGGGCGGTAGTGGCCCGGGGTCATCCGGGTGGTCACACCGAACCGGTTCCAGGCATTGATCACCGTGATCGCGGCGATCAGCTGGGCCAGCTCCGGCTCCTCGAAGAGGGCCGCGGCCCGCTCGTACACCGCGTCCGGGACGAACCCGTCGGTCAGGACGGTGACCGCCTCCGTCAGCTCGATCGCCGCGAGCTCCTTCTCGGTGTAGAAGTGCCGGGACTCCTGCCAGGCGGGGAGCTGCATGATCCGCTCCACGCTCTCCCCGGCGGCGAGCGCGTCCTTGGTGTGCATGTCCAGACAGAACGCGCAGTGGTTGAGCTGCGAGGCGCGGATCTTCACCAGCTCGTACAGCACTGGGTCCAGGCCCTGCTTGGCGGCGGTGTCCAACCGGATCATCGCCTTGTAGACCTCGGGCGCGTTCTCGACCATGTTGAGGCGCGGGGGAACCTCCGGCGCATACCCCGTCTTCTGTTCTGCCGTCTTCTGCTCGGTCGTGGTCATGTTCTCGACCCTACGAGCGATCCGGCCCGGGAGTATGGTCCATTTTCATGGAGAAGGAGTGGGCCACTTCGGCGGGCGGCCTCGGGATCGATCTGCATCTGGCGCCCCTGCCGTCCGGCGGCGGACTGCGCCGGGGCCTGACCGACGCCCTGCGCGAGGCGGTACGCGGCGGTCGGCTGGCGTCCGGCACCCGGCTGCCGTCCTCCCGGACCCTCGCCGCGGACCTCGGCGTCGCCCGCAACACCGTCGCCGACGCCTACGCCGATCTGGTCGCCGAGGGCTGGCTCACCGCACGGCAGGGCTCCGGCACCCGGGTCGCCGACCGTCCGGCCTCCGCGCCGCCCGCGCGCCCGGCCACCGTCCCGCGCGCCCCCGGCCGCCCGGTCCGCGACCTGGAGCCCGGCTTGCCCGACCTCGGCTCCTTCCCGCGCGCCGAGTGGCTGAAGGCGGCCCGCCGCGCGCTGGCCGACGCCCCGAACGATGTCTTCGGCTACGGCGACCCGCGCGGCCGTCCCGAACTGCGCGCCGCGCTCGCGGGCTATCTCGCCCGCGCCCGGGGCGTACGGACCGACCCGGAACGGATCGTCGTCTGCTCCGGCTTCGTCCATGGCCTCGGTCTGCTCGCCCAGGTGCTGCGCCGCCGCGGCCTGGACACCCTGGCGGTGGAGGCGTACGGCCTCGACGCGCACTGGGACCTGGTCGAGCGGGCCGGGCTGACCACACTGCCGATGCCGCTCGACGACCATGGCATGGTCGTGGAGAGCGGCTCGCCCGCCCTCGGTGTCGGAGCGGAAGCCGCCCTCGGTGTCGGAGCGGAAGCCGCCCTCGGCGCCGGAGCGGAAGCCGCCCTCGGCGCCGGAGCGGAAGCCGCCCTCGGCGCCGGAGCGGAAGCCGCCCTCGGTGCCGGAGCGGCAGTCGCCGCCGGTGTCGGAGCGGGAGCCGCCGCCGGTGCGCCGTCCGTCCCGAGGGCCGTTCTCACCACCCCCGCGCACTCCTTCCCGCTCGGCCACGCCCTGCGCCCCGAACGCCGCTCCGCCCTGGTCGACTGGGCGCGGCGGACCGGCGGACTGGTCCTGGAGGACGACTACGACGGCGAGTTCCGCTACGACAGACAGCCCGTCGGCGCGCTCCAGGACCTCGCCCCGGACCATGTGGTCTACCTCGGCACCGCCAGCAAGTCCCTCGCCCCCGGACTGCGGCTGGGCTGGCTGGTGCTGCCGCCGGGCCTGGTCACGGAGGTCGTGGACACCCTCGGCGCCAGCGCCACAGGGACGGTGGAACAGCTCACCCTCGCCGAGTTCCTGACCTCCGGGGCGTACGACCGTCATGTGCGCGCCGCCCGGCAGCGGTACCGGCGGCGCCGGGACGCGCTGGTCGCCGCGCTCGCCGTGCGCGCGCCGGAGGTGACGGTCACCGGTATCGCGGCCGGGCTGCACGCCGTACTGCGGTTGCCGCCCGGGACCGAGGAGTCGGTGGTCCGCGCCGCCGCCTGGCAGGGACTGTCGGTGTTCGGACTCTCCCGCTTCCGGCATCCACGCGCCCCGCACCGCTCGGCGGACGCGCTGGTCGTCGGCTACGCCACCCCGCCGGACCACGCGTGGTCGGGGGCGCTGGAGGCGCTGTGCCGGGCGCTGCCGTGAGAGGAATCGAGGGGGTCGGTCCGACGGGTGGGCGCACTCCGTGGTCGCGCGAGTACGCTGCCCGACAGGAAGCCGGTCAAATGATCGTATTGCCGGAAGGGGTGGCCCCATCACCGAAACCCCGAGCCTCGCGGATCTGCTGCGTCGGCACCGGCGGGCCGCGCGGCTGACGCTGGAACAGCTCGCCGAGGCCGCCGCGGTCAGCGCCCGCACCCTCTCCGATGTGGAACGCGGCCGGAGCACGGGGCCGCAGCATCGGACCGTCACCGCCATCGCCGGAGCGCTCGCCCTGTCCGAGGAGGACCGGCGCCAACTCATCGAACTGGCCCGGGACGGGCGGCTCCGCGACCGCTGGACCCGCCCCACCGGACTGTGCGAACTCCCCAGCTCGGTCGCCGACTTCACCGGCCGGGCCGCCGAACTCGCCTGGATCGACGGTCTGGTGCACGCCGAGTCGCTGCCCGGCGTCCCCCTGGTCGGACTGATCACCGGGTCCGCGGGGCTCGGCAAGACCGCCTTCGCGGTGCGCGCCGCCCACGTCCTGCGGTCCGGCTTCCCCGGCGGGGTGTTCTTCCTCGACCTGCTCGGCATGTCCCCTCGTCCGCTCGCCGTCGACGACGCCCTGGCCCTGCTGCTCGGCGCGCTCGGTGTCAGCGAACCGCAGCTGCCCGCCGACACCCTCGGCCGCGCCTCCCTCTACCGCGCCCGGACCCGCGACCAAGGCATCCTGGTCGTCCTCGACAATGTCGCCTCGGAGGAGCAGGTACGGCCGCTGCTGCCGGGCGGCGGCCGGGCCGGAGCCCTGGTCACCAGCCGCCGGCTGCTCGCCGGACTGGAAGGCGTACGACGGCTCGCCCTCGGTCCGCTCCAGCCCACCGAGGCCACCGAACTGCTCTCCGGCATCGTCGGCGAACGCTCCACCACCGACGGGGAGTCCGCGCTCGCCCGGCTCGCCCAGCTCAGCGGCGGACTCCCGCTCGCCCTGCGGATCATCGGCAACCGGCTGGTCAGCCGCCCCGGCTGGAGCACCGCCGACCTCGCTGCCCGGCTCTCCGACGAACGCCGCCGCCTCGATCAGCTCAAGGCCGGAGACCTGAAGATCGCCAACGCGTTCGCCATGTCGTACGAACAGCTGCCCGGCTCCGCGCGGCGGGTGTTCCGGCGGCTCGGCGCCGTGCCCGGCCATGACTTCGACGCGGTGCTCGCCGCGGTGGCCGGTGACACCTCCATCGAGGACTCGTGGGACGCCCTCGACGAACTCGTCGACCTCGGACTGCTCCAGGACACCGGGTCCGGCCGCTACCGCCTCCATGACCTCGTCGGCCTGTTCGCCCGCGATCGGCTCCAGCGGGAGGAGACCGCGCCCGAACGCACGGCCGTCACCGACCGGACGACGGCCTGGCTGCTCGACATGGCCATCACCGCCGGACGCTGGTTCGAACCCGCCTACGGCAGCCCCCAAGGACCCGACCCCGAACTCCTCGAACTCGCCTCCCTGGACGAGGCCGACCGCTGGCTGCGCGCCAACGCCGACAACTGGCTGGCCGCGCTGCGCACCGCCGCCGCCGAGGGGCGGCACACGGCCGTCCTGGACTGCGCCGAATCCATGCACTGGTACTCGGACCGCTGGATACACGCCCCGCACTGGCACGAGGTGTTCAGCCTCGGCGCCGCCGCGGCTGCCGCGCTCGGCGATCTGCCCCAACACGCCACCCAGCTCAACTATGTCGCCTGGGTCTACATGATCCCGCTGCGCGATCCGGAGACCGGCCTGCGCCATGCCCGCGCGGCCCTGGAGATCGCCGAGCGGGGCGAGGTCACCGCCCAGATCGCCTGGGCCCACCAGTACGCGGGCATCGCGCTGCGCAGCCTGGGACGGCTCGGCGAGGGCGCGGTCGAGTCCCGGCAGGCCGCCGAACTCTTCTCCCGGCTCGGCGACATGGACTCCTACACCTCCTGCGTCACCAACGTCGGCCACTGCATGCACGGCAGCGGCCGGTACGCGGAGGGGCTCCTCCACTACGGCGAGGTCCTCGACGTCCTCGACGACGCACAGTCCGGCATGACCCCCAGCATCGCCGCCCTCGCCCGGCCGCACGCCCTCGGCTACTACGGGTGGTGTCTGAAGGAGCTGGGCCGACGCGCCGAGGCGATCGCCGCGCTCACCGAGGCCACGGAACTGCTGACGGCGTTCGACGCGAACTTCCGCCAGGGGCAGTTCCTGGAGTCCCTGGCGGATCTGCTCGCACAGGACGGCCAGGGCGAGGAGAGCCGACGTACCTATGCGCGGGCGGCGGACATGTACGAACGGACGGGAGACGAGGAGGCGGGCCGCCGCTGCGCGGCCTTGAGCGGCGGCCCGGCACCAGACACGCCATAGCCGCAGCGGGCGTGATCGTGACGGCGACTGGTTGTGCACGGCGGCTCGTTCTCCTTTCGGGCTAGTTCTGCGTGCTGTTCTGCATGGTGTGTGCCGGGGACCGGCGGTTGACTCGACGGTGTCGGACAGGCGGCGGGTCTGTCCTCCGGGTGGGAGCGGCCATGGCGACAACCAACAACATCGTGCTGGTCCACGGCGGTTTCGTGGACGGGTCCGGCTGGCAGGGCGTCCACCAGCAACTCACCGCCGACGGCTTCCACGTCGATGTCCTCCAGCACCCCACCCTCTCCCTCACCGGTGATGTCACCCTCACCCACCATGTCCTCGACGCCCTCGACGGCCCCGCCCTCCTGGTCGGCCACTCCTACGGCGGTGCCGTCATCACCGAGGCGGGCAACCACCCCAAGGTCGCGGCCCTCGTCTACATCGCCGCCTTCGTCCCCGAGAAGGGCGAGTCCGTCGCCACCCTGACCGCCGACCCGGCCCCCGGCGCCCCCGTCCCGCCGATCCTGCCGCCCCGCGACGGATTCCTGACCCTGGACCGGAAGCGGTTCGCCCCTTCCTTCGCCGCCGATCTGCATCCCGCCCAGGCCGCGTTCATGGCCGACGCCCAGGTCCCCTGGGGTGTCGACGCCCTCGCCGGGACGATCACCCAGCCGGCCTGGCGCACCAAGCCCTGCCGGTACCTCGTCGCCACCGAGGACCGCATGATCCCCCCGGCCGTCCAGCGCCGGATGGCCGAACGCGCCGGAGCGACCGTCTCCGAGACCCCCGGCAGCCACGCCGTCTACATCTCCCGCCCGGCCACGGTCGCGGCGGTCATCGCGGGCGCCGCGGAGGGCTAGCCCTCCGCCCATCCCGCAGCGGGGAGGGCGGCGCCGACGCTACGGGGGTGGCGTCGGCGCCGCCGGAGCGCGACCATCCGCCACCGCGCCCGGCACGGGACGCCCTACGCCGCCAGCTCCGCTCTCAGCTGGTCCAGGCCCCACCGCAGATCGTCCTGGCTGATCACCAGCGGCGGGGCGATCCGGATCGTGTGCCCATGGGTGTCCTTGACCAACACGCCCCGCTCCATCAGCCGCTCCGCCACCTCCCGCCCCGTGCCGTGCTGCCGCGCGATGTCCACGCCCGCCCACAGTCCCCGCCCCCGCACCGCCGTGATCTGACCGCCCCGCGCCAGCGCCGCCAACTCCTCGTGCAGATACCGGCCCAGCTCCGCCGCGCGCTCCTGGAACTCGCCCGACCGCAGCATCGCGATCACCTCCAGCGCCACCGCGCACGCCAGCGGATTCCCGCCGAACGTCGACCCGTGCTCACCCGGCCGGAACACCCCCAGCACCGCCGCGCTCGACACCACCGCCGACACCGGCACGATCCCCCCGCCCAACGCCTTCCCCAGCACATACATGTCCGGCACCACCCCCTCGTGCTCACACGCGAACGTCTTTCCCGTCCGCCCCAGCCCCGACTGGATCTCATCCGCGACGAACAGCACCTCCCGCTCCCTCGTCAGCTCCCGCACCGCCGGCAGATAGCCCTCCGGCGGCACCACCACCCCCGCCTCGCCCTGGATCGGCTCCAGCAGCACCGCCACCGTGTTCTCCGTCATCGCACCGCGCAGCGCGGCCAGATCCCCGTACGGCACGATCTCGAACCCCGGTGTGTACGGTCCGAAGTCCGCCCGTGCCTCCCGGTCCGTCGAGAAGCTGATGATCGTCGTCGTACGGCCGTGGAAGTTGTCCGCCGCCACCACGATCTTCGCCATCTCCCACGGCACCCCCTTCACCCGGTACCCCCACTTCCGGGCAGTCTTCACCGCCGTCTCCACCGCCTCCGCCCCCGTGTTCATCGGCAGCACCAGCTCCATCCCGCACAGCTCCGCCAGCTCCCGGCAGAACGCCGCGAACCGGTCGTGGTAGAACGCCCGGGACGTCAGCGTCACCCGCTCCAGCTGCGCCTTCGCCGCCTCGATCAGCCGCCGGTTGCCATGCCCGAAATTGAGCGCCGAGTACCCGGCCAGCAGATCCAGATAGCGCCGACCCTCCACATCCGTCATCCACGCTCCCTCCGCCGCGGACACCACCACCGGCAGCGGGTGGTAGGTGTGCGCGCTGTGCGCCTCCGCGGCGGCGATCAGCTCCCGCGTACGCGGGCCCGGGGACCCGGGGGAGGACGGGGACGACATGGGCGGCACGGGCGGTGTCGGGGACATACCAACCTCCGGAAGACGGACCTCGGCTCCTATCGGGATCGTCGGCCAGACCCCATCCCTTGAGAACCGGATCTTGAGAACCAGCCGATCACAGAACCGGTCCACGGCCCCGCGCCCACCCCCGCTCACCTCCAGGTCTCCCCCGTCCGACGGGGTTCCGGCTCGCCCGCATGGTGGACTTCTGGACCCGGGCCCGCGCCGACGCCGGTAGGCTGGCCGCGGGCCGTGACTGGCGTGCTGGGATGGGACCGACCATCGGGGAGCGGCCCCGGCAGAACCCGCGGAGGCGTATCCGTCGCCGGGGAACTGCCGAGCGAGTGCCGTGCGCCTGGGCCGAACCGTGAACCGTGTCCGCGTCAAGCCGCACCGCCCGGAGGCCGAGATGTCCGACCAGCAGCCCCTGTCCACCGAATCCGCCGCGTTCCGCGCCACCCTCGATGTGATCCGCGGCGTCGAGCCCCGCGTCGCCGACGCCATCGGCCAGGAGCTCCAGGACCAGCGCGAGATGCTCAAGCTGATCGCCTCCGAGAACTACGCCTCCCCGGCCACCCTCCTCGCGATGGGCAACTGGTTCAGCGACAAGTACGCCGAGGGCACCATCGGCCGCCGCTTCTACGCGGGCTGCCGCAATGTCGACACCGTCGAATCCCTCGCCGCCGAGCACGCCCGGGAACTCTTCGGCGCCCGTCACGCCTATGTCCAGCCGCACTCCGGCATCGACGCCAACCTCGTCGCCTTCTGGGCCGTGCTGGCCGACCGGATCGAAGCGCCCTTCCTTCAGAAGACCGGCGTCCGCCAGATCAACGACCTCTCCGACGCCGACTGGGCCGAGCTGCGTCAGTCCTTCGGCAACCAGCGCATGCTGGGCATGTCCCTCGACGCCGGTGGCCACCTCACCCATGGCTTCCGCCCGAACATCTCCGGCAAGATGTTCGACCAGCGCTCCTACGGCACCGACCCCGCCACCGGCCTCCTCGACTACGACGCCCTGCGCGCCTCCGCCCGCGAGTTCAAGCCCCTGATCATCGTCGGCGGCTACTCGGCCTACCCCCGGCTGGTGAACTTCCGCATCATGCGGGAGATCGCCGACGAGGTCGGCGCGACCCTCATGGTCGACATGGCCCACTTCGCCGGTCTGGTCGCCGGCAAGGTCCTCACCGGTGACTTCGACCCCGTACCGCACGCCCAGATCGTCACCACCACCACCCACAAGTCGCTGCGCGGCCCGCGCGGCGGCATGGTCCTGTGCGACGACTCCCTCAAGGACCAGGTCGACCGTGGCTGCCCGATGGTCCTCGGCGGTCCGCTCCCGCATGTCATGGCCGCCAAGGCCGTCGCCCTCGCCGAGGCCCGTCAGTCCTCCTTCCGCGACTACGCCCAGCGCATCGTCGACAACTCGCGTGCCCTCGCCGAGGGCCTGATCCGCCGTGGCGCCACCCTGGTCACCGGCGGCACGGACAACCACCTCAATCTGATCGATGTCGCTACCTCCTACGGTCTGACCGGCCGCCAGGCCGAGGCCGCCCTGCTCGCATCCGGCATCGTCACCAACCGCAACGCCATCCCCTCCGACCCCAACGGGGCCTGGTACACCTCCGGCATCCGGATCGGCACCCCCGCCCTGACCACCCGCGGTCTCGGCGCCGGGGAGATGGACGAGGTCGCCGCCCTGATCGACCGGGTGCTCACCGCCACCGAGCCCGGCACCACCAGCAAGGGCGCCCCCTCCAAGGCCCAGCACATCCTGGACCCGAAGATCGCCGACGAGATCTCCCACCGCGCCACCGACCTCGTCTCCGGCTTCCCGCTCTACCCGGAGATCGACCTCGGCTGACCGTCCAGCCCGATCGCTCCCTTCCGTCCGTTCCGTCCGCCCCGCCCGTCGATTCCGTGTCGACGGGCGGGGCGCGCCAGTCCTCAGGCGGCCGTCGGGAGACAGGGCCTCATCGGGCCGCGCACGGCACGGTCATATGTCCCGCAGCTCCTGACGCGGGCCGCCTTCCCTGCGGCGCAGCCGGGCCGTCTCGATGGTGGCCGGCAGGCGCAGCGCCAGCGGTCGCAGCGCCAGGGCCAGCACCGCCCCGGCGGCCAGGCCCGGCAGGGCCCACCACCAGTCCTCCGTGTCACTCGCCGTGGTCGCCGCCGCTGCCGGACGGGACGACTCCGCGGCCTGCTCGGCCGTCGGCTCCGCCGCCGGTTCCTCGGCGATCCCTTCGGAGTCCAGCTCCAGCGGGGCCGGGAAGACACCGCTGGAACCCCCGTCGGAGAACTTGCCCACCACTCCCAGCTCCGAGAGCAGCGCCCTCAGCGCCAGCGGGTCGGCAGCCAGGTGCCATGTGCCGGTCTCCACCGGCGGGTTGAGCGTCGTGTAGATCCAGACGGTCTCGGAGTCGGGTACCAGGAAGACCCGGTCGAAGCGGTGCGGTGATATGTCATGGGCCATCCAGGTCACATTGATCTGCCGTGTCTGGGCCTCCTGCACCCTCGGCGGTGCGGTGGACGAGCCTTTCCCCGGCGAGCTCAGCAGACCTTCCAGCTTTCCGTACTCCTCGTCCGAGTAGTACAGCGCCGCCGACTCCAGGCTCTGCGGGGAGACGATCAGCACGCTGGTCGGTCCCCCGGCCGACGCGCCAGGCGCCGCCCACAGCAGCAGGGCGAACGCCGCCGCCAACGCCATGGCCGCCGCCGTCAGTTCATGGAACGTCCCTCTCCATCTGTTCAGCATCCCCTGCCCCAACCGGACGGTTCCTCCGCGGCCCGTCCCCGGGCCGCCTGTCACTTCTGGTACACCGCCCGACCCCTTCGGGTTCCACACTTCGGCCGACCGATTTCAACGCCTCCTGTCCGACGCCTTCGGGCCCCTGCCCGATGCCTGCGCACCGCCTGTCCGACGCCTTCGGGCCCCAGGCAGGTGCCTGCGCGCGCCCTGCCCGACGCCTCCGCGCCCCCTGCCCACGCCCTCGCGTACCCCTCACTCCGCGTCCCGCAGCGAGTCGGCGATCTTCACCGCCCGCTCCTTGGCGTCCACGCCCTCCAGCCGCAGTGTGAAGCTCCGGGTCCCGGCCTCATGGGTCCACAGCAGCGTCGGGCCCGCTGTGCGCCGCTCGCGGGAGAAGCGGTCGCCGTCGGGGGCCAGCACCCAGTAGCTCAGCTCATGCGGCTCCGGGAACCACAGGGCGAGGTCGTCGCTCACGCTGTCCGCGTCCCTGGGCGGCAGTGAGAGCCACTCGGGCTGCTCCCGCACCCGCTTCACAAAGCCCAGGTCGAGCACGCCCTGGTCCTGGTCCAGCCGGATCGTCCCGCCCGGCTCGCTCCAGCACAGGGTCAGCAGGAATCTGCGGTCCGACCCGGCGGTGACCGCCACGCCGTCCGGCTCGCCCAGCGCCTCCGGGACCAGCGGACGCCAGCCCGCTCGCCGCTCGGCCTCCGCCACCGACACCGTGCTGCCGCAGCCGGGCACCTCGGCGGGGGTCGGAGCGGGGGCCGACGGGTCGTAGCGCACCTCGACCCCGCCGAAGTCGAACCAGTCGAGGACCGCCGCCCGCACCGGCGGGGTCAGCGCGAGCACCGCCAGCACGGCGCAGAGCGTCGCGGTGAGCGAGCGTCTGCGCACCCGCGTCCAGCGGCGGGCGGCGCGGAACCCGTCCCGGAGCCGGTCCCCGGGTCTGGGGGGCTCGGGCGGCTCGACCGCGAGATGCTCGGCGAGTATCTGCCCCAGCACCCGTTCGACCATCGTCTCCGGGGCGTCCGGTCCAAAGGTGTCCAGGGAGCGTCCGAGGGAGCGCAGCTCCTCGGGCAGCCCCGGGGGCACCCCGCGTGCCGTACGTTCTCCGTCGTCCGCCCCAGGGGACCCGTCGTCGGTGTGTCCGGGCTCACTCATCCTCGTCACCTCCCCTCCCTGGCCGGAAGTCCGGCAGCAGTCGGCCCAGCTTGCACAGCGCGCGATTCAGCCGGGACTTCACCGTGCCCCGCGGCCAGTCCAGGATCTCGGCCGTCTCGGACTCGTCCATCTCCAGCAGATAGCGGTACGTGACGACCTGGCGGTGCTCCTCGCTGAGCTGCTCCATGGCGGCCAGCAGGGCGTCACGGCGCTCTGTCTCCAGCGTCGCCACCGCGGGGTCCGCCGACTCCGGTATCAACGGCTCGGCCTCCGCGAAGGCCGCCTCACGGCCGGCCAGCGTGCGCTGCCGGGCCGCCGTACGCACTGTGTTCCTTGTCTCATTGGCGACGATGGACATCAGCCAGGGCTTGAACGCCGAGCCGTCCTTGAACCGGCCCAGCGCGCAGTACGCCTTGATGAACGACTGCTGCACCACGTCCTCCGCGTCCGCGCCCGCTCCGAGCGCCGCTGCCGCCCGCAGGGCCGTGCCTGTGTGGGCACGGACCAGCTCCGCGTACGCCTCCTGCTCTCCGGCGCGTACGCGGGCGATCACCGCGGCCTCATCGACGATGCGGACCCCCTCCCGCGTGTTCACATTCTTGGTACACCGCCCGGCCCGGATCGGTTCCCATCACGGCACCACGGATTACGGGAGCCGCGAGGAGTGCGCGCGGGCTCAGGTCGGGAGGAGTGGAGCGGCCAGGGGCGTGCGGAGGGGGAGCACGGGGCGCACACCTACGGAGGAGGGGCGCGCGGCGGCCATCGAGCGCCGGATCATGACCGGAACGGCCGGCACCGGTTCATGACCGGAATCCCTGGGGGTCCGTGCCCGGAATCCCCCGGTGCCGGGCGGTCGCGGAGGGGCGCGGGAGGCCCGTGGTCCGTTCCTGACCGGTCCCGCGCACCTGAGAGAATGAGGGCATGGCCTCTGACAGTCCCCGCGTGCTCTCCGGCATCCAGCCCACCGCAGGCTCGTTCCACCTCGGCAACTACCTGGGCGCGGTGCGCCAGTGGGTGGCGCTCCAGGAGACCCACGACGCGTTCTACATGGTCGTGGACCTGCATGCGATCACGATCCCGCAGGACCCGAAGGAGCTGCGGGCGAACACCAGGCTGGCCGCCGCCCAGCTGCTCGCCGCCGGGCTGGACCCCGACCGCTGCACGCTCTTCGTCCAGAGCCATGTCCCCGAGCACACCCAGCTGGCGTGGGTCATGAACTGCCTCACCGGCTTCGGCGAGGCGTCCCGGATGACCCAGTTCAAGGACAAGTCCGCCAAGCAGGGCGCCGACCGCGCGTCCGTGGGCCTGTTCACGTATCCGATCCTCCAGGTCGCGGACATCCTGCTGTACCAGGCCAACGAGGTGCCGGTGGGCGAGGACCAGCGGCAGCACATCGAGCTGACCCGGGACCTCGCGGAGCGTTTCAACGGCCGCTTCGGCGCCACGTTCACGGTCCCCAAGCCGTACATCCTCCGGGAGACGGCGAAGATCTACGATCTCCAGGACCCGTCGATCAAGATGAGCAAGTCGGCGTCCACGCCGAAGGGCCTGATCAACCTGCTGGACGACCCCAAGGCCACCGCCAAGAAGGTCAAGAGCGCGGTCACCGACACGGACACCGTGATCCGCTACGACGCCGAGCACAAGCCGGGCGTCAGCAACCTCCTCACCATCCACTCGACCCTCACGGGTACGGGCATCGAGGAGCTGGAGAAGCAGTACGACGGCAAGGGCTACGGCGCGCTGAAGACGGACCTCGCGGACATCATGGTCGAGTTCGTCACACCCTTCCGGGAGCGCACCCAGCAGTATCTGGACGACTCCGAGACGCTGGACGCGATCCTGGCCAAGGGCGCGGAGAAGGCCCGCGCGGTGGCCGCCGAGACGCTGGCCGCGGCGTACGACCGGGTGGGCTTCCTGCCGGCCAAGCACTGAGCCCGCGCCGGGCGGGCACGGGGTCGGGCGCCGGGTGAGCGGGGCGTGTGCCCCTTACCCCCGCACAGCGCTGCATATCACCTTGCCTGCGCCTGCCCAGGGCCCCGCCGTGGTCGTACAGTCGATAGCCGGACGGCCGCGCGAGGGGCGGCCCCTGCGCGAAGAGACGGCACGGCGCGACCGGCAGCAGTATCCGATGTATCCGGCACGACGACAGGAGACGACGTGGGGACCGTAACGATCGGTGTGTCGATCGCGGTCCCGGAGCCTCACGGCAGCCTGCTCCAGCAGCGGCGCGCGGGCTTCGGCGACGCCGCGGCGCACGGCATTCCCACCCACGTCACCCTGCTGCCGCCCACCGAGGTGGACGGCGGGCTGCTCCCGGCGATCGAGGCGCATCTCGTCCAGGTCGCGGGCACCGGGCGCCCCTTCCCGATGCGGCTGTCCGGAACCGGTACGTTCCGCCCGCTCTCCCCGGTCGTGTACATCCAGGTCGTGGACGGCGCCGACACCTGCGCCCGGCTCCAGCAGCAGATCCGGGACGCCTCCGGTCCCGTCGCGCGCGAGCTGCTCTTCCCGTACCACCCGCATGTGACGGTGGCCCACGGCATCGACGAGGCCGCCATGGACCGCGCGTACAAGGAGCTGGCGGGTTACGAGGCGCAATGGCCGTGCACCGGCTTCGCCCTCTATGAGCAGGGCCCCGACTCCGTGTGGCGCAAGCTCCGCAAGTTCGCCTTCGGTACGCCGGTCGTGCCGCCGCAGGCGTCCGCCCCTGCCGAGCGGGGTCCCCTGCCCGCGCACTGACGGCGCCCCATGTGCCGCCTCCCGGAGCCGTGCCCCAAGGACCGGGATACGGAGGCCGGGACACGGAGGCCGGGGCGCGGGGTCAGAGCGGCAGCCTTCTGAAGGCGGCCCTGGGCAGATGCCGCAGCGCCGCCATCATCACCCGCAGCCCGCCCGGCACCCACACGGTCTCCGAGCGTCGGCGCAGTCCCCGTTCGACGGCGGTGGCCACGGCTTCCGGGGTGGTCGTCGGCGGGAGCGCCTCCCGCGCGGCGGTGGCTCTGGTCCGGACGAATCCGGGGCGTACGACCATGACGTGCACGCCGGTGCCGTAGAGGGCGTCGCCCAGGCCCTGGGTGAAGACGTCCAGGCCGGCCTTGCTGGAGCCGTAGATGAAGTCCGAGCGGCGGGCCCGCTCACCGGCGACGGAGGAGAGCACGACCAGGGAGCCGTGGGCCTGGTCCTGGAGGGCGCGGGCGCTGATCAGGCCCGCGGAGACCGCGCCGGTGAAGTTGGTCTGGACGACTCGTACGGCGTCGATCGGTTCGCGCTCGTCCCTGGCCTGGTCGCCGAGGACGCCGAAGGCGAGCAGCACCATGTCGACGGTGCCTTCCGCGAAGACCTTGCCGAGCACGGCCTCGTGGGAGGCCGGGTCCAGGGCGTCGAAGGCGACGGTGCGGACGTCCGCGCCGAGTGCGCGCAGAGCGTCGGCGGACTGTTCCAGTGACGGGGAGGGACGTCCGGCGAGCCACACCGTGCGGGTGCGGCGGGCGATCAGACGGCGGGCGGTGGCGAGCGCGATCTCGGACGTGCCGCCGAGCACGAGGAGAGACCGGGGAAGATCGGGGTTTTCCCTCATGAGGCTCCGGACGACGGGGAGACGCGCGGTGTCGGCAAGCATGTCGGTGACCGTATCGCCCTATATGCCGGAGTTCAGTTGGTCGACGCGGTGAACCATGACGCCCCTCCCCGAAACGGGTGATTAGTGGTACGTCCTTCCCTGTTCCCGGGGTTCGGGTGGCCCGTTTTCGGCGTGCTCGGACATCGGCCGCGTACAACGGGGGCAGAGTCGGATCATGGACTGGCTGAAAAAGCTCCCGCTCGTCGGGCCGGTCGTCGCGCGCCTGATGACCACGCACGCCTGGCGGTCGTACGAGCGGCTCGACCGGGTGAAGTGGACGCGCCTGGCTGCCGCGGTGACGTTCATCAGCTTCATCGCGCTGTTCCCGCTGCTCACGGTGGTCGCTGCGATCGCCGCCGGAACACTCAGCGCCAGTCGGCGGGCCGAGCTGGAGGAGAAGATCGCCGACCAGGTGCCCGGCATCTCCGACCAGCTCGACATCGGCAGCCTGGTCGACAACGCCGGCACCGTCGGGCTCGTCGCCGGTGCGGTGCTGCTGTTGACCGGGATCGGCTGGGTCGGCTCCACCCGGGACTGTCTGCGCGCGGTGTGGGAGCTGCCGGACGCCGAGGAGAACCCGATCCTGCGCCGCGGCAAGGACGCGGGGGTGCTGCTGGGGCTCGGCGGCGCGCTGCTGATCACCCTGGTCGCCTCCACCGTCGGCACCGCGCTGGTGGGCTGGATCGTCGACCATCTGGGCATCGACGAGGCGGGCTGGGGGAGTGTGCTGCTGCGCGTCGCCGCGTTCGCCGTCGCCGTCCTCGCGGACTTCCTGGTCCTGCTCTACGTCCTCACCCTGCTGCCCGGCGTCGAGCCGCCACGCCGCCGGCTGATCGAGGCGGCCCTGATCGGCGCCGTCGGCTTCGAACTCCTCAAGCTGCTGCTCAGCGGCTATATCCAGGGCGTCGCCGCGAAGAGCATGTACGGCGCGTTCGGTGTGCCCGTCGCCCTGCTCCTCTGGATCAACTTCACCGCGAAGCTGGTGCTGTTCTGCGCGGCGTGGACGGCTGCGCGGAACGGTGAGGCGGAGGCGCCGCAGGAGACGGAAGCGGCCCGCGAAGCAGGCACACAGGAAGGCGCAAAGGGAGAAGGCGCAGAGGAAGGCGCAAAGGAAGAAGGCGCAGAGGAGGGCGACAGTGAAGCCGCCTCCAAGGGGCCCGCTTCAGCCGAGCAAGAAGACGAGCAAGAAGACGAACAAGGCAAACAAGATGAACTAGGTAAAAGGGGTGAACAGGGCGAACAAGGGGGGTCGGAGTCGCCGAAAGGCCGGGACTGACCCGTCGGCCACCGCGCCCCCCGAACCCGGGCGGAGCCCCCGTCACCGCCTCCGGCGTACCAGCTCCGGCAGCGGCCAGCGGCGGGTCACCAGGAACGCGGCGCCGGCCAGGAGGGCGAGGACGCCGCCCGTGATGCCCAGGGCCACGCCCATGCCGCCCGAGCCGGTGCTCGCGGCGTCGGCGGCGACCGGGGCCCCGGAGGCGTCGCCGGTGCCCCCGGCCTCGCCCGAGCCGCTCCCGGCGCCGGACGCGGTCGATCCGGGCTGTGGCTCGGCGCCCTTGGGGGCGACCAGTTCGCCGATCGGCTGGACCTTGCCCGCCGCCTTGAAGCCCCAGTCGAACAGCTTCGCGGTCTCCTTGTAGACCTGGTTGGTCGCCTTGGTCTCCGGGTTCATGACGGTGACCAGCAGCACCCGGCCGTCCCGCTCGGCGACCCCGGTGAAGGTGGCGCCCGCGTTGGTCGTGTTGCCGTTCTTGACGCCCGCTATGCCCTCGTACTGGGGCAGGCCGTAGTCACCGGTCAGCAGCCGGTTGGTGTTCTGGATCTCGAAGGACCCCCGGGTGGTCTTGCCCTTCTTGTTCTTCTTCGTCTCGCCGGGGAAGTCGGCGGTCGCCGTCGCCGCGTACTCGCGGAAGTCCTTCTTCTGGAGCCCGGACCGGGCGAACAGTGTGAGGTCGTAGGCCGAGGAGACCTGGCCGGGGGCGTCATAGCCGTCCGGGCTGACCACCTGGGTGTCGAGCGCCTGGAGCTCCTCGGCGTGCTCGTTCATCTCCTGGACGGTGTTCTGCACACCGTCGTTCATCGCGGACAGCACATGGACCGCGTCGTTGCCCGAGCGCAGGAAGACACCGAGCCACAGGTCGTGGACCGAGTACGTCTCGTTCTCCTTGATGCCCACCATGCTGGAGCCCGCCCCGATGCCCGCCAGATCGGAAGGGACGACCTTGTGCTTCTCGTCCTTGGGGAACTTCGGCAGCAGAGTGTCCGCGAACAGCATCTTCAGCGTGCTCGCCGGGGCCAGCCGCCAGTGCGCGTTGTGCGCCGCGAGCACCTCGCCGGACTCGGCGTCGGCCACGATCCAGGACCGCGCGGAGACGTCCTTGGGGATCACCGGCACGCCCGGCGCCAGATCCACCTGGGTGCCGGGCCGGCCGAGCCGCTCGCCACCCACCGTGGACATGGTGGCCGGGGGCGTCGCCGACGGGGTGGCCGAGGGGCTGGTGGACGGACTGGGCGCCGCCACCGCCGCGGGTGCGGTCAGCGACAGGGTCAGCAGCGTGGCGGAAGCGACCAACAGGCTGCGCCTGGCGGTCGGCTGGTGAGCGGACACGACCGAGAACGTACAGGGGCGACCTGTGGAAGTCCCACCCCGCTCCTCACCCCGAAAACGGAACCGGACACCTGCCGGTGATACTGAACGTATGAAACTCAGCCGCCCCGTCTCCTGGTTCCTGCTCGCGTTCGGGGTGTGGAGCTGGTTCATCTGGGTCACTTTCGTCAAAAACTTGATCAACGACGGCAGCGGGCTCGCGTTCGACGACGGTCAGCCGACGGCGTACTTCTGGGTGCACCTGACACTGGCGATCGTCTCCTTCGTATTGGGGACGGTCGTCGGGGGGATCGGGTTGCGTTCGGTCCGCGCACTGCGTCACACGTCATAAGGCGCACGTCACAAGGGCCCCGCCCCCCAGCGGAAGAAGCCCCCCACCACCTCACAAGCGGCCCCCACCGCCGCTGAGCAGCCCCCTGCACCGCACAAGGAGCCCCCCCACCGCACCAGCGGCCCCCGTCACGGCACGAGAAGCCCGCCACCCCCGGCGTGCACGCACCACCGCCCCACCCTCATCAAGCGCCCCGACCGGCGCCGCACAGCAAGGGACAACAACAGCGTGGTCTTCGTCTTCGTGTTCGCCGTCGTGGGTGTCCTGATCGCGGCGAACTGGTATCTGTGGCGCCGCCTGGTGCGGGACACCACCAGCGGCCCCGGCTGGCTGCGCCGGGGCGGCGCCCTGCTGATAGCCGGGGGCTGGGTGCTGGCCATCGCAGCCCTGGTCGCCGAGCGCACCGGTGCCCCGTTCGTGGTCCAGCAGATCCTGGCCTGGCCGGGCTTCCTCTGGCTGGCGCTGTCGATCTATCTGCTGCTCGCGGTCCTCGTGGGCGAGATCGTACGGCCGCTGCTGCGCCGCTACCTGGAGCGGCGCAGGCCCGCCGCCGTGCCCGAGGCGGTACGCGACACCCAGCCCGTCCCGGCCACGGCCGCCACGCCGAACGACCCGCCCCGGTCCGTCGGCGACACGCCCGGCCTCCCCGAGGACGCCCCCGACGGCACCGGCGACACGCCGTCCCCGCGTCTGGTGGCCGCCCCCTCGCGCCGCCTGTTCGTCTCCCGTGTGGTCGCCGGTGCCGCCGCGGCGGCGGCCGTCGGGACCGTCGGCTACGGCACCTACGGCGTCCTGAACGGGCCGAGCATCCGCCGGGTCACCGTCCCGCTGGCCAAGCTGCCGCGGTCGGCGCACGGCTTCCGGATCGCCGTGGTCAGCGACGTCCACCTGGGCCCCGTACTCGGCCGCGGCTTCGCCCAGAGGGTCGTGGACACGATCAACTCGACCCAGCCCGATCTGATCGCCGTGGTCGGCGACCTGGTCGACGGCAGTGTCAAGGACCTCGGCCCGGCCGCCGCGCCGCTCGCCGGACTCCGCGCCCGCCACGGCACCTACTTCGTCACCGGCAACCACGAGTACTTCTCCGGCGCCGAGCAGTGGGTCGAGGAGGTCCGGCGGCTCGGTATGACCCCCCTGGAGAACGCCCGCACCGAACTGCCCCACTTCGACCTCGCCGGAGTCAACGACGTGGCGGGCGAGAGCGAGGGCCAGGGCCCGGACTTCGGCAGCGCGCTCGGCGACCGTGACCGCACCCGCGCCTGTGTGCTGCTCGCCCACCAGCCGGTGCAGATCCATGATGCCGTCGACCATGGGGTCGACCTCCAGTTGTCCGGCCACACCCATGGCGGACAGCTCTGGCCCGGCTCCTTCCTCGCCGCCGCGGCGAACCCGACGGTGGCGGGCCTGGAGCGGTACGGCGACACGCAGCTGTACGTCACCCGGGGCGCGGGCGCCTGGGGCCCGCCCACCCGGGTCGGCGCGGAGTCGGACATCACGGTGATCGAACTGGCGTCCCGCCAGGCGTGACCGGCGGTGGCGGGCGGGCCCGGCGACCGACGCCGCCCCGACCACCGGCGTCCCGCGCCCCGAGCCCGGCCGGAACTCGCCCGCACTGCCGTCGCCGCCCTGGTCCCGGTTGGACCCCCCGTCTCGCTATCGCCGTCCCGGTCCCGGTTGGCCCCCCCGTACCGCCGTCGCCGCCCCGGTCCCGGCTGGACCCCCGCACTGCCATCGCCGGCCCGGTCCCGGCCGCCCCCCGTACCGCCGTCACCGCCCTGGACCTGACCGGAACCCGCCAACACAGCCGTAGCCCCCGGCCTGACCGAAACGTGTCCCTGCCAACCGTCGCCGCACAGCCCGCTCACCGCTGATCCGCAATCGGCCCACCCTCGCCGCACAGCCCCGTCCGTGCCGCTCCGGGCGCCGCCCCAGGGTCCTCCTTCAAGTTTCTTCCATGCCACCCCGAAGACCCTTCCCCCGCCGGAAACCTCTGTGATTGGGTGACTTCGCCACCAGGGGAGGTGGCTTCTCGCTGAGGCTCTGGGGAGGGCTGGGCGATGCGATCCGTCCGGATGCGGATTCTCACGCTGATTCTCGTACTGGCCGCGGCCGGGGCCGCCGCCTGGCAGTTGGTGCCGTCGAATGAGGACCACGGCAGGACGATCACCGTCGGCACCACCGACGGGGTCACCTCACTGGACCCGGCCGGGGCCTACGACGCCGGGTCCTGGGCGTTGTTCAGCAATCTCTTCCAGTCACTGCTGACCTTCGATCCCGGCGGCACCGCGCCCGTCCCCGACGCGGCCGAGAGCTGCGCCTTCACCGACACCGGCCTCCAGACCTACCGCTGTGAGCTGCGCTCCGGGCTGACTTTCCCGAGCGGCCGGGAAGTGACCGCGGAGGACGTGAAGTTCTCCATCGACCGGGTGCTGCGGATCAACTCCGACGTCGGCCCCGCGCCCCTCTTCGAGACCCTGGAGGCGGTCGGCGCGCGCGGGAACACCGTCACCTTCCGGCTCTCCGCGGCCGACGCGACCTTCCCCTACCGGCTGGCGACCGGCGCCGGAGCCATCGTCGACCCCACCCGGTACCCGGCGGACGCGCTGCGCACCAAGCCCGGCGCCGACGGCACCGGGCCCTACCGGCTGAAGTCGTACACCAAGGACAAGAGCGCGGTCCTCACGCCGAACACCGCCTACCAGGGCGCGGTGGACGGCACCAGGCGCCCCGTCGAGGTGCGCTACTACACCGACTCCGCCGCCCTCGACCGCGCCTACAAGGCGCGCGAGGTACAGGTCGCCACCCGGCAGCTGCCGCCCGAGACGCTCGCCGGGCTGTCCGCCAGCGACCCCGACCAGCGGGTCTCCGAATCGGACAGCTCCGAGACCCGGAACCTGTACTTCAACACCCGTGACGGCTCCCCGCTGCACGATGTGCGGGTCCGCCAGGCGCTGGCCTGGCTGATCGACCGGGACCGACTGGCCGCCGGTGTCTACCAGGGCACGGTCGACTCGCTGTACTCGCTGATCCCGGCCGGGATCAACGGCCACACCACCTCGTTCTTCGACGAGTACCCCACCCAGGACCCCGGCAAGGCGCGGGAACTGCTCACCGAGGCCGGGGTCTCGCTGCCCGTCTCCTTCACCCTGTCCTACGGCCAGGGCCGGGGCGCCGCCGCCGAGGAGGCCGCCGAGCTGAAGCGGCAACTGGAGGCGGACGGGCTGTTCCGGGTCACGGTCAAGGGCTACGAGTGGACCGAGTTCCAGGAGCGCTGGGCGGACGGGAAGCTCGACGCGTACGCCGTCGGCTGGGTCGCCGACTATCCCGACCCGGACACCTTCGGCGCGCCGCTGATCGGCACCGGCTCGACCATGAACACCGGCTACAGCGACAAGACCGTGGACCGGCTGATCAAGGAGGGCCAGCGGTACGCCGACCGGGGCCGCGCCGCCGACGACTTCAGCGAACTCCAGGACCTCGTGGCCCGTGACGCGCCGGTGATCCCGCTGTGGCAGCGCAAGGAGTACGTGGTGACGGACGAGACGGTCGGCGGTGGCCAGGACCTCACGGACGGCACCGGGGCGTTCCGGCTGTGGCGCCTGGACTGGATCTGACGGGGCCGCCAGCCCACGTGACGGGGCAGGCCGCCCACGAGATGAGGCCGCCCGCCCATGTGACGGGGCAGGCCGCCCACGCGACGGGCCCGCCCGCCCACGCGATGGTGCCGCCCGCCCACGCGATGAGGCAGGCCCCTCCACCGCCGGGGCCGCTCACACCTCCGCCGGAACCCGCGCGGGCAGCGTCACCGTCACCGTCAGCCCTTCCCCCAGTGCCGTCCGCACGCCCACCTCCCCGCCGTGTGCCCGGACCACGCCCTGCACGATCGCCATGCCCAGACCGCTCCCCGCCCCGCCGCCCGCCCGGAAGAACCGGTCGAAGATCCGGGCCGCGTCGGCTTCCTCCAGCCCCGGCCCGTCGTCCGCCACGGACAGCCGCACCACCTCGCCCACCCGCTCCACCGCGAGCCGGACCGGCACCTCCACCGCGGTGTGTATCCGTACGTTGGCCAGCAGATTGCCCAGCACCTGGCGCAGCCCGGACTCGTCGGCGCGGACCAGCAGCGCGCCCTCGGCGACGACGGACACCGGACGCTCCGGCTGCTGCACCCGCAGATCCTCCGCCGCGTCCCGGACCAGCCGGCTCAGATCGACGTTCCTGAACCGGAGTTCGGGCCGCTGGTCGAGCCGGGCCAGGGTGAGCAACTCGTCCACCAGACGGCCCATACGGTCCGCCTCCGCCATCATCCGGTCCCACGCCCGTCTGCGGTCCTCGGGCGCCCGCAGCATTCCCTGGTCATACAGCTGGAGATAGCCGCGGATCGCCGCCAGCGGCGTACGCAGCTCATGTGAGGCGTCTCCGACGAAGCGGCGCAACTGGGCCGCGCTGTCCTCGCGGGTGCGGTACGCCGACTCCACCTGGTGGAGCATGGAGTTGAGGGCCAGCCGTAGCTGCTCGACCTCGGTGGTGGGATCGCGGCGGAAGGGGACCCGCCGGGTGAGATCGCCCTCGGCGATGGCCGTGGAGGTCTCCACCATGTCCTCAAGGGGCCGCAGATGGCGGCGCACCGACCACATCGTCCCGCAGGCCAGGACGGTCAGCAGCAGCGCCCCGACCGCGAGGTCCATCCGCAGGGCGCGCTGCATCCCGTCGTTGAGGGCCTCGACGGACATGGCCATCAGCACGACCGTGCCGTCGTCGAGCTGGACGCCGATCAGCCGCATACGTTCGCCGTCGACATCGAGATCGCGGGGGGTCGGGGAGGCGGCGACGGCGTTCGCGTCGGGCACGGCGGCGGCGATGGCGCGCTGGCGGGGCGTGGGCTCCAGCGGGCCGACGGCGACCGGCCGGCCCTCGGCGTTCACCACCACGAACACCGAGTTGGGGCTCGGCAGGGACTGCCGCTCCCAGGTGCCGCCGAACTTGTCCAGCGCGATGCCGACCTGGCTCAGCGACTCGATCTGGCGCAGGCTGAACCCGCCGGTCTCCAGCGACGCGCGCGAGTTGGTCAGCTCGGAGTCCACCTTGTCCAGCAGATAGTGGTGCGCGGTCTTCAGGCTGATGGCCGTCGCACAGGCGATGCCGAGGGCGAGCAGCAGGACACCGCCCACGGTCAGCTTCAGCCGCAGCGAGCGCCGGCCGTGGCGCCTGGGGCGCAGGAGAGCGCGCAGGATCAGGTTCCGTCCCGTCATGCCAGTCCGTACCCCACGCCCCTGCGGGTGGTGATCAGCGGCGGGCCCAGGGCGGCCAGTTTGCGGCGCAGATAGCTGATGTAGGTCTCCACGACCGTGGACTCCGGCGGGGTGTGCTCGTACTGCCAGACATGGCGCAGGAGTTGCTCCTTGGGGACGATCCGGCCCGCGTTGCGCACCAGGAACCGCAGCAGCGCGTACTCCGTGGGGGTCAGCTCGACGGTCCGGTCCGCGCGGCGCACCGAGTACGTCGTCTCGTCCAGCTCCAGGTCCCCGTACCGCAGGGGCGGGCGCTGGGGGAGGACGTCCACCGGGCGGGTGCGGCGCAGGACCGCGGTGATCCGGGCGACGACCTCGTCGATGTTGAACGGCTTGGTGATGTAGTCGTCGCCGAAGCCGAGGGCGCCGACGATCTCGGCCGGGGAGTCACGGGCGGTGAGGAAGACCAGGGCGAGATCGGGGCGGCGGGTACGCAGCTCACGGCCGAGGGCGCGGCCGTCGCCGTCCGGCAGCATCACGTCCAGCAGGGCCGCGTCCGGACGGACCCGCTCGGTGAGCGCGAGGCCCTCACGGACCGTGCCGGCCGTCATCACCTCGAATCCGTGGAAGCGCAGCGCTATGGCGAGGACGTCCGCGATGGATTCCTCGTCCTCCACGACCAGCACGGTGCCAGCAGCCGTCGACATGCCTCCCAGTATCGGCGGGCGCACTGACAACGGCCCCCGCCCGCGCTTTGGAGTTCCTTGAGAGTCATGGCCGGTTCATGTCGCCGGGCGCCGCCGCGGCCAATTCTGGTGCCGGGACCCGGGGGACAGACCGAGTGAAGGAGTGTGAGCGTGGCGGCATGGGCACGGTGGTGCTATCGACGCGGCCTGGTGGTCCTGGTGTTGTGGGTGGGCGGGCTGGTCGGCCTGGGCTTCGCGGCCACGGCGGCGGGCGCCGACTACGCGGATGTGTTCTCCCTCCCGGACACGGACTCCACGAAGGCCGTCCAGCTGATGGAGCGGGCCTTCCCGCAGACCGCGGGGGACACCGACACGGTGGTCTGGAAGACCGAGTCGGGATCGGTACGGGACGCGGACGTACGGGCCCGGATCGAGCCCGTGCTCGCGGAGATCGGCCGTATGCCGGGCGTCGGCGAGGTCGCCGGGCCCTACGACGGTGACCGGGGCGCGGCCCGGATCAGTGAGGACGGGCGGATCGCGTACGCCCAGATCACCTTCGCCGAGCTGGCGAACGCGATCCCCAAGAGCCTGGTCGAGGACGTGGTCGACACCGCGCGGTCGGCGGAACGCGCCGGGCTCCAGGTGGAGCTGGGCGGCCAGGCCGTCGCCCGGGTCCAGGAGCCGCCGACCGGCACGGCCGAACTGGTCGGGATCGCGGCGGCGGCGATCGTGCTGTTCCTGGCGTTCGGCTCGCTGTTCGCGATGCTGCTGCCGATCGTCGTGGCCATCGCCGGGGTCGGCACCGGCATGTTGGCGACGACGCTGGTCAGCCATGTCGTCGATGTGCCGGAGGTGGCACCGCTGCTGGGCTCGCTGATCGGGCTCGGCGTGGGCATCGACTACGCGCTGTTCATCGTCACCCGGCACCGGCGGGGCCTGCTGCGCGGGATGAAGCCGCAGGAGGCGGCCGTGACCGCGCTGAACACCTCCGGGCGGGCCGTGCTGTTCGCGGGCGGCACGGTGTGCATCGCGCTGGCCGGGATGCTGGTGATGAACATGCGGTTCCTGGACGGCGTCGTCGTCGCGACCTCCCTGACCGTCGTCCTCAGCGTCCTGGCCGCCGTCACGCTGCTGCCCGCGCTGCTGGGGATGCTCGGCACGCGGGTGCTCAGCAGGCGGCAGCGGGCGCGGCTCCGCGCGGCGGGCCCCGAGCCGGCCGAGGCCGGGGGACCGGCGGCGCGCTGGTCGGCGTATGTGCAGCGGCGACCCCGGGCGATCGCCGCCGGGGCGCTGGTGGTGATGGCGGTGCTGGCCGTGCCGGTGCTGTCGCTGCGGCTCGGCGCCACCGACCAGGGCAACCACCAGGACACCACGACCACCCGGCAGGCGTACGACCTGCTCGCCGAGGGCTTCGGACCGGGCTTCAACGGCCCGCTCCAGGTGGTGGTGGACGGCCCGGCGCCCGCCTCGCTCACCGAGGAGATCCGCGCCCTGGAGGGGGTCGCCCAGGTCGAGGCGGCGCCCCCGGCGAACGAGGTGACGGTCATCCAGGTGGTGCCGACGACCTCCCCGCAGTCCGAGGAGACGGACCGGCTGATCGATCTGCTGCGCGACGAGGTCATCCCCGCGTCCGGCGCCGAGGCACATGTGGGCGGGGTCACCGCCGTCTTCAAGGACTTCGCGTCGGTCACCGGGGAGCGGCTGCCGTACTTCGTGGCGGCGATCATCGCGCTGGGGTTCCTGTTGCTGATGGTCGCCTTCCGGTCCCTGGTGGTGCCGTTGACGGCGGCCCTCATGAACCTGATCGCGGCGGCGGCGTCCTTCGGCGTCCTGGTGGCGGTCTTCCAGTGGGGCTGGGGCACGGAGCTGCTCGGTATCGGCAAGGAGGGCCCGATCACCGCGTTCCTGCCGGTCATCATGCTGTCCCTGCTCTTCGGGCTGTCCATGGACTACCAGGTCTTCCTGGTCAGCCGGATGCATGAGGAGTGGGTGCACACCAAGGACAACGCCCGCGCGGTGCGGGTCGGGCTGGCCGAGACCAGCCGGGTGATCAACTGCGCCGCGCTGATCATGATCTGTGTGTTCTCCGCGTTCGTCCTCAGCGGTGACATGGAGGGCGCCATGGCGGGCATGGGCCTGGCGGCGGCGGTCGCCCTGGACGCGTTCATCCTGCGTACGGCCCTGGTCCCGGCGGCGATGCACCTCCTGGGCAAGGCCAACTGGTGGCTCCCGGCGGGTCTGGACAAGCGGCTCCCGCATCTCGCCGTCGAACCGCGCGAGGCCCCGCCCGCGGAGCAGCCTCCTGGTCCGCCCTCCGTGATCCACGGCTTCATCCGGGACGCGGACGGCGCACCGGTCACCGACGTGTCCGTCGCCCTGCTCACCCCGGGCGGCCGTCGGCTCGACCAGGTGGTGTCCCTGGCGGACGGCTCGTACATCGTGGCCGTCCCGGGCCCCGGCCCCTACCTCCTGGCCGCCACGGCGCCTTCGTACGCGCCCCACACCCGTCAGGTACGGGCCGGAGAGGGGCCCGTCGTGTTCGACGTCGAACTGTCCGAGGCGACGGACGACGAGACGGACCCGGTCGGCCACCGGGCGGGCGGCCGGCCCTGAACGGGGCGGCCGGCCCTGAACGGGGCGCGGGAGGGGCGGGACCGTCAGGTTGGCCCGTCCCGCGCGGGCTGGCGCCTGCGAGGCCGCCCGGCTGACCCCTCCCGCGCTACCTGGCGCCTCCGAGGCTGCCCCTGGCTCACCCCCTCCGCGCCCCCGCCACCGCCCCCACCGAGGCCGCCCCCCTCAGCCCCCCACCCGCCCCAGTTCAGGCCGCTTGGAGTAGTCCGTGAAGCCGATGACATTGCCCCACGGGTCGCCGATCTCCACCGTCCACCCCGTGGCCACCGGGAACGGCGGGTCCAGCGGTGCCAGCCCGGCCGCGGCCAGCCGGTCGGCGACGGCCCGCGCGTCCGGCACCTCCAGCCACACCCTCGGCGACGGCCACGGCGGCGGCCGGTGCCCCAGGCCCTCCTCGTGCCGCAGCAGCACCCCGGGCGCCTCGGCGCCCACCCTCAGCAGCGCGATCCCGGCCTCGTCGAAGCGGAACCCGACCGTGAACCCCGCGCGTTCGTAGAACGCCACCGCGGCGCCGACGTCCCCGACCGGCAGCAGGACGTTGTCGAAGCCGAGCAGCTCGTACGACTGGTTGTCTGACATACCGTCAGAGTAGGCCGATCATCGGCCGTCACCCGGGATTGTCAGTGCCGCCCCGTACTGTCGTCGGCATGGGAATGGTGACGTTCGTCGACGAGACGACGACAGGGGACCGTACGGCGTCCTGGGGCCTGGAGATCGCCGAGGAGCGGCTCACCGTGCGGGAGCTGATCCGGCGCCGGGTGTTCCAGGAGGTGGCCGAGTTCAACGCCCGCACACCGGGTGTCTTCCAGGGGCTGGTGCAGCCCACGGACACCGAGCGCGTGCTCAACGGCTACGCGCTGCGCACCCCCCGCCGGATAGATCCCGAGGCCCAGTGCGAGCTGGCCCTCACGGCGTTCGCGGGGAACGGTTTCCTGGTGCTGGTGGGCGACCGCCAGGTCACCGACCCCGACCAGGAGATCGAGCTGACGCTGGGCACGGAGGTCACGTTCCTGAAGCTCGTCCCCCTGGTGGGTGGCTGATGGCCAGGACACCCGGCCGCTTCGCCGACGAAGTCCGCCCCGCGCTGGACCTGATCACCGCACAGCGGCTGGACGGCCTGGTGCCCGAGCTGCTGCGGCTCGCCGCCGTGGTCGAGGACCACTGGGGCTGGGAGGCCGCCCATGTCGTACGCGCCCTCCACAGCGCCGACCAGCCGTTCCGCTCCGCCCTGGTACGCGAGCTGGCCGCCCGCTACCACGCCGCCAGTGCCGGCTCGGCCGACCAGCGCCACATCGTCGTCCTGCTCGGCAACTTCCGGGCCGCCGACCTCGTCGTCGACCAGCCGCTCGACACCCGCGAGGCCCTCATGGAGCTGGCCGCCCAGCAGGAGGTGAACTACGACACCGGCCATCTGGTCCGGCTCGCCGAGTCGGCGCTCACCGAAGGGCGCCCCCTGCCCGCCCTGTTCGTCGCCCTGATCCGCCGCTCCTGCCTGATGGTGTGGCAGGGGAGCAAGGAGCTGGGCCCGCTGGTCGAGCGCATCGCCCCCACCTCCCCGGTCCTCAACCCCGGCGAGGCATGGGCGGACCGGGCGCTCGCCGACCTCGCGGACCTCGGCGAGGACTGGCGCGGGCTGGTCGCCCACGCCACCACGGCCAACTCCGCCCGCCCCAACGCCAAGTGGGAGCGGACGGGCCGCGCCCTGATCGACGCGGTCGGCGCGGGCTCGATGGGCCGGGTCCTGGAGTGGCTCCACCTGGTGGGCCGCCCCCGTACGGTCCCGCTGCTGCCCGCGCAGTACGCGGGCGACCCCAACGCCGGATTCGACCCGTACAACGCGACCGCCCTGCGCGGCCTGATCTGGCTGCTCTCCTTCCTCCCGGTCCCCACGGACTCCGGGACGGTCACTCAGGACCCCGGGACGGCCGCCCAGGACCCCGCCTCAGCCACCCCCGCCGCCGACGCCACGGCCGCCACCACGAACGACCCCGCCCTCACCCCCACCCCCACCACCACCGCCCGCACCCTGGGCACCCTCACCGAGACCGCCCTACGCCGCGTCCCCGGCGTCGGCCCCGTCAACCCCAAGGTCGCCAACGCCGCCGTCAACGCCCTGGCCCGGATCGAGCACCCCTCGGCCCTCGCCGAACTGGCCCGGCTCACCACCCGCGTCACCTACAAGGGC
Organism: Streptomyces sp. NPDC048290; assembly: GCF_040652095.1. Taxonomy (NCBI): domain Bacteria; kingdom Bacillati; phylum Actinomycetota; class Actinomycetes; order Kitasatosporales; family Streptomycetaceae; genus Streptomyces; species Streptomyces sp. NPDC048290. The sequence goes on from NZ_JBEZLM010000002.1 coordinate 242,400, forward strand.
ACCCTGAAGATCGTGGACGCGGCCCTGGACACCCGCGCCCAGGCGCTCGGCCTCAGCCGCGAGGAGATCGAGGAACTCGCGGTCCCGGCCTACGGACTGACCGGCGTCGGCCACGCCGAGCACCACCTGGGAGAAGCCAAGGCCCTCCTCCGCGTCCAAGGCGGCAAATCCGTCCTGACCTGGTCCAACGCCTCCGGCAAGACCGTCAAGGCGGTCCCCGCCGCCGTCCGTCGCGACCACGCCGACGAGCTGAAGGAGCTGAAGGCGGCGGTCAAGGACATCGACAAGATGCTCTCCGCCCAGAGCGAGCGCCTCGACCGCCAGTTCCTCGCCCGCCGCACCTGGCCCTACGCCGCCTGGCGTGAGCGCTACCTCGACCACCCCTTGGTCGGCACCCTGGCCCGCCGACTCCTGTGGACCGTCGACGGCACCCCGGTCGGCTTCGCGGACGGCGAGCTGCGCACCCTCGCCGACACCCCCGTCACCGAGGGTCGCGAGGTGACCGTCTGGCACCCGGTCGACCAGGAGCCCGCCGCCATAGCCGCCTGGCGCGACTGGCTGGAGCGGCACGGCATCACCCAGCCGTTCAAGCAGGCCCACCGCGAGGTGTATCTCCTCACCGACGCCGAGCGCGCGACCGGCAGCTACTCCAACCGCTTCGCCGCCCACATCCTGCGCCAGCACCAGTTCCACTCCCTCACCGCGATCCGCGGCTGGCGCAACAAACTCCGGCTCTGTGTGGACGACGAGGCGCCGCCCGCCACCCGCGACCTCCCCGAGTGGGGCCTGCGCGCCGAGTACTGGGTCGCGGGCGACGGCATGGAGTACGGCACCGACACCACCGAGTCCGGCAGCTTCCTGCGGCTCCGTACCGACCAGGTCCGCTTCTACCCGATCGACGCCCCGCAGAACTCGGCGCACTGCTGCGGCGGCGAGTACCGCATGTGGCTGCACCAGGGCGAGGACCCGGTGGCGGCCCTGCCCCTCACCGAGATCCCGCCCCTGGTCCTCTCCGAGGTCCTGCGGGACGTCGACCTGTTCGTCGGCGTCGCCAGCGTGGGCAACGACCCGACCTGGCAGGACGGCGGCCCCGAAGGCCGCTACCGCGACTACTGGACGTCGTACGGCTTCGGGGAGCTGAACCAGACCGCCGAGACCCGCCGCGCCCTGCTGGAGCGCCTCATACCCCGCCTCGCGATAGCCGACCGCTGCCACCTGGAGGGCCGCTTCCTGCACATCAAGGGCGAGTTGCACACGTACAAGGTCCACCTCGGCTCGGGCAACATCCTGCGGACACCGAACGACCAGTACCTGTGCATCGTCCCGAAGAGCGCCGCGGCCACCCCGGACTCCGGCTATCTCCCCTTCGAGGGCGACCGGATGCTCGCCGTCATCCTCAGCAAGGCGACCCTGCTCGCCGCCGACACAAAGATCACCGACCCGACGATCCTCAGCCAGCTCTAGCGCCAGGAAACGGCGAAGGGTCCTGCCCCAAAAAGGAGCAGGACCCTCAGAATCAGCCGGTCACAGCCTCACCCGGAGACGGGCCCAGCAAAACCGTACGGAACGTCAGAACCGCTGACAGAACCTCAGAACCGCCGAGTGATCAGCGCCTTCTTCACCTCGGCGATCGCCTTGGTCACCTCGATCCCCCGAGGACACGCGTCCGTGCAGTTGAACGTGGTCCGGCAGCGCCACACCCCGTCCCGGTCGTTGAGGATCTCCAGCCGCTGCTCCCCCGCCTCGTCGCGCGAGTCGAAGATGAAGCGGTGGGCGTTGACGATCGCCGCCGGGCCGAAGTACTGCCCGTCGTTCCAGAACACCGGGCACGACGAGGTGCACGCCGCGCACAGGATGCACTTGGTGGTGTCGTCGAACCGCTCACGGTCCGCGGCGGACTGGAGCCGCTCACGCGTCGGCTCGTTGGTCTCCTTGGTGATCAGGAACGGCATCACGTCCCGGTACGCCTGGAAGAACGGCTCCATGTCCACGACCAGGTCCTTCAGGACCGTGAGGCCCTTGATGGGCTCGACCGTGATCGGCTTGTCCGGGTTGATGTCCTTGATCAGGGTCTTGCAGGCCAGCCGGTTCTTGCCGTTGATCCGCATGGCGTCCGAGCCGCAGATGCCGTGCGCGCAGGAGCGGCGGAAGGTCAGCGTGCCGTCGATGTCCCACTTGATCTTGTGCAGACCGTCGAGGACCCGCTCCTTGGGGTCGATCTCCAGCCGGAAGTCTTCCCAGACCGCGTCGGCCGAGACCTCGGGGTTGAACCGGCGGACGCGGAAGGTCACCGTGATGTACGGGGACGCGGCGGCCTCCGCCTCCACCTTGTCGAGAACGGGGGTTGCCATCAGTACTTACGCTCCATCGGCTGGTAGCGGGTCTGCACGACCGGCTTGTAGTCGAGCCGGACGGTCTCGCTGCCGTCGGCGCCGACCTCGCGGTACGCCATGGTGTGGCGCATGAAGTTGATGTCGTCGCGGTTCGGGTAGTCCTCGCGGTAGTGACCGCCCCGCGACTCCTTGCGGGCCAGCGCGGAGACCGCCATGACCTCGGCCAGCTCCAGCAGGTTGCCCAGCTCGATGGCCTCCAGCAGGTCGGTGTTGAACCGCTTGCCCTTGTCCTGGATCGAGACATTGCGGTAGCGCTCGCGCAGCTCCGCGATCTTCTCCACGGCCGTCTTGATGGTCTGCTCCGTGCGGAACACCATCACATTGGCGTCCATGGTCTCCTGGAGCTCCCGGCGCAGGACCGCGACCCGCTCGCTGCCGGTGGAGGTGCGCAGCCGCTCGATCTGCTCGACCACGAACGCCTCGGGGTTCTCCGGCAGCTCCACGTACGCGGCGCCCTGGCTGTACTCGGCCGCCGCGATCCCGGCCCGCCGCCCGAAGACATTGATGTCCAGCAGCGAGTTGGTGCCGAGCCGGTTGGCGCCGTGCACCGACACACAGGCGACCTCGCCCGCCGCGTACAGACCGGGGACGACGGTGGTGTTGTCGCAGAGCACCTCGCCTTCGACATTGGTCGGGATGCCGCCCATCGCGTAGTGCGCGGTGGGCTGGATCGGGATCGGGTCGGTGTACGGCTCGATGCCCAGATAGGTGCGGGCGAACTCGGTGATGTCGGGCAGCTTGGCGTCCAGCTGCTCCGGCGGCAGATGGGTGAGGTCCAGATAGACGTGGTCGCCCTCGGGACCGCAGCCGCGGCCCTCCCGGATCTCCGTGTAGATGGACCGGGACACGACATCACGCGACGCCAGGTCCTTCATCACCGGCGCGTACTTCTCCATGAAGCGCTCGCCGTCCTTGTTGCGCAGGATGCCGCCCTCACCGCGGGCGCCCTCCGTCAGCAGGATGCCCATGCGCCAGATGCCGGTCGGGTGGAACTGGAAGAACTCCATGTCCTCCAGCGGCAGCCCGCGCCGGAACACGGCGGCCTGGCCGTCACCGGTCAGGGTGTGCGCGTTGGAGGTCACCTTGAAGAACTTGCCGGTGCCGCCGGACGCGTAGATCACGGCCTTCGCCTGGAAGACATGGATCTCGCCGGTGGCCAGCTCGTAGGCGACCACACCGGAGGACCGCTTGACGCCGTCGACCTCGGTGATCAGCTGGTCCAGGACGTAGAACTCGTTGAAGAACTCCACGCCCTCCTTCACACAGTTCTGGTACAGCGTCTGGAGGATCATGTGGCCGGTGCGGTCGGCCGCGTAGCAGGACCGGCGGACCGGGGCCTCGCCGTGGTTGCGGGAGTGCCCGCCGAAGCGGCGCTGGTCGATGGTCCCGTTCGGCGTCCGGTTGAACGGCAGACCCATCTTCTCCAGGTCGAGGACGGCGTCGATGGCCTCCTTCGCCAGGATCTCGGCGGCGTCCTGGTCGACCAGGTAGTCACCGCCCTTGACCGTGTCGAAGGTGTGCCACTCCCAGTTGTCCTCCTCCACATTGGCCAGCGCGGCGGCCATACCGCCTTGCGCGGCGCCCGTGTGGGAGCGGGTCGGGTACAGCTTGGTCAGCACGGCGGTGCGGCTGCGCTTCGTCGACTCGATCGCGGCGCGCATCCCCGCGCCACCGGCGCCGACGATGACGGTGTCGTACTTGTGGATCTTCATAAGTCTCGTAACCCCGTGCCTAGCGGATGTTCGGGTCGAAGGTGAAGATCACCAGCGTGCCCAGCAGGATGGTGAACACCGTGGCGGTGTAGAGGAGGCCCTTCAGCCACAGCCGGGTGTTGGCCCGCTCCGCGTAGTCGTTGATGACCGTGCGCAGACCGTTGGCGCCGTGCAGCATGGCGAGCCACAGCATCAGCAGGTCCCAGACCTGCCAGAACGGGGACGCCCAGCGGCCCGCCACGAAGGCGAAGCCGATCTTGGAGACACCGCCGTCCAGCACGAGCTGGATCAGCAGGTGGCCGATGACCAGGACCACCAGCACGACCCCGGAGAGCCGCATGAACAGCCAGGCGGCCATCTCGAAGTTGCCGCGGGTCGAGCGCGGGGTCTTCCTGGTGCGCTGGCGCGGCGGCTCGATCAGCGGTGCGGGGTGGTCGACCGTGTAGACGGGGGCGCTCTCGACGGGGCCGATCCCGGAGGCGGACTTCTCAGTCGTGGACATACGCGTCAGCTCCCGAACACTTCACGAGCGGCGTGGCCGAGGACGGGGTAGATCGCCCCGAGCATCAGCACCACCCAGATGCCTACGACCGTCCAGAGCATCTGCTTCTGGTAGCGCGCGCCCTTCGACCAGAAGTCGACGGCGATGACCCGCAGACCGTTCAGCGCGTGGAAGAGGACGGCGGCGACGAGGCCGTACTCCAGCACGGCCACGATCGGCGTCTTGTACGTGGCCACGACGTCGTCGTAGGCCTCGGGGGAGACACGCACGAGAGCGGTGTCCAGCACGTGTACGAACAGGAAGAAGAAAATGAGGACGCCGGTGACTCGGTGAGCCACCCAGGACCACATTCCTTCCCGGCCGCGGTACAGCGTTCCAGCCGGCACGGAAGTTCCTCCGGGAGCGGGGATCGGGGCCTGCCGGCTTGTGCTGTCGGTCGGGCCCGGCCGGGTACGGTCCACCGGCCCCCAGCATGGTATCCACGGTTGCGCTCCGCGCTGAGCGGGGGTGTGGGTCTGTGATCAATGTGGCACGCGGATGGGGGATACGCGGCTAATGGGGCGGTGTGGCCGGTTGCGTGCCGGGTGCGGCGCCGTCGTGGTTGTTCGCGCGGTTCCCCGCGCCCCTCAGGGAGTCGCCGCTCAGGGAGTCGCCGCTGAGGAGTCTCAGGAGGCGGCCCCGGGCCCGCTGGCGGAGTTCGTCCGCCGCTGTCACCCGCTCGTCCTCGGGATCGTTCGTCAATCGTGATCGGATCGCGGCGAGCAGATGGTCCAACGCCTCGGCGGGCGGTACGTGGTCCAGGCAGACCACGAAGACATGGCCGAAGCGGGACTCGTACGCCGCGTGGGCCGCGCTCAGCGCGGTGTGGGCGGCGGAGTACGTGTCCTCGGGCAGGGTCGGCAGGGGCTCGCCCGCGAACGCCTCGTCGAGGTCGGCGGGGGTGAGGTCGTACGCCGCCTCGTCCGACGCGGCCAGCAGGGCGTCCACATCGGGATAGGGGCGGTGGGCCGCGATCCGCTCGGCCCAGCGGGGGCTGCGCAGACAGGTCAGCAGGGCACCGAGGGCGGTGTCGGACGGGGTGGTGTTGAAGGTCGCGAGCCCGCCGGGCGCGGTCGGCGCGGTGCGGGTCTGCTCGGGCAGTTCGGGAAGAAGGCGTGTCACGTCGTGTCAGGGGAGGGGGCGGTCGGCAGATGTAACGGTCAGGTGGAACGGTCGGCAGGTGGAACGGTCAGCAGGCGCAACGGCTGCGGCGGAAGGTGTGAAAGATGTGCCGTCACGTTATCGAGAGTGGTCATGTCGTGTCCGACGGTTATCCGAATGTCACTCGGACGGAAGAGTTTGAGAACGTGCGGTGGACGTGTCGGCACTAGGTTGACGATGTGGGCGAGCACCGACGCCGGACCCCGGCCGAGACGGAACCGCGGATCGTGCGGCGCAGGGCGCTGCTGATCGCCGCGGCCGTCGTGGTCTTCGGCGCCGGACTGGGCCTGTGGGCCTCCGGGGGCGCCGACCACCCGTCCGGCGATTCCGGAAGCGGCACGGACCTCTCCTCCCAGGTCGCGCCCAGCGCGTCGGCGAGCCCCAGCCCGACCCGTTCCTACCCGCTGTCCCAGGCCCCGCGGACCATACCCGCGGTCCGCTCCCACACCCCGGCACGCGGCCCCGGCTGGCGGCCCGGCGGCGGACACCGGGTCGTGGTCGACGACCCCGCGCTGGCCGACGAGGGCCGGCTGCTCGCCGGTGAGCTGGGCCTGACGTACGCGGGGGAGCAGGCCGACGCCCGCGCCGGGGACGTACGGCTGGCGCTGGACGGCGACGAGGCGGCGGACCCGGAGTCGTACACGCTGACCGTGGGCGCGGGGCGGGTGCTGATCAGCGGGCCCGGTGAGGCGGGGGTGTTCTACGGGACCCGGACGCTGAAGCAGTCGGTGGCGGACGGCGGTACGGCCCCGGAGGGCGTGGTGCGGGACGCCCCGGCCAAGCCGCGCCGCGGGTTCATGCTGGACATCGCGCGCAAGCCGTTCACCGCGGACTGGATCGAGGCCCGGGTGCGGGAGCTGGGCGATCTCAAGTTCAACGAACTCGGGCTGCACTTCTCCGACGACCAGGGCTTCCGGATCGCCTCCGACACGCACCCCGAGGTCGTCTCCAAGACGCATCTCAGCAAGGCCCAGGTCCGTGACATCGTCGCGCTGGCCGCGAGCCGGCACATCACCGTCGTACCGGAGATCGACTCGCCCGGACATCTCGGCGCGGTCCTCGCCGCCCACCCCGGGCTCCAGTTGCGCAACGCGAACGGGGTCGCGGCGACCGGCGCGATCGACATCGCCGACCCGGCAGCGGCGACGCTGGTCGACGAGCTGCTCGACGAGTACGCCGGACTGTTCCCCGGCACCCAGTGGCATCTGGGCGGTGACGAGTACCGGGCGCTGACCGTGGCCGACCCCGAGGCGTCCTACCCCGGGCTGGCCGCCGCAGCGCGCGCCGAGTACGGGCCGGACGGCACCGTCGCCGACCTCGCCACCGGCTGGCTCAACGACCGCGCCGCCACCGTCCGCGCCCATGACCGCACCCCGCGCGCCTGGAACGACGGCTTCTACCGGAACACCTCCGTCGCCCCCGACGACGACATCGTCGTCGCCTACTGGACCGGCAAGGAGATCGGCGCCCGCGCACCCGTGGAGTACCTCCGCGCCGGACGACAGCTGATCAACTACAACGACGAGTTCCTCTACTACGTCCTCGGCGAGCCGCAGACCTTCGTCTACCCGACCGGACAGCGGATCTACGAGCAGTGGAGCCCGCGCGTGCTGCGCGGCACCGGCGCGGTCGCCGCGCGCTACGAGGACCGGATACTCGGCGGCACCTTCGCCGTCTGGTGCGATCTGGCGAACTCCCAGACCCAGGACCAGGTGGCCGCGGGCATCCGGCTGCCGCTGCGGGCGACTGTGCAGAAGCTGTGGGACCCGGAGCGCCCGGACCTGACCTGGACCGAGTTCCGCGCGCTCGCCGACCGGCTCGGCTGAGCACCGGCGCACGACGCCCCACCGGCCCCGATTTGCCCGATCCGGCTGCGCCACCGCCCGCCGCTGGGCTGAGATGGACCCCGTACGGCACGACGTGCACGACCGAGTGGGGGAACACGGACATGGGCGGCTACTGGGGGTACTTCGTCGTGGGCCGCGGCGAGCGGCCCCTCGGGGAGTACGAGGCACTGGCGGGCGTACCGGAGCTGGCGCTGCGCACCTCGGCGCCGGACGGCTGGCAGGTGTGGGAGTACCCGGGCGGGGACGCCGAGATCGGCAGCATGAACGCCCTCGCCCTGGAGAGCGGGGCGCCCGCGCTCTTCGGATACGTCATGGACAGCGCCTGTGTGGTGGTGGAGGCGGCGGCGCCGGAGAGCGGGGCGTGGAGCAGTTGTCTGGTGCGGGCGGCGATGGCCGGGTATCTCGGCGCCGAGACGGAGGGCCTCACTCTGGAGGACTACTTCCTGGAGCCGCGTGACGCCGCCGAGCGGGCGGTGGCCTGGGCGCGGGAGGCCGGGCGGGTGGTCGCGGCGGAGGAGTTGGCGGAGGTGTTCGCGGCGGACACGGACGCGGTCTTCGACGCGGTCGCGGCCGGGTTGCCCACCGCGGTCTCCGACTGGATCTCCGATCCGGCTGCGGGGCCGGAGAGCGCCGACCCCGCCCCCGAGAACCCGGAGTTGGCGGAAAAGCTCTTCTTCCGCCTGCTCGACCGGCTCGGTGTCGTACCGCTGTGACACAACTCGCCTTTCGCACGCAGTAGAGCAGTAGGGGGAAATGCGGGCTCCGCGTGGGGCGGTGCCCCTGACCCGGAGGCGTGCATGAGCCTGGTGGAGCTGATCGCTCAGGCCGACGAACGCGGACTCGTCGTCAGCGGTCTGGCTTGTTTGGATCGCTGTGTACCGCTGCTCGGCGGTGACGACGACATCCTGCGCCCGCTGTGGGCGAACCTCGCCGACGACGGCGACACGAGCGCGAGCGCCTGGGGGGCGCTGCTGGACACCGCCCGCGACCGGCTCGGGGGAGCCGAGGTGGTGGCGGTGGTGGCCGCCGAGGACGAGGCCGCGCTGCTGGTCCGCCGGATGCTGGCCGCCGCCCCGGCCGTGCGGTCCGCCGCCGAGGCCCGGGTCTGGGCCGACGGCTGCTCGGTGGCCGCGCTCCAGATCCACCGGCTGCTCGACCCCGCCGAGGAGACCGGTTCCTCGCTCGCCGCCCGCCGCGAGGGCCGTACGGGCACGCTGTCCCCGCTCGTCGCGGCGGAGCTGCGCCGCCAGATCACCGTGCTGGAACTGCTCTCCGAGCACGGCACGGGCGGGCTGCGCCGGGCACACGAGGTGTCCACGGAGGGCCGGCGGGTGCTGCGCGCGGTGGTGTCCCGGCGAGCGCGGAAGGGGTAGCGCGGGTGAGGGGTGTGACGGTCTTGTGCGGGTTCCCGTCCGCTCCAAGATCACTGTGACGAAATGCCTGGCCGCAGCGCTTTTCTCAGTGTGATGAGTGAGATGAGCGAGAGGGACGGGACCGGTGCGAGCGGTGCGAGCGGTGCTGGGGGCGAGGCGGGTGCGGCGGCCCGGCCCCCCGCCGCCACCAGACCCGTACGGTGGGCCGCCGACATCGTGTCCGCGTTACGGGAGGGCGCCCGGCTGCGGCTGGACTACTCGGCGCAGTCCCTGTGGAGCGCGGACCGGCTGATCGCCGAACTGCGCCGGGAGGGCACGCCGTACGCCGCCGCCGGGCAGGTGCTGCGCGGGCTCGGGGCGTACGCCGGTGAGGTGATCGTGCGGCAGACCGGCGCCGAGTGGTGGGCGAGCGGCGGCGAGCACTGGGTCCGTACGCCCGACGGGCGGCTGTGGGACCCGGTCGGCGAGGCCCAGCGCTGCTTCGAGGGGGACGGCTCCCTCAGACTGCTGTGCCGGGACGCGACGACCGGGAGCTGAACCGTGCCCCTAGACGCCCTGCGCCTTGGCCAGTTCGGCGATCAGCGGGAGCTTGGGGTAGAGGTTGAGGCCGGGGCAGAGGGTGCTGTTGGTGTCCCGGTGCCCGAAGACCCGGGGCAGGGTGATGGACTCGCCCTTGGCGACCTTGTTGCCGTCCACGCCCTTGTCGATGCCCGAGGTCAGGGTGACCTGACCGGTCGGGTCGATGCCGTACATGCCGAACTTCCACGCCACGACCCGTGCGAGGGCGTCCAGCGCGGCCGGGCTGGGCTCCGCCGTCTCGAAGTTGCCGATGTACGACACACCGAGCGTGTTGGTGTTGAAGCCGATGTCGTGCGCGCCGACGACGGGCAGGTCCATTCCGCCGCTGCGCCCCTCGAAGATCTGGCCGCACTTGTCGACGACGAAGTTGTAGCCGACGTCGAAGTAGCCGCGTGCGAAGTGGCTCTGCTGGAGGGTGCGCATGTAGGCCGGGGAGTCGGCGCAGGACACGGTGTTGTCGAGGTCGCCGCCGGTGTGGTGGACGACGGCGGCCTTGATCTCCGTGCCGTAGCTGGGGGTGCCGTCGTAGTCGGTGGACGCGCCCCACTCCGCCTGGCTGATGACAGGCGGTTTGGCGACGGTGGACGATTCGTCGGTGGTGAACGCGGCCGGGTCCAGCACAGGTCCGGCGGGGACCGTTCCCGGGTCGAGCAGCTTGACATCCATCCCGGCGGGCTGGCCGGGCGCCTCGGTGCCGTCGGGGCGGACGAGCCGGACCTCGACGCCGTCGGCGGCGCCGGTCCACAGCGCCTCGGTGCCGCCGCGCACCGCCGCCCGCGTCCGCTCGGCGCCCTCGGCCTGGTTCGGCTCCTGCTCCAGCGGACGCCAGGCCGACCAGTCGCCCGAGTCGGCGTCCCGGGTACGGACCTCGGGGGTGCCCTCGGCTTCGACGCCAGGATCGTTCCAGGTCAGCTGTACCGCGCTGAACCGCTGGGTGGAGCGCCGGTCGAGCCCTTTGCGTCCGGCGCCCTCGTCGCTCAACTCCAGGGTGTGGACGGCCGGTTCACGGGTGCCGCCGTTGCCGTCCGCCGGAGGCACGGGCTCGTCGGCGACCGCGTAGGTGACGGCCCCCGTTCCGCTGAGCACGACCGCGCCGATGGTGAGCCAGACACGTCGCTTCAGGCTCAGCGGCTTGTACGCGTGGGTCCTGCGAGAACTCAACTACCCCACCTCTAGGTTCGGTTCAGTGGTGATGCGCGGGTCCGGCGGTCCGGATGGTCCCGGTGTGGTCCAGTCCGATGTGGTCCGGTGTCGGCACTGTCTCAACGGTCACGGCAGCCCCGCAGTTCACCGGCCGACGGCATCGGTCACTTCTGCAACGTCACAGCCGCGAAAGGGTGGCGGTGTTCGTGGATGCGGTTCGGGGGAGGGTGAGTTGCCCGCCCTGCTGGGCCACGTGCACTCCGCTCAGATCGACACATGGTTCGCCGGGGCGTACGTAACACCGGGGTCGTCATGACTCCCCGTCCACGAGCAACCCGTGCAACGCCACCTGGTCCGCCACCCGCGCGCGCAGCTCCGGCAGGCTTGGCGCGGTCACGGTGTGGGCGAGGTTCCAGGCGGGGTCACCGGCTCGGTCGGCACCGATGCGGTTCCGTAATGCGTCCACGTCGTACGGGGCCGTCGCGTACCAGTGCGGGGGCTCGCCGCCGTCGGACTGCGACCGGAACGACGTCCAGCCGTCCGGGAGCGCGGCTGAAGTGTCGCTTCCCTGGGCGGAACCGGCCTTGTGCGCGCGCTGGTCATTCACTGGATGCCTGGAGGCGGCTTTGGGCACTGTCGTCAACTCCTTGGTGGTTGGGGCAACGACCCCGGACGGTCGCCCGTCGTAGGGGTTCCTGTCGTCTCAAGAGCTTCGACCCGTGCAGAGGGGGTCAGGAACACTGAACGGGGAACCCCGCAAGCTCAATTGGGGAACCCCGCTGGGGTACGACGGATATCCTGGGCGGCAGATCACTTCCGCTCACACCAGGTGGGGTCCATGGCTGATCGATTGGCTAGCCGCTCCGGCTACTCACTGACGATCCCCGATTCTTTGTTGGACAGTGAGGCAATGCGCTTGGCCTGTGCGACCCGCGATTTTCAAGAGATTTTCCGTCTCGTAAACCGGCGTACCGGCTCCAGCTACGCGGTAATTGCGTCGGCAGTTGGCAAGATGACCAGTGGTCGAGTGAGTGACATCATTCGAGGCGTTCGCACCATTCGCGGCCAAGGCGTGATCGAACGCGTATGTGACGGGTTCGGGATTCCGGGGAAGATTCTGGGAGTTCCTGAGCGGTCTTGGGAGCGGGGAACCCCGGTTGCGGACTCCGTGATGGGGTGCACGGAGAGCTTCTTGGAGAAGGAATCGGGAAGCTTGGACTTGATTGCCGTTGCTAGTCTGCGACAGCGAATCCAAGGATTGGCGTCGCGCTATTCGACCGAACCTTCAACCGTGCTTGTTGCTGAAACTGGGAGACTCCTAGGAGCGCTTGTCCAATGGCTCGCTCGCAATGCACCCTATCCTATTGTCCGCGATTTGCAGGCTGCCGCGGCTGAAGCATCGACGCTGATGGGTCAATTGGTTTGGGATGCGTCAGGGAGAAATGCTCACGCCACAGCGCGCGGCTACTTCGATCAAGCCGTCAGTATCGCCCGCGAATTACGTGATCCAGTTGCAGAAGGACTGGCATTGCTCCGCATGTCATTTGTAGCCCTCTATGGAGAGAAGAACCCGTCCGCAGGCCTTCAGCTGACCCATCAAGCGGCAGCCAAGGCAAGGAATTCAAGTGGCGCGCTTAGCGGCCTCGCCTTTCTGCATTCTGCTGAGGCTCACGCAATGCTCCACCAGCGAAGCGAGTGTGAGGAATCGCTGCGCGAAGCAGAGAAGGCGTTCGCGCGAGCGAGTGAAAGCGATGCGGGAGCTTCGCTGCTGTCGCCAGGGCAGTTTGGTCGCCTAGCTGGCTCGTGCTCGCTTTTCTTGGGAGACGCTCCCAGAGCCGAGTCTCTCCTGCTGGAAACTGTGAGTAGAGTTCGCGAGGGGTCGAAGTCACAGGCGATCGTGCTGGGAAATCTGGCTCTGTCCCGTATCCGGCAGGGAAAGGTCGATGAAGCCGTTGGAACAGTCCACAAGGCCATCGAGATCGTAGAAGGAAACCGTGGTGGAGGGGGGATAAGCCTGATCTTTAGAGCAGGTCAGGAATTGCAACACTGGAACGACTCTTCAGATGTGAAGGATCTCAACAGTAGACTCTTTGGGCTGATCGCAGCCTAGGAAATGGTGTGGCTGATGAACATCGAAGCCGTCAAAAATGAGAAGCAGAAGATCCGGGAGCGAGTCTGGAACATTCTTGATCATGAAGATGCGACTTCAACCGGCTCTCATGGACGCATCCCCCATTTTATCGGCTCAGGTGCTGCTGCAGTCCTCCTTTCTGAACATCCCGCATGGCAAGAGTCCCATGTCGTCAAGGCCGTTCCGGACAGAGCTCAAATGCCGGTAAGGGAATTGGCTCTCAAGGCAGGAAAGATGCTGTACATGGCTGCACCGAAGCTTGCCGCCAGTAAGCCCTTCTATTTCATCAACCCTGAGACTCTCGCCGTGTCGCCCGAAGAGGCTGCGGAGAGACATGTAGCAGAAGAATACGCGACACCCGTGGACGTTCACGACATGCCTGCCGTGGATTTGGTTGTCTGCGGTAGCGTAGCCGTCAATTCTGAAGGGGCGCGACTGGGCAAAGGCGCCGGGTATGCGGATATTGAGGTTGCTCTACTCCAAGAGGCGGGATTGATTGGGCCGGACGTGCTCATCGCAACCACAGTCCACAAACTTCAAGTAGTCGATGCTGAGATTCCTGAGTCTTCGCATGATTTTAGGGTCGACCTCATTGTCACGCCGGAAAGGATCATTGAATGTCCGCCTCACGAGAGACCTCGCGGAATCCTCTGGGAGTCTCTGAAGGCTGAGATGATCGCGGAGATCCCAGTGCTGGCGAAGCGGAGGATGTGAACGGTAAGGGGCCCTGCCCCGCATGAAGGAAAGCTCCCGTGACGCATCGAGGGGCCCGCAAGCCGGTGTCCGGTATGGCTCGGGGCATTCGCCCGGCGAGGATCGCCTGAGGCACCTGACCTGATGGGCAAGGCACCGGTGCCGCTCCACATCCCACGGCCCGGAGTCGCCGGAACCGCGGAGACGACCGGGGCCGCCACCCCCCACAGGAGAGGCCCCGGCCGTCGCGCGGTACGGGCCGCGCGGCGACCCGTACTCCCTTCAGCGCCACCGACGCGTTTTCTGTCACACCCCCCGTCGTCACGAGTCAGTTGCATCTTCTGTGGACATGGACGGGGAACGGTTTCAAGACGTAACGTGCCTTTCGCGCCGATCGCCGGGGACCGCAGACCAAGGACCCACGCAACCGGCCGGGGTCCCGTACCGCGGCCCACCACCGACCACCACGAACGGCAAGCACCCGTACCGCCCGCACCGCACGGGCGGCGGCACGGGGCCAGGCGCAGAGAGGGCGCGCGTGTGCTGGGGGACGACGCCGAGCTGACGGCCGCCGTGCTTGCGGCACAGAACGGGGACGAGACCGCGTTCCGGACTGTGTACCGCACGGTGCATCCACGGCTGCTCGGATATGTACGCACACTCGTCGGCGATCCCGACGCCGAGGACGTGGCCTCCGAGGCATGGCTCCAGATAGCCCGCGACCTGGAGCGGTTCAGCGGCGACGCGGACCGCTTCCGCGGCTGGGCGGCCCGCATAGCCCGCAACCGCGCCCTGGACCACATACGTATGCGGGGCCGCCGCCCCGCGATAGGCGGGGACGAGACCGAACTCACCGGCCGACCCGCCGACTGCGACACCGCGGGCGAGGCCATCGAGGCCCTCGCCACCGACCGCACCCTCTCCCTCATCGCCCGGCTGCCGCAGGACCAGGCCGAGGCCGTCGTCCTCCGGGTCGTCGTCGGACTGGACGCCAAGACCGCCGCCGAGACCCTCGGCAAACGCGCCGGCGCCGTCCGCACCGCCGCGCATCGCGGTCTGAAACGGCTCGCGGAGCTGATCGGCGAGGACCAGGAGTCCGCCGAAGCCCTCGACGCCCTGCCCGCGCAGCGGGAACCGCACCCGCGCGCGGTGACGTCCGCGAGTGTGACGCATTCGCGATCGCGGACGCAGAAGGACATGTGATGGCGGACGAGCACCACCGATGGCTGGACCGCGAGACGGCGGAGCGCCTGCTGCGCGGGGAGCCACTGGATGCTCTCGACGACGACCTCCGCGACCGGGCCACACCGCTCGCCGACGCGCTGGGCGCCCTGTCCGTACCCCCCGCCCCGCCCACCGACGACGAACTTCCCGGTGAGGCCGCCGCACTGGCCGCGTTCCGCAAGACCCGCGCCGATCTCGCCGACGCCGACTGCCCCTTCGGCGCCACGCGCCCCTCCGCCTCCGACGCCGGGCTCGTCCGGATCGGCTTCGGCCGGTCCCCGCGCCGGGGCGCCCATCACGGCTCGCGCCGGGGACGTCCGGTCCGGCTCGGTCTCGCCGCGGCGCTGGCCGTCGTCATGGTCGGCGGGATCGCCGCGGCGGCCGGGACCGGGGTCCTCCCGACCCCGTTCGACGAGGTGACCCCGGCCGCCACCGCCCCTGTCCAGCCGCCCAGCGGCATCACCGATCCGTCGCCCTCCCCGACCCCCTCCGCGCGGGACGGCAAGGACATCCCGCGCTCCACCGGCCCCGGCGGCGCCCCGCCCGGCCGTTCCGCCGCGCCCCCGTCCGGCTCCGCCCCCGCCACCGCGGACGGTGCGGCCTGGAAGCAGGCGGCCAAGGCATGTCGCGATCTCGCCAAGGGCAAGCCGCTGAACGACGAGCGCCGCCGGGCGCTGGAGAGCGTGGCGGGCGGCTCGTCCCGGGTGGTCGACTTCTGCCGCGGGATGCTTCCCGAAGGCAACAACGGCAACGGGAAGAGCAAGGGCAAAGACAAAGACAAGGGCGACGGCGACGCGCAGGGCGATGCCTCCGCCGACGGCGGCGGGACGCCCACGGCGGGCAAGACCGACAAGGCCACACCGTCCCGTCCCACCAAGGGCGGCGAGGACGACGGGGACGAGCAACCGGGGCGCGGCCACGGCAAGGACCGGGGGCAGGGCAAGGGCAAAGGCAAGGGACCAGGGAAGGGCATGGGCCACGGCAAGGACGACGCCGGTCGCGGTCACGGTCACGGTCACGGCGACGAGACCACCTCTCCCCGCTGACCACGATCCCGTCCGCCGACCCTCCCCACCCCCCTGACCTGCGCATACCTCCCCACCGGAACGTTTCTCCTCCCCCGGTGTGACACTTTCGGCCAGCGGGACGCAGTACAAGGTGAGCCGACTGGTCATCGGCCCTTCGCACAGTGCCGGGGTTCCCCCCGTACCTGCGGCACGTGCACTCGGCGCGGGCGGGACACGTTCCCCCGGTCCCGTCCGCGCCCCATCTCCGTCCCGCCCCGCCTCACCAGTGGACGACGACCTTGTCCCCGTTCCGCACCTGGGCGAAGAGCTGGGCGATCAGGGTCTCGTCCCGGACGTTGACACAGCCGTGGGAGGCACCGGCGTACCCCTTGGCCGCGAAGTCCGCCGAGTAGTGGACGGCCTGGCCGCCGCTGAAGAACATCGCGTACGGCATCGGGGAGTCATAGAGCGTGGACACATGGTCGCGGGACTTCCAGTAGACCTGGAACACGCCCTCACGGGTCGGGGTGTACTCCGCGCCGAACCGGACCTCGGTGGTGGAGAGGGTCCGGCCGTCCACCATCCAGCGCAGGGTGCGGCTGGCCTTGCTGATGCACAGCACCCGCCCGGTCAGACAGCGCGGGTCGGGCGCGTCGGGCTCCTGGCCGCCCATCAGATACAGCTCCCACTGACCCGGCTCCTTGGTCATGGCCTGGAGCCGCTGCCAGGTGACGGTGTCCGTCTCGCCGGTGCGCGGCAGCCCCCGCTTGCCCTGGAAGCCCTTGACGGCCCGCGCGGTCAGATCGTCGTACGTCCCGGTCGGGCCGTCGAAGAGCCAGGCGACCTGGCGCAGCCGGGCCTGGAGTTCGCGGATGTCCCGCCCGCTGTCGCCGTGGGTCCACAGGACGGGGGCGCGGGTCGGGGCGGGGGGCGCCGGGGAGGAAGGGGAGGACGGGGCGGGTCTGTCGTCGGGGACGCCGGCCCGTACCGGGGCGGCCGGTTTGCCGTCGGTGTCCATCGGCTGGACGGTGCAGGCGGACCCGACCGTCATGAGCACCGCCGCCGGGGCGAGCAACGCCCACCCCCTGCCGTACCTCCGCATGTGCGGCCCCTTCGCTCCACTGCCTCTGCCGTCCACCCGGGTGTTCCCGGGTCACCTGAGATGTTCCCCGCGCACGACAGGCGGTGAACGGCACGGCATGGTGGGGAGCGGGGGGAACCACGCTTCTGGCGGGGCGGAAGGGGCGTACGGAGAGGTACAGGGACGTACAAGGGATGTGCGTAGGGACGTACACAGGGACGTACGGCGGAAGGTGAGTGGTGTGCGATGGTGCGCGAGTCGGAGTCCGGGCTGCCCGTCGAGCCGGTGTACGGGCCGCGGGCGCTCACCGGCTGGGACCCGGCCGTACGGCTGGGTGAGCCCGGCGGGTACCCCTTCACCCGCGGGATCTACCCCACGATGTACACCGGCCGCCCCTGGACCATGCGCCAGTACGCCGGGTTCGGTACGGCGGCCGAGTCCAACGCCCGCTACCGGCGGCTGATCGGACACGGCACCAGCGGACTGTCCGTCGCCTTCGACCTGCCGACCCAGATGGGCCACGACAGCGACGCCCCGCTCGCCCACGGCGAGGTCGGCAAGGTGGGCGTGGCCATCGACTCGATCGAGGACATGCGGGAGCTGTTCGACGGCATCCCGCTGGGCGAGGTCTCCACATCCATGACCATCAACGCCCCGGCGGCCCTGCTGCTCCTGCTCTACCAACTGGTGGCGGAGGAACAGGGCGTACCGGCGGACCGGCTCACCGGCACCATCCAGAACGACGTACTGAAGGAGTACATCGCGCGGGGGACGTACATCTTCCCGCCGAAGCCCTCGCTGCGGCTGACCGCCGACATCTTCGCCTACTGCCGGACCGAGCTGCCGCGCTGGAACACCATCTCCATCTCCGGCTACCACATGGCCGAGGCGGGCGCGTCCCCCGTGCAGGAGATCGCGTTCACGCTGGCCGACGGCATCGAGTACGTCCGTACGGCGCTCGCCGCCGGGATGGACGTGGACGACTTCGCGCCCCGGCTGTCCTTCTTCTTCGTGGCGCGGACGACCCTGTTGGAGGAGGTCGCCAAGTTCCGGGCGGCGCGGCGGATCTGGGCGCGGGTGATGAGGGAGGAGTTCGGGGCGCGCGATCCCCGGTCGCTGATGCTGCGGTTCCACACCCAGACGGCGGGCGTGCAGCTCACCGCCCAGCAGCCGGAGGTGAACCTGGTGCGGGTCGCCGTACAGGCCCTCGGCGCGGTGCTGGGCGGCACCCAGTCCCTGCACACCAACTCCTTCGACGAGGCCATCGCCCTGCCCACGGAGAAGGCGGCCCGGCTGGCGCTCCGCACCCAGCAGGTGCTGGCGTACGAGACGGATGTGACGGCGACCGTCGACCCCTTCGCCGGCAGCTACGCCGTGGAGAGCCTGACGGACGCGACCGAGACGGCGGTACGGGAGCTGATGGGCCGGGTCGAGGACATGGGCGGCGCGGTGGCGGCGATCGAGCGGGGTTTCCAGAAGGGCGAGATCGAGCGCGACGCGTACCGGATCGCCCGGGAGACGGACGCGGGGGAGCGGGTGGTGGTGGGCGTGAACCGGTTCACCCTGGACGAGGAGGAGCCGTACGAGCCGCTCCGGGTGGACCCGGCGATCGAGTCACGGCAACGGGAACGGCTCGCGCGGCTGCGGGCCCGCCGGGACGGGGCGGCGGTGACGGCGGCCCTGGACGCGCTGGTCGCGGTGGCCGGGGGCACGGGGAACGTGCTGTACCCGATGAAGGAGGCGCTGCGGGCGGGGGCGACGGTGGGGGAGGTGTGCGGGGCGTTGCGGGAGGTCTGGGGGGTGTACGAGCCGGGCGAGACGTTCTGAGCGGGTGCGGGCCCGAGGGGGCTTCTGAGCGCGTGCGGGCCTGAGCGGGGGCGTAAAGACCTTGAGGCGATGTCGTACCTCCGTGCGACACTCCATTCCATGTTCGGTGTCATCGACCTTCCCACCTATCTCGCGGGTCTCGTCCTGATCGTGCTGCTGCCCGGCCCCAACTCGCTGTATGTGCTGTCCATGGCCGCCCGCCGGGGTGTGCGGGCCGGGTACACGGCGGCGGCCGGCGTCTGGCTGGGGGACACGGTGCTGATGACGCTGTCGGCGGCGGGCGTCGCCTCGCTGCTCCAGGCGAACGCGGTGCTGTTCGGGATCGTGAAGTTCGCGGGCGCCGGTTATCTGACCTGGCTCGCGGTCGGGATGCTGCGGGCCGCGTGGGGGATGTGGCGCAGACGCGGGGAGCTGGCGGCGCAGGACGGCCCGGCGTCCGGTGCGGGCGCCGACAGCGACGGCCGCGCGTTCCGCACCGCGCTGCTGATCAGCCTCTTCAACCCGAAGGCGATCCTGTTCTGTGTCGCCTTCTTCGTCCAGTTCGTGGACCCGGGGTACGCCTATCCGGCGCTGTCCTTCGTGGTCCTGGGGACGTTCATGCAGCTGGCGAGCGTGCTCTACCTCAGCGCGCTGATATTCGGCGGCACCCGGCTGGCCGCCACCTTCCGCCGACGCCGCAGGCTCTCGGCCGGGGCGACATCGGCGGCGGGGGCGCTGTTCCTGGGCTTCGCGGTGAAGCTCTCCCTGGCGTCGAGCGCGTAGCACGTGTGGAGCGGGTAGCGCCCGCCGGGCGGGGTCAGCGCTTCCCGGCAGGCGTACGGGTCTTGCGCAGGGCCCGGATCACCGGCTGCGGCAGCAGCGCGTGGACGAGCCGCAGGGCACGGCTGCGGGGACGGTGGGGCGGGGGAGCGGGGCGGCGCTGCTGGGGAAGCCGGTCGGCGACGCGCACGTCGGTGTTCTGCCCCTCGGCGTCCCGCCCCTGCACCGGTTCCTGTCCGGCGTACCGCGAGGGCGGGAAGGCGGGGGCGGTCATCGAGCGCCGGGACTTGAGCCGGACGAGCCGGTGCCCGGCGGCGTGCTGGACGCTCAGCTCGCAGTCGTCCCGCCCCCGGACCATCGAGAGCAGCTCCTCCTGCACCGGCGCGGGGTCGCCCCAGGTGCCGTACAGCTTCTGGGTGGTGAGGCAGACCGGTCGCAGACCGTGGCTGAGGACGGCCTCCCAGGCGGCGACGGAGACACCGGGGGTGTGCTCGGAGCGGAAGTCGTCGAGGACGACGATCCCGTCCGGGACCAGCGCCTCCCGTGCCGCGCCGATGTCGCCGCGCACATGCTCGTACAGATGCGAGCCGTCGATGTGCACGAAGCGGCAGCTGGCCGGGGGGACCTCGCCGGGGACGACCGAGCTGGGCCCTTGGAGGATGTGGGGCAGCTCGTCGTGGAAGGCGAGGTAGTTGGTCTCGAAGGCGTGCCGGGTGAGCGCGGCGTAGGACTTGGTGGCCTCGGCCCGGTTCGCCCCGTCGGGGGCGTCCCCCTCGAAGAGGTCGCAGACGGTGTACGCCTCGCCGTCCTGCCGGTGCCGGCCCAGGAAGATCGCGCTCTTGCCGAGGAACACCCCGATCTCCAGGAGGTCGCCCCGCAGCCCCGTGCCGCGCTGCCGGTCCAGGAGCCAGGCGAACAGCAGCTGGTCGAGGACCGGGAACCAGCCCTTCACATCGTCCAGCCGCCGGGGCGGCGGGGGCACGGGTGCTGCGGGCGCGCTGGTTTCCGGGTGGGTCACGCCGTGTGGAGCCGTCATCGGGTGGTGCACTTCCTCGCGCGTACGTGGGGATACGGACAGCTCAGCGCATTCCCAGCCAGGTCACGCGGGACGGACGGCGGGATGAACAGCGGGTCAACGTCTCTCCGTGACCCTGTGAAGCCCCAGGTGACCCGGGACGTGCCCTCGGTGCCCGGTCACCGTGCCGTCACCGCACGCCGTGCAGTGCCTTCCGCAGCCACGGAGTGACCCGGCGCTCCACATACCGGTGCATCAGCCAGGCCAGCAGCAGCATCGCGCCCAGCGTGAGGGCCAGGGTCGCCCAGGACGGGACGCCCAGATCCTGGTGCAGCGCCTTGATGACGACCCAGCCCAGGTGCTCGTGGACCAGATAGAAGGGGTACGTCAGCGCGCCCGCGACCGTCAGCCAGGGCCAGCTCGCCCAGTCGAGCAGCCCGAGGGCGATGGCGAGGACGGCGGCGAAGCCGAAGGTGACGATCAGCACGATGACGGTGGCCGAGCGGTAGGAGAACTGACCGGGGTCGCTGCTGTGCCACAGGCCCTCGACCGCGTGGTACTGCCCGGTCAGCCAGCTCACCGCGACGATGCCCCAGGCGAGGGCGTCGCGGCGGTCGCGGTAGAGCAGATAGATGCCCATCCCGCCGATGAAGAAGGGGGCGTACTCGGGCATGAGGACGAGGGTGAGGGCCTCCTCGCCGGACGCCTGGGCGATCGCCGCGGCCAGCGTCCACACCGCGCAGAACAGCACCACCCGGCGCCGGTTCACCCCGGGCAGGACCAGGCACAGGGCGAACAGCGCGTAGAACCGGATCTCCACCCACAGGGTCCAGTCGACGCCCAGCACCCGGTGGGCGCCCAGCGGCTCCTGGAGCAGGGTCAGATTCAGCAGCGCCTCGCTCGGGGTCACCGCCGCGTACACCACACCGGGCAGCGCGAAGACCGCCGTGACCAGCACGACGGCCACCCAGTACGCGGGCATCAGCCGGGACGCGCGGGAGGCGAAGAAGGACCGCAGCGGGCGGCCCCAGCCGCTCATACAGATCACGAACCCGCTGATCACGAAGAAGATCTGCACACCGAGCGGGCCGTAGGCGAACCAGGAGTGCAGGGTGGGGAACTGGTCCTGCGGGGAGCTGCCCCAGGCGCGGGTGACATCACCGCCCCGGCCGCCGTAGTGGTAGAGGGCGACCATGAGGGCGGCGAGGAGACGGAGTCCGTCGAGGGCGCGGAGCCGTCCGCCGGACGCCGGTCTCGCGGACCGCTCCGGCGACGGTACGACGGGACCGGGCCGTACGTCCGTGCCGTCGGGCACGGTCGTGCCGGACCTCGGTTGCGCCGTGCTCACGACCGTCTCCGTCACGCTCTCACCCCTGGTGCTGCCTCCACGGCCCCGCCCGGCCGGGCGCACGGCATGGGGGCGCACCGGCCGGAGGGGAACTGACGTGCGTCAACACTAAGGGCGGGGAGTACCGCCATCCGGTGACCGCCGGGCCGATTCGCCCATCGGACGGCTGTGGTTCACCTGTGTGTCATACGAGTGGCTGATATGGGCGGAGTGGTGCGGGCGAATGTGTCCGGAGTCACGCCGGGGCGGTCCTGGGGTCCGGGAGCGCGTCGGGCCGGGATGGTCCTGGGGCCGGGAGGGAGTCAGGCCGGGGCGGTCCCAGGGTCCCGGAGCGCGTCACGCCGAGGCGATCCCGGGGTCCCGGAGTGCGTCACGCCGGGGCGATCCCGGGGTCCCGGAGCGCGTCACGCCGAGGCGGTCCCGGAGGCCGGGAGCGTGTCAGGTCGCCGTGCGCAGGAACGCCGAGTGGGCGGCCTTGCCCAGGTAGGTGAAGCGGGTCTCGCCGGTCAGATGCTTGTCCAGCGCGTCCTTCACCCCGGGCCACTTGGCGTCGCCGTAGTCGTCGAGGACGACGATCGCGCCGGGTGCGGCGATCTCCTCGGCCCACTCCAGGTCCGCCAGGACGCCCGCCGCCGAGTGGTCGCCGTCGATCACGATCACGCCGTAGCGCCGGTCCGAGACGGCCGCCCGGGTCGCCGGGTCCTCGGAGAAGCCGCGCTGGACACGGGCCGTGGCGCCCGCCGGTCCGGCCAGCGTCAGATTGGTGCGGACGGCGTGCTCGTCGACCGGTGCCCCGGTCGGATCGGAGCGCTCGGGGGTGCCCGGCTGGAGCTGGACGCCCGCGAACGGGTCGACGATGGTCACACTGGGGCTGCGGCCGTCCCGCTCCATCATCCGCAGCAGCCCCGCCGAGAACATGCCGTACAGCGTGCCGATCTCCAGGATGTCGTCGTTCGGCGGGTCCAGCAGGGGTATCGTCCCCAGCTTTCCGCAGATGTTCATGGTGCCCCCGGCGATCCGGCCGACGCCGAGCGACTCCATCGCCACCAGCAGCCGGTAGGCGGCGGCGACATTGCGCCGCGCGGCCTCCCGGTCGCCGACCAGCTCCTCGACCTCGGCGTGCAGCCGCTTCAGCGGGCCGTGGGCGACGATCCGGGAGAGTCCCCTTCCGCGCGGACCGAGCAGCAGTTCCACGGTGAGCTGATGCTGTTTCATCAGCTCGATCGCGTCATGGAGCTGATCGCGTTCGGCGGTCCGGGCCGCCGTCGCCGCGCGCAGACGCCGGTCGATGCGCTGGTCGATGAGATCGGCCACCGGGCGCAGCAGACGCCGGGATGCCGAACTGGTGAGCAGGGAGCGGCTGTTCATGGAACCGAAGACCTCGATCCGTCGGGTGTTCGAGTCGGAATGTGCGGCTCGCGGGTTCCAGACAGGCTAGGTCGGCGGTTCCCGGGGGAAAGGTGTGTCAGCTGAGCGAGGCGTTAACAGCTGCGGAACTCCCCATGGCGGAAGGGCGTGGTCCAGAGGCCCGGCACCGGGGGCATCGAACGTCAGCCCAGCCAGCGCCGCAGCTTCAGCTTCCCCCACAGCAGACTGGTCGCGAACGACAGCGCCATCACCACGGCGACCATCGCCACCAGCAGCGCCCCGGCCGCCACCGCGCCCAGGTCCGGCGACACCACCCGGCCGACGATCTCCTCCACGAACAGCACATGCACCAGATAGGCGCCCAGCGCGGCCCCGGCCAGCTTCTGGAGCAGCGGGCGGCGCTTCTCGGGGACACGGACCCGGCTGATCAGCAGCAGCACACTGATCGCCATGGTGGCGACGAACAGATGCGCGTTGGGGATCACATAGTGGACTTGCGTGTTGTACCAGAGACAGGCGAGGGCCGTGACGGGGAACAGCGCCAGCAGCGGCCAGCGCCAGCGCGGGGACCGGGCGGGCAGCGCGAACAGCAGCGCGCCGCCGACCGCGTACACCAGTGAGTAGGTGCCGAAGCCCCAGGCCACGGTGGGGGTCTCGATGTCGGTGACCTCGGTGACGGTGGTCATCACCGAGGGCAGCACCGCGATGAACAGCAGCGCCGCGCCCAGCCGCCACGGCCGCTGCCCGGCCTTGATCAGCAGGGCGAAGGCCAGCAGCACGATGATCGGGATGTAGTTGTACATGAACCACAGGTGGTACGCGGGCTGCACCGACCCGAACAGCGCGTCCACCGCCAGCTCGGTCATCGGCCGTTCGTTGCGGTCCCGCAGATACGCCCAGACCAGGTAGATCGCCGTCCAGGCGAACAGCGGCACGGTGTTGCGCACCACCCGCTGCCACATCCGGGCCCCGTCCTTGGGCGGGGCGCCGACGAGCACGGCCCATCCGGCGATGGCGAAGTACATCGGCACGGCGAACGGGTTGAGCGCCTCGGCCACATGACCGGCCCAGTACGCCCCGGCCCCGTTGTCCGGGTCGTTGCCGGTGGCGTGGATGAACTGCGCGCCGACATGGCCGAGCATGATGGTCGCGGAGCAGACCAGCCGCATCAGATCGACGTCGAAGCGGTGTTCGCGCCGGGGAGCGGTCCCGGCCGGCTCGGGCGAGGTACCGCGCTGCTGCGGCAGGCGTACCGCTGTCTCGTTCTGCACCGCGCGCCTTTCAGAGGGAACGGTCGGGGGGTCGTGCGGAGGGGTCGTGCGGGAGGGGTCGTGCGGGAGGGGTCGTGCGGGAGGGGGTGCGGCGGGGCGCCGGTCAGCCGTCGGCGGTCCGGCGCACCGCGCGGCGCACCACGCGCTTGGCCCGGCGGACCTGGTGCTTGGCGCGGGCCTGGGCGGTGCTGCCGGGCAGCCCCAGTTCGGCCAGGCGGGCTTCGGGGAAGTAGCCGCCCGGTACGGAGTCGAGGTGGGCGCGCAGCCAGTCGGCGGTCGGTTCGCGCAGTGCGGCGTAGGCGGTGGGCTGCATACAGAAGCCCATGGCCCGCACCAGCGGGGCGAGCGAGTCGGGGGCGGCGCCGACCGCCGCCGGACGGGCGCCGCGCTCCAGGTCGGCGACCAGGTGGTCGACGATCGCCAGCGGCACCCGGTTGCTGTTGGCGTAGGGCTTGAGCCGCCCCATGACCAGTCCGGTGCCGACCCGGCCGATCGGGATGTCGTAGTAGTGGGACGCGGTCACCATGGCGGTGGAGAAGCAGCCGACGACGAGTCCGGGACGGCAGTGGTGGTACAGGGTCTCGGCGAGCAGCGGCGCGTCCAGCACGGTGAGCCGGACGCCCGCCTCGGCCGCGGCCTCGGTCAGCGCCCGCGAGTAGCTGGCGGGGGCGGTGGGGTGCGGCTTGAACACCACCGATGTGTGCCCGGCCGCGGCGGCGCCGCGGAGCATCGCCAGATGGAGGGCCTCCTCCTCGTCCGCGCTCAGGATGTTGATGGCCGCGAGGTACTGGCCGAGCAGCACGGCCGTCGGCGCCTGCTCACGCACCTGCTCCAGCCGTGCGTCGTCGGCGGTGTCCTGGGATATCTCGTCCAGTACGGCACGGAAGGCGGCGTCCGGGACGATCTCCGGGGCGACCCCGTACTCGGAGAGCAGCAGCGGGGTGAGGCCGGGTATCAGATCGAGGTGCAGCAGCCGCTGGACCCGGCTGGAGATGGTCAGCGGGAGCCGGTCCCGGGTGGGGCCGTAGCTCATCAGCCCGTCGGCGTACACATGGACGGACGCCTCGGAGAAGATCGCGGCGAGCGCCCGGCCGGGGTTGACCTGGATCGACTCGACGGCCAGCTCGATCAGTTCCAGCTCGTCGATGTCCCAGGCCAGCCGGAACGCCTTCTGCCACAGTCCGACATCGTTGCCGCGCGGACCCCACAGGCTCGGGTGGTACGGGCGGATCGTGTGGTTCCAGCTGACGACGTCGTCGAAGCGGCTGGCTATCCGGGTGTAGCCGCGCATCTCGTCCAGGCGCAGCGCGGTCTCGGGGGTGCCCGCGTTGTTCGAGACCAGCAGGATGCGCCGGGCCGAGCCGCGCGGCCCGAACTGTCCGGCGTCCAGCGCGGCGGCGAGGGTGGCGGCTCCGTAGAGGGTGGAGACCTGGAAGATCTGGGTGGTGTCGCGCATGGTTCAGGCAGCCTTCCGCCCGTCGCGCAGCCGGCTGAGCAGCCTGCCCCGGGTGTCGTCGATGGTGCGGAGGGTCTCCTCCAGGGCCCGCTGCGGCATCCGGTGCAGGGCGTCGCGGGCCTCGCGGCGCAGCCGCTGGGCGGCGACCGGTTCGTAGTCGTCCACCTTGCCGAGGTGGAAGGCGATCATCGCGCAGTAGGTGCGGACGGCCTTGAGCAGGAAGCGGTCGGCCTCCGGGTCCTGGAGCACGTCCTGGATCAGGGTGTCGTAGGCCGGGATGAAGTCGAGTTGGCGGTCGTCCTTGACCTGGGTGAGCGAGGTGGCGACACCGCGGCGGTAGAAGACGCCGTTCAGGCCCAGCGAGGCATAGCTCTTCGCCTTCAGGTGCAGCCGCCAGATCCACAGCCGGTCCTCGGCGGTGCGCAGTTCGGTGGCGAAGCGCATCCCGCCGTCGTCGAAGAGATGGCGGGCGTAGATCCCGGCCCAGACGAAGGGGTAGTCGACCATGGTCTCGGTGTGCACGGGCATGATGCCGTCACGCGGGTCCATCACCCGGTCGCGCACCTTGGCCGGGGGGCGCCGGACGACCCGTTCGGTGCCGGTGGCCTGGACATGGTCGGTACGGGCGAAGTCGCAGCCCAACTCCTCGATGGCACACACCAGGTCGGGCAGGTGGCCGGGGCCGTACCAGTCGTCGCCGTCGAGGAAGGTGAGGTACTCGCCGCGCGCCGCGTCGATGCCGCTGTTGCGGGCCTGCGCTATGCCCATGTTCCGCTCGTGCCGGATCACCGTGGTGTGGGGCAGCCGGTCCGCCCAGCGGTCGATCACCTTCGGGGTGGAGTCCTGGGAGCAGTCGTCGACGAGCAGGAACTCGAAGTCGGAGTCCGCGTTGTTGGCGAGACTCCGCAGAGTGCTCTCGGCGAAGGCCCCCACATTGTGCATGGGGACCACGACGGACAATTTGGGCACGCTGGACGGCCTCTCGCGTTCGAAGGTTGCCGATGGGAACGAACAGGTTAACGAGGCTCCCGAGGTGGACGGTGGCAACGAGGGCGCGGAACGGTGAAGTCCATTCGTGGCCGAGATGAATTCTTGGTTCTCAGCCCCTGGTGAAGGTTTCCCTCAGCTCATCCATGTTCGATTGTGTGGTCTTCCACAGGAAGTCCTGGGCCGCGTGCACCTCGGCCACCGCCGCCGGATGGTCGTCGAGGATCGCCGTCGCCCGCTCCACAAGCCGCGCTCCCAACTCCCGGTCGTGCACCGAGACACCCCACTCCCGGCGGCCGATGTCCGACAGGAAGTAGGCGAGTTTGGGGTGCGACACCAGACTGAGGATCGGTGTCCCGCAGCCGAACGGGATCATCCCGGCGTGCCCGCGCATCCCCATCACCAGCCGGGTGGTGCGGTACAGGTCGCGGATCTCGTCGTTCGACCTCTCGTACAGCCGCTCCACCGGCAGGGTGAGGCCGTGCTCGCGCCGCAGATCGTGGACGAACTTCTCGTCGGCCGGCATGTGCGCCGCGTACCGCACGTCCGCCCGCTCCCGCAGGGTGCGGACAGCGTCCGCCATCTCCGCCAGGAAATGCCCGTAGTCATGGCCGAAACGCAGCCCCGAGCGGTCGTAGGCCGCGTTGACCAGCACACTGTCGGTACGGGTGACCGGGTCGGTCCAGCCGTCGATGAGATGCCGGGCCACCGTCGTCGGACAGGGCTGGTAGCGCACCCGGTCGCGCAGCTCCGCCGGGAGCAGCTCCCGCACCCGCTCGATCGACCCGTGGTTGCGCAGCCCGAAGAACGCCGACCGCTCCACCAGCGCGCGCAGGCTTTCCGCGAACCGGGTCCGCCGGTAGAGCTGCCCGTCGAACACGTTGTACCCGACGGCGAACACCGCCAGCGGCACGGTGATCCGGGCCAGCATCGCGTCGGGCACGTTCCACTGCCAGTGGCTGTTGCCGTTCGGGGAGGTGTCCGGCAGGAACAGCCCGCCGCCGCCCACGATCACCCCGCGCCGGGCGTTGAGCCGCTCCACCGCGGCCTCGTCCACCAGCCGGTGCACCGGCTGCTGATACCAGCGGTACGGCCCGGTGTCGGAGTCGAAGCACCTCCGCACGGCCTCCGGCAGCACCTTGTCCCCGGCGTTCTCGTTCCCGTCGGCGAACAACGCCACATGCGCGAACTGCTCCGCCGGGGGCGCGAACTGCCGTGTTCCGGACGCCCGTTCCGCCGCCGCGTCTGCCGCGCCCGCCGAGCCGGTCGCGTCCGCCGAGCCCGCCCCGCCCGCCGAGCCCGTCAAGCCCGCCGAGCCGGTCGCGTCCGTCCCGCCCGCCGCGCCCGCAGAGCCCGTCGCGTCCGCCCCGTCCGGCCGGGTCCGGACGAACCAGGCGTGGCAGCCCGCGTCCGCCGGATCGGCCTCCAGACCCTCCCGGGCGTAGGCGTGCGCGTCGTCCTCACGGCCCAGCAGCCAGGCCAGCCGGGCGAGCTGGGCGAAGGCGCGTGGCGCGGCGTCCGGCGCGGACGCCGAGAGCAGCAGATGTGTCTCGGCCTCCTCGTAGCGCGACAGCGCCATCAGGCACAGCCCGAGCGTCTCATGGCAGCGCGGCGCGTCCAGCCGCCCTTCCAGTACCGGCGCCAGCACCCGCACGGCCTCGTCGTAGCGGCCCTGCTGCCGGTACACGTCGGCGACCGTACGGGCCAGATCCAGCGAGGGCCGCTCGGTGAGCAGCGGCGGCGCGAAGTGGGCGAGCAGTTCCGGGTGCTTGCCTCCGGGCAGCGCGCGGTAGGCGGCCCGGAACTCCGCGTCGGACAGCTCGAAGCGGCGCCGGGCCGCCATCGCCGGACCGTACCCGGGCGTGTCCGCCGCACCGGTGAAGCGCAGCACCGCGACCCGCTCGGGCACCTCGGTGTCGTCGTACAGCCGCCAGGTGAGGAAGTCATGGCGGGCGTCGAGGGGCACCAGCACGCCCCGCAACTCCGCGTCGAGATCCCCCGTGTCCCCTGTGTCCCCCGTCTCCTCCATGTCCACCGCGTCCACCGCGTCCACCGCGTCCACCGCGTCCGCCAGCCGCCGGGCGAGCGTCTCGTCCACGTCGGCCCGCTGCACCACCAGCAGCCCGTCCGCCAGGACCCGCCGCTCCTGGCGCCCGCCGTCCCACACCAACTGCCGTACGGCAGCCACGCCGTGCCGCAGCCGGAGCAGTTCGCCGAGGCCGCCGAGGACCACCATCGACGGGTCCAGGGCTATGACGGTGTCGTAGCCCGCCAGCCGGAACAGCGCGCCCCGGCCGCCGTCCGCGTGCCGGGTCACCAGCCGCGGGTGCAGCGGGCGCAGCGCGTCGAACGCGCTGTCGGGCAGCCCGGGGTGCAGGACCACGACGTCCTCGCACACCCCCGGGTCGGCCAGCACCAGGCTCCGGATCAGCGTGGCCACATCCGGCAGCCGCGCCTCGTCCGTGTGGACGGCGAAGGCGATGCGCCGCTTGCCGGTGATGGTTCTGCGGTCGTCCGCGGAGGCCAGGGTCATCGCAGGGCGATCCTTATCTTGCGGTCGGTCTCGCTGTCGGTCTCGCTGTCGTCGGCCTGCACGGCACGGGCCCGGACCCACGCGGCCTCCTCGGGCCGCAGCAGGCCGGGCAGCCCCGGGCCGATCAGGTCCAGCCGGGGGGACACATCCAGGAAGTCCAGCAGCCGCAGCACGGTGAACGCGGTGGTCGTCGTCGCCGGGTCCCAGCCGGACTCGCCGAGCAGTGCCGGGTCGGTCAGCGGACGGCGCAGCGAGGCGTCCCCGACGTACTCCTGCGCGCCGGGCACCAGCCGCTGTCGTACCGCCCGCCGCCAGGACCCCGCCGGGTCCCCGAACACCAGCCGTACGCCCGTCCGCCGCCCCCACGCCGGACCCTCCCAGGGGGTCGCGCCGCGCAGGGTGAGGACGTGGACGTCGAGGCGCGCCCCGGAGGCGGGCGGGTCGCCCGGCACACCGTCGCAGCGCACCACCACGTCGTACGCGTCCAACCCGGCGTCCCTCCCGGCGTCCAACCCGGCGTCCTGTCCGGCGGCCAGGTCGCCGCCGCTGAGCACGCACACGCTGCGGCCGTCGAGCAGGGCGCGCAGCCCGGTCACCCCGAGCGGGGCGGTCCCGCCGACCGAGGACAGCGGCAGCCCGTCGCGCTCGGCGAGCCGCCGGTAGCCGCCGTAGAGCCGGGTCAGCCGCCGCACCTTGGTGTCGGCCGCGCCGTGCCGGTCGATCTGCGCCCGGACGAACCCGGCGAGTTCCGGGGCGAGAGCGGCGGCGGGCTGGTCGAGCCGGGGCGCGCCCGCGCCGGGGAACAGCGCGACGGCCTCGTCCAGCAGGGCCCGGCGGCGGCGCAGGGTGTCGATCCGGCGGGCGGTCTCGGGCGCGGGACCGCCGCTCTGGAGCAGCGCCAGATGACGGTCGTACGAGGTGAGAGCCTCGCTGTCGCGGCCCAGCGCGTCCAGCGTCCGGGCGTGCAGCCGCCAGGCGCCCTTGGAGCGCTGCCGCAGCCCGGTCGCCGCGGTGGCCAGATCCAGGGCGAGCGCGAGCGCCCGCGCGTCACCGGTCTCCAGCGCCCGTTCGCCCACCTTGAGCAGGGCGTCGAACGGATCGGCGGACGGGCCGTCGAGTGCGGTGGCGAAGGCGCCGACGGCCTGGGAGAGACGGAGCTGCCGGGCGGTGCACGGGTCGCCCTGCGCCGCGAGGTACTCCCCGCAGCGCCGCAGGGACCGGGCGAACAGGTCCCGTCTGGCGGCCTCTCGCTGCCGTGCCTTGAACAATCCCGCCAGCGGGTTCGTCATGCGCTGTTCCACCGTTCTCCGAATCGGAGGCCGAATGTGCCCGAACACGAGTGGTCACGGGTGGCTTCGGGGTGACCGGTGGATGAACTCTCCAGGACGGCTCGCTGGTCGGACGGGGCGCTCGGTGGACATGGGGGTGAGGTGGGGAGGCGGGTTGACGCGGTACGCCCGACCTGTGCCTTTTCCGCCAGGGCACGCCGAAGGGCGGAGGCCCTGTGTCGAAGGGCGGTGGCCCTGTGCCGAAGACCACCGCCCCGCCGGGAAGGCCGGGGACTAGACGCCCCCGCGCCACCACCGCATCCGCTCCGGCTACTTCCGTACCGCCTTCTTCAGCGCCCGCGCCCGCCGGACCACCCGGCGCGCGGTGGAGTTGTGCGGCAGGAAGGACAGCCGCTGCGGGATGCCGCCGGGCAGTCCGAGCATGGTCAGCCGGCGCCGCTTGAAGTAGGGCTGGAGCCGGGGGCTGTAGTGCTGGGCGAGGAATCGTTCAGCCGCTCCGCGCAGTTCGGGGTAGATCTGCGGCTGCATCGCGAAACTTATGGCCGCGATCAGCCCTTGCAGCAGCTCCGGCGGCAGGACCTCGCCGTCCTTCCCCTTGTCCTTCCCCTTGTCCGTCCCCTTGTCCGCCGTGTTCAGGTCCGGCACCAACGCATGTGCCAGAGCCACCGGCACCCGATTGCTGTTCTGGAACGGTGCCAACCGCTCCAGCAGCATCTCCGTGCCCACCCGCGCCACCGGCAGGTCGTAGAACGCCGACGCCGTGAACAGCGCCGTGGAGAAGCAGCCGACGACCAGTGCGGGCCGGGTCTTCTCGTACAGCACCTCCGCCAGGACCGGGGTGTCGACGACCGTCAGTTGTACGCCCAGCTTCGTCGCCTCCTCCTCCAGGGCGAGGCCGAAGGAGGCGGGCGCGGTCGGGTGGGGCTTGAAGACGAGGGAGCGGTGGCCGCGGTCGACCGCGCCGCGCATCATCCGGACATGGAGCTGCTCCTCCTCGGCGGAGGAGAGGATGCCGAGCGCGGAGAGGTACTGGCCGAGCAGCAGGGCGGAGTTGTCGGGGACGTCGGGGAGGTCGCCGGAGGTGAGTTCGCCGAGCACCTTGAGGAAGGCGGCGGTCGGGACGGTCTCCGCCGGGACGCCGAACTCGGTCAGCAGGGTGGGCTTCAGACCCGGCACCAGATCGAGGTGGAGCAGTCGCGGCACCCGGGTGCCGACCAGCGGGTCGATCTTGTTGCGGGTGGGGCCGTAGCTCATCAGCCCGTCGGCGTAGACATGCACCGGGCAGCCGGTGAAGATCTGCGCCAGCGACAGCGCCGGGTTGACCTGCAGGGACTCCATGACCAGCGTCACCTGGTCGTCCGTCATGTCCCACAGGAGCCGGAAGTAGCGCTCCAGCAGGGGCAGGTCGTCCTGGCGGGGCGCCCACGCGCCGGGGTGGAACGGCCGGATCGCGGCGTTGAAGTCGAGGACCTCGTCGAAATGCGGGCGCAGCGCGTCGAAGCCGGGCATCTGGTCGACGGCCGGTGTGGTCTCCGGGGTCGCCGAGTTGTTGAAGACCAGCAGCACCCGCCGGTCCGGCTCGGTGAAGCAGTCCGACTCGATCGCGGCGGCGAGGGTGGCCGCGCCGTACAGGGTCGAGACACAGAAGATCTGCGTGGTACGGGACATCAGGCAGCCGCCTTCGCGGAGGTGACCCGGCGCCGCAGCCGGCGCAGCTTGGTCGAGCGGTTCAGGTCCATGGTGTCGAGCACATCGCCCAGCATCTCCTGGGGCATCCGCTTTATGGCCGCCGCGCTCATCACCCGCAGCTGCTTGGCGACCGGCGGTTCGAACTTCTCGATCTCGGAGAGATGGTGGGCGATGATCGCCAGATAGGTGCGGACCGCCTTGGGCAGCAGCTTGGCCGCGTCGCGGTCGGCGGCGGTCTCCTCGATCACCTCGTCGAAGGCCCGGATGAAGTCGAGCTGGCGGACGTCACCGATCTGGGTGAGCGAGCTGGCCACCCCGCGGCGGTAGAAGACGCCCAGCAGACTGACCACGGCGAAGGACTCGGCCTCGCGGTGCAGCTGCCAGATCCAGGGCCGGTCCTCGGCGGTGCGCAGTCCGTCGGTGAAGTGCAGCAGGCCCTTGTCGAGCAGCCGGCGGTGGTAGGCGCCCGCCCAGGCGTAGGCGTAGTCGACGGAGGTGGTGCGGTCGGCGGGCAGGATCGCCTCGCGCGGGTTCAGCACCGTGTCGCGCAGCCCGACCGGGACCCGGTGCACGGACCGGGCGCGCGCTTTGGCCTGTACATGATCGGTCCGTACGAAATCGCAGCCCAGCTTCTCCAGGGCGCCCACCAGCTCGGCCAGATAACCCTGTGCGAGCCAGTCGTCACCGTCCAGGAAGGTGAGGTATTCACCGGTGGCGGCGTCGAGCCCGGTGTTGCGGGCGGTGGCGAGTCCGCCGTTCTCCTGGTGGCGAATGAATTTCACCTGGGCGACCGCGGAGAGGTCGTCGGCCGCCCGTTCGAGGATCGCCGGGGTCTCGTCCTTCGAACAGTCGTCGACAAGGACGAATTCGAAGTCGCTCCTGGCGTTCATACGAAGACTTCTGAGGGTGTCAGGGGCGTATTGCTGCACGTTGTAGAACGGCACGATCACGGAGAGCTTTGGCACCCGCGAAAGCCTAGAAGGCGGCCTCGCTGGGTAAATTTCCGGTGCGGGTACGGAGGGTGAACTCAATGTGTCGGAACGGTGCATCCCGTGTACTTTCTCGGCTGCGACGAGCCAGTTCGGCTTTCGGTGGGCTGCTGTTAACTTTTTGTTGAGTCGCGGTTCGGCTGTAACTCGCCCTTGCTTCCTAGCGTCTTGGCTGTGCCACCAAGTACGCCACTCAGTACAACGAAGCCCCCGCGGATCGCAGTACTCGCCGACTCGGACACCCGCTGGAAATGGGGTGCACTGACCGCGCGCCGTATCGCGCCGGGCGCGTCCATGGAAACCGCAGCCGGTGACGGGCCGCAAGTCCCGCCGGCCGCCCTGGACGGCTATCTGCTGCGGGGCCGCGCCACTCCCACGCCACGCCAGCTCGCCGAGGTCGGCGTCGACGCCGACTCGCTGCGCGAGGTCACGGCCGTGGAGTTCCTGCGGACCATGGCCCGCGAGTCGTACGACATCCTGGTGATCTCCCTGGTCGGCGGCGGTGTCCAGGCGATGCTGCACGGCCTGGGGCGGGTGTGGGAGGACCGGACCGACCGGCCCGTCGTCGTCACCGGCTATGTGGGCGTCGTCTACGAGAAGCTCGCCGACGGGCTGCTGCTGCGCCACGGCGCCGATCTGGTGCTGGCCAATTCCCGCCAGGACGCCGACCGGTTCCGCGCGGTGTACGAGGGCGTCGGCGCCGACGCCTCCTCCGTCACCGAGGTCGCCCTGCCCTTCCTCGGCGGCGCCCCCCACCCCGGCGACCACGACCCGTACACCGTGGTCTTCGCCGCCCAGCCGTCCGTCCCGGACAGCCGCCGTGACCGCACGTACCTGCTGGAGCGGCTGATCCAGCACGCCCGGCTGCATCCGGAGCGCCGGGTGCTGCTGAAGCTGCGCTCCAAGCCCGGCGAGCACACCACCCACATCGAGGAACACCCGTACCAGAAGCTGGCCCAGCGCCTCGGCGAACTGCCCGCCAACTTCGACCTGGTCTACGGCAACATGGGCGAGGTCCTGGACCGCTCCGACCTGCTGGTCACCATCAGCTCCACGGCCGCCCTGGAGTCGCTGCACCGCCGGATCCCCACCGTCGTCCTCACCGACCTCGGGGTGCGCGAGACCCTCGGCAACCATCACTTCGTCGGCTCTGGCTGCCTCGCCTCCTGGGACCAGCTCGACACCGGCCACCGGCCCGCCCCCGACCCGGACTGGGTCGCCCGGCAGGGCGTCTGCGCCGACGGCAGCTACCCGTACGCGTTCGACGCGGCCCGCGAGCGGATCGCGAAGCTGCTGGCCCGCCCCGGCGGGCTCGGCCCCCTCACGCCGTACTACACCCCGGCGACCGCGCCCGGCTATCTGCCCGGCATCCTCGCCCGCCACCACCTCGGGCCCGACGGCACCCCGCTGCCCGGCGCCCCCGCGCACGACAAGGACCCCGGCCCCGTCCGGCAGATAGTGCGCCGCGCCGCACGCGGCGCCTACCGGCACGGAGTCCAGCGCGTCGCTCCCGTCATCCGGCGGATGGGGGAGCTGTGAGCAGCACCGATCAAGGAGCAATTCCCATGTCCCAGGCACAGGCGGGCAACGGCGCGACGGTGCGCCGGGTGCTCGCGGTGATCCCCGCCCGCGGTGGCTCCAAGGGGGTGCCCGCCAAGAACCTCGCCTCCGTCGGCGGGGTCCCGCTGGTGGCCCGCGCGGTCCGCGAATGCGTCGGCGCCCGGCTGGTGACCGATGTCGTGGTCTCCACCGACGACCAGGCCATCGCCGCCGCCGCCCGCCAGGCCGGCGCCGAGGTGGTGCTCCGCCCGGCCGCCATCGCCGGGGACACCGCCACCTCCGAGGCGGCCGTGCTGCACGCCCTGGACGCCCACGAGGCGCTGCACGGCGCCCCCGTCGACGTCGTCCTGCTCGTCCAGTGCACCAGCCCCTTCCTGCTGCGCGAGGACATCGACGGTGTGGTCGGCGCGATCGTGCACAACGGCGCCGACACCGCCGTCACCGTCGCCCCCTTCCACGGCTTCATCTGGCGCAACGCCGACGACGAGGCGGCCGAGCTGGGCGCCGCGCCCACCGGCGGCTACGGCGTCAACCACGACAAGTCGTTCCGGCCCCGCCGCCAGGACCGCCCCCAGGACTTCCTGGAGACCGGCGCCGCCTACGCCATGGCCGCGCCCGGCTTCCGCGAGCACCAGCACCGCTTCTTCGGCCGCACCGAACTCGTGCGCACCGACCCCGCCCGGGTGCTGGAGATCGACGACCCGCACGAGCTGGCCCGCGCCCGCGCCCTCGCCACGCTCTTCGACGCCGACCGGCCCGGCGCCCTGCCGACCGCCGACGACATCGACGCCGTCGTCCTCGACTTCGACGGCACCCAGACCGACGACCGGGTGCTGATCGACGCCGACGGACGCGAGTTCGTCGCCGTGCACCGCGGCGACGGCCTGGGCATCGCCGCCCTGCGCAAGAGCGGCCTCAAGCTGCTCGTCCTGTCCACCGAACAGAACCCCGTCGTCGCCGCCCGCGCCCGGAAGCTGAAGATCCCGGTGCTGCACGGCATCGACCGCAAGGACCTCGCCCTCAAGCAGTGGTGCGAGGAACAGGGCATCACGCCCGAGCGCGTGCTCTACGTCGGCAACGACGTCAACGACCTGCCGTGCTTCGACCTCGTCGGCTGGCCGGTCGCGGTCGCCAGCGCCCATGACGTCGTACGCGGCGCCGCCCGCGCGGTCACCTCCCTACCCGGTGGTGACGGCGCGATCCGGGAGATCGCCGGATGGATTCTCGGTCCCTCTCTCGACACCCTCGACAAGTAAGGAAACCCCCACTGTCATGAGCAGTTTCTCCGCCCACTCCCGTGTCCGTTCCTTCGGTGAGCGTGAGGTCGGCCCCGGCAAGCCTGTCTACGTCTGCGGCGAGATCGGCATCAACCACAACGGCGACCTGGACAACGCGTTCAAGCTGATCGACGCCGCCGCCGAGGCCGGCTGCGACGCCGTCAAGTTCCAGAAGCGCACCCCCGAGATCTGCACCCCGCGCGACCAGTGGGACATCGAGCGGGACACCCCCTGGGGCCGGATGACCTACATCGACTACCGCCACCGCGTGGAGTTCGGCGAGGCCGAGTACCGCCAGATCGACGACCACTGCAAGGAGAAGGGGATCGCCTGGTTCGCCTCCCCGTGGGACACCGAGGCCGTCGCCTTCCTGGAGAAGTTCGACGTCCCCGCCCACAAGGTGGCCTCCGCCTCCCTCACCGACGACGAGCTGCTGCGCGCCCTGCGCTCCACCGGCCGCGCGGTGATCCTCTCCACCGGTATGTCCACGCCCCGCCAGATCCGGCACGCGGTCGAGGTGCTGGGCAGCGACAACATCCTGCTCTGCCACGCCACCTCCACCTACCCCGCGAAGGCGGAGGAGCTGAACCTCCGGGTGATCAACACCCTGGAGAAGGAGTACCCGAACGTCCCGATCGGCTACTCCGGCCACGAGACCGGCCTCCAGACCACACTGGCCGCCGTCGCCCTCGGCGCCACCTTCGTGGAGCGCCACATCACCCTGGACCGCGCGATGTGGGGCTCCGACCAGGCCGCCTCCGTCGAGCCGCAGGGCCTCCAGCGCCTGGTCCGCGACATCCGCACCATCGAGGCGTCCCTCGGTGACGGCGTCAAGCAGGTCTATGACTCGGAGCTGGGCCCGATGAAGAAGCTCCGCCGGGTGACGGGCGTCGTCGCCGAGGCGGAGATCGCGGCGGCGGCCGGCGAGCCGGTCACCGTCTGACCCGCCCCACCCCTGTGTCCTTACCCCTACTCCTCCTCCTGAACGGGACGGTCGTACGAGGATGAGCCCCCGCGCCAAGGTGCCCGGCCCCCGCTCCGCCGAGCAGTACCGCACACTCGCGTTCGTCGAGAGCCCGGTACAGCTCCTCAACGTGCTGGAGTGGGCCCACCGGCACGCGACCGGCGCGGGTCTCACCGTCGTCGTCCTGTCCCCGGTGGACCCCATGACCCGGGGCCAGCTGCGCCGGATGGCGGAGCTGGCCCGGGACGAGGGCCACGAGGTCCGCTGGGAGGAGGCGCGGGGCGGGAGCACGGCCCCCTTCCAGACGGTCGGGGGCCTCATGGGCTCCCTGCGCCGGGCGGACCGCATCGTCATGGGCGACCCGTTCTCCCGCTACGTCCAGCTCCTGCTGACCATCACCCGCGCCCGTGACCTGGTGGTGGTGGACGACGGCACGGCGACCATGGAGTTCGTCACCCAACTCGCCCGCGGTGAACGCCTGGTGCGCTGGCACCGCAAGGGCAGCCGCCAGGGCCCCCGGGACCTGATGTTCGCCCCCGTGTCCTCAGCGGCCCGCCGCAAACTGACCCCGGAACCCGACCGCCGGGTCACGATCTTCTCCTCCATGCCGATCGAGGAGACCCCGGACGGAGTCACGGTCACCGCCAACGACTTCGCCTGGACCCGCGCCCGCTTCGGCCCGCCCCGCATCACCAAGGGCGCCGACATGGTCGGTACGTCCCTGGTGGAGACCGGGGTCGTGGACGGCGAACGCTATGTGGACGCCGTCCGCTCCCTCGCCAAGACCCACCAGGCGGCCCGCTACTTCGCCCACCGCCGGGAGAGCGCCGAGAAACTCCACCGCCTCCATGCGGAGACGGGCCTGGAGATCGTCCGCCCCGAACTCCCCCTGGAACTCATCGCCCGCCGCGGGCCGGTGGGCCGGACCATCCTCAGCTTCCCGTCGACGGTCGTCCACACCCTCCCGCTCGCCCTGGCCGGTACGGAGGTCAGGGTCGCGGTCTGCGACATCGACCCGGCATGGCTGACCCGCAACGCCTCCCCGCGCGCCCAGGGCTTCCTGTCCGGGGTGACGGGCACGGCCCGGGACGTCCACCGCCTGTCGACGGAGGTCAGCCCGGCGTAACCGCTCCGTGCTCTCAGGGGCGCTGGGGGTACCCCCTCTGGGGGAGGAACTGCGCGATCAGTCCCCACGGCGCCGCACCCGGACCCCTGTCTCCGGCTGACGCTGATGCCGGTCGATCTCCCGCTCCGCCGCCCGGAACGTCTCCCGGTACCAGGCCCCCCGCCCCGCCGCCGACCACGCGTGGGACGCCAGCCGCTCCGCGCAGCGCCCGGTGAAGACGGGCATCACCTCGTCCAGGAACAGCGTGAGCGAGCGCCGGGTCGCGGAGTCGTCGGCGAAGTGGGTGATCTGCTGGAGGATCGCGCCGAAGCCGCCCGAGGCGTCCCAGTACCGCTCCAGCGCCTCCACCGCGTCGGCCGGGGTGCCCACGGTGACCCCCGGGGAGCCGGTGAACGCCTCGAAGTCCGGATAGCCGACGGTCGCCGCGCCCCCCTCGATCGTCCGGTCGGCATGGTCGGCCCAGCTCCGGAAACCGGCCTCGACCTCCTGGACCGCCTGATCGCGGGTCGGCGCGAGATGGAAGGGCGCCACCAGTCGCAGCGCGGACCGGTCCATGACCCGCCCGTGCTCCCCGGCGGCGGTGACGGCGTGCGCCCAGTTCACCGCGAGCACGTCGTTGCCGGGCCCGGTCGCCGACGCGAGACACAGCATCCCGATCCCGTACCGCCCCGCGAGCCGTCCGCCGGACGGTGTGATCGCGCTGGCGACGGCCAGTTCCGGCCGGGGCCGGGTGTACGGCCCGAGGTGGAGCCGCGCGTCCCGCAGGAGGTGCGGCCCGGCGCGCCCGGTCACGGTCTCCCCGTCCAGCAGCCGGACGACGACATCGAGCGCCTCGGCCATCCGGGCGCGCTGCTCCCCGGCGGGCACCCCGAACATATGGGCGTCGCCGGGCAGCAGTCCGGGCCCGAACCCGAACATCGCCCGCCCCCGGCTCTGATGGTCGAGCTGGACGATCCGCCCGGCCACGGTCAGCGGATGGTGGAACGGCAGTGAGATGACACCGGTGCCGAGCCGGATGCGCCCGGTGCGCTCGGCCGCCGCCGCGACGACCAGCTCCGGTGACCCGACGATCTCCATTCCGCCGGAATGGTGTTCCCCGATCCACGCCTCGTCGTAGCCGAGCCGGTCGAGGAAGGCGATGAGGTCGATCTCGCGGCGGAGGGCGAGGGTCGGATCGGAGGTCAGTGGAAGCAGCCAGGGCGGTGTGAAAACCCCGCACCGTACAAGTGATTTGTGCACGGTTCTCCAGCGTATCGACGCCGGACGAACGCAACAAGAGGGCCTTAATTCCGGTGAAGATTCCCGGTGGAAAGCGTGAAGCGTTCCGGCGCGAGGGATGATCACCACCCTTTTAGCGGCAGAAGAAGACCCGGGAGACCGGAGCGACGACCCACCTCCTGAAATCCCTTCATCACTTCATGCGACATTCCCTGCCGCGGTAGTCGTGCGTACACCCCGTCTCACTCCTCTGATCAGTATCTTTCTCCCTCCGGAGGACCCTGCTATGACGACGAAACCCGTGTTGTTCACCGGCGGACGCGCGCCCGGCGCGCTGCCGCTCGCCGGACACGCCGCCCCTCTCATGCGGAACGCGGTGGAATTCCTCGCCTCCCTCTCCGAGTACGGCGATCTGGTCGAGGTACGACTCGGCCCGACCCGGGCGTACGTACCGTGCCATCCGGAATTGGTCAGGCGCATTCTGGCCGACGACCATACGTTCGACAAAGGCGGCCCGTTCTACAAAAAGGCCCGGGAATTGTTCGGCAACAGTATCGGGACGTGCCCGCAGTCCGAGCACCGTCAGCAGCGCCGTATGCTCCAGCCCGCTTTCCACCGGAGCCGGATGGAGCGGTACGCCTCGGTCATGCAGGAGGAGATCGAGGAACTGACCCGGTCCTGGTCCGCCGGGGAACGCATCGACTCGTACGACACCATGAACCGGCTGACGCTGCGCACGATCATCCGGACCCAGTTCTCCGCGCACGCGGACGACGCCACCGTGGAAGACCTCCGGGACGCGTTCGAGACGCTGAGCGCGGGCTTCTTCCAGTGGATGTTCTTCCCGGAGGCCCTGTACCGGCTGCCGCTCCCGGCCCATCAGCGCCACCGCCGGGCGCTGGCCACCCTGCGCGGCACGGTCCGCCGGATCGTCGCGGACTACCGGAGCGACGAGCGGGACCACGGCGACCTGCTCTCCCTGCTGATCGCCGCCGGGCTCAGCGACCTGGAGATCGAGGAACAGATCATGACCATGCTGGCCGGCGGTTCGGAGACCGTGGCCACCACCCTCACCTGGGCGCTGTATCTGCTGGACCGCCATCCCGAGGTCGCCCGCCGGGTCCGCGCGGAGGCGGACGCGGTGCTGGAGGGCCGCCCGGCGGGCTGGGACGACCTCCCCGCCCTGCCGTACACCGAACAGGTCGTCCGGGAGACCCTGCGGGTGCAGACTCCGGCGTGGCTGTTCACCCGGGCGACGACCGCGCCGGTGGACTTCGGCGGGACCGGACTGCCGAAGGACGCCCCGATCCTGATCAGCCCCCCGGCGGTGCACCTCAACGCCCGGGTCTTCCCCGACCCGCGCCGCTTCGACCCCGACCGCTGGCTGCCGGAGGCCCGCGCGGCGATGCCGAAGGGGGCGTTCCAGGCGTTCAGTTCGGGCGCCCGCAAGTGCATCGGGGACGTGTACGGCATGACGGAGTCGGTCATCGGACTGGCGACGATCGTGAACCGCTGGAACGCGGCGGTCGCACCCGGCGCCGACCTGCGCCCGACGCCCCTGATGGCCCTGAACGTCCCCCGCAGGCTCCACTTCGACCTGACCCCGCGCACGCCACGATCTGCTCAGCAGCCCGCCCCGCAGCCCGCCCACCCGGCCCGGTGAGGGACCGCCGTCATGGTCGCCGTCGACGATGACCCCGGCGTGCTCTCCACCCTCCACACCCTCAGGGACGCCGTCGCCGACGAGATCGCCTGGCGCTGGCCCGGCGACCCGGACGGCATGGCCGCGCTCCACCACTACGTGATGCTCCCGCCGGGCAAACTGCTGCGCCCGGTCCTGCTGCTGTGCTCCGCCCTGGCCAGCGGCGCCCCGCTGCACCCCGTGGTCCCGGCCGCGGTCGGCGTCGAGGCGGTCCATGTGGGCAGCCTGCTCCACGACGACATCATCGACCAGGACGGGGAGCGCCGGAACCGTCCCGCCGCGCACACGGTGTTCGGCCCGGCGAAGGCGATCATCGCCGGGAACGCCCTGTACTTCGAGTGGTTCGCGGCGCTCACCGAGTGCGCCCGCCGCGGGGTCCCGGCCGACCGGGTCGCCCGCGCGATGCGGGTGCAGTGCACCGCCGGGGCACGGGTGTGCCGGGGCGCGTACGACGAGATCACCATGGCCGGGTGGATCGACACCCCAGTCGAGGACTATCTGCGGATGGCGGAGGGCAAGACGGCGGTGCTGATCGAGGCGGCATGCCGGGTGGGCGCGGTGCTCGCCGGGGCGGCGCAGCGGACGGTGGACGCGGTGGGCGCCTTCGGCCACCATCTCGGCGTCGCCTTCCAGCTCCGCGACGACCTCCTGCCGTACGACACCACGCCCGACGCGTCGGGCAAGCCCCCGGTGAGCGATCTGCGCAACCGGCGCCCGACGCTGCCGGTGCTGCTGGCGTACCGGTCGGCGGGCCGGGCGGACCGTGAGTCGATCCGCCGGACGCTCCTTGACCCGGCGGACCCGTCGGCGGCGCTGACCGCGATGCACGCCCTGGTCACCCGGCTGGGCGCGCTGGACGAGGCTCGGGCGATGGTGACCCGCGAGGCGGACCGGGCCTGCGCGGCCCTGGCCCGCGTGGACTCACCGGGGCCCGCGTACACGGCGGTCCTGCACCACACGGCCCGCCGTCTGACGACAGGGAACGACCAGGAGCCCGGCCGCCCCGAGACGGCGTTGGGAGACCCGAGCACATGACCCCCGCATCCCCCCACCCGATCCTCTCCCTGATCGACTGCCCGATCCCCCACACCCCCCCGACGCTCGCCCCCGCCATCGAGAAGCACACCCTCGACTGGTTCGCCCGCTTCGGCTTCGGCGGCGGCGAGGCGGAACGCCGGATGCTGGTGGCCTGCGCCCCGGCACACTGCGCGTGCATGTTGACCCCGGACGCCCCCGAGGAACTCCTGCGCTTCTCGTCGGCGTACATCGTCTGGGGCCTCCTCTTCGACACCTTCCTCGACCACGGCGACCTGGCCGACCGCAAACGCCACTACGCCCTGCTGGCCCCCCAGTTGGTCCGCACCCTGAACGACCCCTGGCGCCGCCCCGAGGGCCTGCACCCGGTGATCCTCCTGATGCGGGACATGCGCCTGTACCTGGACGACATGGTGGCCCGTGGCCAGGTCTCGGCGGCAAAGGTACGCCGCTGGGTGGACGCGCACTCCCGCTATATGACGGGCGTGGCAAGGGAGTTGCTGGACGCCGAACAATCCGTCCTCCCACCCCTCGACGACTTCCTCTACCTCCGCATGTACACCGCCGCCGGGGCGGCGGGCGCGGCCCTGGTGGACCTGTGCGGCGGCCCCGGAGCGGACCCGGCGGAACTGGAAACCCCGGAGATCCACGCCCTCACGGACGCGGCGTCCATCGTGATGTCCCTCTTCGGCGACCTGGGCTCCGCCCCCAAGGAGGGCCCCCTCGAGTACAACGTCGTGAACGTCCTCACCCGCGAACTGGACTGCACCCGCGCGGAGGCGATGACCCAGGCGGTCCACCTCTGCAACGGCATCGTGGCGTACTTCCACGAGGCGAGGGAGTCCCT
Organism: Streptomyces sp. NPDC048290; assembly: GCF_040652095.1. NCBI lineage: Bacteria > Bacillati > Actinomycetota > Actinomycetes > Kitasatosporales > Streptomycetaceae > Streptomyces > Streptomyces sp. NPDC048290. The sequence continues at coordinate 285,545 of NZ_JBEZLM010000002.1, forward strand.
GTCCCCCTCGGTGACCCCGGAGACCCGCGCGTACCTCACCGCCCTCGGCGGCCTGATCCGCGGGGTCCTGGACTGGTCGGAACTGGTCCCGCGCTACCGCGAACACCCGACGTCCGACCACCCCGACCTGTCCCGCCCGCCCCGCATCGACCTGCGCGACCTCCCGTCCATCGGGTGGTGGCCACCTCCGGTCCGCTAACCTCCGTGCTCCGCACCACCACACAGACAGCGGGAGACCGGTATGCCGCGATGGGCAGTCCTGCGCGCGAAGGGCGAGGCGGAGGCGTACCGCCACACCGTCCACCGTGAGTTCGAGGGCACGGAGACGGAGGCGATGGCGGAACTCTTCCGCCTGCTGGACACCTTCGAGGAACACCGCCGCCGCAGACGCGTGTACCGCATCTCGGAACGCTGCTACCTGGTCCGCGTGGAGGGCCGCCTGTTCACCTCGGAGGCCCGCTTCACCTTGGCGGAACTGGTGGTGGACACGGAGGATGTCGAACTGCCGGACGGGGCGGGGGAGTTGGCGGGGGGTGGGGGCTGAGCGGCCCGACTCCGCGCGCTCCGGTCCTCACTCGCCGTCGCCCCCACCGCCGTCCGCGTCCCCGCCCCAGTCGAGTACGTCGTCACCGCCCCGGCGCTCGCCGCTTGCCGCGCGCGTCGGCTCCGGGGGTCTCGGCCTGATCCGGTGGAGCCGGAGGGCCGCGAGATCCCGGGGAGGTGTGCGGGCCAGCACGGCGTCGGCGACGGCCGCGCAGTACCGCTCGAAGTCGGGCCAGCGCGGTGTGAACGAACCCGGCCAGGTCAGTGCCGCCCACAGGCACAGCACGGGCCAGCAGAACAGCGGCACGGCGGCCCAGAACTCCGCCTCCTCGATGCCACCGGGTGCGGGGGCGCCCGCGAGGCCGCCGTGGAGTCCGGTCCCGAGGGAGATGAGGAAGCCGAACCAGATCAGTCCCGTGCGCTGGCTGCCGTTGTAGCGCTTGAGGGGCGGCGCCCCGTCCAGCACACCCCTGCGGAACGCCTCGAACTCCGGCTCGCTCGCCACCTCGTACAGCGGTGTGGGCTCCGCCCGGTCGCGGAGTGCTTCGGCGAGCGCGCGGAGGGTCGGGTCGACCGGGAGGGGCGCGGATTCCTCGACGGTCACCAGTCCGTCGTCCGAGACCTGGGCGACACCGTCCGCGAGGAGCCCGGCGAGCGCGACCTCGGCGGCGTGCGGCATCCAGTGCGCCCGCTGGAACGCCGCCTGCACGGGGGAGACGCCGTCGGCCATGATCTGCCGGATGACGACCCGGTCCCGCCGACCGTCCCACCACCGGCTCACCCGCAGGGAGACGTCCACGACGAGAAACCCGACGAGCCAGCCGAGGATGATCAAGGGAGCCGGGCGCCCTTCAAGGCGGTGATGAAGGGGACGAAGGCGGTGACGGGGAAGGTGAGGGTGGCTCGGGTGGGGGCCTTGGAGTCGCGGATGGCTATGTGGGTCTCCAAGTCCGCGACTTCGAGGCAGTCATTGCCCTCGCCTCCACCGGAGTAGGACGACTTCTTCCAGTTGGGGCTTGTGGTCATGCTTGCCTCTTGAGGGCGTCGATGAAGGAGGCGAAGGCCCCCGCAGGAAAGGTGATGGTGGCTCGGGTGGGGCGCTTGGAGTCACGGACTGCTGTGCGGGTCGGGTCAGTGGCGATCTCCACGCACGCGTTGCCGTCGCCGCCGCCGGAATATGACGACTTGTGCCAGTTGGGCGCTGCGGTCACGGATGCCTCTTGAGGGCGTCGAGGAAAGCGGCGAAGGCCGTGCTGGGGACGGTGAGGGTGGCTCGGGCGCGGGCTTTGGTGTCGCGGATGGCTGTGTGGGTGGGGCCGGTGGCGACCTCCACGCAGTTGTCGCCGTCGTTGCCGCCGGAGTAGGACGACTTGCGCCAGTTGGGTGCCGGGGTCATGGCTGCCTCTTCACAGCTTCGAGGAACGTGGCGAAGGCGGTGGTGGGGAAGGTGAGGGTGGCTCGGGTGGGGGCCTTGGAGTCGCGGACGGCTATGTGGGAGGTGCGATCCGCGATCTCGACGCAGTTGTTGCCATCGTTGCCGCCGGAGTACGACGACTTGCTCCAGTGGGGCGCGGTGGTCATGGCTGCTTCTTGAGGGCTTCGAGGAACGTGGCGAAGGCCGTGATGGGGAAGGAGAGCGTGGCAACGGCGGGAGCTTTGGAGTCGCGGACAGCTGTGCGGGTGGAGCTGGTGGCGACTTCCACGCAGTTGTTGCCGTCGCCCCCACCGGAGTAGGACGACTTCCGCCAGTTGTCGAGGGCAGGCATCGCGGGCTCACAGCTCCTTGGACAGCGCGTGGATGATGTCACGCGAACGAACAGGGTCGGCCGACACACCTTCCACCCTGCGAAAGAGTGTTCGCAAGACATCCAGTTGAGCCTCGGAGTCGATGAGGCCGAGCCCGTGGGGTTCGTCGCGGGTCCCGGTGTCGAGCCTGGACACGGCGCCGCTGGCGAGCATCATCGGGGTCCAGGTGGCGCCGAAGCCGTCGATGTGGAAGGGGATGACCCGCACGGTGATGTGGTCCGACTCGGACAGCTCCAGCACCCGGACGAGTTGGGCTCGTGATGTCGCGCGGTCACCGACCCGGATGCGCAGGGCGGCCTCGTGGATGAGCGCCTGATAGGTGATCGGAGCGGGCCTGTCGAGGATGACCTTGCGCTGCACGCGGTGTCTGACGCGTAGATCCAACTCGTCTTCCGGAAGGTTCGGCACCCGGGAGCTGAACGTCGCGCGGGCGTAGTCCTCGGTCTGGAGGAGGCCCGGTATGACCATGAACTCCACGTCACGCCGGTACGTCGAGTGATGCTCCAGCTCCGCCAGGTCGAGGAAGGGCGTGGGCAGTTGCCCCCGGTACTCCTCCCACCACCCCCGCGTGCGGTCGGTCGCCATCGCCACCAGTGCGTCGATCAAGTCCGCGTCCATACAGGCGTAGTTGGCGGCCAGCCGCCGCACTCGTTGCTCGCTCACGCCCGCGATGCCGGACTCGATCTGACTCATCTGGACCGATGTCGTGCCGAGCAGTTCGGCGGCTTCGGTCGCCTTGAGGCCCGCGGCCTCGCGCAGGCGTCGTAGCTCCGTGCCGAGTCGTACCTGGCGTGCTGTGGGGTGCCGTCGTGCAGGCACGTGTCCTCTTTCTTCAACAGCGTTGAGATGGCGCCTCGTTCGGAGTCACGTTACGCGATCCGCTTGCCGCGAATGAAAATTATGCCCTACCGTCAGTGACGCAGCCACCGCGGAGCGGAAGCGCCCCCACCGCCTCCGCGCGCCCATTCGCCACCCCCCCCGGAGCTGATCCCCCATGCCCGAAACCGCCCCCACCCCCGATCCCGACACCTGGGAATACCTCCTCCACATCCCCCACGACCCCCGCGCCGTCCCCTTCTGCCGCCGTTCCGTCCGTCTGATCCTCACCCTGCACGGGCTCATCCGCCTGGTCGACACAGCGGAGCTGCTCGTCGCCGAGCTGGTCTCCAACGCCGTGCTGCACACCAAAGGGCCCGCCGCGCTGCGGGTCTGGCGGACGCCCTGGGGGACCGTCTGGCTCGGGGCCTGGGACGCCGACCCCGTACCGCCCGTCCTCCCGCTCACACTGGTCGACCTCGCCGGGGAGGCGGGGCGCGGGCTCGGGCTCGTCCGGACCTACGCCGATCAATGGGGCTGGCAGCCGTCCGGGCGGCTCGGCGCCGACGGCAAGTACGTCTGGTGCGAGCTGGCCGCCGCCTGATCCCGGCGCACGGTCAGGAAACCGGTCGCGCCGCCAGGACGAACGCCCGCGCTCGCACCTCCTCGCCGCCCGCCTCGCGGACCGTCCGCGCCCGTAGCTCAAGACCCGCCTTCGCCAGCGCCTCCGTCACGGAGCGGGTCGTCCGCAGGTAGTAGTCCAGCGCGATCCGACGACCGAAGCGCTCGCTCAGATGAACGTGCTCGTCCTCCTCACCCGTCTGGAAGGACAGGAGCACAAGTGCCCCGGGCCGCAGCACACGCCCTATCTCCTCGAACGCCCGTACAAGGTGGTCGTCGGGGATGTGGATGATCGAGTAGAGGGCCACCGCCCCGCCCAGCGTGCCGTCCGGGAGTTCGAGAGAGAGCATGGAGCCGATATGGAAGCGCAGGTCAGGATAGGTGCGGCGGGCGTGCTCCACCATCCTCGGGGAGACGTCCACACCGAAGACCGGGACCCCGAGGCCATGCAGGTGGGCCGTCACGTATCCCGGTCCCGACCCGAGGTCCGCCACCGGCGCGGGCGCCTGCGCCGCCGCCAGTTCCGCGAACGCCGCCACCAGGGCCCGGTCCAGCGGCTCGTCGTCCAGCCAGCGCGCGTGCGCCTCGGCGTACTCCGTTGCGATGGCGTCGTACGCCTGTGCGGTCCCCACCGCGAAGCCCTGCCGCGTCGTCGTCACACCGCCGCACGCTAGTGCAGTCGCCCCGCCCGCGTCCCGCCACCAGCGGTCCCGACAGATGAACGTATCGGCAAGACCCGGGGCAGGCGTGGTATGCGTGGAGTGTGGGGTTGTTTTCCGCCCTGCCGGGAGGCGGAAGCCCGGAAAAGACCGGGGAGCCTACCCATCCAAGTCCATAGCTATGCTCCGGACGGCCAGATTTTCTTGCCCTAACCGGCTGAAGTTTTGTTGATCGTGGGTCAGTTGACCGTCCGAGCGGCCTACCCTTCAGAGGGTGAAGCAATTGATGTCGCAAGAGTCCGAAGCGTCCGAGGTCGAAGCGTCCGAGGTCGAACTTCCCGGGGAAGCCCTTCCCGGCACCCTGCCGGAGGCACTGCGCGCGGAACTCGTCGCCTTCCGTCGCGACTTGCACATGCACCCCGAGCTGGGCAACCAGGAGTTCCGCACCACCGCCGCCATCAAGGCCCGGCTGGAGAAGGCGGGCCTCAAGCCCCGCGTCCTGGCCATGGGCACGGGACTCGTCTGTGACATCGGCGTACCGGACGACGGCCCCGCGCCCGCCGGGATGCTCGCGCTCCGCGCCGACATCGACGCCCTGCCCATCCCGGACGCCAAGACCGAGTGCGCCTACCGCTCCACCGTGCCCGACCGCGCCCACGCCTGCGGCCACGACGTGCACACCACGGTCGTGCTCGGCGCCGGGCTGGTCCTGGCCGACCTGCACCGGCAGGGGCGGCTGACCCGCCCGGTGCGGCTGCTCTTCCAGCCCGCCGAGGAGGTGCTGCCCGGCGGCGCCGCCGACGCCATCGACTGCGGCGTCCTGGACGGTGTCGCCCGGATCATCGCCGTGCACTGCGACCCCCGCGTCGACGTCGGCCGCATCGGACTGCGTACCGGCGCCATCACCTCCGCCTGCGACCGGCTGGAGATCTCCCTCGACGGACCCGGCGGCCACACCGCCCGCCCCCACCTCACCACCGACCTGGTCACCGCCGCCGCCCGGGTCGTCACCGACGTCCCCGCCCTCGTCGCCCGCCGCGTCGACACCCGCGCCGGGCTCGCCGTCACCTGGGGCCGCATCGAGTCCGGGCACGCCCCGAACGTCATCCCGCAACACGCCGAGCTGTCCGGAACCGTGCGCTGCCTGGACATCCATGCCTGGCGCCAGGCCCCCGACATCGTCCACGCGGCCATCGACGAGGTCGCCAACATGCACCGCGCCAAGTCCGAGATCACCTACGTCCGTGGCGTCCCGCCGGTCGTCAACGACCCCGCCGTCACCGAACTCCTCCGCGACGCCATGACCCTTCGCCGGGGCGCCGACTCCGTGGAGAGCACCGAGCAGAGCCTCGGCGGCGAGGACTTCTCCTGGTACCTGGAACACGTCCCCGGCGCCATGGCCCGCCTGGGCGTCCGCACCCCGGGAGAACGCACGGTCCGCGACCTCCACCAGGGCGACTTCGATGTGGACGAGCACGCGATCACGGTAGGTGTAGAACTCTTCACCGCCGCAGCACTGATCACCGGCTAGAGGACCCACTCGCCCGATAGGGGCGCGGGGAACTGCGCGACCAGCCCCCACCGAACCCGCACCCGCCCCACGCCCCCAAGCCGCCCCCCACCCCCCCCGCGAAATAACCCCCCGTACCCGATAAATCCCGATCAGTCACACCCCCGTAACCCCCCACCGGCACGAATGGATAACGGCCAGCGGCACCCCGTTCCCAGGATGGTCTACGCGCGTTAATGTGCGCCGAACTCAGCACCCACTGCGGGGCTTTGGAGAATGGGGAACTTCAGATGCGTCGGATATCCAAACTGACCCGCGTCGCGGTGGGGGTCGCGTCGCTCGCCCTCGCCGCCACCGCCTGCGGTGGAACCAGCAGCGAGAACAACGCCTCGGACGGCGAGTCGGCCAAGGAGGACCTCGGCCTCGCCATCGCGTACGACATCGGCGGCAAGGGCGACCAGTCCTTCAACGACGCCGCGTACGCCGGTCTGGAGCAGGCGCAGAAGGAGTACGGCTACAAGACGGCCGACGTCGAGCCCACCGAGGGCGAGACCGACGCCGACAAGGAGCAGCGCCTCGCCTCCCTCGCCCGCCAGGGCTACAACCCGGTGATCGGTGTCGGCTTCGCGTACGGCCCCGCCATGGAGGCCGTCGCCAAGGACTACCCCGACACCACCTTCGGCATCGTGGACTCCGTGGTGGAGGGCCCCAACGTCGCCTCCCTGGTGTTCGCCGAGGAGCAGGCGTCCTACCTCGCCGGGGTCGCCGCCGCCAAGGCCACCAAGACCAATGTCGTCGGATTCGTCGGCGGTGTGGACATCCCGCTGATCCACAAGTTCGAGGCCGGTTACCAGCAGGGCGTCGAGGACACCTCCAAGGGCAAGGTCACCGTCGTCTCGCAGTATCTGACGCAGACCGCCGAGGAGGGCGGCTTCTCCAGCCCGGACAAGGGCAAGGCCGCCGCCGAGGGGCAGATCGAGAAGAAGGCGGACGTGGTCTACCAGGCCGCCGGTCTGTCCGGACAGGGCGTGATCGAGGCCGCCGCCACCGCCAAGGTGTGGGCGATCGGCGTCGACTCCGACCAGTACGGGCAGGAGGCGCTGGCCGCGTACAAGGACTACATCCTGACCTCGGCGCTCAAGGATGTCGGCGGCGCGGTGTACGCCCTGGCCAAGTCGGTCGAGGACAAGAAGCCGCTGACCGGCACGCAGGTCTTCGACCTCAAGGTCGACGGCGTGGGCCTGGCCGACACCAACCCGAAGATGGCCGAGGTCGCGGGTCTGACGGACGCGGTCGCCGCCGCCAAGGCGGGCATCATCGACGGTTCGATCAAGGTCGCCACCGAGTAGAGATCGCCCCCGAGTAAAAATCTGGCAAAACGGTAAGAAGCCGTATCAAGCGGATGGAAGGTACGATCCTTCCATCCGCTTCGCCGTCCCACGGGCGATTCCCTAAGGCAACGCCCGTACGGCGCCCGTACGGCGCCCGTACGACCCCCGCGCACCGCCCCCGGAGGGCCCCGTACAGGCTTGGGCACGGCCGGATAACAAGGTGGACAGAAGGGGTTTTCAGGCCGGTCTACGCGCGTTAATCTGCGGCGAAACCTGCGCCGAAGCTGACCCTGGCTGAACCCTCACGGCGCATGTACGACAGGAGCACCACTCATGCGCCGGATTTCCCGGATCACGGTCGCGGGCGCGGCGACCGCCTCCCTGGCCCTCGCACTCGCCGCCTGCGGCGGGACCTCGACCTCCTCCTCCAGCTCGTCCTCGGAGTCGGGCGGCGAGGACAAGGGCCTCGCCATCGCCTACGACGTCGGCGGCAAGGGCGACCAGTCCTTCAACGACGCCGCGTACGCCGGTCTGGAGCAGGCGCAGAAGGAGTTCGGCTACAAGACCGAGGACGTCGAGCCCACCGAGGGCGAGACCGACGCGGACAAGCAGCAGCGTCTCGAGTCGCTGGCCAAGCAGGGCTACAACCCGGTCGTGGGTGTCGGCTACGCCTACGCGGCGGCCATCAAGGGCGCCGCCGAGAAGTTCCCGGACACCACCTTCGGCATCGTCGACGACGCCACCATCGAGGCGGACAACGTCGCCGACCTGGTCTTCTCCGAGGAGCAGGCGTCCTACCTGGCCGGTGTCGCCGCCGCCAAGAGCACCAAGAGCAATGTCGTCGGGTTCGTCGGCGGTGTCGACATCCCGCTGATCCACAAGTTCCAGGCCGGCTTCGAGCAGGGCGTCAAGGACACCAACCCCAAGGCCACCGTCCTGTCGCAGTATCTGACGCAGACGGCCGAGGAGGGCGGCTTCTCCAGCCCCGACAAGGGCAAGACCGCCGCCGAGGGCCAGATCGAGAAGAAGGCCGACGTGGTGTACGCCGCGGCCGGTCTGTCCGGTCAGGGCGTCATCGAGGCCGCCGCCGCCAACCAGGTGTGGGCGATCGGTGTCGACTCCGACCAGTACCAGCAGGAGGCGCTGGCGAAGTACAAGGACTCGATCCTCACCTCCGCCATGAAGGACGTCGCGAAGGCGGTGTACAACCTCGCGAAGTCCGTGGAGGACGGCAAGCCGGAGACCGGTATCGTCAAGGGCGATCTGAAGACCGGCGAGGTCGGACTGTCGGAGTCCAACCCGAAGTTCGCCGACGACGCCGAGCTCCAGGCAGCCATCGACACGGCCAAGGAGAAGATCATCAACGGCGAGATCCAGGTCAAGAGCAGCTGACCGGCGTCAGCTGTCCGAGCAGCGTGTAACCAGAGGGTTACGTCCGCTCAACGGGGTACGGGGAGGCTGTCTCCCGGTACCCCGTTGTCTCGGTGCGTCGCCCCTCCGTACCTTCGTATGCCGTAGGGGCGCTACGCGTGTAGATGACCCCCGACCCTCCGTCCACATGGGAGAGTGCGCCATCAACGCGTCCAGCAGCCCTCCGGCCGACGGCCCCGCCACAGCCGCGGCGGGCGGTCAGGCGACCGCCGTCGAACTCGCCGGGATCACCAAGCGCTTCCCCGGCGTCGTCGCCAACCACGACATCCATCTCACCGTCCGCAAGGGCACCGTCCACGCCCTGGTCGGCGAGAACGGCGCCGGCAAGTCGACGCTGATGAAGATCCTCTACGGTATGCAGAAGCCGGACGAGGGCGTCATCGCCGTGGACGGCGAGAAGGTCACCTTCTCCTCGCCCGCCGACGCCATCGCCCGCGGCATCGGCATGGTCCACCAGCACTTCATGCTGGCCGACAACCTCACGGTCCTGGAGAACGTGGTCCTCGGCAGCGAGAAGCTGCACGGCATCGGCGCCCGCGCCCGCCGCCGGATCAAAGAGCTGTCCGAGCGCTACGGCCTCGGCGTCCGGCCCGACGTCCTGGTCGAGGAACTGGGCGTGGCCGCCCGGCAGCGCGTGGAGATCCTCAAGGTCCTCTACCGCGGCGCCACCACCCTGATCCTGGACGAGCCCACCGCCGTCCTGGTGCCGCAGGAGGTCGACGCCCTCTTCGACAATCTGCGCGAACTGAAGTCCGAGGGCCTCTCGGTCATCTTCATCTCCCACAAGCTGGGCGAGGTGCTCTCGGTCGCCGACGACATCACCGTCATACGCCGCGGCACCACCGTCGGCTCGGCCGTCCCCGCCGAGACCACCGTCAAGCAGCTCGCCGAGATGATGGTCGGCAGCGAACTGCCCACCCCGGAGACCACCGGGTCCACGGTCACCGACCAGCCCGTCCTCACCGTCTCCGGGCTGCGCCTCGCCGCGCCCGGCGGCAAGGCCCTGCTGGACGACATCAGCTTCACCATCCACGCGGGCGAGATCCTCGGCATCGCGGGCGTCGAGGGCAACGGCCAGACCGAGCTGGTGGACGCGCTCATCGGCCTCAAGTCCGCCGACTCCGGCACCATCAGCCTGGGCGGCGAGGAGATCACCGCCTGGGCCACCCGCAAGCGCCGTGAGCACGGCATCGGCTATATCCCCGAGGACCGCCACCGGCACGGGCTGCTGCTGGAAGCGCCGCTGTGGGAGAACCGTATCCTCGGCCATGTCACCGAGGCCCCCAACGCCAAGGGCGTCTGGCTCGACCTCAAGGCGGCCCAGGCCGACACCCGCCGGATCGTCGAGGAGTACGACGTCCGCACCCCCGGTATCGACGTCACCGCCGCCTCGCTGTCCGGCGGCAACCAGCAGAAGCTGATCGTCGGCCGGGAGATGAGCCACAAGCCGCGCTTCCTGATCGCCGCGCACCCCACCCGGGGGGTCGACGTGGGCGCCCAGGCCGCGATCTGGGACCACATCCGCGAGGCCCGCCGCGACGGGCTCGCCGTGCTGCTGATCTCCGCCGACCTGGACGAGCTGATCGGGCTCTCCGACGTCCTGCGGGTGATCTACGACGGCCGGTTCGTCGCCGACGCCGACCCCGCCACCATCACCCCCGAGCAGCTCGGCTCCGCCATGACCGGCGCCTCCACCGGCCACCTGGACGAGGACAGCCCCGAGACGCTGGGCGACCCCGAGGCCCTCCGCGAGCCCGAGGTGACCGACGGCTCCGAGACGCCCGGTGACCCCGAGGTGTCCGACGGCTCCGAGACGCCCGGTGGCCCGGAGACTGCCATCGCCACCGGCACCGCCGCCGTCCGCGACCCCGAGACCCTCGGTGGTCCGGAGACCGATATCGCCACCGGCACCGCCGCCGTCCGCGACCCCGAGACCCCCGGTGGCCCGGAGACCGACATCGCCACCGGCACCGCCGCCACCGCCGCCACCGCCGCCACCGGCACGACCGGACCGTCCCCCGAGGCTCCGGAAGACGAGGCCCGCTGATGAAGAAGTTCGACAAGGAGCGGCTGCTCCTCACGGTGGCCGGACCGGTCATCGCGCTCGCCGTGGCCTTCGTGCTGATCGCCGTCGTGCTGATCGCCTCCGGCAAGAACCCGGTCGAGCCGTTCGTCCTGATGATCGAACAGGCCGGGTTCTCCGACATCCAGGTCCTGATCATCAACCAGGCGTCGATGTACTACATCGCCGCCCTCGCGGTCGCCATCGGCTTCCGGATGAACCTGTTCAACATCGGCGTCGACGGCCAGTACCAGCTCGCCGCCATGATGGCCGCCGTCGTCGGCGCCCATATGAACCTGCCCGCCGCGATCCAGATCCCGCTGCTGCTGCTGACCGCCGTGTGCACCGGCGCCTTCTGGGCCGGGATCGCCGGTGTCCTCAAGGTCACCCGCGGGGTCAGCGAGGTCGTCGCGACCATCATGCTCAACGCCATCGCCACCTCGGTGATCGCCTACATGTGGCTGCCGGACGTGTTCGGCGTCAAGGTCGGCAACAACAACACCACGGGCGAGATGCACGAGTCCGGCTGGGTCCCCGGCATCGACATGGGCGCCGCCGGAGAGATCTACGGCCTGGTGATCCTGGCCTTCGTCCTCGGCATCGGCTACTGGATCACCCTCAACCGCACCCGCTTCGGCTTCGATCTGCGCGCCTCCGGCGCCTCCGAGACCGCCGCCGCGGCCAGCGGCGTCAACCCCAAGCGGATGGCGCTCACCGCGATGCTGCTCTCCGGTGGCATCGCCGGGCTCGCCGGACTGCCCATCCTGCTCGGCGACACCCACACCTACAGCCTGAACTTCCCCACCGGCATCGGCTTCCTCGGTATCGGTATCGCCCTGCTCGGCCGCAACAGCCCGGTCGGCATCGCGTTCGCCGCCCTGCTGTGGGCCTGGCTCGACAAGGCATCGCCCGAGCTGGACTTCCACGGCTACGACAAGGAGATCGCGGTCATCATGCAGGGCCTGATCGTGCTGTCCGTCGTCGTCTCCTACGAGGCCGTCCGCGAATGGGGCCTGCGCCGCCAGCAGCGCCGGGTCGGCGCCGAACTGGCCGCCGGACTCGCCCTCGCCACCTCCGCCACCGACCAGACCACGAAGGAGGTGGCCGGCCGATGACCACCGTGACCGACCTCAACCAGCCCACGCTGCAACCCGCGGCGCCCACCGGCCGCCGTCTCACCCTGCCCGTGCTGATGCTGGTCATCGCCGGAGGACTGGCCCTGACCTCGCTGGTCCGGATCATCACCGGCGCCGACGGCATCACCAACGTCAGCCAGATGTCCACCGCCCTCCAGCTCGCCGTGCCCATCGGCCTCGCCGGACTCGGCGGACTGTGGGCCGAGCGCGCGGGCGTGGTCAACATCGGCCTCGAAGGCATGATGATCCTCGGCACCTGGTTCGGTGCCTGGGCCGGCTTCCAGTGGGGCCCCTGGACCGGTGTCCTCGTCGGCATCATCGGCGGCTGCCTCGGCGGACTGCTGCACGCCATCGTGACCGTCACCTTCAACGTCAACCACATCGTCTCCGGTGTGGCCATCAACATCCTCGCCCTCGGCGCCACCCGCTATCTCGCGCCGCTCGCCTTCGAGGGCCACCAGGGCGGCTCCAGCAAGCAGTCCCCGTCGGTCGAGTCGCTGGGGCACTTCACCGTGCCAGGGCTCTCCGACGCGCTCAGAGATCTCAACAACCAGGGCTGGTTCCTGATCTCCGATGTCGCCGGACTCCTCGGCGGGCTGGTCACCAATGTCTCCTGGCTCACCCTGATCGCCGTCGCCCTGATCCCCGCCACCTGGTGGATCCTGTGGCGCACCGGCTTCGGACTGCGGCTGCGCTCCTGCGGCGAGAACCCGGTCGCCGCCGAGTCCCTCGGCGTCAACGTCTACAAGTACAAGTACCTGGCCGTGATCATCTCTGGCGGGCTCGCGGGCCTCGGCGGCGCCTTCCTCTCCATCGTCGCCAACCCGTTCTATCTGGAGGGCCAGGTCAGCGGGCGCGGCTATATCGGCCTCGCCGCGATGATCTTCGGCAACTGGATGCCGGGCGGCCTCGCCCTCGGCGCGGGCCTGTTCGGCTACACCGACAGCCTCAATCTGCGCGGCGGCTCCGAGAACGTCCACGCCCTGCTGCTGCTCGCCGCGCTGCTGCTGATCATCGGCGCGATCTGGCTGGCCGTCCGCAAGAAGTATCTGAAGGCGGGCATCACGCTGGCCGTCGGCGCCCTGGTCTTCGCCTGGTACGCGGGCACCAACGAGGTCCCCAACCAGGTCGTCTCGGCCACGCCGTACGTCATCACGCTGGTCGTCCTCGCGCTCTCCGCGCAACGGCTGCGGATGCCGAAGGCGGACGGGATGCCGTACCGGAAGGGACAGGGCAAATGACCCCGGCCGCCGACTGGGACGCACTGCGCGCCCGTGCCCGCGAGGCGATGACCCGCGCCTACGCGCCCTACTCCGGCTACCCGGTCGGGGTCGCGGCGCTCGTCGACGACGGCCGCACGGTCTCCGGCTGCAATGTGGAGAACGCCAGCTACGGGCTGAGCCTGTGCGCCGAGTGCGGGCTCGTCTCGGAGCTCCAGCGCACCGGCGGCGGCCGGCTGACCCACTTCACCTGCGTGGACGGCAACGGCGACATCCTCGTCCCGTGCGGACGCTGCCGACAGCTGCTGTACGAGTTCGGCGGCCCCGATCTGCTGCTGGAGACCCCGGAGGGGGTCCTGCCCCTCTCGGCGATGCTCCCGCAAGCCTTCGGCCCCGGCCATCTGGTCGGTTAGCCCTCCCCGGCGGCCCCTCCGAGTCCCCCCGCTCGGACGGGGCCGCCCCCTTTTTCTCCCTCTCTCCCTGAAAGGAAGCCGAACATGGCCGCCATGGACGCCATCTCCGTCATCCGCGCCAAGCGCGACCGAGGGGAGCTGAGCGACGCCCAGATCGACTGGGTCATCGACGCCTACACCCGCGGCGAGGTCGCCGACGAACAGATGTCGGCGCTCGCGATGGCCATCCTCCTCAACGGCATGAACCGCCATGAGATCGCCCGCTGGACCGCGGCCATGATCGCCTCCGGTGAGCGCATGGACTTCTCCGCCCTGTCCCGCCCCACCGCCGACAAGCACTCCACGGGCGGTGTCGGCGACAAGATCACCCTGCCCCTGGCCCCCCTCGTCGCCGCCTGCGGCGCCGCCGTCCCGCAGCTCTCCGGCCGCGGCCTCGGCCACACCGGCGGCACCCTGGACAAGCTGGAGTCCATCCCCGGCTGGCGGGCCCTGCTCTCCAACGAGGAGATGCTCGCCGTCCTCGACTCCACCGGAGCGGTGATCTGCGCGGCGGGCGACGGCCTGGCCCCCGCCGACAAGAAGCTCTACGCCCTGCGGGACGTCACCGGCACCGTCGAGGCCATCCCCCTGATCGCCTCGTCCATCATGTCCAAGAAGATCGCCGAGGGCACGGACTCCCTGGTCCTGGACGTGAAGGTCGGCTCCGGCGCCTTTATGAAGACCATCGAGGACGCCCGCGAACTGGCCTCCACCATGGTCGGCCTCGGCACCGACCACGGCGTGCGGACGGTCGCCCTGCTCACCGACATGGCCACCCCGCTGGGCCTGACCGCGGGCAACGCCCTGGAGGTCCGCGAGTCCGTCGAGGTCCTCTCCGGCGGCGGCCCCGCCGACGTGGTCGAACTGACCCTCGCCCTGGCCCGCGAGATGCTCACCGCGGCCGGACTGCCCGACGCCGACCCGGCGAAGGCGCTGGCCGACGGCTCGGCGATGGACGTCTGGCGCCGCATGATCACCGCCCAGGGCGGCGACCCGGACGCCCCCCTGCCCGTCGCCCGCGAACACCAGGTGGTGACGGCCCCCGCCACAGGCGTCCTCACCCGCCTGGACGCGTACGACATCGGTGTGGCCGCCTGGCGGCTGGGCGCGGGCCGCGCCCGCAAGGAGGACCCGGTGCAGGCGGGCGCGGGCGTCGAACTCCACGCCAAGCCCGGCGACCTCGTCACCGAGGGCGCCCCCCTCCTCACCCTCCACACGGACACCCCGGACCGCTTCGGCTACGCCCTGGAGTCCCTGACGGCCGCGTACACGATCGAGCCCGAGGGCACCGCGTTCACCCCGACCCCGGTGGTCCGGGAACGCATCGCCTGACCGGAGATCTCCGCACGGGACCGGCGAAGGAGACTCCGCCGGTCCCGTTCCCCTGCCGGGAGAGGCGTCGGCCGAGCAGCTTCGGCGTGCCGAGGAGCGTGGGGTCGGCCGGGTCGGCCGAGGGGCTTCGGCGGGCCGAGGAGCGTGGGGTCGGCCGGGTCGGCCGAGCGGCTTCGGCGGGCCGAGGAGCGTGGGGTCGGCCGGGTCAGCCGGGTCGGCCGAGGGGCTTCGGCGGGCCCAGGAACGTGGCGGTGACCGGGTCAGCCGAGCAGCGCGGCGATCACCACCAGGACCGGCACTGACAACACCGTCGACAGCAGGATGGACTCCCGGGCCAGCACCTCCCCCACCCGGTAGCGGCTCGCGTAGGTGAACAGGTTCTGCGCGGCGGGCAGCGCCGACGTCACCACCACGTCCAGCAGAGCCGCCCCCTTCAGCCCGAAGACACCCGCCGCCAGCGCCCAGGCCAGCGCGGGCTGGGCAAAGGACTTCAGCCCTACGGCGAGCAGCACCGGCGTCCGCTCCGCGCCCCGCAGCGGCAGGGTGCTGCCCCGCAGGGAGATACCGAAGGCCAGCAGCACGGCCGGGACGGACATGTTCCCGATGAGGACCAGCGGATCGAGCACCGGCCCCGGCACCCGGACCCCCGTCGCCGACACCGCCACCCCCGCCAGCGACCCCACCGCTATCGGATTGCGCAGCGGGGTGAGCAGCACCTGCCACAGGGGCCGCCGTGTCCCGTCGCCGGTCGACAGATCCAGGATCGTCAGGGCGACCGGTGTGACCCCGATCAACTGGAACAGCAGCACCGGCGCCACCAGCGAGGCGTCCCCCAGCACATACACCGCGATCGGAATGCCCAGATTCCCCGCGTTCACATAACTAGCGCACAGCGCCCCGATCGTCGTACGGCCGACCCCCCACCGCCGGACGACGGCCACCGTCACGAAGACACCCGCCACCGCCAGAGTGCTCACCGCGGTCACCAGCAGCCGACTGGAGAAGATCACCGACAGATCGGCCGCCGCGAGCGTGGTGAACAGCAGGGCGGGGGAGGCCACATGGAACGCCAGCTTGGTGAGCACCTCGCGACCCTGGTCGCCCAGATGCCCCCGCAGATCGATCAGATACCCCACGACGATCACCACCGCGATCACCGCGAACCCGCTCAACACCCCCTGCACGGAGCCTCCTCGGCGAGGGCGAGGGCGCCTGTGCGGGCAGCGGATATCGCGGGCGGGTCTGATCCATGGGGCATACACCAACCCTCCGGGTCACAAGTCCCCAAGGTCAAGGTGGCGCCCGGCCCCGATCCACGGCCCCGATGCACCGCCCCGACACCCGGCCCCGACACCCGGCCCTGATGCACGTTCGGTCCCGCCACGGCCCTTCGGGCACACCGAAACCACACTCCGTGCCCTGCCCGGCCACACATGGCGAGCGGGCGCGATGAATTACGCCCGCGGCGCCGGTCTACCGCACGTGGACGCCAAGCCCCCTGCCGAGATCGTGCTCGCCGGACCTGTCACCCGGGACGAGGTGACGGGGCTGTGCGCCGAGGTACGCATACTGCTGGAAGCCTCGGGCGCCCCGGTGGTGGTGTGTGATGTCGCCGCGATCGGACCCCCGGGCCTGACGGCCGTCGATCTGCTGGCCCGGATGGAACTCACCGCCCGCCGGGCGGGCGGACGCATCCGGCTGCGCGACCCCGATCCCGCGCTACGCGCCCTCCTCGACCTGGTCGGCCTCCGCTTCGAGATGGAGGGGCAGTCCGAACAGCGGGAACCAGCGTGCGACATCGAGGAAGCAGTGGAAGCCGGTGATCCGCCCGGCTGAGATCTCCAGCACCTGCACCGCCCACGGCGAGAAGCCGCCCTTCTCCGGGTCGGGCTTGTAGTGCGCGAATCCCGGCAACCCATTGACCTGCACCGGACGCAGTCGCGAGTCCGCGCAGGCCGCTCCCAGCGTGGTCATGAAACCGGTGATGTCGTCCGTGCCGCGCAGCCACAGGTCGAACGGCGGCATGGTCATGATCGCGTCTTCGTGGAGCAGCGCGGTCAGGGCCGCCATGTCGTACCCCTCGAAGGCGGCGACATAGCGCTCCAGGAGTCTTTGCTGCTCCTCGTCCAGCGGGTTGGACACCGCCGCTTCGGCGCCCTCCTGCTCCCGATCGGCGAGCGTGGCACGGGCCCGCTGGAGCGCGCTGTTGACCGACGCCACCGTCGTCCCGAGCAGTTCGGCGACCTCGCTGGCCTTCCACGCCAGCACCTCACGCAGGATCAGCACCGCGCGCTGCTTGGGCGGCAACTGCTGGAGCGCCGCCATGAACGCCAGCCGCACCGACTCCTTGGCGACCGCCGCCTCCGCCGGGTCGGCCGTGGAGGGCAGCACCCGGGAGTCCGGCATCGGCTCCAGCCAGGTGTGGTCCGGACGCGGCGACAGCGCCGCCTGGGCCAGCGGGGTCGCCTCGGTCAGATCCATCGGACGGGCTCGCTTGTTCCCCGCGTTCAGCATGTCCAGACACACATTCGTCGCGATGCGATAGAGCCAGGAGCGGACGCTGGAGCGGCCCTCGAACTTGTCGAAACTGCGCCAGGCGCGGACCAGCGTGTCCTGCACCGCGTCCTCCGCCTCGAAGGACGAACCGAGCATCCGGTAGCAGTACCCGGTCAGCTCGACCCGGTGTTTCTCCAGCGTCGCGTCGAGGTCTGTCGTAGTCGCCGTGCCGTTGGTCATCGTCCACCCACCCCTGTGGCCGTTCAGTTCCGCCGCGGCGCCTCATTGCACCCAGCACCTTGGAAGCTACCGCAGCCCACTGACAATGACCCCTGGAGCCACCAAAACCCCAGGTCAGAGCCGACGTGAACATGTAATGTGCCCGCCCCTGACGCTGTAGGGGCGCTGGGGGTACCCCCTCTGGGGGAGGAACTGCGCGACCAGCCACACTCAACCCGCACCCGTCGACCGACCGATCCCCCCCCGGAACCCCTCACGCCACCCGAGGAACAACCCGAGCCGCCGCCCGAGACCCCACCACCGTGATCCCCACAACCCCCACCACCGCCAGCAACCCGACCCCCACAGTCCCGCCCCACCCACCCGCGTGGAACGCCACCGCCCCCACCGTGCTCCCCACACTCGACCCCACGTAATACGCGGACTGGTACAACGCCGACGCCTGCGCCCGCCCCACCGTCGCCGCCTTGCTCACCGCCGACGACGCCACCGCGTGCCCCGCGAAGAACCCCGCGGTGATCAGCACCAGCCCGCTCAGCACCAGCGCCAGCGACCCCGCCAGCGACAGCAGCAGCCCCGCCGCGGTCGTCCCCCCGGCCAGATACAGCGCCCCGCGCCGCCCGAGCCGCCCCACCAGCCGCCCGGCCGTGGACGCGGACACCGTGCCGACGAGATACACCAGGAAGATCGACCCCACGACCCCCTGCGGCAGCGAGAACGGCGCCTCGGTGAGCCGGTACCCGATCACCGTGTAGACCCCGCCGAACACGGTCATGAACAGCGCGCCGATCGCGTACAGCCGCCGCAGCAGCGGATCGGCGAGATGCCCCCGCACGGTCGCCACCAGCACCCGGGGCCGCAGCGAGCCCGGCGTGAAGTTCCGCGGCGCGGGCAGCAGCAGCCGGAACGCCACCGCGCAGCCCACCGCCATCAGTCCGAGCGCGCCGAGCGCGATCCGCCAGCCCCACTCCTGGGCGACCCAGCCGGTCAGCACCCGGCCGCTCATCCCGCCCACGCTGTTGCCCGCGACGAACAGCCCGATCGCCGTGATCAGCGCCCTGGGCCGGACCTCCTCCGCGAGATACGCGGTCGCCGACGCGGGCACCCCGGCCAGCGCGGCCCCCTGCACCGCGCGCAGCGCCACCAGCGCCGTCAGCGAGGGCGCGAACGGGATGAGTACGGCGACGCCCACCGCCACCGCCAGCGAGACGGTCATGACCGTACGCCTGCCGAACCGTTCCGACAGGGCGCTCATCGGGATCACGAACAGCGCCAGTCCGCCGGTCGCGGCGGCCACGGTCCAGCTCGCCTGGCTCGAGGTCACCCCGAAGTCGCCGGAGATCAGCGGCAGCAGCGCCTGCGTCGAGTACAGCAGCGCGAAGGTGGCGACTCCGGCGAGGAAGAGCGCGAAGCTCATCCGGCGGTACCCGGGTCCGCCGGGGGTGAGACGAGGGTCGGGACGGCGGTCGGCGGGAACGGCGGCGCCCAGCGTGCTGGACGCCCCGGTACTGGCGGGAGTCATGTCAAGAAGCGTGCTCCTCGTGCCGCTCATCCGTCCAATGCATGAACTCGCCATAATCGTTCCCATGACGCATCAGCACAGGCCACAGAGACGACTGTCACCGGGCAGTGACACAGAAGACATCGTCGCGTTGCTCGCCCCGCGCCTGGTCCACTTCGCCGGGGTCGCCCGCACGGAACACGTCACCCGGGCCGCCGCCGAGATGAACGTCCCCCAGTCCACGCTGTCCCGCTCCCTGGTCCGCCTGGAACAGGACCTGGGCGTAGAACTGTTCGCCCGCCGCGGCCGTACGGTGGCCCTGACCACCGCCGGTCACACCTTCCTCACCTCCGTGGAACGCGCCCTCGCGGAGATCGGGCGGGCCGCGGAGGAGGTCCGCGCGGACGCCGACCCGGCCACCGGCAAGGTCGCCTTCGGCTTTCTGCACACCATGGGCGCGGAGACCGTCCCGGGCCTGCTGCACGCCTTCCGTGCCGACCACCCGAGGGTCCGCTTCTCCCTGGTCCAGAACTACGGCGAGGCCATGCTCGAACGCCTGCGCGCCGGAGAACTCGACCTCTGCCTCACCTCACCGCTCCCGGACGCCCCCGACCTGGTCACCCGCCGCCTGGACGAGCAGAAGCTCCGCCTGGTCGTCCCCGCCGACCACCGCCTCGCCACCCGCAGACGCATCCGCCTGGCCGAGGCCGCCGACGAAACCTTCGTCACCCTGGAACCCGGCTACGGTATGCGCCGCATCACCGACGACCTCTGCCGCGAGGCGGGCTTCCGCCCCCGGATCGCCTTCGAGGGCGAGGAGACCGAAACGCTGCGCGGCCTGGTGGCCGCGGGCCTGGGCGTAGCCCTCCTGCCCCCACCGACGGTCCCCCGCCCCGGCGTGGTGGAACTGACGGTCACGGCCCCCAGAGCGGCCCGCCAGATCGGCGTGGCCTGGCTGGCAGACCACCCAGACACCCCACCGGTAGCCGCCTTCAAACACTTCCTACTGTCAAGAAGGGGAAACCTGCTCCCAACTTGAACAGCAACCCCCTCCAGGGGCGCTGGGGGCACCCCCTCTGGGGGAGGAACTGCGCAAGGGTTCACCAACGAGGCCCCACTGGCTCCCCACCTGAACAGGAACCCCCCTTAGGGGCGCGGGGAACTGCGCGCTCAGCCCCCACCCACCCGCACTCCGACCCCAACAGAACAACCCCCCACCTACCGATAAACCCGCCCAAACCCAGAAGCCAACGGCATCCGCAACCCCAACGGCGGCGGCGCGGCCAGCGCATCCCGCACAGGCCGAGCAAACGCCTTCCCGAACAACGTCCCCATCACAAAATTCGAGGACAACGCCAGCACTTCATCCCGGTACTGATGCAACCCATGCCGATCCGCATGTACTTCGAACCGACACACATCCCGGTTCGACTTCTTCGCCCGAGCCGCCAGCCGGAACGACAACTCCGGATCGTTCCGCTCGTCATTCGTGCCGTGCACGATCATCACCCGCCGCCCCACCAACTGCTTCACCGGTTCGGGCGACACCGCGACATCCTCCTCCGGCAGCCAGGGGGCGATCGCGAGCACGGAGTTGACGGCCTCATGCCCAGCCGCCCGCAACGCCGCCCGCGCGCCCATGTCGAACCCGGCAAGACAGATCGGCACGTCCCCATACCGCCGAACCACCTCGTCCGCGCCCCAGAGCGCGTCCTGCGCGAGCACCGCGTCCGTGCCGTTCCACCCCCGGTACCGGTAGTGGACGACATGCGCGGCCAGCCCCTCGTCGCGACCGGCGCGCAGCAGCTTGCGCCCGAGGGCGCGGACGGACGCCGTCGCCAACATGGGGGAGGGCCTGCGGGCTGAGGTCTCGTCACCGGTGGGGAGGAGCAGGACCACCGCGCTGACCGCCGCCGGCTCCGGGCCGAGGGCCCGTCCGAGACGGGCGCTGCGCAAGGGCGTCGCTTGCTGTGCCATGACAGAACAGTGTCAGAAGACCCGGTGGACTCGACCCGTCCGTGGGGTCACCGTTACGTATCGACGGAACTGTAGAGCGAGCGATCTACGCGCGTAGGAGTTAGAGTGCGAAAATGACGAGCCAGACTGACCGGAACCCGACGGAACGGAAGACGACCGTCCCCAGCCCGGACCAGATCCGCCGGGCACCCAAGGTGCTGCTCCATGACCACCTCGACGGCGGTCTCCGTCCCGGCACGATCGTCGACCTCGCCCGCGAGACCGGGTACACCGCGCTGCCCGAGACCGATCCCGACAAGCTCGGCATCTGGTTCCGCGAGGCCGCCGACTCCGGTTCGCTGGAGCGCTATCTGGAGACCTTCTCGCACACCGTCGGGGTGATGCAGACCCGCGACGCGCTCGTCCGGGTCGCCGCCGAGTGCGCCGAGGACCTCGCCGCGGACGGTGTCGTCTACGCCGAGGTGCGCTACGCCCCCGAACAGCACCTGGAGGGCGGGCTCAGCCTCGAAGAGGTCGTCGAGGCGGTCAACGAGGGCTTCCGCGAGGGCGAGCGGCGGGCGCACGCCGACGGCAACCGGATCAGGGTCGGCGCCCTGCTCACCGCGATGCGGCACGCGGCCCGAGCCCTGGAGATCGCCGAACTCGCCAACCGCCACCGCGACCGGGGCGTGGTGGGCTTCGACATCGCGGGCGCCGAGGCGGGCTACCCGCCCACCCGCCATCTCGACGCCTTCGAGTACCTCAAGCGCGAGAACAACCACTTCACCATCCACGCCGGAGAAGCCTTCGGACTCCCCTCCATCTGGCAGGCCCTCCAGTGGTGCGGCGCCGACCGACTGGGCCACGGCGTACGGATCATCGACGACATCCAGGTCGCCGACGACGGAGCCGTCACCCTCGGGCGGCTCGCCGCCTATGTCCGGGACAAGCGCATCCCCCTGGAGCTGTGCCCCAGCTCCAACCTCCAGACCGGCGCCGCCGCCTCGTACGCCGAGCACCCCATCGGGCTGCTGCGCAAGCTGCACTTCCGTACCACCGTCAACACGGACAATCGTCTTATGTCGGGCACGAGTATGAGCCGGGAATTCGAGCATCTCGTCGACGCTTTCGGATACACGCTCGATGACATGCAATGGTTCTCCGTCAATGCTATGAAGTCAGCATTCATTCCTTTCGATGAACGACTTGCCATGATCAATGACGTGATCAAGCCTGGTTACGCCGAGCTGAAATCCGAATGGCTGTTCCGGCAGACCGCCTCCACCAGCGGTTCTACCGACGGTTAGGGCCGAACGGGGGATGTGACGGACCCTGGGATGCGGGCGGGTGTTCACCACTCGTCCGCATTTCGATGTTTGCGGCGGAGGGTCCCGCGTGTTTACGTTCGTGGACCGCTCCCGATCCCCGTTCCGTTCATTTCAAGGACGCATTCATCATGAAGCAGTCTGCTGCCAAGACCCTCGGTGTCGCCGCTCTCGGTGCCGCCTTCGCCGCGACCGGCGCGGGTGCCGCCAACGCCGCCCCGGCGGCCGGTCCGGACGTCGCCCAGGCGCTGGACGCCGTCACCCGCACCCTCCCCGCCGAGAACGTCTCCCAGGCGCTCCCCGGCACCGCCGAGGCGCTGGCCCAGGGCCAGAACGCGCTGGGCACCGGCCTGGCCGCCGCACAGCCCGCCGCCGAGCAGGTGCTCGCCCAGGGCCCGACCGCTCCCGCCGCCGGTCTGCTCGGCGGACTGCCCGTCCAGGGCCTGCCCACCCACGGTCTGCCGGTCAACGGCATCCCGCTGGGCTGATCCGGAACCAGCCCGCGAAGAGCGCCGGGGCGCACCCCACACCCAGGGGGTGCGCCCCGGCGTCGTCGTACTACCAGGTACTACCAGGCCGTCCGGGCGGCCTTCTCCTCGGACGGGACGAATATCCACAGGCCGAGGTAGAGCAGGAACTGCGGGCCCGGCAGCAGACAGGACAGCAGGAAGATCACGCGCATCGTGGTCGCGGAGGTGCCGAAGCGCCGGGCCAGCGCGGCACACACACCGCCGATGACGCGGCCGTTGGTGGGGCGGGCGAGGCGGGACATGGCTGCTCCTTCGTGAGCGTCGCTCGGGGCCTCCGGAGTGGTGGCCCCATCTGATGTCCACCGTACGGAGACGAACCCTCCCAAGCGTCGCTCTACGGGGCGATCCCGACCCTGGTAATCGTCGGGGTGGGACCCTGAGCGGCCTCGTCCTGAAGGAGGGGCGCGTTCTCCACCCGGCCGGACGGAACCGGACGCGCGGCGCGCCGACGCAGCCGCGCGCGGGCCGCCGGGACGACCGCGACATGCGCCACCAGCACCCCCAGGGTGTTCAGCAGCAGCGAGTCGACGTCCGTCACCTGGCCCGGAACCCCGGTCTGGAGCAGCTCGATGGTGAGCGAGATCAGCGTCCCGGCGGCGATCGTGCGCAGCAGCGACGCGAGCGGGGAGCCCCACAGCCGACCGCCCACGGCGGGCAGCAGCACCCCGAGCGGCGCCAGCAGCGCGAAGCTCTCCCCGAGCCGGATCCCGGCGTCCGGCCAGCCCAGCGCCAGATCGGCGCGGATACGGGCCAGTGGCTGAAGATTGGCGGGAGCGACCCAGGGGACGTCGAGCGGACGCATCGTCAGCCAGCCGACGAACGCGAGGTGTACGACGAGGAGGACGGCTCCTGTCGCCCGGATACGGAGGGCGGGGCCGCTGCCGCCGCCCATCGAGCCTTGACGCTGCACGACCCCGTAGACGCGGTGCGCGGCGGGAACGGTTCCGGCGCGGGACCCGTCGGGGGGTGAGGCGTGGGACACATCCCGGTCCGGGGATGAACCGCTCAGCCGGACGTGACGTCCTCCGACGGCGGCGCCTGCGCCCCCGGGTCGGTGCGGACCTCGTCGGTGCAGTCGTAGCGGCGCAGCGGGGTGCCGTCCGGACCGCCCAGGATGACCGAGCCGTCGCCCTCGGCCGCCTCCGAGTCGGAGAACGTGCAGACGATCTGCGCGAGGGCGTAGGTGGTGAGGTCGGTGGGGGCGACGCTGAGCCGCAGTGTGTCGTCGGGCTCGTCGCCCCGCGGACCGGTGACGGTCAGGCCGCGGCGGACGTCCGTGGTGTAGCCCGCCTCCTTCTCCGTGTCCGACGGCTCCTCGGCGAGCTGGTCCAGCAGGCCCTGGGCGACCTGGACGCGGCGCGCCGCCGCCCCCGACTCCGGCACCAGCTCCACCAGCCGGTCCAGCGCGACCAGCGACGACCCGCACAGCAGGAACACCTGGGCCGGGAGGCCGAGCGGGGTACGGGAGGTGATGTCGTCGCCGGTCACCGAGCAGTGCGCCCGGGAGGGGGCCGGCCCGAAGTCGGTGGGCACCTCGGTCGCCCGGATACCGCACCCGGTCAGCAGCGCGCCGAGCAGCGGGACACAGAGCAGCCGGAGAGGGGGCAGCCGGAGAGGGGGCAGCCGGAGAGAGGGCAGGGCCCGTCGTACATTCATCCGCTCATCCGTTCGCACCCGTGATGCCTGCCGTACGTACCCGCCGTACCCGCTCTGTCCGTCACGCCTCGGTCCCCTGGTCCTGCGGGTGGTCCTGCGGGTGGTCCGGCGGGTGGTCGTCGTCGTCCTCCGGGCCGGGTGGGGACGAGCCGTCGCGCGGCAGGCGCAGGGTGAACACCGCGCCGCCCTCGGGCGAGTTCTCGGCGATGATCTCGCCGCCGTGGATGTGCGCGTTCTCCAGCGCGATGGACAGACCGAGGCCGCTGCCCTCGGAGCGCGGCCGGGAGGCGCTGGCCTTGTAGAACCGGTCGAAGACATGCGGCAGGACGTCCTCGGGGATACCGGGGCCGTGGTCACGGACCCGGATCACCACCTCGTCGTCCTCCTCGCGCACCGCCACCCGCACCGGCGAACCGCCGTGCTTGAGGGCGTTGCCGATCAGATTGGCGAGGATCACGTCCAGGCGGCGCGGGTCGAGCTGGGCGTGGATGCCACGCGCGGCGTCCAGCTCCACCGCGTCCAGCCAGGCGCGGGCGTCGATGCAGTGGGTGATCTGGTCGGCCACGTCCACATCGTCCAGGACCAGCCGGGCGGTGCCCGCGTCGAAGCGGGTGACCTCCATCAGATTCTCGACCAGGTCGTTCAGCCGCCGGGTCTCGCTCACCACCAGCCGTACCGCGGGCTCGATCATCGGGTCGATCGTGCCGTCCTCGACGTCCAGCTCCTCCTCCAGCACCTCGGTGACCGCGGTGATCGCGGTCAGCGGGGTCCGCAGCTCATGGCTCATGTCCGCGACGAACCGGCGGGACGCCTCGTCCCGCGCCGCCATGTCCGCGACCCGCTTCTCCAGCGCCGCCGCCGCGTTGTTGAAGGTCCGGGAGAGATCGGCGAGTTCATCGGTGCCGGAGACCCGCAGCCGGGTGTCGAGCCGGCCCTCGCCGAGCCGCCGCGCCGCGACCCCGAGCCGCTGCACCGGCTTGAGCACGGTGGTGGCGGCGGCCTGCGCGAGCAGCGCCGAGCCGATCAGCGCGAGCCCGGTGGCGATCCCCAGCGACCAGGCCAGCGAGTTGAGGTCCTTGGCCTCCGGCTCCAGCGACTTGAGCATGTACCCGGTCGCCCCACCGCCGATCACCCGCGTCCCCGCCACCAGATAGGGCGTCCCGTCGTCCACGATCCGCTGCCAGTACAGGTGGTACGGCGAGCTGTTGCCGTCGGTGGTCGGCTGGCGCTTGTCCACCGCCGTACGCAGCGACCGCGGTACGTCCTGGAGGCTGAAGCCGCTCAGTCCGCCCGAGCTGCCGGAGACGGTCCGGCCTTCGGCGTCCTCGGCGACCAGCAGCACCGTGAAACGCTGGCTGCTGTTGGTGGCCATCTGGCCCGCGGTGAGCTGCAACGCGCTCTGGGCGGGGCGTTCGGGCAGCGAGCCCGCCCGGTTCTGCATCTCCTGCTGGAAGTCGCGCAGCACCGCGTCCTGGGTCCGGGTGAGCACCGCCTCCCGGTTCAGCCAGTACGCGATGGCGGACGCCGACACCGCGGCGGTCAGCGCGACCAGCCCGAACACCACCACCAGACGCAGCCGCAGACTGGTGAAGCGCAGCCCGGACAGCACCGCCCTGCGGGCCCCGGCCCAGCCGCGGTCCCCCCGTTCCCGTTCTGTCACTGAGGCGGGTCCAGCCGGTAGCCGACACCTCGCACGGTACGGATCAGCGACGGGGACGACGGCACGTCCTCGACCTTGGCACGCAGCCGCTGCACACAGGCGTCCACCAGCCGGGAGTCACCGAGGTAGTCGTGCTCCCACACCAGCCGCAGCAACTGCTGGCGGGACAGCGCCTGACCGGGCCGCCGGCTCAGTTCCAGCAGCAGCCGCAGCTCGGTCGGGGTGAGCTGGAGGTCCTCGCCGTTCTTGGTGACCGTCATCGCCGCCCGGTCGATGACCAGACTGCCGAAGGTCGCCGCGTCGTTCGCCTCCCGCTCGCCCCGGCGCAGCACCGCGCGGATCCGGGCGTCCAGCACCCGGCCCTGCACGGGCTTGACGACATAGTCGTCGGCGCCGGACTCCAGGCCGACCACCACATCGATGTCATCGCTGCGCGCGGTCAGCAGGATGATCGGCAACTGGTCGGTGCGCCGGATACGACGGCACACCTCGAAGCCGTCGATGCCGGGCAGCATCACATCCAGCACGATCAGGTCCGGCCGCTGCTCACGGAGCAGTTTCAGACCGTCCTCACCGCTGGCAGCGGTCGCCACCCGGTGTCCCTGGCGCGTCAGTGAGAGCTCCAGGGCCGTTCGGATGGCGTCGTCGTCCTCGATCAGCAACAGGGAAGGCACGGCCTCATTCTGGCCCATGAGGGGTTCGGTGTTCGACCTGTGGGTGCGGATCAGGTGCGGATCGGGTGCGGATCGGCGGCAGTCCCCAGCTCGGACGCATATCTGAACCCTGTGCGCGATCTTGGAATCACGGGGCGATGACAGGTCGCGGACCCCTGTGACAGGTCTGTGACACATGGCGGACACGGCGATGAAGGTGGCCCGGCAAGCTCTTGGTCACGCGAACGGGACGACGGCCTGACCCAGGCCGAAATCCACGCAAGACCGAACACCGGAAGTCCACGACGGGGGGCGCGAGATGAACACGCTGCACACCAGCAACAGCGCAGTGATCACGCGCCTGCACGACGTGAACGGGGGCCGGGGTTCCGAGAAGTCCGGTGCCGTGAGCGGGCGGGGGTGCGCTCGCGGCGCCGGACGTCAGCACACCGCGTACATGACGGTGGTTGACGGACACACGGGGGAGACGCACGGGGGAGCCGCGTACCGGGAGGAATCGGGGGAGCGGCGCTCACTGTCGGAGGTGGAGTTCACCGCCTACGTCCAGGAGCGCCGCGCCTCCCTGTACGCCACCGCCTACCACCTGACCGGTGACCGGTTCGAGGCCGAGGACCTGCTCCAGAGCGCGCTGTTCTCGACGTACCGGGCCTGGGACCGGATCAGCGACAAGGCGGCGGTCGGCGGATATCTCCGCCGCACCATGACGAATCTGCACATCAGCGCCTGGCGGCGGCGCAAGCTCAACGAGTACCCGACCGAGGAACTGCCGGAGACGCCCGGCGACACGGACGCCATGCGCGGCACCGAACTGCGCGCGGTCCTGTGGCAGGCGCTCGCCCGGCTGCCCGAACTCCAGCGCACCATGCTGGTCCTGCGCTACTACGAGGGCCGTACGGACCCGGAGATCGCGGAGATCCTCGACATCAGCGTCGGCACGGTCAAGTCCAGCATCTGGCG
This sequence comes from Streptomyces sp. NPDC048290, assembly GCF_040652095.1. Taxonomy (NCBI): domain Bacteria; kingdom Bacillati; phylum Actinomycetota; class Actinomycetes; order Kitasatosporales; family Streptomycetaceae; genus Streptomyces; species Streptomyces sp. NPDC048290. The sequence continues at coordinate 313,459 of NZ_JBEZLM010000002.1, forward strand.
CTCGCTGCGCCGGCTGCGCGACGACGAGGTCCTCAGCTTCGGCCGTGACCAGGAGGACGCCTTCGGCGAACTGGTCGCCTGACGGACCGGTCGCCCGGAGGTTCGGGGGAGGGGAAGAAAAAAAGACCCTCGGGGGGTGTATCAGGGGGACGATACGGGGGTCTTGTCTACAGGGCCCGGGGGAAGCACCTGGCAGTAAGGGCCCTGGGGGGAAGCACGGGGGAGCAAGGTACGGGGGAGCACCACCGGGGGGACACGGGGGAAGCACGGGGGATGCAGGAGAAAAGAGAATAGAGGGAACACGGGGGAGCACCGCGGAGAGCGGGACTGGAGGGCCGGGGGGTCCGTCCAGTCCCGCTTTCTGTTGTCCGGTCCATGTGCCAGGGGTGACTACGGTGTGCTGCGCGCGCCCGCGCAGCGGCCCGCCGCCGCTGCCGCCAGGCGGCCCATCGCCTCGTCCCGGTCGCAGGGATGGGCGCCCAGACCGGTCTGGCGGGCGATGATCGAACGCTCGGTGCGCATCAGCCGCCAGCCGCGGCGCAGCAGGAACGCCACCGACTTGCGGCCCTCCCGCAGATCGCGCAGGAAACGGCGGCGGAACGTCTTCACCGGGCCCCGGTTCAGACAGAGCGCGTCGGCGAGCACCCCGAGATCCTGGCAGCGCCGCACTATCTCGGCGGCGAAGATGCCCTCCGCCACGAACAGCGGGGTCCGGCCGATGTCGACGGGGTCCTCGCCGGTGCGGGCGCTCAGCGCGATGTCGTAGACCGGGACCGTGGTACGGCCGGTGCGGCAGAGGTCGGTGATCGCGGTGACGGCCGCGTCCGCGTCCCAGGAGCCGGGGTCGTCCCAGTCAATGTCGGAGCTTCCCAGCACCTGCGGCAGCGTCGGGTCGTCGCCCTCCTTGTAGAAGTCGTCCAGGCGCAGCACCGGGAGGCCGGAGCGCTGTGCGAGCAGGGACTTGCCGGAGCCGGACGGGCCGCAGAGCAGCACGACGCGGGTGGGTATGGGCGGATGGGAACTCACGGGTCACCAGTCTGCGGCACGAGGGGGCGGTGAACGAGCCCGCGGGTCGGCTTTGAAGCGCGCGTCACACCTCAACTACCCTTTGTGTGGAAATGATTACTCTGGGTGAATGAAGGTGGTTGTGGTGTCTCTGCGTCAGACTTCGGTGGCGGTACTGGCCCTGGCGGGCGCGGTGGTGGGGGCGGCGCCGGGTGCGGCCGTCGCCGCGGGGGGTGAGCCGGTGCTGGACGTGATGCGTACGCGGCCGACCTCGCTGGGGAACGTGGACCCGGAGGCGGGGCTCACGGCGGCGGTGGGGGTGCTGCCGTATGTGACGGGGCCGGTGGCTGGGTTGAAGCCGAATCCGTTGGCGGGGACGGGGGTCGATCCTCTCGACAACGGGGTGGGGACTCAGCTGGCCGATTTTCAGCCGGTGACGTCGAAGATGCTTACCGGGCCGGTGGCGCAGGCGCCGTCTGTGGGGGGATTGCCGGTGGTGGGGCCGCTGCTTGGGGGTTAGTGCGGCGCCGTTGTGGCTGGTCGCGCAGTTCCTCCCCCAGAGGGGGTACCCCCAGCGCCCCCAAGACGCGGCCTACGGCCGCATTGGGGGCGCGGGGGACGGTTTTCAGTACGACGAGCCCGTCGCTCCCAGGGCTCCCGTCGGGTGCCAGACCGTCTTTGTTTCCAGGAAGGGGGTCATGCGGTCGATGCCCGGGGGTTCCGTGTAGTCCACGGGGTGGGGGCGCAGGACGCGTTTCAGGTTGTCGGCCGCCGCGATCTCCAGGTCCTTCGCGAGGGCGGGGTCCGCGCCTGCCAGGTCGATCGCGTTGACGTCCTGGTGGGTGGCGAGGGGCGTGGCGATCTCCGGTGTGCGGCCGGAGAGGATGTTGATCACTCCGCCGGGGACGTCGGAGGTGGCCAGGACCTCGGCCAGGGAGAGGGCCGGGAGCGGGGACTTCTCGCTGGCCACCACCACCGCGGTGTTGCCGGTCGCCACCACCGGGGCCACCACGCTGATCAGGCCCAGGAAGGACGAGTCCTGGGGGGCTACGACCGCTACCACTCCCGTCGGTTCGGGGGAGGAGAGGTTGAAGTACGGGCCCGCCACCGGGTTGGCGCCGCCGATCACCTGGGCGATCTTGTCGGTCCAGCCCGCGTACCAGACCCAGCGGTCGATCGCCGCGTCCACCACGGCCGCCGCCTTCGACTTGGACAGGCCCTCGGCCTGGGCGACCTCGCGGACGAACTGGTCGCGGCGGCCCTCCAGCATCTCGGCGACGCGGTAGAGGACCTGGCCCCGGTTGTAGGCGGTCGCGCCGGACCAGCCGCCGAACGCCTTGCGGGCGGCGACGACCGCGTCCCGGGCGTCCTTGCGGGAGGAGAGCGGGGCGTTCGCCAGCCATGCGCCCTTGGAGTCCGTCACCTCGTACACCCGGCCGCTCTCGGAACGCGGGAACTTCCCGCCGACGTACAGCTTGTAGGTCTTGAAGACAGACAGGCGATCAGACATCGAGGTATGCCTCCAGGCCGTGTCGGCCGCCCTCGCGGCCGTAGCCCGACTCCTTGTAGCCGCCGAAGGGCGAGGTCGGGTCGAACTTGTTGAAGGTGTTGGACCAGATCACGCCCGCGCGCAGCTTGTTCGCGACCGCGAGGATGCGGGAGCCCTTCTCCGTCCAGATGCCCGCCGACAGGCCGTACTGGGTGTTGTTCGCCTTGGCGACGGCCTCGTCGGGGGTGCGGAAGGTGAGGACGGACAGCACCGGGCCGAAGATCTCGTCGCGGGCGATGGTGTGGGCCTGGGTGACCTGGGTGAAGAGGGTCGGGGCGAACCAGTAGCCGGAGGAGGGGAGGTCGCAGGGGGCCGTCCAGCGTTCGGCGCCCTCGGCTTCGCCGGTGGCCGCGAGGGTGGTGATCCGGGCCAGCTGTTCGGCGGAGTTGATCGCGCCGATGTCGGTGTTCTTGTCCAGGGGGTCGCCCAGGCGCAGGGTGGTGAGGCGGCGCTTGAGGGAGTCGAGGAGTTCGTCGTGGATCGACTCCTGGACGAGGAGGCGGCTGCCCGCGCAGCAGACCTGGCCCTGGTTGAAGAAGATGCCGGTGACGATGCCCTCGACGGCCTGGTCGATCGGGGCGTCGTCGAAGACGATGTTGGCGCCCTTGCCGCCCAGCTCCAGCGTGAGCTTCTTGTCGGTGCCCGCGACCGTGCGGGCGATCTCCTTGCCGACCGCGGTGGAGCCGGTGAACGCCACCTTGTTCGCGTCCGGGTGGGCCACCAGGGCGGCGCCCGCGTCGCCGTAGCCGGGGAGGATGTTGACGACGCCCTTCGGCAGGCCCGCCTGGCGGCAGATGTCCGCGAAGAACAGGGCCGACAGGGGGGTCGTCTCGGCGGGCTTGAGGACCACCGTGTTGCCGGTGGCCAGCGCCGGGGCGATCTTCCACGCCAGCATCAGGAGGGGGAAGTTCCACGGGATGACCTGGGCGGCGACGCCCAGGGGGCGGGGGGCCGGGCCGAACCCGGCGTGGTCCAGCTTGTCCGCCCAGCCCGCGTAGTAGAAGAAGTGCGCGGCGACCAGGGGGAGGTCCGCGTCCCGGGTCTCCCGGATCGGCTTGCCGTTGTCCAGGGTCTCCAGGACCGCCAGCTCACGGCTGCGCTCCTGGATGATCCGGGCGATCCGGAACAGGTACTTGGCGCGCTCGGCGCCGGGCAGCGCCGACCAGGTGCCGAACGCCTTGCGGGCCGCCTTCACCGCCCGGTCCACGTCCTCCGGACCGGCCTGGGCGATCTCGGAGAGCACCTCCTCGGTGGACGGCGACACGGTCTTGAAGACCTTGCCGTCCGCCGCCTCGGTGAACTCGCCGTCGATGAACAGGCCGTACGAGGGGGCGATGTCGACGATCGCGCGGGACTCGGGCGCCGGTGCGTACTCGAATGCGGAAGCCATGGTGATCAGTCCACCGTCACGTAGTCGGGGCCGGAGTAGCGGCCGGTGGCCAGCTTCTGGCGCTGCATCAGCAGATCGTTGAGGAGGGACGAGGCGCCGAAGCGGAACCAGTGGTTGTCCAGCCAGTCCGGGCCCGCCGTCTCATTGACCAGGACCAGGAACTTCACCGCGTCCTTGCTGGTCCGGATGCCACCGGCCGGCTTGACGCCGACCTGCGTCCCGGTCTGCGCCCGGAAGTCCCGGACCGCCTCCAGCATGAGGAGGGTGTTGGCGGGGGTGGCGTTGACCGCGACCTTGCCGGTGGAGGTCTTGATGAAGTCGGCCCCGGCCAGCATCCCGAGCCAGCTCGCCCGGCGGATGTTGTCGTACGTCGACAGCTCGCCGGTCTCGAAGATGACCTTGAGGCGGGCCGTGCCGCACGCCTCCTTCACGGCCGTGATCTCCTCGTACACCTTCAGGAAGTGCCCGGCGAGGAAGGCGCCGCGGTCGATGACCATGTCGATCTCGTCGGCGCCCGCGGCGACCGCCTCGCGTACGTCCGCCAGCTTCACCAAGAGCGCGGCGCGGCCCGCGGGGAACGCGGTGGCGACCGAGGCGACCTTGACGCCGGAACCGGCCACCGCCTCCTTCGCGGTGGTCACCATGTCGGGATAGACACAGACCGCGGCCGTCGCCGGGGCCGTACGGTCCGTCGGGTCGGGGCGGACCGCCTTGGCGCCCAGCGCCCGGACCTTGCCGGGGGTGTCGGCGCCTTCCAGGGTCGTCAGGTCCACCATCGAGATCGCGAGGTCGATGGCGTACGCCTTGGCGGTGGTCTTGATGGAACGGGTGCCGAGCGAGGCGGCGCGCGCCTCCAGACCGACGGCGTCGACGCCGGGCAGCCCGTGCAGGAACCGCCGCAGCGAGCTGTCGGAGGCCGCCACGTCCGTGAGGGTGTGTGCAGTGGTGGGCATGGTCACCAGACGAGCATATCTACGCGCGTAGCGGCTGTATAGCCCGGGGACGGGACTTCGGCCGCTGGCCGGAGGGGTGAGGGGGCGGGGTGCTGGGCGGGTGGTGCGGATCGGCCGTGGGGCAGAATCTGACCCATGACCTCCACCAGCGACCGCATCTACCGCTCCCCGATGGCCCTGGTCGGCGGCGTGCTGCTGCTCGCCCTCGCCCTCTGGCTCGGCATCGACGCGATCGTCAACGGCGAGGGCCGCACGCCCTGGCTGGCGCTCGCCGCGCTGCTGGTCTTCGTGCCGGTCGTCACCGCGTTCACGCTGCGCCCGGCGGTGTACGCGGGCGAGGACCGGCTGCGGGTGCGCAATCCGCTGCGGGTGATCGTGCTGCCCTGGGGCGAGGTCGCCTCGCTGCGGTCCGGCTACACCAATGAGGTCGTCGCGAACTCGGGCGCCAAGTTCCAGCTCTGGGCGATCCCGGTGTCGCTGCGTGGGCGCAAGCGGGCCGCGCGGCGCGAGGACCGGCGCCAGGCCGAGCGGGCGGCGGCGGCCAGCGGCAAGAAGGTGCGCGGCGGGCTCTTCGGGGGCGGCGGCTCCGGTGCCGGGTTCGGCGGGGTCGACCCGAGGGTCGTCGACGACGGGGCCGGGCTCGCCGAGGGCGACCGGATCATGGCCGAGCTGCGGGAGATCCGCGAGGCCCGGGAGAAGGCGGCCGGGTCGCAGGGCGAGGTGAGCGTGCGGTGGGCGTACGAGGTCGCCGGGCCCGCGCTCGCGGGGGCGGTGCTGTTCGTGGTGCTGCTGGCGACGGGGTGACCCGCTCGTCCGGTCGGGGGGCGTACGACGCCGGGGCCCCGTCGGGCGCCGACGCCGTACGGCCTGGGGGAGACGGGTCAGCGGACGTCGACGTGGTCGCCCTCGGAGAGCGCGGCGGCGGTCGTGTCGGAACCGGCGTACGACCAGCGGTAGGTGCCGTCCTGGAACGCGCGGACCGTGGTGTTCAGAGTGCCGTCGGCGGCGGTCTGGACGGTCTTCACCGTCTTGAAGTCCCGGCAGCCCGGCTTGCGGAACTGGAGCTTCACCGGCTGTCCGGCCGCGGCGCCGCTCTGGCCGCCGGTCGCCCAGTCGGCGTGCCGCACGGCACCCGTGACGGTGAGGAGACGGCCCCGGCGGACCGGCTCGGGCGTGGCGTCCACCGTGACCGCCGTCGACCGCTTGACCGCGAACGTGGCCGCGCTGTCCTTGAAGACCGCGTCGCTGTCGGGGGCGATGGCGTAGGCGCTGACCCGCCAGGTACCGGCCTGTGCGGTGGTGGCCGGGGCGGTGCCCGGGGTGAGGGTGAAGGTCAGGGAGCAGGTGGTGGTCGTGGCCGTGGTCGGGCCGCAGGCGGTGGCCGGGGCGACCGAGACCTCGGGGGCGTCGATCGTGCCGCGGTACAGGGTGGCGTTGATCTGCTCCAGGCCGGACGGGTCGGTGGCGGTGATGTCGACGGTCACCGTTCTCGCGGTCGTGCCGACGACGACGGGCTGACCGCCGTTGACCGTGACGCCGGTGATCTCGGTGTCGCCGAACTGCTCGTCCGCGTGTGCGGCCGGAACGGCGAGGGCGGACAGGGCGACGACGCCACACGCGGCGGCGACAGCGGAGCTCATGCGCATACGAATTCCCCAATGTGAATGCACGACGTGAATGCACAACGGCCCGCCGAAAATCCCCCTGGCTGGCCGAATTGACGTGGGCAGCGTACTCATGCCGTGGAGATTTCGGAATCTTTTTGTGAGTGGGGGTGAGGGGTGCCTGCATTTCCTGATCCGGGAATGCGCGCGGAATATCCGGTGGGTCGATCCGGTGGAAAACCTAAGGGGAAATTCGGACCGAATTTCAGCGGACCTGGCGCCCACCTACGCGTACCGGTGCGCTTCGGCCAGCGGCAACGCGCCAAGAACAGCCTGGACATGAACAAGGGGCAACATTCGCATGAAGCATGCCGGATGCCGTTACCGAGGGCGATCGAGTATCACTCCCGTCTCACTAACCTGCCTGTGCCGCACGGCCGATGATTCGGCGTTGACTCGTGCAGCTTCCTGAAGTCGGGAACAGTCGGGAATCAGGGGAAACGCAGGGGTGGGGATGGATGGCGGGAAGAAAGGGCGGCGCTGCCGCTCCCGGCACGCGCTGTCATATAGACATCGGGGCAGACGGGACGTACGCATGGCGTCTGACGGCCACGAACGGACGGGTGATCGCCGTGGCGGCCCGGACGTACCGGGACTATGCCGAGTGCCGGGCCGCGTTCGAGCGGCTCTGTCTGGACGTCGCGGATTTACCGGGCGCGGTGCACCACACGACGGAGGGCAGCGGCTGGGTCTGGCGGCTGCGCGACCCGGGGGGCGGGGCGCTCGCCGTGTCGTCCCGGGCGTACGAGCGCCACTCGACCTGCCAGGCCGCGTACGAGCGGTTCCGGGCGCTGCTGGGTGAGCTGGGTTCCGGCGGGGCGATCTGCTGGGACGACATGGGGTAGGCGGGCGGGATCGTCCGTCAGGGGCGGGGCGCGATGCCCTGTCCGCGCGAGGGAGTGAGGAAGGGCCGGAGGCCGCCGGTAGGGGCGGGTCCGGTCCTTCACGCGTTCCCGGGCGGCACCGGCCGGTGCCGCGGCGGGTTCCCGACCCCCGGCGGGCGCGGTGTGCACGGTGTGTGTGTACGCCGCGTTCACGTCAACACCGGAAGTTGCCCCTCGGGGTGCTCCAGTTCACCTTTAGGGGCGCAGGTGTCCATCGGGCCTCAGGAGCGTCGACCCATGTGACGACGCGAATGGATGAGCGAGCGGTGGTGCCGGCGGACGACGGGCCGAGACGGCTGCACGTCGACCCCGGTCTGCCCGACCGGGTGTTCCGGGGCGTGCTGCGCGGCGGGGGCACCCTGGTGCTCGCGATCATGCTGCTGGTCGGCGGGTTCCTCACCTACCGCGCCTGGCAGGCGCTGGAGGTGGCCCGGTGGGGGTTCCTCACCACCGAGGCGTGGGAGCCCGAGGGCGGCAACTTCGGGATCGCGGCCGTACTGGTCGGCACCATCCTGATCGCCCTCGTCGCCATCGCCTTCGCCGTACCGCTCGCGCTCGGCACCGCGCTGTACATCTCCGAGTACGCGCCCGCCCGCATCAGACAGACCCTGATCAGCGTCGTGGATCTGATGGCGGCCGTGCCGTCCGTGGTCTACGGGCTGTGGGGGCTGTTCTTCTTCCAGGGGCATGTCGTCACCGTCTCGCGCTGGCTCTCCACGTACCTCGGATGGATACCGCTCTTCACGGTCGACGGCAGCGACCCCACCGACCCGCTGGCCACCGCGACCGTCTTCACCTCGTCCACCTTCATCGCGGGGATGGTCGTCTCGCTGATGGTCGCGCCGATCATCTGCTCGGTGATGCGGGAGGTGTTCTCGCAGGCGCCGGTCGGTGAGCGGGAGGGCGCCTACGCGCTGGGCGCCCATCGCTGGGGCATGATCCGCAGCGTCGTCCTGCCGTTCGGCAAGGGCGGCATGATCGGCGGCACCATGCTGGGCCTCGGCCGGGCGCTCGGCGAGACCATCGCCGTCTATCTGATCATCTCGCCGGTCTTCGAGATCCAGCCGCACCTTCTCCAGAACGGCACCAACTCGGTCTCCGCGCTGATCGCCCTGCGCTACGGCGAGGCCACCGAATTCGGCATGTCCGCGCTGATGGCCGCCGGCCTCGCGCTGTTCCTGATGACCCTCGTCGTCAACTTCGCCGCGTCGTCGATCGTCGCCCGCAGCCGCTCCGGCGCGGCGAGCGACTCCTGAGGAGACCGAGCCAGATGACCGTCACCACCGCGCAGAGCCCACCGGGCGGCACCCCCGAGCAACGGGACGCCCCCGCAACCGCGGCCACCGTGCTGCCCGCCCGGGAACGCGCGGGCCGCGCCCCCCGCGCCGAGTCCCGCCGCAACCTGGCCTCGCTGCGCGCCACCGATGTCTACGCGCTGCTCGGCGCGGGCGCCGCCGCGCTCTGTCTGACCTGGCTGCTGTTCGACCGGCTGCTGCCCTTCGACGGCGCCCTCGGCTTCGTCGTCATCGCGTACACGCTGTTCCTCGCCCTGTACGCGCTGCTGGTCTCGTTCGACGAGGACGGGCCCGCGGTCCGCGACCGGGTCGCCGCCGCCGTCGTGCAGAGCCTCGGCATCCTGATGCTGGCCGCGCTCGCCTTCGTGGTCGTCTACACGCTCTACGAGGGCCGTGAGGCGCTGCCGCATCCGAACTTCTACACCGAGTCCATGGCGGCGGCCGGTCCGCTGGAGCCGCTGGGCGTCGGCGGCATCCTGCACGCCGTCGTCGGCACCCTCTGGCAGATCGGTATCGCGCTGGTCATCTGCATCCCGGCCGGGCTGGTGTGCGCGGTGTTCCTGAACGAGATCCCGGGCCGGTTCAGCCGGTTCGTGCGGACCATCGTGGAGGCGATGACCGCGCTGCCGTCCATCGTGGCCGGGCTGTTCATCTACGCCACCTTCATCCTGGCGCTCGGCTTCGACCGGTCCGGGCTCGCCGCCGCGCTCGCCATCTCGGTGATGATGCTGCCGATCATCATCCGGGCGGCGGACGTGGTGATCCGGCTGGTGCCGGGCACCCTGCGGGAGGCGTCGTACGCGCTCGGCACCTCGCGGTGGCGGACGGTCTGGCATGTGGTGCTGCCCACCTCCCGCTCCGGGCTGACCACCGCCGTCATCCTCGGCACCGCGCGCGGGGTCGGCGAGACCTCGCCGGTGCTGCTGACCGCCGGATACACCGCCGAGCTGAACACCAATCCGCTGAAGGACCCGATGGTCTCGCTGCCGCTCGCCGCGTTCGAGCTGGTCAAGTCGCCGGAGGCCACCTATGTCGCCCGTGGGTTCGGGACCGCCGCGGTGCTGCTGGTGCTGGTGCTGATCCTGTTCGTGCTCGCCCGCTTCTTCGGCGGACGCGGTCCCGGACAGCTGACCCGCCGCCAGGAACACCGCCGGGTACGGGCCTCGCGCCGGGACGCCCGGCGGTTCGGCGCCCCCGGCGGCTCCTCCGGAGCCCGCGCCGCGACCTCCGGCGGCTCCTTGGCAGCCCGCGCCGCGGCCCTCGCCCGCGCCGGAGCCCGCCCCGACGCCCCCTCCGTACCGCCGTTCGGCACCACCACCGCACCGACGAGGAGCACCCCGTGATGTCCCCGACCGTCCGTCGTCCACGCGCGTCGCGCGGGTACCAGGCGCTGGCGCTGGCCGTCGCCCTGGTGTGCGTGCTGCTGGCGCTGAATCCGCCCCTCGCCCAGGCCGCGACCTACACCAAGATCAGCGGTTCCGGGTCGACCTGGAGCGCCAACGCCATCGAGCAGTGGCGGCGCAACGTCCGCCAGCAGGGCATGACGGTGAACTACGCGTCGGTCGGCTCCACCATCGGCCGCAACCAGTTCCGCGACGGCACCTCCGACTTCGGTGTCTCGGAGATCCCCTACGGGCTGACCGACCTCGGCAACACCGACGCGCCGCCGTCCCGGAAGTACGCGTACATGCCGATCGTGGCCGGTGGTACGGCGTTCATGTACAACCTGAGGATCGGCGGCCGGAAGGTCACCAATCTGCGGCTGTCCGGCGAGGTCCTCGCCAAGATCTTCACCGGCCGGGTCACCCTGTGGAACGCCCCGGAGATCAAGGCCGACAACCCGAAGCTGAACCTCCCGGCGCGCAAGATCGTCCCGGTCGTCCGGTCCGACGGCTCGGGCACGACCGCGCAGTTCACACTGTGGATGTCCAAGCGGCACGGGTCGCTGTGGAACGACTACTGCCGACGCGCGGGCAAGCCCACGCCCTGCGGTCTGACCTCGTACTTCCCCAACATCCCGGGCTCCGGATTCGTCTCCCAGTCCACCTCGCTCGGCGTCGCGGGCTACACCCGGCAGCCGCAGGCCGAGGGCGCGATCACCTATGTCGAGTACTCCTACGCGACCAACGCCGGGTTCCCGGTGGCCAAGGTGCTCAACGAGGCCGGTTACTACGTCGAGCCGACCGCCTCCAGTGTGGCGGTGGCGCTCACCAAGGCGAGGATCAACGACGATCCGCGGTCCTCGTCCTATCTGACCCAGAACCTGGACAGCGTCTACACCTTCGGCGACCGCCGCACCTACCCGCTCTCCAGCTACAGCTACATGATCATCCCGACCAAGGAGGAGATGGGCTTCACCAAGGCCAAGGGCCGTACCCTCAGCGCCTTCACCCACTACTTCCTCTGCGAGGGCCAGCAGCAGGCGGACCGGCTCGGGTACTCGCCGCTGCCGAAGAACCTGGTCGAGGCCGGGATGGAGCAGACCCGGAAGATCCCCGGCGCCGAGACCGAGTCGATCGACATCGACAAGTGCAACAACCCCACCTTCTCCGGGGGCCGCAACGTGCTGATCGAGAAGGCGCCCTACCCGCCCGCCTGCGACAAGCGGGGCAGCGATCAGTGCGCCACCGGCACGGGCGGCGCGAAGCAGCCGACGAACACCTCCTCGGGCGGCTCGACGGGCGGCTCCGCCAGCACCGGCGGGTCCTCCTCGACGGGCGGCTCCGCCGCGTCGGGCGGCGGCTCGGCGGCGACCGGAGGGTCCGGCTCGGGCGGTTCCGGCGGCACGACGGGGGACACCGACGGCTCTACGGGCGGTACGACCACCGGGGGCGCCGGGGACACGACGGGCGGTTCCGTCGTCGACCCCGACACCGGCGAGGTGATCAGCGGCGACCAGGCCACCGGGGACGCCTCGGTGGTCGCCGCGCCGGTGTCGCTGGGCACGGGGGACTCCCCGGGGCTGCGGACGGCACTGATGGCGCTGTCCGCGGTGCTGCTGGTCGGTGTCGTCGTGGGGCCGCCCGCGGTGGCACGGGCGCTGGCGGGGCGGGCGCGGCGCAAGGAGCGGTCGTGATGGGGGGACGGGGTGTGGGGACGGGACGTACGGGGGGCTTGGGGATGCGGCGCAGGGGGCTCGCGGGGATGCGGCGTACGGGGCTTGCGGGGCGGGCCCTGGCGGGGCTCTCGGGGATGTCCCGGAGGGGGAATTCCCTGAGGGTGATGTCCCTGAGGGTGATGTCCCGGACGGGGTTCTCGGGGGTGCGGCCCACCGGGCTCGCGGGAGCGTCCCGGACGGGGCTCCCGCTGACGCGGCGTACCGGGCCTGACGGGGCGGGTCCGGCGCGGAGCGCCGAGGTGACGGTGCCGGTGCCGGCGCCGGTCCCGGGGCCCGTGCGGCGCCGCCCCCGGCTGGTCGCCGCCGTGGGGGCGCTCCTCGCCGCGACCGTCGTGGCCCTGGTGCCGTTGCCCCCGGCCGGGTCCCCGGCGATGGCGGCTCAGGCGCCCGAGCCGTCGTCGGCGGTGACCAAGAGCGGCACGAAGGGGAGGTACGACGACTTCTCCGATCTGAAGGTGACGGTCCACCAGACCGAGGGGCTGCGCTCCCAGGGCGTCCGGGTCAGCTGGGAGGGCGGACGGGAGACGCTCCCGGGCAACGGGGCGTTCAATGTCAACTACCTCCAGATCATGCAGTGCTGGGGGGACGACCCGAGCGGACCCGACCCGGAGCAGTGCGTCTACGGCGCCTCCGAGAGCGTGGTGGCGGACGGCAAGGGCCGGGTCCTGGAGGTCGCGCAGGACCCCGCCGTCGGCGACCGCACCTATGTGCCGTTCCGCCCGGCCAACGGGGAACCGCCCACCAAGTCCGCCTACGACTACACCTACTTCGGTCCGCTGGACACCAATGAGCAGCCCGCGAACCTGACCTTCTCCGGCGGCACCGGCGAGACCGTCTTCGAGATGCAGGACGGCATCCAGTCCGACTACCTCGGCTGCGGGGTGAACACCGCGCCCGAGGGCGGCGCGCCGGATCCGCGCGGCTGCTGGCTGGTGGTCGTGCCGCGCGGGGTCCACCAGGCGGACGGCACCGAGGTCACGGCACCGAGCAGCGGCAAGCTCATCACCTCGCCGCTCTCCCCGGCCAACTGGGCCGGGCGGATCGTCTTCCCGCTGGAGTTCCTCCAGGTCGACCAGTTCTGCCCGGCGGGGCAGGTCGAGCGGCCGACCATCGGCTCCGAGCTGGTCACCGACGCCCTGACGTCCTGGCAGCCCAGGCTGTGCACCTCGACCGGCAGCACCTTCGGCTTCACCACCGCCGGTGAGGAGCTGGCGCGCAACCAGGTGCTCGGCACGACGGCCGAACAGCCGACGCTGGGCTTCACCGTCGACCCGGTGGAGCCGCCCGAGGGCGCGCCGGACGTGGTGCACGCCCCGGTCGCGGTGTCCGGGCTCGCCATCGTGTTCTTCATCGAGGGACCGAACGGTGTGTTCAAGGAGCTGAAACTCACTCCACGCCTGGTCGCCAAAATGCTCACCCATTCGTACCGGAACGATGTGGCGTTCGCCCCGCCGCCCGAGCATCTCAAGGACAATCCGGCGAACTATCTGGACGACCCGGAATTCCTTGCGTTCAATCCTGAATTCCGGGACATCGCCCGCCAGCCGATGAGCCTGATCGTGCCGCTGGTGAACTCGGACACCAGCCGGGTGGTCTGGAACTGGCTCCAGGCCGACCAGGAGGCCCGTGACTTCCTCGCCGGGAAGCCGGACCCGGACGGGATGAGGATCAACCCGTACTTCGGCGAACTGGAGCTGGCCACCAACACCACCCTGAACGACTTCCCCAAGGTCGACCCGACGAAGGGCGTCGCCTCCGGCATCGGAGCCGAACTCCCCTACACGATCCTGGACATCGCCCCGTACGCGGCCGATCTGCACGACGCCACCGTGCGCGCCCGGCGCGGCAACAACAACCGGACCATCACCTATCAGCTGGACAGCACCACCAGCCGGCCCAAGCTGGCCAACGACCCGCCGTGGCCGGGCCGCCGCGCGGTGATGGCCATCGTCGACATCGCCTCCGCGGACCGCTACGGACTGCCCACGGCCAGTCTGCGCAACGCCGGCGGCACCTTCGTGAAGCCGTCCTCAAGCGCCCTGCTCGCGGCGGTCGACGGTATGCGGCCGACGGCCGGCGACCCCGGGGTGCTGAAGCCCGACCCGGCGCGGGTCACCGGCCAGGCGTACCCGCTCACGGCGGTCGCCTACGCCGCCGCCTCGGTGGACCAGGACAAGAAGGCCCGCACGGCGTACGCCGAACTCATCCGGTACGCGGCCGGTCCGGGGCAGACGCCGGGGCTCTCCGCGGGGGAGCTGCCGCACGGGTACGCCCCGCTCCCGGCCGAGCTGCGCACCCGCGCCCGGACGGCCGCCGACGACCTGGAACGCGGGGCGGCCTCCGACCCCTCGGGCACCCCGGACCCCGGTGACCCGGGCGGGTCCGGCGGCGCGGCGGGCGGTTCCTCCGAGACCGGGGGCGGCACCGGAGGCGGCACGGGCGGCACAGGCGGCACGGACGGCGGCGGCACGACCGGCGGGGACGGCACCGACGACCCCTCGGCGTCCGCCCCGGCCGCCGCGGACGGATCGGCGCCGCCCTCCGCCGGACCCCGGCAGAACGTGGCCGACTCCCCGGGCGGATTCACCCCGGGACAGATTCTGGGAATTGTCCGCTGGGTTCTTCTCGCCGTTCTCATTCTCGGCGGAACGGCCGCGCTTTCCGGTCCCATAATGCTGCGCCTCGCCCATCGCCGGACCCCATAGGAGACACCTAGGAAGCCTGCTCGTAACCTTTCCCTCGCTGGGAATTGGTGGCCCCCGAAGCGGAATCTTGGAAATGTATGCGGTGGTCGATCGACGGGTCGGCAGCAATGAAATCCGGATTTGCTTGAACGTCCAGTCTTCGAAATCCGAAACAGGGAGATCAGAAGTGAACGTCAAGTCTCGCGCCAAGGTCGGCGCCGCGGTTCTCGGTGTCGCGGCCCTCGGTGTCGGTGTCCTGTCCACCCCGGCCGCGGCGGACTACACCACGCCGCCGTTCCGCCCGCTGGCCGGTGTCGGCTCCGACACCACGCAGTATGTGCTGAACGGCCTGGGCGATGTCGTGCTGAACACCAGCGGCGGCAAGATCGTCGGTTCCTGGAACGCCACCGGCTCCGCCACGATCACCCCGAAGGACGCCACCGTCGCGGCCACCGCGCACTGCGGCGGCATCAACCGCCCGAACGGCTCCTCGGCCGGCATCGACAGACTGATCCTCGATGTCAACAACACGGCCCAGGCCGACTGTGTGGACTTCGCCCGCTCCTCGCGCGGCCCGGTGACCGCCGGTCCGAACCTCACCTGGATTCCGTTCGGCAAGGACGCGGTGACCTACGCGACCGACCTGGGCAGCACCCTGCCGACCAACCTGAGCGTCGCCCAGCTCGCGTCGATCTACAAGACCTGCACCTTCGTGGACGCCGGTGTCACCAAGACCGTGTCCAAGGCGCTGCTGCCGCAGGCCGGTTCCGGCACCCGCACCTACTGGCTCCAGTCCATCGGTGTCACCGAGACGGAGATCACCGCCGCCAAGGCGGCCGGCTGCGTCGACGACTCGGTCCAGGAGCACGACGGCATCGCCATCGCCAACGGCACCCAGATCATGCCGTACTCGGTCGCCCAGTGGATCGCCCAGGGCAAGGGCTTCGCGGACGTCCCCAACCGCCGCGGCGAGTCCCGGCTGCGCAACATCGCGGGCGTCGCCCCGACCACCGGCTCCGGCACCACGCTGGCCCTGAACCCCAACTTCACCTTCGCCCGGGACGTCTACAACGTCGTCTCCAGCGCCCGCCTCAGCGACCCCAACATCCAGCGCGCGTTCGTCGGCGCGAGCTCCCAGGTCTGCCAGAACCTCGCCACCATCAAGAACTACGGCTTCGGCGACCTGGCCGCCGACTCCGCGCCGTCCAACTGCGGTGACACCAACACCACCGGCAACCGGTAGGCACTGATCGCCCTCCGACCCACCCCGTGACGGCCGGGCACCCACCAGGTGCCCGGCCCGACGCGCTGCCGCCGTTCCTCCGTCCTCCCTTCGATCTCCCTTCCAGGTTCCATCCGATCTCGACGCCCCCGGGGGCCCAGCAGATGACCGTGCGTCAACCCTTCCGAAGAGCAGCCGCGTTCCTCGCCGTCTGCGCAGTGCTCGCCGCGGGCGTCGTGGCACTGATCGCGTCCCAGACCCAGCCCGCCCGCGCGGACTCCCTCGGGGAGTTCACCCTCGCGCCGAGCGGTTCGCTGTCCGACCCGGAGCCGTTCGGCGCGGAGCTCGGCATCCCCGGCACCTGCCCCGACTACACGGTGGAGGACATCAACTGGAACACCAACCTCAACCTGTACGCCGTACAGGCGGACGGCACGGAGGTCGCCACGCTGGTCGGGATCACCGAGGGCGGCCCGTACACCGGGGCCGCCGAGGGCATCTCGCTGAAGGCGGCGGACAACCCGGGCATGGCCGTCCACGACCCCGCCGCCGTCCTGACCGGTGACGGGACCTACGAGCTACGGGTCTACTGCGTCGACAGCTGGGGCCTGGAACGGCCCACCGAGGAACAGGTGCCCGGCAACCCCTACTGGTCCCAGAAGATCACCGTCACCGGCACCACCTGGGTGCGGGGCGAGGGCGCGCGGGCGACCACCACCCAGATGACCTACAGCCCCACCACCGTGGAGCCCGGCGGGACGACCAAGCTGACCGCGACCGTCGCCCCCGGCGAAGCCGTCGGCAGTGTGACCTTCCTGGACGGCGAGACCAGCCTCGGCCAGGCGGCCGTGGCCGACGGCAAGGCCGAACTGACCACGTCGGCCCTGACCGAGGGACGGCACGACTTCAGCGCCCGGTTCGTCCCGGCCGACAGCGGCACCTGGGGCGCCTCCCAGTCGGAGAGCCTCCCGGTGGTCGTGCAGGCGCCCCGGGTCGAGTTCCAGAACGCGCGGGGCGAGCGGCTGCCGGGCGTGCCCCGGCTGGAGCGCGGCCAGCAGGTGAAGCTGATCGTCCGCGGCTGCGAGGCGGGCACCGGCTACCCGCTGACCCTGGCGAACCACGACGCCGAGTTCCCCGACGGCACCGCCGACGCGGGCGGCACGGTCACCTGGGACTCCCTCACCATCCCCGAGGACGGCGTGGCGGGGAACAACGCCTTCAACTGGACCCCGGCGTGCGCCGCCGGAGCCGCGAGCCAGGCGCCGTTCACCCTCGCCGAGCCCTCCGACTCCCCGAGCCCCACCGACGACCCCTCCGGCGACCCCACCGACGACCCGACGGACGACCCCACGGACGACCCGACGGACGACCCGACCGACGACCCGACGGACGACCCGGGCGGCGACACCTCCGGTACGACGTCCGGCGCCACCGGCGGCGACAGCACCGGCGGCTCGACCGGCGGCGGCTCCCCGCAGGGCGGTCTCGCCTCCACGGGTGCGCAGGTCGCCCTGGTCTCCGGCATCGGGGCGGTCGTCCTGGTCGCGGCCGGGATCTTCGCCGTCCGCTTCGGCCGCCGCAACGGGCTGCTGCACTTCGGCGAGAACCGCGGCTGACGCCCACCGCACCTTGCGCGCGGGCGGCGGGCCCCCACCCCGCCGCCCGCGCGCGTCCCCGTCCACGCCCGCCCACTCCCGAGGAGCGCACCCCGTGACCGTGCTGTCCCCGCCCCCGCCGGCCGTGGCGCCACCGGCCCCGGCGCCCCCGCCCGAGCCCGTGCCCGGCGCCGGACCGCCGTCCGCCGACCGCGCCGGGTTCGCGTTCGCCGGGGCCGCCCTGTGCGTGCTCGCCGCCCTGCTGCTCGGCTTCGCCGCCCACCTCACCGTCGTAGGGCATCTCCAGCACACCCGCGACCAGCAGACGGCGTACGACGAGTTCCGCCGTCAGCTCGCCCTCGGGATCGCCCCGGTGGGACAGCGGACGTACGAGGGTGAGCTGCTCGCCCCCGGTGCGCCCGTGGCGCTGCTGCGCATCCCCGCGCTCGGGCTGGAGGAGGTGGTCGCCGAGGGCACCACTTCCGGAATCCTGATGTCCGGACCAGGGCACCGGCGGGACACCCCGCTGCCCGGACAGGCCGGGACCAGCCTGATCATGGGCCGCCAGTGGGGATTCGGCAGCCCGTTCAACGATCTGCGCCAGCTCCCGCCCGGCACCGAGATCCGGCTGACGACGGGCCAGGGCACCGCCACCTACGAGGTGACCGCGCTGCGCCGGGCGGGCGACCCGCTGCCGCCCGCCCTGAGGGAGGGCGAGGGACGGCTCACGCTGATCACCGCCGACGGCGGGCCGTACACGCCCTCCGGGACCCTCCGGGTCGACGCCGAACTGACCAGCGAGGTCCAGCCCGCGCCGCCGCGTCCGCTGGCGCCCGGCTGGATCGACGGGTCCGAGCAGGCCATGGGCACCGAGAGCGCCGCCTGGCTGCCGGTCTTCCTCTGGTCGCAGGCGCTGCTGATCGCCGCCCTGCTCACCATGGCCGCGCACCGCGTCTGGGGCCGCTGGCAGACCTGGATCACCGGGGTGCCCGTGCTCGCCGCGTTCGGTCTCGCCGTCTCCGGCGCCGCCACCCGTCTGCTGCCCAACCTGCTCTGATCCCCGAGGAGTCCCACCGATGTCCGACACCACCGACACCACCCCCCTCCAGGCCGCCACCGCCCTCGTCGACGAGATCGCCGACCCGACGCGGAAGCTGCCGGCGGTCACGCCCCGCGGGGCCGGGGCGAGCACGGCGCGGAGCGACCCCGCCACGCTGGAGGCCGACGCGGTCTCGGCGTGGTTCGGCACCCACAAGGTCCTGGAGCAGGTGTCCCTGGCCATGCCCGCCCGGCAGGTCACCGCGCTCATCGGCCCGTCCGGCTGCGGCAAGTCCACCTTCCTGCGCATCCTCAACCGGATGCACGAACTGGTCGGTTCGGCCGCCCTGTCCGGCCGGGTCCTGCTGGACGGCGACGACATCTACGACCGGGGCCGCCGCATCACCCACGCCCGCCGGAACATCGGCATGGTCTTCCAGAAGCCCAACCCGTTCCCCGCGATGTCGATCTACGACAACGTCACCGCCGGTCTCAAGCTCAGCGGCGTCAAGGCGGGCCGCGACGACAAGGACCGGCTGGTCGAGGAGTGCCTCACCAAGGCGGGTCTGTGGAAGGAGGTCCGCGACCGGCTCCGCCAGCCCGGCGGCGCCCTCTCCGGCGGCCAGCAGCAGCGGCTGTGCATCGCCCGCTCCCTTGCGGTACGGCCCCGGGTGCTGCTCATGGACGAACCCTGCTCGGCGCTCGACCCCACCTCGACCCGCCGGATCGAGGAGACCATCCACGAGCTGAAGTCCGAGGTGACCATCGTCATCGTCACCCACAACATGCAGCAGGCCGCCCGCGTCTCCGACCAGTGCGCCTTCTTCCTCGCGGAGCAGGGCACGCCGGGCGTGATCGTCGAACACGGCGGTACGGACGCCATGTTCCACAGCCCGCGGGACCCGAGGACGACGGACTACGTCAACGGCCGCTTCGGCTAGCCCGCGAGTCCCCCCGTATCTGTCCCCTCCGTATCCCGCCCCGCCCGTCGCAAGGAGTCGCCGTCATGTCCCGTCCGCCGACCGGACCCCTCCGCCGGACGCGCACCCGGCGTGGCCTGCGCGGCGCCTGTGTCGCGACGGTCGCCACCGTCGCCGCGGCCCTGCTCACCGCCGGTTCCCAGGCACCGGGAGCCCCCGGCGCCGCTCCGGCCGCGCGGGACGACGGCACGGGCGTGCCCGGCGGTTCGGTCCCGCCGGACGCCCCGCTGCCGGACGTGCCCTCCCAGGGCGACGGCTCCTACCACGTCGAACTCCCGCCGCTGAAGGACGTGGCGGCCGTCGAGCGGGCCGCCGCCTCCGGCGCCCCGGCTGGGCGTGTCGCCGCCGAGGCCGGGCTCCCCGTCACCGTGTCCGCCGCATACCAGCGAGCCGAGCGGTCCGTCGGCCGTACCGACCCGGGCTGCGGGCTGCGCTGGGAACTCCTCGCCGCGATCGGCAAGGTCGAGTCGGGCCACGCGGGCGGCGGCGCGGTGGACGCCGACGGGACCACCCTCACCCGGATCACCGGGCCCGCCCTCGACGGCGACGGCTTCGCGCTGATCCTGGACAGCGAGGGCGGCGCCTGGGACGGGGACACCGTCTACGACCGGGCCGTCGGGCCGATGCAGTTCCTGCCGACCACCTGGAAGACCTGGGGCGCCGACGGCAACGGCGACGGCGTGTCCGACCCGGACAATGTCTTCGACGCCGCCCTCGCCGCCGGGCACTACCTCTGCGCCGGTGACCGGGACCTGGGCACGGCGGACGGCCTGGAACGCGCGATCCTCAGCTACAACCACTCACGCGACTATCTGCGCCTCGTGCTCGGCTGGACGGAGTTCTATCTGCGGGGCGTGCACACCGTCCCCGACGGCACCGCGCCCGTCCCGGCCAGCCCCGGCGCGGGCAGCGGCACGCCCGCCACCGGCCGGGTCGGCGAGAAGGACACCGGCACCGGGCGCGCCGCCACCGACCGGCCGACGCCCGCACCACCACGCCCGGTGACACTCACCCCGGTCGACCCGACCCCGACGAGCGCCCCGACGACCCCCGCCCCGCGGCCGACCCCGACCCCGACCCGGACCCCGACAGCCACGCCCAGCCCGACCCCGACGCCGACCCCGGACCCCGAGCCGACGCCGAGCCCGGAACCGACCCCGACGCCGACCCCGACGCCCACCGAGTCCCCGGCCCCCTCACCGACCCTGACCCCGGACCCGGAGACGGAACCGGAGGCGACAACCCCCTCCAACACCCCGTCCCCGAGCACCGGCTGAGCGGCCCTCAGCCAGCCGCCGCGCCACGGCGTCAGATCCCGGCCGCCGCCGCCAGATCCCGCTTCAGCGCCGCCAGCCGCTCCTCGGCCCGCGCCCGTGCCGCCGCCAGCCCGGTATGTCCGTCGACCGGCTCGACGACCTCCAGATAGCACTTCAGCTTGGGCTCGGTCCCGCTCGGGCGGACGATCACCCGCGCCCCGTCCAGCGTGTAGCGCAGCCCGTCCGTGGGCGGCAGCGCCGCCGTGCCCTCGCTCAGATCCTCCGCCCGGGTGATCGCCAGCCCCGCCAGCGCCGCCGGGGGCCGCTCGCGCAGCCGCCGCATGGCGTCCGCGATCACCGACAGGTCCCGCACCCGCACCGACAACTGGTCGGTGGCGTGCAGCCCGTGCTCGACGGCCAGGTCGTCCAGCAGGTCGAGCAGCGTCCGGCCGCTCTCCTTCAGCTCCGACGCCAGCTCGGTGACCAGCAGCGCGGCCGTGATGCCGTCCTTGTCGCGGACCCCGTCCGGGTCGACGCAGTAGCCGAGGGCCTCCTCGTAGCCGTAGCGCAGGCCCGGTACGCGGGCGATCCACTTGAAGCCGGTGAGGGTCTCCTCGTAGGGGAGTCCGGCCTTCTCGGCGATCCGGCCGAGCAGCGACGACGAGACGATCGACTCCGCGAACGTGCCGCGCGCCCCGCGCCGGACCAGATGGGCGGCGAGCAGCGCGCCCACCTCGTCGCCGCGCAGCATCCGCCAGCCGTCGTCGCCGACGGGTACGGCCACCGCGCAGCGGTCCGCGTCCGGGTCGTTGGCGATCACCAGATCGGGCCGGGTCTGGCGGGCCCGCGCGAAGGCGAGGTCCATCGCGCCCGGCTCCTCCGGGTTGGGGAACGCCACGGTGGGGAACGCGGGGTCCGGGTCGGCCTGCTCGGCGACCAGCACCGGCGCCGGGAACCCGGCCCGCGCGAACGCGGCCAGCAGGGTGTCCCGGCCGACCCCGTGCATCGCCGTGTAGACGGTCCGGGCGGTGCGCGCGGAGCCCGGCGCCAGCACGGCGTCCGTCCGGGCGAGATACGCCTGGAGCACCGAATCGTCCAGCGTCTCCCAGCCGCCCTCCGGACGCGGTACGTCGGCCAGCGCGGCGACCGCCTCGATCTCGGCGGCGATGTCCGCGTCCGCCGGGGGCACGATCTGCGAGCCCCCGCCCAGATACACCTTGTAGCCGTTGTCCCGGGGCGGGTTGTGGCTGGCGGTGACCTCCACACCCGCGACCGCGCCCAGATGCCGGACGGCGAAGGCGAGCACGGGCGTCGGCAGCGGACGGGGCAGTACGGCGGCCCGCAGTCCGGCGCCGGTCATCACGGCGGCGGTGTCCCGGGCGAAGTCGGCCGACTTGTAGCGGGCGTCGTAGCCGATGACGACGAGCCCGTCGCCCTGCCCCCGGGCCCGCAGATACCCGGCGAGTCCGGCGGCGGCGCGGATCACCACCGCGCGGTTCATCCGCATCGGACCGGCGCCCAGCTCACCGCGGAGCCCGGCGGTGCCGAACTGGAGGGTGCCGGAGAAGCGGTCGGCCAGCGCCTCGGTGTCCCCGGCGTCCAGCAGCGCGGCGAGTTCCGCGCGGGTGTCGGGGTCGGGGTCCTCGGCCAGCCACGCCTTGGCCCGTGCGGAAAGATCGTCGTGCACGTTCGGTCAGCCTCTCGTGATCGGACTCTGCTGGGGTGTGCGCCGACCGGTGCCGGCCGGTGCCGGACGCCGCCGGTCAGATCCTGCCGAGGACCTGCGTCAGCAGCGCGCCCATCCGGGCGGCCGAGTCCCGGCCGGCCTGGAGGACCTCCTCGTGGTTCAGCGGCTCGCCGGTCATGCCCGCGGCGAGATTGGTGACCAGCGAGATGCCCAGCACCTCGGCGCCCGCCTCGCGCGCCGCGATGGCCTCCAGCACCGTCGACATGCCCACCAGGTCGGCGCCGATCACCCGGGCCATCCGGATCTCGGCCGGCGTCTCGTAGTGCGGGCCGGGGAACTGCGCGTACACGCCCTCCTCCAGGGACGGGTCGATCTCCTTGCACAGGGCGCGCAGCCGCGGCGAGTAGAGATCGGTGAGGTCGACGAAGTTGGCGCCGACGATGGGGGAGGTGGCGGTGAGGTTGATGTGGTCGCTGATCAGCACCGGCTGACCGGGCCGCATACCCTCGCGCAGCCCGCCGCAGCCATTGGTCAGCACGACGGTCTTGCAGCCCGCGGCGACCGCGGTACGCACCCCGTGCGCCACGGCGGCCACGCCCCGGCCCTCGTAGTAATGGGTGCGGCCCAGGAAGACCAGGGCGCGCTTGTTCCCGACGGCGTACGAGCGGACCGTGCCGCCGTGGCCCGCGACGGCGGGCGGCGGGAACCCGGGCAGCTCGGTGACGGGGAACTCGGCGTCGGCGGCGCCGAGCGCGTCCACGGCCGGTGCCCAGCCGGAGCCCATCACGAGAGCGACGTCGTGGGACTCGGCGCCGGTCAGTTCGCGCAGCCGCGCGGCGGCGGCGTCGGCGGCGCGGTAGGGGTCGCCCTGGAGGTCGTCCGGAAGAAGAGATGCGTTCACGCGCATGAGGGTAGCCGGTCATGGCCTACGCGCGTAGATGACGGACCTCACGGTTCTGCGATCGTTGTCTTGTCGTTTCCCGTGAAGCGGCGGTGAGGGGCCGGGTCCCCGACCGGCGGGCGCGGCTCAGCAGGGCCGCTTGCGCAGCTCCATCACATAGTCGTGGGGCGCGCCCGCCGACTCCGCGGCGTCGGCGATCTCCCCGAGATAGCGGGCCGACGGCAGCCCGCCCTCGTAGGCGTTGAGGACATACGTCCAGGCTGCCGCCTCGCCCTCCAGGGTGTGTACCCGGACCCGCAGTCTGCGGTAGATGTCCAGGCCGAGACCCTCCCAGCGGTCCAGGGCCTCCTCGTCCATCGGCGCGATGTCGTAGAGCGCCACGAACACCTGGGCGAGCGGGTCCTCGACCAGCGTGGCGACGGAGCCCTCCCAGCCGAGGTGCTCGCCGCCGAAGGTCAGCCGCCAGCCGTTCAGCCACCCGGTGGCGCGCAGCGGCGAATGGGGGGCACGGCGGGACATCAGCCGCGCTTCGAGGTTGCTCGCGTAGGCGGCATAGAGCGACATGCGACGAGAGTACGGCAGCCGGAACGGCCGTCACTGCCGTCACGGGAGTCTCCACGGGGCCCCGGGGCGCGGGCACTCTGATGTGTGCGGGACAATGGGGTACGTGACTCGGATCGTGATCATCGGTGGCGGACCCGGCGGCTACGAAGCGGCTCTGGTGGCCGCGCAGCTCGGCGCGGAGGTGACCGTCGTCGACTGCGACGGTCTGGGCGGGGCGTCGGTGCTCACCGACTGCGTGCCGTCGAAGACGCTCATCGCGACGGCCGAGGTGATGACCACCTTCGACTCGTCGTACGAGGAGCTGGGGATCATCGTCGCCGACGACACCCCCCATCTGGAGCAGGCCGCCCGGGTGGTCGGGGTGGACCTCGGCAAGGTCAACCGGCGGGTGAAGCGCCTCGCGCTCGCCCAGTCGCACGACATCACCGCCTCCGTGACCCGCGCGGGCGCCCGGGTGCTGCGCGGACGCGGCCGTCTGGAGGGCATGCAGTCCCTCGACGGCTCCCGCAAGGTCGTGGTCCGGGCGGCGGACGGCAGCGAGGAGACGCTCACCGCGGACGCCGTGCTGATCGCCACCGGCGGTCACCCCCGCGAGCTGCCCGACGCCCAGCCGGACGGCGAGCGCATCCTGAACTGGACCCAGGTCTACGACCTGACCGAGCTGCCCGAGGAACTGATCGTGGTCGGCTCCGGTGTCACCGGCGCCGAGTTCGCCGGTGCCTACCAGGCGCTCGGCTCCGACGTCACCCTGGTCTCGTCCCGCGACCGGGTGCTGCCCGGCGAGGACCCGGACGCCGCCGCCGTCCTGGAGGACGTGTTCCGCCGCCGCGGGATGAATGTGATGGCCCGCTCCCGCGCCGCCTCCGCCAAGCGGGTCGGCGACCGGGTCGAGGTCACCCTCGCCGACGGCCGGGTGATCACCGGCTCGCACTGTCTGATGGCCGTCGGCGCCATCCCGAACTCCGCCGGGATGGGTCTGGAGGAGGCCGGGGTCAAGCTCACCGAGTCCGGGCACATCTGGACCGACAAGGTCTCCCGCACCAGCGCCCCGGGCGTCTACGCCGCCGGTGATGTCACCGGGATCTTCGCCCTCGCCTCGGTCGCCGCCATGCAGGGCCGTATCGCCATGTACCACTTCCTGGGCGACGCGGTGACCCCGCTCAACCTCAAGGCCGTCTCCTCCAATGTCTTCACCGACCCGGAGATCGCCACCGTCGGCTACACCCAGGCCGATGTGGACGCGGGCCGGATCGAGGCCGTCGTCGTCAAGCTGCCGCTGCTGCGCAACCCGCGCGCCAAGATGCAGGGCATCCGGGACGGCTTCGTGAAGCTCTTCTGCCGCCCCGGCACCGGCATCGTGGTCGGCGGTGTGGTCGTGGCGCCGCGCGCCTCGGAACTGATCCACCCCATCTCGATCGCCGTCGACAACAATCTGACCGTCGAACAGATCGCAAAGGCGTTCACCGTGTACCCGTCCCTCTCGGGTTCGATCGCCGAGGTGGCCCGGCAGCTGCACACCCGCAAGACCAGCGGCCAGGGCTGACGGCCGCCCCGACTCCCCACCGGTCACGGGGAGTTGCCGTCCGGCCGGGCCCGCGGGCCCGGCCCGGTCACCGGGCGTGGACCCCTATACCACCTTCAGTGGTCGCGTGCGAACAACTTCTGCTATTCGGCGCAAACTGCTGAAAGCAGACGGTCGTTGGGGTTACTGTCAGTTTCGTGTTCGCAGCAGAACGTCGCCAATTGATCCTCGAAATGGTGCGAGCAAACGGAGCGGTATCGCTCCGTGAGCTGGCCCGCGTCGTCCAGACCTCCGAAGTGACCGTACGGCGGGACGTGCGCGCACTGGAGGCAGAAGGACTCCTCGACCGCCGTCACGGCGGTGCGGTACTGCCGGGCGGATTCACGCGGGAATCCGGCTTTCCGCAGAAATCACATCTCGCGACCGCGGAGAAGACGGCCATCGCCGATCTCGCCGCGAGCTTCGTCGAAGAAGGCGAGGCGATCGTCGTCGGCGCCGGGACCACCACCCAGGAGCTGGCCCGCCGGCTCGCCCGGGTCCCCGGACTCACCGTCGTCACCAACTCACTGCTGGTCGCCCAGGCCCTCGCGCACGCCAACCGGGTCGAGGTCGTCATGACCGGCGGTACGCTCCGCGGCTCCAACTACGCCCTCGTCGGCTCCGGCGCCGAACAGTCCCTCCAGGGTCTGCGGGTCTCCCGTGCCTTCCTCTCCGGCAGCGGGCTCACCGCCGAACGCGGGCTGTCCACGTCCAACATGCTCTCCGCCTCCGTCGACCGGGCGCTGGTGCAGGCCGCCGCCGAGGTCGTGGTCCTCGCCGACCACACCAAGCTCGGCACCGACACCATGTTCCAGACCGTTCCCACCGATGTGATCACCCGGCTGGTCACCGACGAGCCCCCGGCCCATGACGACCGGGCGGCCACCGAGTTGCAGGCCCTCGCCGACCAGGGCGTCCAGATCGCCGTGGCGGGTACCCCGGGCGCCTCGGGCGGCCCGCCGGGAAGCACGGGGGGTGACGCCACACCGACCCGCCCGGCCCGCCGGGACATGCGTGACGTCCCCCTCCCGGGCCCCCGCAGGGGCGTCCCCGGCTCCACCTCCGCCCTGCGCGGCGCCGCCGCGGTGCTGGGCGAGCAGCCCCCGGGCCCGGAACGGGCCCGCGTCGCGGATCTGCGGCGCCGGTAGCACGCGCCGGTAGCACGCGCCGGTAGCACGGGAGCGGACCCGCGCGGCAGATCCGCCCGGGGACAACGGAAGGGGTCGGCCTGCTGGCCGACCCCTTCCGGTCATTCTCGGTCAATCTCAGTATCCGTTCGGCACCTTTTCAGTGCCTTCTCAGCGCCTTTCAGCGCCTTTCAGTGCCTGTGCAGCACCCGCTCGGTGCCTGCTCAGTCCTTGATCTCGCAGATCGTCGCGCCGGACGTCAGCGATCCGCCGACCTCCGCCGACAGGCCCTTGATGGTGCCGGACTTGTGGGCGTTCAGCGGCTGCTCCATCTTCATCGCCTCCAGGACGACGACCAGGTCGCCCTCCTTGACCTCCTGGCCCTCCTCGACGGCCACCTTCACGATGGTGCCCTGCATCGGGGAGGTGAGGGTGTCGCCGGAGGCCACGGGCCCGGACTTGCGGGCCGCCCGCCGCTTCGGCTTGGCGCCCGCCGCCAGCCCCGTACGGGCCAGGGACATGCCCAGCGACGCCGGGAGGGAGACCTCG
The DNA here is from genome assembly GCF_040652095.1 of Streptomyces sp. NPDC048290. NCBI lineage: Bacteria > Bacillati > Actinomycetota > Actinomycetes > Kitasatosporales > Streptomycetaceae > Streptomyces > Streptomyces sp. NPDC048290. Next base: position 340,481 of record NZ_JBEZLM010000002.1, read on the forward strand.
AGGCGCTTGCCGCCGACCTCGACCACCACCGTCTCGCGGCTGGTGTCCTCGTCACTGTCGGTGTCGGCCGGAGCCGTGAAGGGCGCGATGTCATTGACGAACCCGGTCTCGATCCACCGGGTGTGGACCGTGAACGGGTCGGCGGAGCCGGTCAGCTCGGGGGCGAACGCCGGGTCGGTGACCACCTTGCGGTGGAACGGGATGGCCGTGGCCATGCCCTCGACCTGGAACTCGGCGAGCGCGCGGGCGGCCCGCTGGAGGGCCTGCTCCCGGGTGGCGCCGGTGACGATCAGCTTGGCCAGCAGGGAGTCCCAGGCCGGACCGATCACCGACCCGGACTCCACGCCCGCGTCCAGCCGGACGCCGGGGCCGGTCGGCGCGTCGAACCGGGTCACCGTGCCGGGCGCGGGCAGGAAGCCCCGGCCGGGGTCCTCGCCGTTGATCCGGAACTCGAAGGAATGGCCGCGCAGCTCCGGGTCCCCGTAGCCCAGCGCCTCGCCGTCGGCGATCCGGAACATCTCACGGACCAGGTCGATCCCGGCGACCTCCTCGGTGACCGGGTGCTCGACCTGGAGCCGGGTGTTGACCTCCAGGAAGGAGATGGTGCCGTCGTTGCCGACCAGGAACTCCACGGTCCCGGCGCCGACGTACCCGGCCTCCTTCAGGATCGCCTTCGACGCCGAGTACAGCTGGGCGACCTGGGCCTCCGAGAGGAACGGCGCCGGGGCCTCCTCGACCAGCTTCTGGTGGCGGCGCTGGAGCGAGCAGTCACGGGTGGAGACGACCACGACATTGCCGTGGGTGTCGGCCAGACACTGGGTCTCCACATGCCGGGGCTTGTCGAGGTAGCGCTCCACGAAGCACTCGCCCCGGCCGAACGCGGCGACCGCCTCGCGGACCGCCGACTCGTACAGCTCCGGGACCTCCTCCAGCGTCCGGGCGACCTTCAGACCGCGACCGCCACCGCCGAAGGCGGCCTTGATCGCGATCGGCAGCCCGTGCTCCTCGGCGAACGCCACGACCTCGTCCGATCCGGACACCGGGTCCGGCGTACCGGCGACCAGCGGGGCGCCGGCGCGCTGGGCGATGTGCCGGGCGGCCACCTTGTCGCCGAGGTCGCGGATGGCGTGCGGCGGCGGGCCGATCCAGGTCAGCCCGGCGTCCAGCACGGCCTGCGCGAACTCGGCGTTCTCCGAGAGGAAGCCGTAGCCGGGATGGATGGCGTCGGCGCCGGACTCGCGGGCGGCGGCCAGCACCTTCTGGATGTCGAGATAGCTGGTGGCCGGGGTGTCACCACCCAGGGCGAACGCCTCATCGGCGGCGCGGACATGGAGCGCGTCCCGGTCCGGCTCCGCGTAGACGGCCACGCTCGCGATCCCTGCGTCCCGGCAGGCTCGCGCCACGCGGACAGCGATTTCGCCACGGTTGGCGATGAGCACCTTGCGCACGATTGAGGCTCCCTCCTTGAAACAAGCCGAGTTTAGGGACAGCCGACACGACACTTCGACCCGTCCCCAATGGTGAGCTTGCCCACACGGAGCGTGATGCGAGGCTCGCTCCACCCGCGAAAGCCCTTGTCGCACCGTGGTACGCCGGGACCCTCCGTAAAACCCTAGCCCTCCTCTGTGGCCAAGGTCTCTGTCACCAGGTGCTGCGGGCCACTCGGTTTCTTTGTTGAGTCCCTACTAATGGCCCAATGATTCTTTGCCCTCCGTAGAACCCTTGTCCCGGGATTTACCCGTTAGTAGCCTGCGGGCTGTCTCGAACGTACTTGGGGTAACCCGGGTCGTGGTCGAACGACGCTCGGAAAGAGGGTGGGGACCGGTGATACGCAGGCCGGTGGCGTGGGTCGTGGCGGTGGTGCTGTTCGGCGAGGCGCTCGGTGTCGCCGCGCTCAACTGGTTCCTCGGGATGGTGGTCGACCGCCAGGACATGTCCCTGGCCGGGCTCGACCCGCAGCTGATGTCCGTGTCGTCGAAGACCGGCGGGATCGTCTTCGGCCTTTACTACGTCCTGTGCGGGCTGACCGCGCTGCGGGTCGCGCTGCGCGACCGGGCCCCGGCCCGCCCCGGCCGGGCCCTGCTGATCAGCGCGGCCGTGGTGCACGCCCTGCTGGGCGCGGTCACCTGGGGCCTGGTCGGCTGGCCCGCCTTCCTCTTCATGGTCCTGGTGTTCGCGCTGATCGTGCTCCTGCTGACGACCTACGACGGGCCGCGGCGGCGGGAGCCCGGGAATGCCCCGGTCAGCTCTCCGGCTGCGCCCACAACTCCGTGATCCCGACCCCGAGTTCGGCCAGCAGACGGCGGAGCAGGGGCAGGCTGATGCCGATCACATTGCCGTGGTCGCCGTCGATGCCCGCGATGAACGGCGCGGAGCGGCCGTCCAGGGTGAACGCCCCGGCGACGTGCAGCGGCTCGCCCGAGGCCACGTACGCGGCGATCTCCGCGTCCGTGGGCTCGCCGAAGCGGACCACGGTGGAGGCGGTGGCGGAGGCGTAGCGGCCGGTGGCCGTGTCGTAGACGCAGTGGCCGGTCTGGAGGGTCCCGGCGCGGCCCCGCATCGCCTTCCAGCGGGCGGTGGCCTCCTCGGCGTCGGCGGGCTTGCCGAGTGCCTGGCCGTCGAGGTCCAGCACCGAGTCGCAGCCGATCACGAGCGCGTTCCTCGCGTCGGGGCGGGCGGCCACCACGGACGCCTTCGCCTCGGCGAGGGCGAGTGCCAGTTCGGCGGGGGTGGGCGCGGTGACGGCGTCCTCGTCGACGCCGCTGACGATGACCTCCGGGGTCAGGCCGGCCTGGCGGAGCAGATTCAGCCGGGCGGGGGACTGGGAGGCGAGGATCAGACGGCGGGGGTGGTCGGTCATGCGGTCAGATTACGGGGTGTCGGGTGGGGTCAGGCGAGGCCGATCACGATCATCGCGACGACCATCGCCAGGGCCATGAGAACGCTGAGGCGCCGGAGCATCTCCTGGGTTTCGCGGAGTTCCTTGGGGGGTTTGTTCTCGGGGTCGGACCAGAGCATGCCACTAGCGTGGGGCTTGGGGGGTTGGGGGGCCTGAGTATGCGTACTCAAGTCGGTGCCCCCCGCTTTTGCGCCTGCTGTGGGGGGGGCTTTCGGTCGGATGGCGGGTGCGGGTTCGTTGTGGCTGGTCGCGCAGTTCCCCGCGCCCCTGGGGGGGGGGCCGGTGCGTTGTCGTGTGCGGGGCGGTGGGGCTGATTCGCGCAGTTCCCCGCGCCCCTAAAAGACGGGGGTGGCTGCTAGCTCGGCCAATAGGTGCGGGGCCATGCCGTGGGGCCTGGGTGGGGGACCCTGGTGGCTGCCAGGCGGGACGGGTCTGACCAGGAGTCGCGGGGGGTGAGGGGGCCGGGGGGCTGGGAGTCGGCTGCCAGGGCTCGGGCTCGGACCACCGCCAGGGTCGCTGCCAGTTCCTCCGGGGTGGGGTTGCCTCTTATGACCTTGATGGACATCACTGCGGGCTCCTGGGGCTAGAGGGGGATGTTGCCGTGCTTCTTCGGAGGCAGGGATGCCCGCTTCGTACGGAGCTGACGCAGACCGCGGACCACCTGGCCGCGGGTGTCCGACGGCATGATCACCGCGTCGATGTAGCCGCGCTCGGCCGCGATGTACGGGTTGAGGAGGGTGTCCTCGTACTCCCGCATCAGACGGGCGCGGGACGCTTCCGGGTCGTCGGACTCGGCGATCGTGCGGCGGTGCAGGATGTTGACCGCGCCCTGGGCGCCCATGACCGCGATCTGGGCGGTCGGCCAGGCCAGGTTGAGGTCGGCGCCCAGGTGCTTGGAGCCCATGACGTCGTAGGCGCCGCCGAACGCCTTGCGGGTGATGACCGTGATCAGCGGGACCGTCGCCTCCGCGTAGGCGTAGATCAGCTTGGCGCCGCGGCGGATGATGCCGTCGTGCTCCTGGTCCACGCCGGGCAGGAAGCCGGGGACGTCCACGAAGGTCAGCACGGGCACGTTGAAGGCGTCGCAGGTGCGGACGAAGCGGGCCGCCTTCTCGCTGGCCGTGATGTCCAGACAGCCCGCGAACTGCATCGGCTGGTTGGCCACGATCCCGACCGGGCGCCCCTCGACCCGGCCGTAGCCGGTGAGGATGTTCGGCGCGAACAGCGCCTGCGTCTCGAAGAACTCGGCGTCGTCGAGGACATGCTCGATGACGGTGTGCATGTCGTACGGCTGGTTGGCGCTGTCCGGGACGATCGTGTCCAGCTCGGCGTCCTCGTCGGTGCGGGTGAGGTCCGCCTCCTCCGGGAACGCGGGCGGCTCGGAGAGGTTGTTGGACGGCAGGTACGACAGCAGCTGCTTGACGTACTCGATGGCGTCCTTCTCGTCGCCCGCCATGTGGTGGGCCACCCCGGACGCGGTGTTGTGGGTGCGGGCGCCGCCCAGCTCCTCGAAGCCGACGTCCTCGCCCGTCACCGTCTTGATGACGTCGGGGCCGGTGATGAACATGTGCGAGGTCTGGTCCACCATCACCGTGAAGTCGGTGATCGCCGGGGAGTACACCGCGCCGCCCGCGCACGGGCCGACGACCAGGCTGATCTGCGGGATCACCCCGGAGGCATGGGTGTTGCGGCGGAAGATCTCGCCGTACGCGCCGAGTGAGGCCACGCCCTCCTGGATACGGGCGCCCCCGGAGTCGTTGATGCCGATGACCGGGCAGCCGGTCTTCAGCGCGAAGTCCATCACCTTGACGATCTTCTGGCCGTAGACCTCGCCGAGCGCCCCGCCGAAGACCGTGAAGTCCTGGGAGAAGACGGCCACCGGCCGTCCGTCGACCGTGCCGTAACCGGTCACCACGCCGTCCCCGTACGGGCGGTTGTGCTCCAGGCCGAAGTTGGTCGAGCGGTGCCGGGCGAACTCGTCCAGCTCGACGAACGACCCCTCGTCCAGCAGCAGCCCGATCCGCTCACGCGCCGTCAGTTTTCCCTTGGCGTGCTGCTTCTCGACCGCGCGTTCCGAACCGGCGTGCGTCGCCTCCTGGACGCGGCGCTGGAGATCCGCGAGCTTCCCCGCGGTCGTGTGCGTGTCGATCTCTTCCGGCTCGGACATCGGGATGCGGCTCCCTGCCTGCTCAAAAGGGGGGACGGTTACTCATCCGTAGAGTAGTGCGGGGCCCCGCGTTCGGCAGTGCGGCGTTTCCCACACCCGGCGTGCCTTGCGGATCACACCCGGCAGCGGTCGTCCGGCGCGAACCGTACGCCCCGCCGACCCTAGGGTTGGTCGTATGACGCCGCGAGACGAAGACCCCGCCGGCCGCTGGGCCGATCTGGACCGGCCGCCCCTGAACGCCACCGCCCTGCGCCGGGCCCTGCTGCGGGACGGCGGGCTCTGGCGCGAGCTGGAGGTCGTGCAGCGCACCGGCTCCACCAACTCCGACCTCGTCGCGCGGTCCGTGGGCGGCAAGGCGGCGGACGGCACCGTACTGATCGCCGAGGAGCAGACCGCCGCGCGCGGGCGGCTCGACCGGCGGTGGACCGCGCCGCCCCGCTCGGGCCTGTTCCTGTCCGTGCTGCTGGAGCCCGCCGGTGTCCCCGTCGCCCGCTGGGGCTGGCTCCCGCTGCTGACCGGCGTGGCCGTCGCCACCGCCCTGTCCCGCACCGCCGGGGTCGACACGGCACTCAAGTGGCCCAATGACCTCCTGGTGACCGTGGACGGCCAGGAGCGCAAGGCGGGCGGCATCCTGCTGGAGCGCGCCGGGGACCGCGCGGTGGTCATCGGCGCCGGGATCAACGTCAGCCTGCGCGCGGACGAACTCCCCGTCCCCACCGCCGCCTCCCTGGCCCTCGCCGGGGCCGCCGTCACCGACCGCGACCCCCTGCTCAGAGCGGTGCTGCGGTCCCTGGAGGAGTGGTACCGGCGCTGGCTCGCGGCCGGTGGCGACCCGGTGGCCAGCGGCCTCCAGGAGACCTACGCGGCGGGCTGCGCCACCCTCGGCCGGACCGTCCGGGCGGAACTGCCGGGCGACCGGTCGATCACCGGGGAGGCGGTGGCCCTGGACGGCGACGGACGGCTGGTGATCGCCACCGCCGAGGGCGTGCAGGAGCCGGTCGGGGCGGGGGACGTGGTCCATCTGAGGCCGGTGTGAACGGGCAGGTCCGGCTGCCGGTACGGACACCGGGAGCGGCGAGGGCGTCCGCCGCGGCCCCGCCGTGCCCCACCATGGCGGCACGTCCGAGAACGGAGTGACCTGGCCCACAGCTACCGTAAAGTTGTGGCCGGTCGATCCTGACCGCGGCAGATCGGAAGGGCAGCAGGCGTGACCGTCGACGACACCGGCTCCGGCATGGGTCGTAACCCAGCGCCCGACGGCACCGAACCGGGGGACGACCCCCTGGCGCTCCGGCTGGAGCAGCTCATCCTGGGCGCCGAGCGGCGCTACACCCCCTTCCAGGCGGCCCGCAGCGCCGGGGTCTCCATGGAACTGGCCTCGCGCTTCTGGCGTGCCATGGGCTTCGCCGACATCGGCCAGGCCAAGGCGCTCACCGAGGCCGACGTCCTCGCGCTGCGGCGGCTGGCCGGTCTGGTGGAGGCGGGGCTGCTCAGCGAGGCGATGGCGGTGCAGGTGGCGCGGTCCACCGGGCAGACCAGCGCCCGGCTGGCCGAATGGCAGATCGACTCCTTCCTGGAGGGCCTGACCGAGCCGCCGGAGCCCGGCATGACCCGTACCGAGGTCACCTATCCGCTGATGGAGCTGCTGCTGCCGGAGCTGGAGGAGTTCCTCGTCTATGTCTGGCGGCGCCAGCTCGCCGCCGCGACCGGCCGGGTGGTGCAGGCCGCCGACGACCAGGAGATGGTCGACCGCAGGCTCGCCGTCGGCTTCGCCGACCTGGTGGGCTTCACCCGCCTCACCCGCCGGCTGGAGGAGGAGGAACTCGGCGAGCTGGTCGAGGCGTTCGAGACCACCGCCGCCGACCTGGTCGCCGCGCACGGCGGACGGCTGATCAAGACCCTCGGCGACGAGGTCCTGTACGCCGCCGACGACTCCGCGGTGGCCGCCGAGATCGCGCTGCGGCTGATCGAGACCATGTCCGGCGACGAGACCATGCCGGAACTGCGGGTCGGCATCGCCTTCGGCACGGTGACGACCCGGATGGGCGATGTCTTCGGCACCACCGTGAACCTCGCCTCCCGGCTGACCTCGATAGCGCCCCGGGACGCCGTCCTGGTCGACAGCGCCTTCGCCGAGGAGCTGATCCGCACCGGCGAGGCCCCCGCCTCGGAGTCCGAGGCCGCCGAACGGGCCGCCGCCGCGGAGAAGGAGGGCGAGCCGCCCCCGGCATACCGCTTCGCGCTCCAGCCGATGTGGCAGCGCCCGGTGCGCGGCCTCGGCGTGGTGGAACCGTGGCTCCTGACCCGCCGGGACGGCGACCGGCCGTAGGACGGCGCCGGAGCGCCTCCGGCGGTGGTGCCCGACGTCCTCCCGACCGGGTGGCCGCGCGCGCCGGGCCCTGCTCTCGCCGGTCGGTGAGGGCGGTCGGGCGCCGGGTGTCGGAGCGCCCTCCTGGCTCGGTGGCCGCGCTCGGCGCGCCCCGCTCCGGTCGGTCGGCGGGGGCGGCCGGCCGCTGTCGGGGTGGTCCGGGCGGCCGGCACGTCAGCCCAGGAGGCCGCCCAGGCACAGGTTCAGCAGCGGGACGCACAGCCCCGGGTCGTCGTCCTCCTCGGCCGGGGGTGTGGTGGACGGTGGCGGTGGCGCGGGTGGGGTACGGGGCGGGGTCGCCGTGGGGGACGGGCGGGGCGCGGGCGGGGTGGAGGGCTGGGGCGTGCCGGGAGCCGGTGCGGTGCCGGGCGTGCCGCCGGGGTCCGCGGCGCGCGGTGAGGCCGGGCCGCTCTCGGTGACCTTGCCGCCGGTCGGCGGGGCGGTCTCCGGGGAGGCGGCGGTGGCCCGGGTGGCGCGGGCGGAGCGGGTGACGGACGGGTCGGGACCGGGCCAGGCGTGCGGCGCGTCCGGGGCCGCGGTCCCGGGACCGGCCTGCACGGTACGCGGCGCGCCGGGACCGGTCCCGCCCTCGGGCGGTACGAGGCTCAGGGCGCCGACCGCGAGGACCAGCCCGGCGACGGTCGGCACGAGCCCGCGCGGACGCGGGCGGCGGTGCCGTCCGGTCGGGTACAGGGGCCAGAGCCGCAGCCCCCCGGCCGCGCCGTCGGCCGTCCGACCGCCGGATGTGTCCGTCTCCGTCATGGGTCCCCTCCCCGGTGTGCGCCGCGCGACCCCCCGGTACGGCGTGGCGGTGGGCACGCTATGCGCTCGTGTGGGTGAAGGGACGGGAGTCGGCCGGGATGTCACCCGAACGGGGTGCGGGGCGCTGCCGCGCGGGTTTTGGGCGGGTCTTTCCCCGGTGTGGCCCCGGCTGCGATGATCGGCGGCGTTGGTGTTAACCCGCGTTAACCGGAGGGTGTCATGGGCGGCGAGGAGCGGTTCGGGGAGCACGTGGCGGTACGGCGGCCCGGGGACGGGCAGGTCGCTGAGCTGGTGCTCGACCGGCCGCGCGCGATGAACGCGGTGTCGACCGAGCTGGGCGGGTCGCTGGCGCGGGCCTGCGCGGCGCTCGGCGCGGACCGGGACGTGCGGGTGGTGGTGCTGACCTCGACCAGCGAGCGGGCGTTCTGCGTGGGGGCGGATCTGAAGGAGCGCAACGGGCTGAGCGACGCCGAGCTGGTACGGCGGCGCCCGGTGTCCCGGTCCGCGTACACCGGGGTGCTGGAGCTGCCGATGCCGACGGTGGCGGCGGTGCACGGGTTCGCGCTGGGCGGCGGGTTCGAGCTGGCGCTGTCCTGCGATGTGATCGTGGCCGACGGGACGGCGGTGGTGGGGCTGCCGGAGGTGACGGTCGGGGTGATCCCGGGCGGCGGGGGGACGCAGTTGCTGCCCCGCCGGGTGGGGGCGGCGCGGGCGGCGGAGCTGATCTTCACGGGGCGGCGGGTCGAGGCGGCGGAGGCGCGGGAGCTGGGGCTGGTGGATGTGCTGGTGGAGAACGGGCGGGACCGGGAGGAGGCGATGGGGCTGGCCGCCCGGATCGCCGCGAACTCTCCTGTGGGGGTGCGGGCGGCGAAGCGGGCGCTTCGGGTGGGGTACGGGTTGGACCTGCGGTCCGGGCTTGAGGTGGAGGACGCGGCGTGGCGGACGGTGGCGGTGTCCGGGGACCGGGCGGAGGGGGTGGCGGCGTTCGTGGAGAAACGGCGGGCGGTGTGGCCGGGGGAGTGACGGGGGAGTGCCGGGGGCGGTGCCGGTGTGGTGCCGGGTGCGGGTTGGTGGGGGCTGGTCGCGCAGTTCCTCCCCCAGAGGGGGGACCCCCAGCGCCCCTAAAAGAAGCGGCGTCCGGTGTGGCCCGGGGAGTGACGGGTGCGGGCCGGTGGGGCTGATTCGCGCAGTTCCCCGCGCCCCTGGAAGCGAAGGGCGAGGGCGATCCCCTGGTTTTTAGGGGCGCGGGGAACTGCGCGATCAGCCCCCACCGGGCCGCACCCGGCCATGCACAACAACCCATACCCTCCCTAATCTGGACGAATGGCAGAGGACATCCGGCTGGCCGCCGTGGTCGCCCTGGCACAGGCCATGGCCGCGGCCACCACCCCGCGACAGACCTGGCACGCCGCGGCGACCGGCGCCCGCCGGGCCCTCGGCGGCGGCTTCGCCGCCCTGTCCCTGTGGGAGCGCGAACTCGGCCGCCTCCGCGTCCTGGTCAACGTCGGAGACGACCTCGCGGCGGACGAGGAGGAGTTCCCGGACTACGAGGCGTACCCCGTCCACCAGTTCCCGGAGATCACCGAGTTCCTGCATGAGCGCTGGGCGGGCGGCGGCGGTCCCAACGCCTGGGTGGAGACCGCCGACGGTCCCGCCGCCGGCCGCCCCGGCTATCTCCATCAGCGGGTCGCCGCCCTGCGCCGCCGGGGTCGCGGCTGCTGTGTCGTCGCCCCCGTCGTCCTGCACGGCCGGGCGTGGGGCGAGCTGTATGTCGCCCGCCCGGTCGGCGCCCCCGTGTTCGACCGCGCGGACGCCGAGTTCGCCACCGTCCTCGCCTCCGTCGTGGCCGCGGGGCTCGCCCAGACCGAGCGGCTGGAGGAGGCCCGCAGGCTGGCGTTCACCGACTCGCTCACCGGTCTCGCCAACCGCCGCTGTGTCGACACCCGGCTCGACGAGGCGATCGAGCGCCATCGCCGCGAGGACACCGTCGTCAGCCTGGTCGTCTGCGACCTCAACGGGCTCAAGAAGGTCAACGACACCCAGGGGCACGCCGTCGGCGACCGGCTCCTGGAGCGCTTCGGGACGGTGCTCTCGCTGTGCGGCGCGATGCTCCCCGGCGCGCTCGCCGCCCGGCTCGGCGGCGACGAGTTCTGTCTGCTGGCGGTCGGCCCCCCGGCCGACGACGTGGTGCGGGTCGCCGAGGAACTGTGCCGCCGCGCCGCCGGACTGGAACTGGGCGAGGGCGTGGCCTGCGGGGTGGCGTCCACCGAGGACGCCATCGGCCCGGTCCGTTCCGCCCGCCGGCTCTTCCGGCTCGCGGACGCCGCCCAGTACCGGGCCAAGGCGGTCCGCGCCGACCGGCCGGTGGTCGCCGGACGCGAGGGCCCGGACGACCCCGTCGTACGGCTCGCCGACGCGCCCTCCGAGCGGCCCGCCGGTGAGCGCCGGCGCTTCCGGGGCCGTCAGGACACCGCCGCGGACCGGTAAGGGGCGAACCCGGTCGCCACTGGTGACATCTTCGAATTCACTGCGTACGCTCCTGAATATGGATATGCACACTGTGGTGGTGGGGACGTCGGGTACGACCGCGTCCGACGTGCTCGCCGTGGCGCGCGGCGGCGCCCGGGTGGCGCTCTCCGACGAGGCGGTCGACGCCCTCACGGCGGCCCGGACGGTCGTCGAAGCGCTGGCCGCCAAGCCCGAACCGGTCTACGGGGTCTCCACCGGCTTCGGCGCGCTGGCCACCCGGCACATCGGCCAGGACCTGCGCACCCGGCTCCAGCGCAACATCGTCCGCTCGCACGCCGCCGGGATGGGCCCGAAGGTGGAGCGGGAGGTCGTCCGGGCGCTGATGTTCCTGCGGCTGAAGACCGTCTGCTCGGGCCACACCGGGGTCCGCCCCGAGGTGGCGCGGACCATGGCCGATCTGCTCAACGCCCGCATCACCCCGGTCGTGCATGAATACGGCTCCCTGGGCTGCTCCGGCGACCTCGCCCCGCTGTCCCACTGCGCGCTCACCCTGATGGGGGAGGGCGAGGCGGAGGGCCCCGACGGCACCGTACGCCCCGCCGCCGAACTGCTCGCCGCGCACGGGATCGCCCCCGTCGAACTCCGCGAGAAGGAGGGCCTCGCCCTCCTCAACGGCACCGACGGAATGCTCGGCATGTTGCTGATGGCGCTCGCCGACCTCGACGCCCTCTACACCGCCGCCGACATCACCGCCGCGCTCTCCCTGGAGGCGCTGCTCGGCACCGACAAGGTGCTCGCCCCCGAACTGCACGCCATCCGCCCGCACCCCGGGCAGGCGGCCAGCGCCGCCAACATGCTCGCCGTGCTGAAGGGGTCCGGACTCACCGGCCATCACCAGGACGACGCCCCCCGTGTCCAGGACGCGTACTCGGTGCGCTGTGCCCCGCAGGTCGCCGGGGCGGGCCGGGACACCCTCGCGCACGCCCGGCTGGTCGCGGAGCGCGAACTGGCCGCCGCCGTGGACAACCCGGTGGTTCTGAGGGACGGCAGGGTCGAGTCCAACGGCAACTTCCATGGCGCCCCGGTCGGCTATGTCCTGGACTTCCTCGCCATCGCCGTCGCCGACCTCGCCTCCATCGCCGAGCGCCGCACCGACCGGCTGCTCGACAAGAACCGCAGCCATGGGCTGCCGCCGTTCCTCGCCGACGACCCCGGTGTCGACTCCGGGCTGATGATCGCCCAGTACACCCAGGCCGCCCTGGTCAGCGAGTTGAAGCGGCTGGCCGTACCCGCCTCGGCGGACTCCGTCCCGTCCTCCGCGATGCAGGAGGACCATGTCTCCATGGGCTGGTCAGCCGCCCGCAAGCTGCGCACCGCCGTCGACAATCTGACCCGGGTCCTCGCCGTCGAGCTGTACGCCGCCACCCGCGCCGTCGAACTCCGCACCGGCCTCACCCCGGCCCCGGCGACCCGCGCGATCATCGACGCGGCCCGCGCGGCGGGCGTCGGCGGCCCCGGCCCGGACCGCTTCCTCGCCCCCGACCTCGCCGCGGCGGACACGTTCGTCCGGGACGGCGCGCTGGTCGCGGCGGCGCAGACGGTCACCGGCCCGCTCCACTGACGGCAACGGAAAGGGCCCTCCGGCGGGGGAGGGCCCTTTCCACACGTGTGTCTTCTACTTCAGCTTGGCGACCTGCGCCTCGAGGACCGCGGCCGGGACCTCGCCCAGATCCCCGGTGCCCAGCGACGCCAGGTTCACGGTGTAGAACGTGGCGATCGTGTTCCCCTTGCGGACGACCTCCGTCTCGAAGGTCGCGGTGCCCTCGCCGTCCATGTCCACGCCCATGGTGAACGCCAGCGACTCGTCACCCAGGTCGGCGCCCTCGGTGGCGGCGACCTCGGTGAACTTCGTGGTCTCGCCCTCGGCCGTCATGGTGAAGCCCCCGGCGCACGCCTTCACCCCGTCGGAGAGGGACTTCATGGCCTGCCCGGCGCCGTCGCCCTCGTAGGACGAAAGGCCCACGAAGGTCATCGCCATGTCGAAGGCGGACTCGATGCTGTCCTCGGTCAGCTCCGTCGCCGCCGGGTCGGGCGACTGCTGCTCCTCGGTGAGCACATTGCCCGCGCCCGCGTCCGTGTCGCCCGGCGGGAGCGCGGCGGTGGCCCACATCAGCGGCTCGCACTCGGCCTTGCTGATCTTCGCGTCGGACTTGGCGGCGAGCGCGGTCTCCTCACCCGTATCGGCGGAGTAGCCCTTGACCTCGCCCGTCGTCAGCAGCAGCTTCTCCAGCTCCGCCGCGCTCAGCGCCTTGCCCGAGGAGCCGGAGGACCCAGAGGACCCAGAGGACTCGGACGAGCTGGAGGAACCGTTCTCCTTCGCCCCCTCGGCGTCCGTGGATCCCCCGTCGGAGTCCGAGCAGCCGGTGATGAGGGCCAGCGACAGCGCGCCCGCGGCGAGCGTGGCGCTCAGCCGCGCCCTCGATGTTCTGTTCATGAGCGGACTATGAAGAACGGGTCAAAGGAACGTCAAATCCAATACGCCAGATCCGCGTCGAGCCCAGTTCCCATACCGGTCCAAGACAGGTCCCCTACAGGTCCAGAACGTCAGATCCGCGGCGAATACAGCCGGTCGCGCCGGACCGAATACACCACGAATCCCGCCCCCACCGTCAGAAACAGCGTGCCCCCGACGACATACGGGGTGCTGTCGAAGCTGCCGGTGTCGGCCAGCTCGATGCCGCCCCCGGCCGGGTCGGTGCCGGTGGTGGCGGTCGGGTCGGAGGTGATCGTGGCGATCCTGGCCTGGGTGGTCGGGGTGGTCGCGGGAGTGCCGCCCCTGAGGGGCTCGTCGTCCGTCGCGTTCGCGGAGGGGACGAACCAGAGGGCCCCCAGCAGGGCTCCCGCGGCGGTGGCGGTCAGCAGCGGACGGCGGGCGGATGACACGGAATATCGATCCCCTTGTGATGCTGGCGAATTGGCCGTGTGGGGCGATGTTAGTGAAAGGCGCGGGTCACGGGAAAGTCACGGGAGCCGCTGGCCGTACGCTCCGACCATGAGCACACCAGAGACATCACGATTTGTACGGCTTCGGGTGGACCTCGTCCTGGAGGTGGAGGATGCCGCCGCGGTGACCGGAGCCGCGCTGGCCAGGGTCGCGGGCGACGCGGACCTGCCGCCCGCGGAGCGGTCGCACGCGGAGGCCGCTGTGAGCGAGGACACAGCGGAGGCGCTGGCGTACCTCGTGGACCCCTTCGACCTCGTCGGCGAGGTGCCCGGGGTCGAGCTGCACCAGGCGTCCTGGAGCAGCGAGCAGATCGACTACGACCCGGACTCGCCGGAGTGGGACGCCGACGCCGACGACGAGGACGCCGACGACGACGAGGGGTACCGGCTGTACGGCTCCGGCGGTGAGGGAGCCGTGGACGGAGCCGCGGGCGGTGTGGCCTCGCTCCGGGCGGTCCCTCAGTAGCCGCCCCCGACCCCCCTCCCGACCCCGCCCCTGAGTCCCCGGCAAAGTCCGGGTAAAAGGCCGCGGGTTCCAGTGCCCCGGACGGGAACCGCCGTCCGGGGTTTCGTCGTCTCACCCTGCGCACGGACCGACTTGCGTCACCCCTGTCGCGCACGCGCGCGCGGACGTGGTGCGCCCCACACCGCCCAGGCATGGGGAACGGGATGATCCGGTCGTAGCGTTGATGGTTGTGGACGGGGACTCTCGGGGTACTTCGCGGTACCGGGGATTCGGCAGTGATGGAGAAGCGTGTGATGACGAACAGCAAGCGGCGCAGGGGCCTCGCGGTCGCGTCCGCTCTGCTCGGCGGTGTGCTGGTGCTCTCTGCGTGTTCCGGCGGCGGGGACGACGGAGCCTCCTCCGGTGACGGGGGCGGGGCCAGCGCGCAGGCCAAGGTCGACGAGGCGGCGGCGCAGAAGACCTCCGAGGCCCAGATCAAGATCACGCCGAAGGACGGCTCGGCCAACGCCTCCATCAACAACTCCGCCGCGGTCACGGTCAGCAAGGGCACGCTCACCGAGGTCACCATGACCACCGCCGACGGGGCGGCGGTCGAGGGCGAGATATCCGCGGACAAGACGAGCTGGAAGCCCACCGGTCAGCTGGAGCGCTCCACCACCTACAAGGTCCAGGTCACCGCCACGGACGCGGACGGCCGCGCGGCCCACGAGAACGCCTCCTTCACCACGGTCTCCCCGGACAACAGCTTCATCGGCACCTTCACCCCGGAGGACGGTTCCACGGTCGGGGTGGGTATGCCGGTCTCGATCAATTTCGACAAGGCGATCACCAACAAGGCCGAGGTCCAGCAGGGCATCACGGTCAGCACCAGCAGCGGCCAGGAGGTCGTCTGCCACTGGTTCAACGCCAACCGCATGGACTGCCGCCCCGACGAGTACTGGCAGGAGAACTCCACCGTCACCCTGAAGCTGGCGCTCGACGGTGTCGAGGGCGCCGACGGGGTCTACGGCGTCCAGCAGAAGACGGTCTCCTTCACCATCGGCCGCAACCAGGTCTCGATCGTCGACGCCAACACCAAGCAGATGAAGGTCATGCAGGACGGCAAGGTCGTCAAGACCATCCCGATCTCCGCGGGCGCCCCCGAGAACAAGACCTACGAAGGCCAGATGGTGATCTCCGAGAAGTTCAAGGAGACCCGGATGAACGGCGCCACGGTCGGCTTCACCGACGACGACGGCAAGGGCGAGTACGACATCAAGGACGTCCCGCACGCCATGCGCCTGTCGACCTCCGGCACCTTCATCCACGGCAACTACTGGGGCGCCAAGTCCATCTTCGGCAGCGTCAACACCAGCCACGGCTGTGTCGGCCTCTCCGACACCAAGGGCGCCAACGACTCCGGCACCCCGGGCGCCTGGTTCTTCGACAACTCGATCGTCGGTGACGTCGTGGTCGTCCAGAACACCGGCGACAAGACCATCGCCCCGGACAACGGCCTGAACGGCTGGAACATGGACTGGACCCAGTGGAAGGCGGGTTCGGCGGTCTGACGCCGGATCACCACCGCCCCGGCCGTCCTCCGTACGGCTCCGAGTGCCGCCCCCCGTCCGACGGGGGGCGGCACTCTTTTGCCCGTGCTGTACGCGCTTCTCATGGTCCTCTTATCCCGGCCTTATTCCGCCATCACGCTGCCTCCCTACTTTGCGGCGCATGTTCTTCACCTATCTGAGGCGCGAACTGCGCCGCCGCAGGAAGGCGGCCCTTGTCGTCGCCTCCGGACTGGCGCTGGGAATCGCGCTGGTCATCGTGGTCAGCTCCGTGTCGTCCGGCATGGGCAAGGCCCAGGACAAGGTGCTCGAATCCCTCTACGGGCTCGGCACCGACATGACGGTCACCAAGGCCGTCGAACAGCCCACCGGGGAGGACGCCGAACGGCCGCGCTTCCAGTTCGACGCGGGCGAGGAAGGAGCCGGGGAGCAGAGCAGCGACCGGGTCATGGTGCAGGGCTTCCAGACCCTCGCCGCGTCCACCGTCGACAAGGTCGGCCGGCAGAAGGGGGTCTCCGGCGCGGTCGGCGGGCTGAGCCTCCAGGTCATGAAGGTCAACGGGGAGTTCACCCGGGGCGAGGTCCAGCCGCAGGAGGGCGCCGCGCCGACGGCTCCCGGTGAGGGCGGCGGAGGCGGCGGGGGCCGGGTCGAGGGCGGCGGCGCCGAGTTCGACGTCAACAGCTACTCCGTCTACGGCACGGACGTCGGGCAGCTCGGGCTGGGCCCGCTGACCACCTCGAAGATCACCAGCGGCCGTGGCTTCGCGTCCGGCGACACCGATGCCAAGGTGGCCGTCGCCGACTCCGCCTACGCCCAGGAGAACGACCTCAAGGTCGGCTCCGAGGTCACCATCAAGGAGGTGAAGTACGACGTCGTCGGTATCGCCACCGCCGACAGCGGCGACTCCACCGCCGATCTCTACCTCCCGCTGAAGCAGGCGCAGACGCTCAGCGACTCCGCCGACAAGATCACCACGATCTATGTCCAGGCGGCCGACTCCCAGCAGATCGACGCCGTGAAGTCGCAGATCCAGAAGAACATCGCGGGGACGACGGTGACGACCTCCGCGGATCTCGCCGACACCGTGTCCGGGTCGCTGTCCACGGCGGCGGACCTGGCGACCAAGGTCGGCACCTGGCTGTCCATCGCCGTACTGATCGCCGCGTTCCTGGTGGCGGGGCTGCTGACGTCGTCGGCGGTGTCACGGCGGGTGCGGGAGTTCGGCACGCTGAAGGCGCTCGGCTGGAAGTCCGGGCGGGTGACCCGGCAGGTGGTCGGCGAGGCCGTGGTCAACGGGCTGGTCGGCGGGGCGCTGGGCATCGCGGTCGGACTGGCGGGCGCGTACGCGGTGACCGCGGTGTCGCCGACCCTCCAGGCGGAGCTGGGCGGCGGCACGGAGGCCGCGGGGCCCGGCGGGGGCGGCCGGATGATGATGACCGGCGGCCCGTCCGCGTCCCGCACGCTCGATGTCGCCCTGACCGCGCCGGTGTCCGTGACGACGATCCTGCTGGCGGTGGGCCTCGCGGTGACGGGCGGCCTGATCGCGGGCGCGTTCGGCGGCTGGCGAGCCTCCCGCCTCCGCCCAGCAGACGCGTTGCGCCGCGTGGAGTAGCCCCCCCTTGGCAGCGGGGGCCGAGCTGTCCAGGGGCGCGGGGAACCGCGCACGGCACAGGAGCTTGCGCAGGATTCTCACGCAGGCGAGCAGCAACGTTTTCAGGGGCGCGGGGAACCGCGCACAGCACAGGAGCCTGCCCAGGATTCTCACGCGGCCGAGCAGCAACGTTTCAGGGGCGCGGGGAACCGCGCACGGCACAGGAGCCTGCTCAGGAATCTCACTCAGGCGGACAGCAACGCCCTGCTTTTCAGGGGCGCTGGGGGTCCCCCCTCTGGGGGAGGAACTGCGCGACCAGCCCCCCGAACCCGCACCCGAACCACCCAGGAGCCACCCACATGTACGAACTACGCGCCGTCACCAAGACATACCAGCGCGGCAAGCAATCCATAGACGCCCTCGCCGAAGTCGACCTCACCATCCCCGACGGGGACCGTCTCGTCATCCAGGGCCCCACCGGCGGCGGCAAGTCCACCCTCCTCCAGATGCTCGGCGGCCTGGACCGCCCCACCTCCGGCGAGGTCGTCCTCGACGGCACCGACCTCGCCCGCCTCCCCGAGGCCCGCCTCACCCGCGTCCGCAGCGAAAGCATCGGCTTCGTCTTCCAGAGCTTCAACCTCATCCCCACCCTCAACGCCCAGGAGAACGTCGAGACCGCGCTCGTCCCGCTCGGCGTCAAGGCCAAGGACCGCGCCGAACGCGCCGCCGAGGCACTGGACTCGGTCGGACTCGGTGAACGCCTCGGACATCTCCCCGGCGAGATGTCCGGCGGCCAGCAGCAGCGCGTCGCCATCGCCCGCGCCCTGGTCAAACGCCCCAAGGTGCTGCTGGCCGACGAACCCACCGGCAACCTCGACGAGTCGATGCGCGACGAGATCATGGACGTACTGGAGACCCTGTGGAAGGAGCACGGGCTGACCTTCGTCATGGTCACCCATGACTCCGCGATCGCCCGCAAGGCCCCCCGGGTCGCGACCCTGCGCAAGGGCAGGATCACCGTCGCCGAGAACCGCCACACCTGACCGGCCCTCCCGGGACGGGACGGCACGACACATCGCCGCAACACATGTGCCCCACAGGAGACTTATAGCGAACTCGTGACAGAGGCCCCTATTGAGGTGCGTGATCACCCCCCGGCATACTGCGACGTCCGGGGGGTGTACGCGCACATGTACGAGACCGCCCCCGGCCGGGTGAACACCCACGGGCACCCGGTACCTCGTCTCCAGGGGGAGTTTTGCGCAGACAAGTGAAGAGTGCGGGCGCGGCCACCGTCGCCGCAGCCGCGGCCGTGGTCCTCGCGGCGGGCCTGACCAGCCCGGCATCCGCGAAGACCGAAGCGGGCGCGGACGGCGCCGCGGTTCCCTCGCCGGCCGGGCAGCAGCACATCACCCTGATCACCGGTGACCGGGTGAGCCTCGACGCCAAGGGCCGGGTCGTCGGCCTGGAGCCCGCCAAGGGCCGGGAGCGGATACCCGTCCAGGTCCGGCAGAGCGACGGGCACACCCTGGTGATCCCCGCCGACGCGGCCCGCCTGGTCGCCACCGGCAAGCTGGACCAGCGGCTGTTCGATGTCACCGAGCTGACCAAGTCGGCCACCCGCAAGGCCCAGAAGAACGGCCTCAAGGTCATCGTCGGCTACCGGGGCACCGCCGCCGCGGCCAAGTCGGACGTCCGTGACGCGGGCACCCTGCGGCGCACCCTGAAGTCCCTGAACGCGGACGCCGTGCAGACCCCGAAGAACGACCCGGCCGATCTGTGGGCCGCGGTCACCGACGGCGGCAGCGCCGCCTCCGGCATCGCCCATGTCTGGCTGGACGGCGTCCGCAAGGCCGCCCTCGACAAGTCCGTGCCGCAGGTCGGCGCCCCCAAGGCGTGGGCCGCGGGCTACGACGGCAAGGGCGTCAAGATCGCCGTCCTCGACACCGGTGTGGACGCCACCCACGACGATCTGAAGAACCAGGTCGTCGCGTCGAAGAACTTCAGCGCCGCGCCCGACGCCACCGACAAGAACGGCCACGGCACGCATGTCGCGTCCACCGCGGCCGGTACCGGTGCCAAGTCCGGCGGCAGGATGAAGGGGGTCGCGCCCGGCGCGCAGATCCTCAACGGCAAGGTCCTCGACGACAGCGGCTTCGGCGACGACTCCGGCATCCTCGCCGGTATGGAGTGGGCGGCCGAGCAGGGCGCCGGGGTCGTGAACCTCAGCCTCGGCGGCGGTGACACGCCCGAGATCGACCCGCTGGAGGCGGCGGTCAACAAGCTGTCCGCCGAGAAGGGCATCCTGTTCGCCATCGCGGCGGGCAACGAGGGCCCCGAGAGCATCGGTTCGCCGGGCAGCGCCGACGCGGCCCTCACCGTGGGCGCCGTGGACGGCGCCGACAAGCTGGCCAACTTCTCCAGCACCGGCCCGCGCGTCGGTGACGGGGCCATCAAGCCGGACCTGACCGCGCCCGGCGTGGACATCACCGCCGCCTCGGCCAAGGGCAGCGCCATCGCCGCCGAGTTCGGCGAGAACCCGCCCGGCTATGTGTCGATCAGCGGTACGTCGATGGCGACCCCGCATGTCGCCGGTGCCGCCGCGATCCTCAAGCAGCAGCACCCGAACTGGACGTCCGCGCAGATCAAGGGCGCCCTGACCGGCTCCACCAAGGGCGGCAACTACACCGCCTTCCAGCAGGGCTCGGGCCGCCTCCAGGTGGACAAGGCCATCAAGCAGACGATCGTCGCCGACCCGGTCTCGGTCAGCTTCGGCACCGCGCAGTGGCCGCACACCGACGACACCCCGGTCACCAAGCAGATCCAGTACCGCAACCTGGGCACCCAGGCCGTCACGCTCAACCTGACCGCGACCGCCATGAACCCCAGGGGCCAGGCGGCTCCCGCCGGGTTCTTCACCCTCGGCGCCACCCAGGTCACGGTCCCGGGCGGGGGCACCGCCTCCGTGCCGCTGACCGCCAACACCAAGCTCGGCGGCACCACCGACGGCACCTACTCGGCGTTCGTCACCGCCACCGGCGGCGGGCAGAGCGTCCGTACGGCCGCCGCCGTGCAGCGCGAGGTGGAGTCGTACGACCTCACCGTCAAGCACCTGGACCGGGCCGGGAACGCGGCCAAGGACTACGGCACCACCCTCATCGGGACCGCCGGTCTCGGCGCGGGCAAGTGGCTGCCGGTGTACGAGCCGGACGGCACCGTCACGCTCCGGGTGCCCAAGGGCACCTACGCGCTGGACTCCGCGCTGTTCGTCGACCCCGAGGACTTCTCCAAGGGTTCCGACTGGGTGGCCCAGCCGAAGCTGAGCATCACCAAGAACACCACGGTCACCGTCGACGCCCGTAAGGCCAAGCCGGTGAACATCACCGTGCCGGACGCCACCGCCAAGTCCGAGTTCGCCGCCCCGTCGTACACCATCGAGGCGGGCAACTCCGGGTTCACCTTCGGCTGGTGGCTGGACTCCTACGCCGGGTTCCGCAGCGCGCACCTCGGTCCGCAGATCACCGACGGCTCGCTGAGCCAGCAGTGGGACGCGCACTGGTCCAAGGGCACGGACAAGCAGTGGTCCACCACCACCGGCTCCGGCGTCAAGCAGCTGGCCACCGGGTTCACCAAGAACTACAAGGCCACCGAGCTGGCCACCGTCAAGGTGAGCATGGGCGCGCCGACGCCCGGCAAGACCGGCAACGTCACCGCCTTCGGCTGGCTGCCCGGCGGTTCGGGCGGCACCGCGATCTCCATCGACCAGAAGCTGCCCGGCACCCGCACGCTGTACCTGTCCACCGTGAACGGGGCCACCTGGGACATCGACTTCGCGCAGAACGGTCCCCGGGACCCGGACGGCTGGCCCACCACCGAGGCGGTCTACAGCGTCTCCGCCGGTGAGGTCTTCAAGGGCGGCAAGAGCTACTCCAAGACCGTCCACCGGGCCGTCTTCGGACCGACCCTGACCAAGGGCTTCGGGCTGTACCGGGACGTCAACGAGATCAGCGGGATCATCCCGCTGTTCGCCGACTCCCAGCGCAACCCGGGCCTCTCGCTGCTGACCTCGTCGGCCACCACGCTGTACCGCAACGGCACCAAGGTCGGCTCCAGCACCGATCCGCTGACCGGTGAGGCCGTCTTCAAGGTGCCGTCCGCCGACGCCGAGTACCGGCTGACGACCTCGGTGAAGCGCACCACCGCCGTGGCCGCCGCCTCCACCCGGATCGACGCGAGCTGGACCTTCCGGTCGAAGAAGACCTCCGGGTTCAGCACGCTGCCCGCCTCCACGGTCCGCTTCCAGGCGCCGACCGGGGCGGACAGCAAGGTCACCGCGGGCTCGACGCTGTCGGTGCCGGTGGTGGTC
This sequence comes from Streptomyces sp. NPDC048290, assembly GCF_040652095.1. Taxonomy (NCBI): domain Bacteria; kingdom Bacillati; phylum Actinomycetota; class Actinomycetes; order Kitasatosporales; family Streptomycetaceae; genus Streptomyces; species Streptomyces sp. NPDC048290. The sequence continues at coordinate 362,119 of NZ_JBEZLM010000002.1, forward strand.
GAGGGCGCGGCCCGGGGCAGCAACCTGAAGTCGCTGGCCGTGTACGCCTCGTACGACTACGGGCAGACCTGGAAGAAGCTGACCGTCCGGAACGGGAAGGTCTCCGTGAAGAGCCCGGCCAAGGGTAAGGCGATCTCCTTCCACGCGAAGATCACCGACAAGAAGAACAACAAGTCGACGATCTCGATCTACAACGCCTACTACGGCAAGTAGGGGTCCGGTTCTTCGGTAGTTCCGGTCTTCCACCGGCCCGCAGTCGCCTTCCGGCTGCGGGCCGGTCCGTTGTGCGGGCGGCTACACGCCCGCCCGGGTCGCGTCCGCGCCCCAGCTCGCCAGCAGGCGCAGGGACTCGGCGGACGGGGAGTCCGGGGCGGCGTGGTAGGTGATCAGGGACTGCTCGCCGTCCGCCGCGGGGCGGAAGGACTCGAAGTGCAGCTCCAGTTCGCCGACCAGCGGATGGCACAGCCGCTTGACGCCATGGGTCTTCTCCTTGACGTCATGGGTCGCCCACAGCCTGCGGAAGTCCTCGCTCTTCACCGACAACTCGCCGACCAGCGCGGACAGCCGCTGATCGTCCGGGTAGCAGCCCGCGTCCATGCGTAGCTGGCAGACGACGTCGATGGCCTTCTGCTCCCAGTCGACGAAGGGATCCTGGTAGTCGGGGCGGAGGAAGACCAGCCGGGCCCAGTTGCGCTCCCGCTCCGGCAGCGCGCCCCAGTCGCCGAACAGCGCCGCCGCCATCGGGTTCCACGCCAGGATGTCGGAGCGGCGGCCGACGACATACGCCGGGATGCCGTCCAGGACGTCGAGGAGTTGGCGCAGCGCGGGCCGGACCCGCTGGGTGCCGCGGTCGGCCGGTTTCTTCTTGTGCTTGGGCTTGGCCAGATGGGTCAGATGCGCGTGCTCGGCGTCGCTCAGCCGCAGGGCCCGCGCGATGGCGTCCAGCACCTCCGCGGAGACATTGCGGCCGTTGCCCTGTTCCAGCCGGGTGTAGTAGGCCACGGACACCCCGGCGAGCTGGGACAGCTCCTCGCGGCGCAGTCCGGGCACCCTGCGGTGCCGTCCGAAGTCGGGCAGCCCCACGTCACCGGGCTTCAGCCGGGCCCGCCGGGTGCGCAGGAACTCGCTCAGCTCGGCCCGCCGGTCCAGGCCCGCCGCGGAGGCGGGCCGCTCCGGGTCCGGTCCGGCCGTGGGGTCGATGGCGTCCATCCCCCCAGTATCGCCGGACGTAGGTCCAGGAGCCTGTCCCCGCCAGTGGTAGGCACGGCGGACGTACGCAAAGCGGTGACCTGGGTGGATCGGCGGACCGGGGAGACGCTGGAGAGGTCTCCGGCGGAACACGGCCGGACGGCATCCGTCTCTTTCGAGGAGAACCCCCAGCATGACCACCGTCGCCGCATACGCCGCCCCCGCAGCGAAGGCTCCCCTGGAGCGCACCACGATCGAGCGCCGGGCGGTCGGTGAGCACGATGTCCTGATCGACATCAGGTACGTCGGGATCTGTCACTCCGACATCCATCAGGCCCGCGAGGGCTGGGGCGAGGCCATCTTCCCGATGGTTCCCGGCCATGAGATCGCGGGCATCGTCGCCGAGGTCGGCCCCGGCGTCACCCGGTACGCGGTCGGCGACCGGGTGGGCGTCGGCTGCCTGGTCGACTCCTGCCGCGTCTGCGAGAACTGCCGCGCCGGGCGGGAGCAGTACTGCACCGGCGGCAATGTGCTGACGTACAACGGCGTCGGCAAGGACGGCGAGCCGACCTATGGCGGTTACGCGCAGACCGTCGTCGTCGACGAGAACTTCGTCCTGCGTATCCCCGAGGGCATCGGTCTTGACGAGGCCGCGCCGCTGCTGTGCGCCGGGATCACCACGTACTCGCCGCTGCGGCACTGGAACGCCGGACCCGGCAAGAAGGTCGCCGTGATCGGTCTGGGCGGGCTCGGTCATATGGCCGTCAAGCTGGCCCACGCGCTCGGCGCCGAGGTGACCGTGCTGTCGCAGTCCCTGCGCAAGAAGGACGACGGGCTGCGGCTGGGCGCCCAGCACTACTACGCCACCAGCGACCCGGCCACCTTCGAGGACCTCGCGGGCGGCTTCGACCTGATCGTGTCGACCGTGGCGGCGCCGCTGGACCTCGACGCGTATCTCGGGCTGCTGAAGACCGGTGGTGTGCTGGCGAATGTGGGCGCTCCCGAGGAGCCGGTGCGGCTGAACCTGTTCTCGCTGCTCAACCACGGTCGTGTGCTCGCCGGTTCCATGATCGGCGGTATCGCAGAGACCCAGGAGATGCTGGACTTCTGCGCCGCGCACGGGGTGGGCGCCGAGATAGAGCTGATCAGCGCGGACCAGATCAACGAGGCGTACGAGCGGGTGCTCGCCAGCGATGTGCGGTACCGCTTTGTGATCGACAACGCGACGATCTGAGCCTCTGGCGATTTCGGTGGTCCAGTGGTCCGGCGGTGGTGATCCCGGTACCGCCACGAGGTGAGTGCTGGGCCGAGCGGGCTGTGCGGCGGCTGGGATCAGATCAGTACGGCCGGGTTCGGGCGCCGGGCTGAGCGGGCGGTCCAGTGGCTGGGCGGCGTGGATGGGCGCGGTCGTGAGGTGAGCGCCGGGCGGTGTGGGTGGTCCGGTGGGCGCGATCGGTGCCGCCTTGATCTGAGTGCCTGGCGGTGTGGGTGGTCCGGTGGCCACCGTCGGGAACGCGGCGGTCCGAGCCCCCGCTCAGTGGGTGGTCCGGCGGCCCAGTAGCCACAGCAGGTACGGGCCGCCGACCAGGGCGGTGAGTGCGCCGACCGGGATCTCCAGTGGGGGGAGCGCGGTGCGGGCGGCCAGGTCCGCGGCCACCAGGACCACCGCGCCCGTCAGCGCCGAGCCCAGCAGGGGCAGTTGCGGGGTACGGGTGAGGCGCCGGGCCAGTTGCGGGGCGGTCAGTGCGACGAAGCCGATGGGTCCGGCGGCGCCGGTCGCCGTCGCGGCGAGGACCACCCCGATCAGGGTCAGCCCGAGCCGGGTCCGGTCCACCCGGACGCCGAGCGCGCCCGCCGTCTCCGGGTCGAGACCCAACGGGCGCATCGCCCGTCCCGCCCACACCAGCGCGGGTACGGCGGCCAGCAGGACGACCGCGAGTGGTCCGGCCTGCTCCCAGCCGCGTCCGTTCAGGCTGCCGGTCAGCCAGAGCTTGACCTGCTCGGCGGCCTCCAGCTCGCTGTCCGTGAGGTACAGCTGCACCACCGCCGACAGCGCCACCCCGACGCCCACGCCGGTCAGCACGAACCGGCTCGGCTGCATACCGTGCCGCCACGCCAGGACGTAGACCAGCGCGGCGGCGGCCAGTCCGCCCGCGACCGACACGACCGGCAGCGCCCCCGGGGACGCCACCGTCCCGGTGGCCAGCGCCAGGACGGTCGCGGCGGCGGCGCCGTGTCCGACGCCGATCACATCGGGGCTGGCCAGCGGATTGCGGGTGACGCTCTGGATCAGCGCGCCCGCCGTGCCCAGGGCGGCGCCCACCAGGGCGCCCAGCACGATCCGGGGGACCCGCAGCTCGCCCACGACCAGGTGGTGCGCGGGGTCCCGGCCCCGCAGGGTCTCCCAGACGGTGAGGGGCGTGACCACGGTCTGTCCGAGGGACGCGGACGCGGTCATCACGGCCAGCAGCAGCAGGGCGAGCGCCACGGCGACGGTGGCGGAACGCCGGTGCACCAGGATCGAGACGCGGGGGCGTGGGCGCAGCACCCAGGCGGTCTTCGCGACGCGGCTCCCCGGTGCGGGAGCACCGGCCGCGGAGGTCACGACACCGGCCTCTGGTGCCGTGCCCGGGGCGCTGGCCCGCGGTGTCGTTCCGGGGGCGCCTGTGCCGGACGTCCTGGCACCGCCCTCTGGTGCCTCGCCGGGGGAACGGCCCTGCGGCCCCGTTCCAGGAGCGCCGGCCGCGGAGGTCATGGCACCGGCCTCTGGTGCCGTGCCCGGGGCACCGGCCTGCGGTGTCGTTCCGGGGGCGCCCGTGCCGGTCGTCACGGCACTGGCCTCTGGTGCCTCGCGAGGGGCGCCGCCTTCCGGTGCCGTGCCAGGGGCGTCCGCGGCGGACGTCATGACACCGCCCCCCGGCGCCGTACCAGGAAGACCAGGACCGGTACGCCCACCAGGGCCGTCATCACTCCGGCCGGGATCTCCGCCGGGGCGCGGATCACTCGGCCGGTGATGTCCGCGGCTGTCAGGAGGCCCGCGCCGAGGAGGGCCGACAGCGGGAGGACCGCACGGTTTCCGGCCCGCACCAGGCGGCGGGCCAGATGCGGGACCGCGAGACCGACGAAGGCGATCGGACCCGCGGCGGCGACCGCGGCGGCCGTCAGCAGGGTCGCGCCCAGTGCCGCCGCGCCCCGGACCAGCGCGACCCGGTGCCCGAGCGCCGCCGCCGTCTCGTCGCCCAGCGCCAGCGCGTCCAGGCCCCGGGCGCAGGCCAGCACCAGGACCGTCCCGGCCAGCAGGAACGGCAGCATCGACAGCACCGTCCCGGCGTCCCGGCCGCTGAGCGAGCCGACCTGCCAGAACCGGAACTGGTCCAGGGTGGCGGAGCTGGAGGTGAGGACGACCGTCGTGCCGCCCGCCGCCATCGCCGACAGCGCGGTCCCGGCCAGCGCCAGCTTCACCGGCGTCGCCCCGCCGCGTCCGCGTGCGGCGATCCCGTACACCAGGGCCGCCGCCAGCACCGCCCCGGCGAAGGCGTACCAGACATGGCCGCCGAAGCCGCTGGCCAGGCCGAGGCCGAGGGCGAGGACGACGCCGGCCGCCGCGCCCTGGGAGAGGCCGAGGATGCCGGGGTCGGCGAGCGGGTTGCGGGTGACCGCCTGGAGCGCGGCCCCGGCGAGTCCCAGGGCGGCCCCGGCGGCGAGTCCGACCTCGGTCCGCTCCAGCCGCAGTTCCCGTACGACCAGCGCGTCCGGGGTGGTGCCGCCGTGCAGCAGCGCGTCCAGCACCACCGCGGGCGGTATCGGGCGGGTGCCGACCGCGAGGCTGAGCACGGCGACGGCGGCCACCGCGAGGGCGACCGCCGGCCACACCAGTCCCCGGGCCGCGGACAGCCGCCCGCCCGGTCCCTTGCTCACGCCCCGAGCTGCTCGGTGAGCTGCCCGATCACCAGCCGCGCGGCCGTGGGACCGGCGTTGAGGTACCACGGGTCGTCGTCCACCCGCACGGCCTGCCCGGACCGGACCGCGCCCATCGACTTCCACAGCGGACCGGCCACCACGCTCGCCGCGTCCGTCTCGGCCGCGTCGCCCTGCACCGAGTAGAAGATCCAGTCGCCGTCGGCGATGTCGATGCTCTCGGCGCCGATGTCCTCGGAGATCGCCTGGAACCGCTGGGACTCCGGGCGGGCGAGGCCCATGTCGACGGCGATCGAGCCGGTGAAGGAGGAGACGCCGAACATCCGGGTGCGGTCCGGGGTGAAGCGGACCATGGAGACGGTCGGGTCGCCCTCGATCGCCGCGCCCCGCTCGGCCGCGTCGGCGACGATCCCGTCCAGCAGCTCCTGTGCCGCCTGCCCCTTGCCGACGGCCTCGCCGACCAGCAGCAGGTCCCGCTTCCAGTTGATGCCGTTGCCCGCGGTGACCACGGTCGGCGCGATCTTCGACAGCTGTGGGTACAGCTCGCCGAGGGAGTCGTTGGCGAGGATCAGATCGGGCTTGGCGGCGGCCAGGGTCTCCAGGTTGGGCGCGGAGCGGGTGCCCGCGTCCGTCATGCCGTCCAGCCGTTCCTTGTACTGCGGGAAGGCGTCCGTCAGATAGTCCGGGACCAGTCCGGCGTTGTCGGCGCGGGTGGTGGCCGTCGGGACCAGGCCGAGGGTGAGCAGATCGTCGAGCTGGCCGGTGCTGAGCGCGGCGATCCGGGTGGGCGCGGCCGGGATCTCCGTAGCGCCCTGGAAGTGGGTGACCGTGCGCGGGAAGGCGCCGTCGGTGTCGGTGTCCGCGCCCATCCCGTCGGCGAGCGCGCTCGGCGCGGCGGACGGGCCCTCGGAGGCCCCGGCGACCAGATTGCGGTCGCCGTCGCCGCTGCCGCTCGCGGCGTCGCCGGCCCCGCCACCGGACCCGTCGCCGGAGGAGGAGCAGCCGGCGAGCAGCCCGCCGACCGCCAGCGCGGCCAGCACGGTCTTTACGGTCCCGCTTCGGAAAGTGCGCACGACAACTCCGGAAGTGCTCGACAAGGGAAGTCCCGCTAAGGGAAGGCTTACCTTAGCTCGTCTCGCTGTGTGATGGACCCGGCCCCGGGGGATGCTGGAAGCAGGCCCGCGACCAGCCCCTGAGGAGGCTCACGGCATGACCGTCCAGCTCAACCACACGATCGTCGCCGCCCATGAGAAGCACGGTTCGGCCCGTTTCCTGGCCGATCTCCTGGGACTCCAAGTCCGCCCGGAGTACGGCCCGTTCGTGCCGGTCGAGGTCTCCAACGGGGTGACCCTCGACTACATGGACACCAGCGGCCCCATCACCACCCAGCACTACGCCTTCCTGGTCTCGGAGGACGACTTCGACGTCATCTTCGACCGCATCCGCGGTGCCGGACTGACCTACTGGGCCGACCCCTACCACCGCCGCGCGGGTGAGATCAATCACCTGGACGGCGGCCGGGGCGCCTACTTCGACGACCCCAACGGCCACAACATGGAGATCTTCACCCGCCCCTACGGCAGCGGTGGCGACTGACCTACAGCCGCGTACCGAACACCTGGGTCCACCACGGGCCGCCCGCGCCCTCGTGCACCCCGAGACCCATCTCCCGCACCGAGCAGTTGAGGATGTTGGCGCGATGGCCGGGGCTGTCCATCCAGGACCGCATGACCTGGGCGGCGCTCTGCTGGCCGAGGGCTATGTTCTCGGCGTAGGTGCTCCAGCGGTAGCCCGCCGCGGTGATCCGGTCGCCCGGGTCCTCGCCGTCCGGGTTGGTGTGGTCGAAGAAGTCCCGTGCGGCCATGTCGGCGGAGTGCTCCCGGGCCGCGCTGTCCAGGGTGCCGTTCTGTCCGACCGACGGGCAGCCGGCCTTGGCCCGCTCCTCGTTCACCAGCGCCAGCACCTGCCCCGTGAAGGTGCCCGGCGGTGCCGCGGTGGGCGCCGGGAACGGGTCGGGGCGCGCGGTCGTCCGGCTCGGCTCCGGCGCCGGGCGCCCGCTGCTCGCCGCCGGGCTCGGCCTCTTCGTCTTCGAGACCGAGGGGGACGGTGAGGCAGAGGCCGAGCGGGAGACGGACGGTGACGCGGACGGGCTCGGCGACGCGGACGGACGCCCGGCGGACCGCTCGGGCGCGGTGAGCGCCGCCGTGGCCCCGCCCTTGTCCCGTACCGCCTGTGACGGACCGTCCGAGCCGTCCCCGGGGAGCAGCAGCGCGATCGTGCCGCCACCGGCCAGCAGCGCCACGCACCCGGCGACCGCGATCCGGCGGCGTCTGCGGCGCAGCGCCCGCCGCTGCCCGACCCGGCCGCCCGCCGTGGGCCCCGCGGCGGCGGCCAGCGCGAGAGTCTCCTCGGAACCGGCGGACACGACGACCCCCGGCGGGATCAGCGCCAGCCCCACCAGCAGCCCCTCGGCCGGGGCCAGCCCCCGGCCGAGCCCGCCGCACACCGTGCAGTCCCGGGTGTGCCGCGCCAGCCGTTTGCGCCACAGCGCCGACGGCACACCGTCCCAGGACGCGACCACCTCGTCCAGCAGCACGCACCGGGGCACCGCCGCCAGCGCCCGTACCCCCACCCGGGCCGACTCCAGCTGGGCCTTCATCCGCTGTACCCGGACCGCGGTGTGCTGCGGCGTCAGCTCCAGCGCGCTGGCGACCTCCGCCCGGCTCAGCCGCCCGGCGGCCTCCAGCCACCACAGCGACAGCAGCGCCCGGTCGTCCTCGTCCAGCCAGCGGCTCGCCTCGGCGACCTCGCGCCGCTGCCCGGAGAGCCCCAGCCGCAGGATCGCCAGCTCCACGAAGTCCGCGCCCGGGTCCGGGACGTCGTACGCCTCGCGCAGGCCGTCGCCGACCACCGGGGTGGCGCGATGGGCGTGCACATGGCCGCGTATGCGGTTCATGGTGATGGCGACCAGCCAGGACCGGAAGCGGTCCGGCTCGCGCAGCGAACCGAGCGCGTTCAGCGCCCGGATCATCGTCTCCTGCACCACGTCGTCCACATCGGCATGGCCGTTCAGGGCCCGTCCCACGATGTTGTAGACGAGCGGCAGGTACCGGGCGACCAGTTCCTGCCGGGCCTGGTCGTCACCTCGCTGCGCGGCCCTGACCAGCGCCGCGTCACCGTCCCTCTCCCTGCCCACACTCACTCCTCGGATCGTCCCTGTGCTGCGGCTGTCCCTTCCGGCACACGGGAGACCCCGCGCGGGCGGTGGCGATAACAGAAATCTGAGTACGGGAGCGTAGGGCGGACGGCGGTGGGGGCGCCGGACTATTCGGACGTGACGGTGGCCACGTGGCGCGGGCGTGGGGGAGGGGGAGGTGGATCGCGGTTACGCAACAGCGATTCCAAAGTCCTGGACGAGGTGGGCGAGCCCGCCCGTGTAGCCCTTGCCGCCGACCACGAAGTCCCAGTCGCCGTTCGCCCGCCGCCGGAACGACCCCAGCACCAGCGCGGTCTCTCCGGCCCGTCCGTCGGACACCTCCAGCTCGCCCAGCGCCGCCCCCGACGGGTCCAGGAGCCGGATACGGGCGTCGGTGAAACCGGACAGATCGGCCGCCGGATTCACCTCCGGGTCCACCGCCGCCACCAGCACCAGCCGGTCGGCGTCGGCCGGCAGCGCGTCGAACGCGACCCGCAGCGCGGCCTTGTCCGGCGGCACCGCGGACAGCGCGCGGACCGCCCCGCCCGGGGTGGCCGGGTTGTTGAAGAAGACGAAGTGGTCGTCGTCGAGGACCCGGTCGCCCCGGCAGACCAGCGCGCAGACATCCAGCACCACCGCACCCGACCAGGACATGCCGAGGGTGTTGTGCTCGGCGGCGGGCGGCTCCGGTTCCTGGTGCGCGGGCATCACCAGCGTCGGCGCCTCCGGGTCCGGGACGGCGGCCCGTGCGCCCGATGGCCCGCCCTCCCCGAGCCGTCCGCGCAGCCCGTGCCGGTGCAGCAGATCGACCAGATCGGGCCCGGTCACCAGCTCCAGCGGCTTGCCGTGCGCGAACGCGTACGAACCCGGGCCGAAACCGGACGTGGTGACCAGCACCCCCTTGTTGGCCCCGGCGTCCTGGACCGTGCCGTACAGATCCCGCACGGCCGTGGGCGGCACGGTGGCCCGGTAGCGCTTGACCTGGACGACGATCTTCCCGCCCCGGATCGGCGCCGGGTCCACCGCGTCGATGTCCACGCCCCCGTCGCCTGAGCGCTGGGTGGTCACCGCGCGCATCCCCATCGCCCGGAACAGCTCGGCGACCAGCCCCTCGAACGCGATCGGGTCCATGGCGTACAGATCGGGCTCCTCGCCCAGGTCCGGCAGCCCCGCGCCATGTGTGACGACGGGATTCCCGATCTCGTCGGGCCGCGGCCCCGGACGGACCGCCGTCAACTGGTCCGGGCGGGCCGTGAGCCGCCCCCGCAGGGCGTCCGTCAGACAGCTCACCGGGTCCACCTGGTCCAGCCGCAGCTCCCCGAGGACGTCCCGCGCGGCGCTCACCGAGGCCAGCACGATCCGCGCACGGCGCCCGGTGGCCGGGTCGTTGTCGTCCACGAAGCCATTGAGGACGACCGAGCGCAGCACCCCGTACGCGTCCCCCGCGTGCAGCTGACGCAGCACCAGCAGGACGCACTGGGCGAGCAGTTCCCGGTACAGCGCCCGCCGCTTGGTGACCGGAAGGGCGGTCTCCCGGTCGCGGTCCTCGGTGGCGACGTACCGCACCGCCCGCGCCTCGGGCACCAGCGCGTACGGCGGTAGCTCCCAGTCCAGGACCAGCCGCCGCGCGCCCGGCTCGTAGGCGGCGGAGACCTGCCGGGGGAAGTCCTCCGGCCAGGCGGTGGAGGCGTACAGCGCGGCGGTGAAGTACGCGACGACCGCCTCGGGGTCACCGCGCCGGACCCCTTCGGTGACCTCCGAGACCCCGTCGTTGTGCCCCCGCACCTCGGCCCGCCGTCCCTCGGCCCACCGCTCGTACTCCCGCTGCCGCAGGGCGAGTTGCCGCTGCCGCTCCGCCTCGGCGGCCTGCGCGGTGTGCCAGTCGTACTCGAACCGGGCCCGCGCCTCCGCCTGCGCCCGCCCCCGCGCGCCCCAGCCGCCCTGCGCCGGGTAGTGCGCCGGGTCCGGCATCGGCACCGGTATGCCCAGCGGGCCGGGGTCGAAGGCGGGGATGTCGACGGCCCGCAGCAGCGCGGACGCGCTGAACCCGGGCGCCTGACAGCCGTTCACCAGAATCCCCCGCAGGCCCGCGAGCCGCGCCTCCAGCTCGTCGGTGCGCCGCCGCGCCTCGGCCTGCCGCCACTCCTTGTACTCCCGGGCGGCCTGATTGCGCCGCTGTCGCGCCTGCTGCTCCTGCCCCCGCTGCCGCTGTGCCTCGGCGGCCACCAGCCGCTGCTGCTGCCGCTGCATCTCCGCCCAGATCCCCACCAGACCGGCAGACCGACGACTCATCCGCTTGTGCCCTCCCACCCCACCGAACGAACTCCTACCGTACGAGTCTGAGCACCGGGAGTCTGCCGTGGGCGCCGACGAAGGCGGGCGGACCGGGCTGGTAGTGGTGGTCGGGCGGGGCCCAGACGTGATAGCCGCCGGGCACCCGCTGGATCTTCATCTCGACGGTGCCGCCCGGGTGTTCGTCGGCGGGATAGTCCGGGTGCAGCCACAGCCGCCGGTGCTCGTCGGCCCACATCGCCCAGGGCAGGGTGTAGGCGACGGCACCGACCTCCATACCGGAGATGGTGGCGGGCTGCATGTCCTCCGGCAGCAAAGCGGCGTCACCTTCGGCACTTTCGGCCCCCGCGACGCCGGGCGAGCCCCCCTCCCGTCCTTCCTCCCCCTCCTCCCCCTCCTCCCCCTCCTGCCCCTGCTGTCTCTGCGCGACGACGAGGTCCCCGACCCCGTCGAGAATCCACAGCTTGGGCGTCTGCCGGGTGCGCCCGGTCCGCATCTCGGCGCTGAGATACCGGTGCAGATCGAGCGCGGACACGAACCCGTCCCCGTCGACATCGGCGGCCCCGGTCCGCAGCCCCTGCACGACGGCGGCGGTGAACACGGACAGCCCGTCACCGTCGCCATCGCCGTCGTCGTCGGGCACGGTCTCGAAGGCGAGCTGGATCTCGTCGGTGGCGCTGATCACGACGGTGCCGCTGCCCCGGAACGACCCGGCGAACCCGACCCCGGACTCCTCGGCCCCCTTGGCACCCGGCCGGATGGCACCGCTGAAACAGCAGTCGAGCAGCAGCACCTTGCGATCCGCCCGGCACGACTGGAGCTGCTCGCTGACGAACGCGGCGGGCACGGCGTACGACTGGAGGAGCAGAGGTTCGCGCAAGGTGTCCGTACCGGCGAAGAAGAGCCGCTCGTCGTAGTCCTTGATGCCGTGGCAGGAGAAGTAGACGAGCAGTTCGTCGTCCCGCCCGGCCTCGGTGAGGAACCGCTGAAGGACACGCTGGACCAGATAGGCGGGCTGATCGACCACGGAGGTGACCTGATACCCCCCGATCCCGTCGTCCGCCAGCACCCGCCCCAGCGCCTCCGCGTCCCGCGCGGGCGCCCCGAGCGGACTCCACCGCTCGTCCTCGTACCTGCCGATACCGATGAGCAGCGCCCTACGCCGCCCCATCGCCGCCGTCCTCCCCGGACGAGCCATCGGTTCGCGCCAGGAACCGGTCGATCAGCTCCTGCTGCTGCCGCGCGGTGAGCCCGGTCATCTCCAGGCTGTCGTCCCCGAACTCCAGCCGGGCACTGCGCCCGGCGGCCCGCTCGGACCACGCCTGCACCACGGCGACCACAGCGGTGATCACCTGCGGCACCAGCGTGACGACCAGGGTCCCGGCGACCACCAGCTCCCCGCCCTTGCTGTGCCCCGGGCCCGCACCGCCCCCCTCGGGCACCACGTCCTCGACGGACCGCCGCAGCAGCATCTCCCGCAACTGCCGCACGGCGTCCACCAGCTCCCGCCCGTCGGACCCGTCCCCCGCACCCACGACGACCCGCACCTTCACGCCACCCATGCCGAACATCCTGGCAGAGAAGGGTAGTTGTGGACCCGGGATACCCCTACTCACCTACTGGCGGATAGGGACGCTCCTGCGGAAGCAGCCGCGTCGCCGCGTCCAGGTCACCGGCGCGGACCAGACCATGGATCTCCCGAGCGAGCGGGGTCACGTCATGGATGGCGACCGTCCACTCGTCCGCGTAGCGCCGCACGGCCTCACCGGACAGCCCCAGTTGCAGCGAGCGGTAGGGCAGGCGCTCCAGCCGCAGATCCCGCTCCGGGTCCCACTGCACCCGGGCGACCGACCGCTTCAGCTCCCGCTGCCAGGCCGCCCGATCAGCATGCACGCCCCGGACATAACTCGACAGACACGCGTTGCGCAGCGCCCACTCGAACCCGTCCCGACGGATCTCGACGGCGAGAACGGTCTCCTGGCCCTCCTTGGCGCCCCAGCCGCAGCGGTACATCATCCACAGGAAGGACGGCTTGATCCAGGTCATCCGGTCCCGCTGCCACGCCGCCGGAAACCGCCCCTCCCGCGCGGCGGCCAGCCCCAGCTCGGGGCGGTACGCCTGGTAGACGGTGATCGTGCTGGCGCTGTAGGACGCGCGGATCTCACGCTGTGGTCGTTCCATGACGTACAGCGTCGGGCGATGCGGACGGCGGTGGCCAGCGAATTTCGCCGGTGGGTCGGCCACCGGGGTGGTCCGCCGGTGGGGCGGGCATCGGGGCCCGTCCGTGGTGTGGAGACCTCCGCGCGCTGTGGGAGGCGCGCGGGGGCGTCGGCCCGGTGGCCTCGTCGGGCAGCCGTGGGCGATCTGTCCGGTTGCCCTCCGGGCTGCCGGGCCGCCGGGCGGGCGCGGGGGCGTCAGCTCCCGGCGGGGGCCACGCCGATCGGGCAGGAGACGCCCGTCCCGCCGATGCCGCAGTAGCCCGCCGGGTTCTTGTCCAGGTACTGCTGGTGGTACGCCTCCGCCGGGTAGAAGGGGACGCCGTCCGCCGGGCGGATCTCCGTGCTGATCTTTCCGTAGCCCGAGCCCGTCAGGACCTTCTGGTAGGCCGCGCGGGACGCCTCGGCCGTCGCCGCCTGCTCGGGGGAGTGGGTGTAGACCGCCGAGCGGTACTGCGTGCCCACGTCATTGCCCTGGCGGAAGCCCTGCGTGGGGTCGTGGGACTCCCAGAACGTCTTCAGCAGGGACTCGTACGAGACGATCTTCGGGTCGAAGACCACCCGGACCACCTCGGTGTGACCGGTCAGGCCTGAGCAGACCTCGTCGTAGGTGGGGTTCTCGGTGGAGCCGCCCTGGTAGCCGACCAGCGTGGTGTACACGCCTGCCGGGAGCTGCCAGAACTTGCGCTCGGCGCCCCAGAAACAGCCGAGGCCGAAGTCGGCGGTCTCCAGGCCCTCCGGGTAGGGGCCGAGCAGCGGATTGCCGAGGACCGTGTGGCGCTCGGGGACGGTGAAGCCCGGCTCCGGGCGTCCCCGCAGCACCTGCTCGGGGGTCGGCAGCTGGGGCGTTCGGCTGTACAGGAACATCGCGGTCTCCCATCGGGGGTCGATCGGGTCAACGTCAGGGGCGTCCCCGGAATTCCGGTCAGGCTCTGAGTGTGGCCGGGCTGCCGCCGTTCGCCTCGTAGCCCGCCACCGCCAGTGCCCGGTACACCGCGAACTCCGCCGCCGGGTCCGGCGACAGCGTCCAGGGCAGGGCGCCCACATGGCCGTCCACCCGCACCAGCTGGCCCATGGCCTCCGCCCAGCGCTCCGAGCGGACCAGGAAGAACACCAGCAGATGACGGACGTGCGCCAGCATCGGGTCGTCCGCGCGGGCCGAGTGCACCGCGTGCAGCGCGCCATGGATCGCCTTGGTCACCACCTCGCTCTGGTAGAAACTCGCCACGAGATTGACCTCGGGCAGATGCTCGAACACCGCGAACAGCGGCATCGCGGCCAGCAGCGACCCGCGCGGGGCCCGCGCCGCCGCTGCCTCCGCGAACGAGTACGCCAGCTCCCGCGAGCCGTGCCACTTCTCGCACCAGTAGTGCAGCGCCGCCAGATGCGCGCCCATGTGGTTCGGCGCCCGGTCCAGGATCTTCAGCCAGAGCTGCTCGAACTCCTCGCGGGTGTAGCCGAGGCCCCGCGCCACCGACAGCTCCACGATGTACGGCACCGGGTCCCCGGGGGCGAGCAGCGCCGCCTGTCCCAGCGCCGCCTTCGCCTCCTCCATGATGATCCGGAACTCGTCCGTGCCCCGGGTAGCCGTCCGCCACGCCTGCTGGGCCAGGAACTCCGCGTGCACCGCCGCGCCGCCCGCGTCCTTGGGCTGCTCCGCCCGCCACACCCGCAGCCACTGCCCGCCAGGCGTCTCACCGACCCCGCCGGGCCGCTGCTGGAGCTCCAGCGCCGCCGCGCCCGCGAACGCCTGCACCCGCTGCCAGCGCGGCTCGCCCTCCGCGTCCGTACCCGCGAGGAGCTGGGCCGCGGCGCGATAGTCCTGGCCGCGCTGCACCACGTCCAGGACGTCCAGCAGATCCTGGTCGGGGCCCGGCATCCGGATGTCCAGCTCCTCCTGGCGCACGAACCCGTAGTTCGCCGGATCGGCCGCGTCCGGGTGGCCGGGCGGGACCAGCCCCACGGCGCGCCGCCTGCGCAGGGCCACCGGGCCCAGCACGAAGCCGAGCATGAGCAGCGCCATCAGGACCCACAGAATCTCCATGCCTCAAGCGAACCAGACCGCGCCGACAATTGGCCAACCCGGTCCCCCACCCTGTGGATAACTCCCCTCCGGGGGCCCCGGCGCCCGTTCCCGGCCTGCCCCGCCCTCCCGGCGGACTACGCTCGGGCCCATGAGTGACAGGCACATCAGTCAGCACTTCGAGACCCTCGCGATCCACGCGGGCAACACCGCCGACCCCCTGACCGGGGCGGTCGTACCGCCGATCTACCAGGTGTCCACCTACAAACAGGACGGTGTCGGCGGGCTGCGCGGCGGCTACGAGTACAGCCGCAGCGCCAACCCCACCAGGACCGCCCTGGAGGAGAACCTCGCGGCGCTGGAGGGCGGCCGGCGCGGTCTCGCCTTCGCGTCCGGGCTCGCGGCCGAGGACTGCCTGCTGCGCACCCTGCTCGGCCCCGGCGACCACGTGGTCATCCCGAACGACGCCTACGGCGGCACGTTCCGGCTGTTCGCCAAGGTCGTCGCCCGCTGGGGTGTGGAGTGGTCGGTCGCCGACACCAGCGACCCCGCCGCCGTACGGGCCGCGCTCACCCCGCGCACCAAGGCGGTCTGGGTGGAGACGCCGTCCAACCCGCTGCTCGGGATCACCGACATCGCCGCCGTCGCCCAGCTCGCCCAGGACGCGGGCGCCCGGCTGGTCGTCGACAACACCTTCGCCACGCCCTATCTCCAGCAGCCGCTGTCGCTCGGCGCCGATGTCGTGGTGCACTCCCTGACCAAGTACATGGGCGGGCACTCCGACGTGGTGGGCGGCGCCCTGGTCGTCGCCGACGAGACGCTCGGCGAGGAGCTGGCCTTCCACCAGAACGCCATGGGCGCGGTCGCCGGACCCTTCGACTCCTGGCTGGTGCTGCGCGGCGCGAAGACGCTCCCGGTGCGCATGGACCGGCACAGCGAGAACGCCACGAAGGTCGCCGACATGCTCACCCGGCACCCGCGCGTGACCCGCGTCCTGTACCCGGGCCTGCCCGACCACCCCGGTCACGAGATCGCCGCGAAGCAGATGCGGTCCTTCGGCGGCATGGTCTCCTTCCAGGTCGAGGGCGGCGAGGAGGCGGCCGTCGCGGTGTGCGACCGTGCCCGGATCTTCACGCTCGGTGAGTCCCTCGGCGGTGTGGAGTCCCTGATCGAGCACCCGGGCCGGATGACCCACGCCTCGGCCGCCGGTTCGGCCCTGGAGGTCCCGGCCGACCTGGTCCGCCTGTCGGTCGGCATCGAGAACGTCGACGACCTGCTCGAAGACCTCCAGCAGGCGCTGGGCTAGTCGCCGGGCAGCCACCAGCCGGTCAGGGGTGGGGTCGTCTCCGACGGCGGCTCCACCCACGGGCGCACCGTCAGCGCCCACACCGTGAACGCCACGGACCCGGCCAGCAGCACCAGCCACAGCAGCCGCAGCGCGGCCCGGCGGCGCCGCAGCAGCCGGGCGCCGAGCCGTACGGCGTCCCCGTGCAGCTCCGGGGGCACCGGCGGTGGACGCCGCTCCAGGACGCGCCGCGCGGCGGCCTCCCGGTCGGCGCGGCTCATGAGGTGACCGCTTTCGCCGTCACCGTCGGCGCGGGCGGGCGCGGCGGATGCAGCAGCGTCGCGGTGGCCCGGTCGCACAGGGCGCGGACCCGCTCCACGGGCATGCCCAGCAGGGCGGCGGTCTGCTGCTCGGCGACCCCCTCGAACAGCCGCAGCACCAGGACCAGCCGTTCCCGGGGCGCGAGATCGGCCAGGGTGCTCCCGGGGCGGGGCCTGGCCCGGCCGAACGCCCCGTACTGGTGCCAGGCGGCGCGCGCGAACCGGCCCGCGAGGTGCTGCCGGGTCCGGTCGTAGGGGTCCTCGCCGCGCAGCCCGTCCCAGTGGGCGTACGTGTGGGCGAGGGCCAGGGTGAGCAGGCGCCGGGCGCGCGGATGGGCGTCCGGGGTCTCCGCGGTGAGCAGGACGGCGGTGTGCAGCAGCCGTCCCGAGGCGCCCGCGACGAACGCCGCGAACTCCCGGTCCCGGCGCGCGTCCCGCGCCGTCCGCCGTGCGTGCACCGCGCCTCCCCCCTGAGGCCGCTCCGAAGGGGCGGCACGGGAAGCGACCGCCCTGCGCCTCATATGAGGCCAGCCGGACCCCGACGGTCAAGAACCGTGCACGACCGGGAAGGGATCGGTCAGGAACGGAAGGAGTGGTTCAGGGGCGGGGGAGAGAGACCCCGGCAGGGGCAGGGGCAGGGGCAGGGGCAGGGGCAGGAGAAGGGGAGGGGGAGGGGAGGGAACGGCGGACACGGGCGCGGCAGGGGACGCCGGACAGGTGGGCCGCGACGGGACGCCGGACATGGGTGGCCGTCAGGGAACGCTGGACATGTGTGCCGCGACGGGACGCCCGACACGGGTGGCCGTCAGGGAACGCCGGGCATGTGCGCCGCAAGGCACCGGCGGACAGGTGTGCCGCCAGGCAACGCCTGACACAGGTGCCGCACGCGAACCCCGGACACAGGTGCCGCACGCAAACGCCCGACACAGGTGCCGCACGCGAACCCCGGACATACGTGCCGCCCTCAGGACACGCCCGGCGCCTCCGCGCCCGTCTCACCCGGCGCCGCCATCCGCAGCGACAGCGCCCGGTTGAACCGGGTCAGCAGCGCGCAGAACGCCACCCGCTCCTCCGGCGCCCAGTCCTCGGTCAGCTCGGCCATCAGCTGGCGCCGCGAGGAGCGCACCTCGTCCAGCCGGGACAGCCCGCGCGGGGAGAGCTGGAGCACCACCGCGCGGCCGTCCTCCGGGTGCGAGGTCCGCTTGACCAGCCCGGTGTCGACCAGCGGGGCCACCTGCCGGGTCACCGTCGAGGAGTCGATGCCCATGCTGGCGGCGAGCGCCTTGACACCCATCGGGCCCTCCTTGTCCAGCCGGTTGAGCAGCAGATACGCGGCCCGGTCCATGGAGTTGCGCACCTGCCCGACCCCGCCGAGCCGGGTCTGTTCGGCCCGGCGGGCGAACACCGCGACCTCGTGCTGCATCGCGTCGAGAAGACCGGTGTCACCGACGGTCGTCATGTCCATCGACATGTCAGGCGTTGTGGGCATGGCCGGGGGCTCACTTCATGCTGGGTGCAAGGTTGGGGGACAGGGTACGCGGCTGGGAGGCGGGCCGTACCGGGGCTGAGCAAACCGGTCCCGGCGCTTGGTCACACCCGCGCGGGGCGGCTGTGAACTGCGAGACTCGAGTCATGAACGACTGCGGGACCCGAGTCATGAACGGCTGCGGGACCCGAGTCATGAACGGCTGCGGGACCCGAGTCATGAACGGCTGCGAGACCTGCGTCATGAACGGCTGCGAGACTTGAGTCATGAACCACCGCAGGACCGCCCCTTTGCCGCCGGTCACCCTGGACGACGTACGCGGTGCCCAGAAGATGCTGGCGGGTGTGGCGCGGACGACCGCCATGGAGGGCAGCCGCTATCTGACCCAGCTGCTGGGCTCGCCCGTGCACCTCAAGTGCGAGAACCTCCAGCGGACCGGCTCCTTCAAGCTGCGCGGCGCGTATGTGCGGATCGCCGGGCTGCTGCCCGAGGAGCGGGCGGCCGGGGTGGTCGCGGCCAGCGCCGGGAACCACGCGCAGGGCGTGGCGCTGGCGTCGGCGCTGCTCGGCGTGCGGGCGACGGTGTTCATGCCGAGGGGCGCCCCGCTGCCCAAGATCAGCGCGACCCGGGAGTACGGCGCCGAGGTGCGGCTGCACGGTCAGGTCGTCGACGAGACCCTGGCCGCCGCGCAGGAGTACGCCCGCACGACGGGGGCGGTGTTCATCCACCCCTTCGACCACCCGGACGTCATCGCCGGACAGGGCACGGTCGGGCTGGAGATCCTGGAGCAGTGCCCGGAGGTGCGCACGATCCTCGTGGGGATGGGCGGCGGCGGGCTGGCGGCCGGGATCGCGGTCGCGGTGAAGGCACTGCGGCCGGACGTGCGGATCATCGGGGTGCAGGCGGCGGGCGCGGCGGCGTATCCGCCGTCGCTGGCGGCGGGGCGCCCGGTGGCGGTGGAGCTGCCGTCGACGATGGCCGACGGCATCAAGGTCGGGCGGCCCGGGGACGTGCCGTTCGCGATCTGCGCGGAGCTGGTGGACGAGGTCCGCACGGTCTCCGAGGACGCGCTGTCGGCGGCGCTGCTGCTCTGTCTGGAGCGGGCCAAGCTGGTGGTGGAACCGGCCGGGGCGAGCCCGGTGGCGGCGCTGCTCAGCGACACCGCGGGGATCGCGGGGCCGGTGGTGGCGGTGCTGTCCGGCGGCAATGTCGACCCGGTGCTGATGGAGCGGGTGCTGCGGCACGGCATGGCCGCGCAGGGCCGCTACCTGGCCGTACGGCTCCGGCTCACCGACCGGCCGGGGGCGCTCGCCTCGCTGCTGGGGGCGTTGTCAGTGGTGGACGCTAACGTGCTCGATGTGAGTCATGTACGGACCGATCCACGGCTGGGGCTCACGGAGGCGGAGGTCGAACTGCACCTGGAGACCAAGGGTCCGGCGCACTGCGCCGAGGTCGGACAGGCCCTGCGTGACGCGGGGTACACCGTCATCGACTGAGGCGCCCGGGGTCGATCAGACCGGGGAGAAGCGGAGAAGCCCCAGGTCAGCGCCGTTTTCCTGGCCGCGGCGGGGAGCACTGCAAATTCCGTTGTGACACGCGATACATCGCGTTATGGTGGGTCGTCGGGTCTGGGCTCGCCGTATCCAGGCGGCACAGGACGCCCATCCGCACCCACGCTTCTCACTCACACACCCTGACCATGGGGAGACTCATATGCCAGGCGCCATCTACGCCGAGGGTCTGGTCAAGACCTTCGGTGAGGTAAAGGCACTGGACGGCGTCGATCTCGATGTCCCGGAAGGCACCGTACTGGGCCTGCTGGGGCCGAACGGCGCCGGAAAGACCACCACCGTCCGCTGTCTGACCACCCTGCTCCGCCCCGACAGCGGCCGTGCCGTCGTCGCCGGGATCGACGTCCTCAAGCATCCCAACGAGGTCCGCCGCTCGATCGGCCTGTCCGGCCAGTTCGCCGCGGTCGACGAGTATCTGACCGGCCGCGAGAACCTCCAGATGGTGGGCCAGCTCTACCAGATGCGCTCCAAGGCCGCCAAGGTCCGCGCCACCGAGCTGCTCGACCAGTTCCATCTGACCGACGCCGCCGACCGCCCCGCCAAGACCTACTCCGGCGGGATGCGGCGCAGGCTCGACCTCGCCGCCGCGCTCGTGGTCCGCCCGCCGGTGATGTTCATGGACGAGCCGACCACCGGCCTCGACCCCCGCAACCGCCAGCAGCTGTGGGAGGTCATCAAACAGCTCGTCTCGGGCGGTACGACGCTCCTGCTGACCACCCAGTATCTGGAGGAGGCCGACCACCTCGCGCACGACATCGCGGTGGTCGACCACGGCAAGGTGATCGCCCGCGGCACCTCCGACCAGCTCAAGGCCCGCACCGGCGGCGAGCGCGTCGAGGTCGTCGTCCACGACCGCGAGCACATCGCCACCGCCGCCGAGATCCTGCGCGGCCTCGGCAAGGGCGAGGCCACGGTCGACGACCACCAGCGCAAGCTGACCGTCCCGGTCACCGGCGGCGCCAAGCTGCTCGCCGAGATCATCCGCGAACTCGACACCCGCGGCATCGAGATAGACGACATCGGGCTGCGCCGCCCCACCCTGGACGACGTCTTCCTCTCCCTCACCGGCCATGTCGCCGAGGAGAACCCCGCCGACGAGGACGTGTCCGGCACGCCCCGCAAGCAGCAGAAGGAGACCGCGCAGTGAGTGCCGTCCCCGAAGCGGTGCCGATCGCACCGCCCGCGAACCCGGTGGTCCAGTCCGTACGGGACTCCCTGGTGGTGGCCCGGCGGAATCTGATCCGCATGTCCCGCATCCCCGAGATGATCATTTTCGGCCTGTTCCAGCCGATCATGTTCGTCGTGCTGTTCAGCTATGTCTTCGGCGGCTCCATGGACATCGGGGGCACCACGGACCCGGCCGTCTACCGCGAGTTCCTGATGGCGGGCATCTTCGCCCAGACCGTCACCTTCGCCACGGCCGGCGCGGGCGCCGGAATCGCCGACGACATGCACAAGGGCCTGATCGACCGCTTCCGCTCGCTCCCGATGGCCCGCGGCGCGGTGCTCACCGGACGGACCCTGGCCGACCTCGTCCAGACCGCGCTCACCCTCTTCGTCCTGGCGATCGTCGCCCTGCTGGTCGGCTGGCGCACCCACACCAACCTCGGTGAGGTACTGGGCGCGTTCGGCCTGCTGCTCCTGCTGGGCTACGCGTTCACCTGGGTCGGCGCCCTCATCGGCCTCTCCGTCCGCACCCCGGAGGCGGCCACCTCCGGCGGCCTGGTCTGGCTGTTCCCCGTCACGTTCGTGTCCAACGCGTTCGTCGACAGCAGCCGGATGACGCCCTGGCTCCAGCATGTCGCCGACTGGAACCCGTTCAGCGCCACGGTCCAGGCGTGCCGCGTCCTGTTCGGCAACCCCGGCGTCTCCCCGTCCGACGCCTGGCCGATGCAGCACCCGGTGTGGGCGTCCCTGATCTGGTCGATCCTGATCATCGTGGTGTTCCGGACCCTGGCGGTCCGCAAGTACCGGAGCGCGAGCCGCTGAGCGGGGGCGGTGCCCGGATCGGCAGAAGGGCCAGGACCGAGAAGCAGCGGTCCTGGCCCTCCGGGTTCCTCCGCCCCGCCGTGGATCAGCCGGGTCAGCCGACGGCCTCGATCGCCTCGAAGATGTCGGAGTTCACCGCACGCTGCCACTCGGGCTGATCCGCCCAGTCGGCGACGTACGACGGCTTGGGGTCCGGGAAGTGGGCGAAGATCTGGGCGATCCAGCACAGCGAGACGAAACGGCCCTTCTGCTCGCGGGTCAGCCGTGCGGCGCTCCGGCCGCTCACCCGGAGAAACTCGCGGACCTGTCCGCAGACCACCGCGGCGGACTCCCGCTCCCAGTCCGGGGTCTCCTCCCAGGGCACGATGTAACCGGGCTTGGGCTCACCGGGGTAGTGGGCTTTGACCCCGGCGATCCAGGCTTCCCGGAACAGTCGGCCGTCTTCTTGGGGGTGTGACACGTCCATCCCTTTCATTGCGCCAATGCGGCAATCTCCGCGCTCAGTTCGGCCACCCGGGCGTCGTGAGCGACCTGCTCCAGTTCTCGTTGCAGGACCTGGAGTCTACGGACGATGTACCCAGATCTTGAGCGTTGGGCCAGTTCCAGTGCTTGTCGGCCGAATGTCATGACTTGATCGACTTCTCGGCGCTTGGCGCCAATGGTCGCCAGGTCGGCGAGTACAGCCGCGCGCCGCCGGAAGGAAGAACCACGAGCAAGGGCATCCTGCGTGAGAGCGGCCGTCAATGTCGTCTCGGCCAGATCGAGCCGCCCCAGTTCCAGATACCGCGACCCACGTTCCTCAGCCAGTCGTGAGCCGTCGAACCGTAGCCAACCGCCGTTGGTACTGCCCGCCGGAAGCCGCGCCACGTCCTCGGCTGCGTCGAGTGCTCTCTCGCACGCGCTCAAATCTCCGAGTCCCGCGTACGCCTGGGCCTGCGCGGCAGCTACCCAGTGGCGGGTCGCAAGGGCGCTGTCACCCCGTTGTGCCACCTTCTCGGCAGCCGTGAGCATGGCAGCCGCTTGGCGGTGCTGGCCCTCGTACAGGCCCACGTATGCGTGTCTGGTCAGGGCGCAGGCCCACAGGTCGTAGGCTCCGGCCTCACGGCTGGCGCTCAGGGCGAGCGTGTAGCAATGGGCCGCCTCGGTGTATCGGTCTC
Organism: Streptomyces sp. NPDC048290; assembly: GCF_040652095.1. Taxonomy (NCBI): domain Bacteria; kingdom Bacillati; phylum Actinomycetota; class Actinomycetes; order Kitasatosporales; family Streptomycetaceae; genus Streptomyces; species Streptomyces sp. NPDC048290. The sequence goes on from NZ_JBEZLM010000002.1 coordinate 384,760, forward strand.
CGTCGAAGGCGAGTTCGCCCGCGAGTTGGAAGAGATCGGCGGTCAGACCGCACAACTCTGCCACGCGCCTTCCGCTTTCGAAGGAGTCCGAGAGGGTCGTGAGCTGATCCAGAATCAGCGGACGGACAGAACTCTTGTTGCGGGAGAGCTGATAGACGCGCCATAAGTGTGTGTTCATCGCCTCGAAGTCGTCCCAGCCCGGTCCTTCGTCCAGGGCATCGGCAGGAAGCATGGCTATTGAGCCAGCGACGGTGAGATGGCGGAGGAAGTCTCTGCGAAGCATGTCGTCGGAGTCACCTGAGTCAAAGGAGGTGGCGGGGACTGGATGTTCAGCGGCCTTCGGCGCCATGAGGAGTGAATCGAGTTCTGTCAGCGTAACGTCGAACAGGTCTGCGAGCTTGCGGCGGTGGTGGCCGCGCATCTGGGTCTCGCCTCGTTCCCAGCGGCCAACCGTGGTGCGGTCGGTGCCCAGGCAGTGGGCCACATGTTCCTGGCTGTAGCCCAGTCTGCGGCGCAGCTTGGCGAGTTCCGACGATGCCATGACCTGTCTCCCTGCCTGCTCGGACTCGTGTGCGCATCATGCGCTGCCCGCAGATGCATCAAGAGTGCCGCACATGTGCCGTGGTCAGGTGACGCCTCATGCGATTTCCTCAAAGGGAACTTGCAAACGCGCTTACTGCGAGGAAGGTCGACATGGTTGCGCGTGACTTCGCAGGGTCCGGTGAGCCTGCTCCCCGTGTCGGTGATCGATTCCTGGACACTCGAACGAATTGCGTCGGTGAGTGGCAGGGCGAGATCGCTGGGCGGTGGATGCTGCGGCCGGTAGGTGGAGGGCGTGAATGGGAAGTCGATCCCGACCACGTCAGAATTCCCGGAACCTCGGAAGATGTGCGGGCGCGCAATAACGCCCGTAACCGGATGACGGGGAGGGGCCTGTGAGCGGCCCGCACACCGTCATCGCTCCCACAGAACGGCACCTGGTGCCCGACCGCGAGCCCGGCGCCCCGCCCGTGACCCACACGATGCGGTGTTCCGCCTGCGGAGAGGAATCCGCCCCCGACGGCGAGTGGGAGCCGCCTCAGCGCTGGGCGTTGGCCCACTCCGGACGCAACCCGGACCACCTCGGCTACGAGGAGATCATCACCCGGCCCTGGCGTACGCGGAGCAAGCAGTGATCAAGCAACTCCTCTTCCGATACGCCGGACCCCTCTTGGTCTTCACCGTCGCAGGGTCGACCGGCTTCGTGCTGATCGCCGCCTACATCCTGGCGAACCCCTGAGACCGGCCCCGCCCGAGCTGATCCCTTCCCTGTCGCTCGGGCGGGGTCGCACCACTCCACCCCGGGCATCGCCCAGGGTGGTCCGCACCACCACTTCATCCGAACCCCCCACCACACGGAGAGACCATGAATCCCACTCCTCCACCCCGGTCCGCCACCGCAGGCGGCGGCAACCCCCAGGACGACAGCGACAGCGGCAACAAGCACGGAGGCGGCGGCTCCGACGAGGGTGGCAACACCAACGACGGCCAAGGCCCCGCGGACGGCCGCTGAGTGAGTACGGGACACGACCAAGAAGCGCTCGCCGCCGCCCTCGTGGCGAAAGGCGTCCTGACCTCGGACTGGCTGCCCGCCTTCCACCGCGCGCCACGCCACCACTTCGTACCGGACACCATCTGGCCCGGCCGGGCGGGCATGAACCGGCAGGACGACAGGGTGATCCGCTCGGAAGATCCCGAGCTGTGGTGGAACGCCGTCCACACCGACGCGCCGATCACGACCCAGTGGGACGACGGTGCCCACACGGGCCCCGGAAGAGGCGGCACACCCACCAGTTCCAGCTCCATGCCCACCATGGTCTTCGCCATGCTGGACGCCCTCACCGTGGACGACGATCACCGCGTCCTGGAGATCGGCACCGGCACCGGATGGAACGCGGCCCTGCTGAGTCATCGCGTCGGCCCCGAGAACGTCGTGACGATCGAGGTCGACCCGGCCACCGCCGACGCGGCGCGGAAGCGCATCCGGGCGGTCGGCCTCCATCCGCTGTGTGTCGTGGGGGACGGCGCCGCCGGGTATCCGGAGGCCGGACCGTACGACCGGGTCGTCGCGACCTGCTCGGTCGGCGAGGTGCCCGCCGCCTGGATCAGACAGACCCGGCCCGGCGGCATCATCGTCGCCCCCTGGGGCCCGACGTACGGCGGTGAGGGCGTCGTGCGACTCGTGGTCCAGCAGGACGGCGGCACCGCGTCCGGGCGGTTCGTCGGGTCGTCCGCCTTCATGCGGCTCCGCGATCAGCGGATCGTGCGCAGGCATGTCCGGGAGTATCTAGGCGGGCAGAAGTGGCCGGGGGACGGCGTCAGGTCGATGACCTCCGTCTCGCCGGACGATGTGGGGGAGTGGCTGGCGATGTTCGCCATCGGTCTTCAGACGCGCGGTGTCCATCCCTGGGCCGAGATGTACGGCGACGGTACGTACACGCTGTGGCTGCGCGATCTCGCCGTCAGCTCCTGGGCCACGGTCGACTACGTACCCGAACGGGAGGAGTTCGAGGTGTACCAGTCAGGGGCGCGTCGGCTCTGGGACGAGGTGGTCGTCGCCCATCTGCACTGGCATGGGCTCGGGCGGCCCGGCTGGGAGCGGTTCGGGCTCACGGTCGACGTCGCGACGGGCGGGCACGTCGTCTGGCTGGACTCCCCGGACCAGCCGCTGTCGCCCATCGGCTGACCCCGCGTCCCCCGGCGGACATGCCGAGGCCCCGGTGTCACCAGCGACACCGGGGCCTCCAGGTCAGGGCGGAAAGGGGCCGTCAGCCGCTGTACGGTTCCGCCTTCAGGATGCGGACCGACGCCGTGCGGCCGTTGGGGAGTTCGTACTGCACGTCCTCGCCGACCTTGTGGCCGATCACGCCGCCGCCCAGCGGGGACTGCGGGGAGTAGGTCTCGATCTCCGAGCTGGCGTATTCACGGGAGGCGAGCAGGAACGCCAAGGTGTCGTCCTCGTCGCCGTCGAAGGCGATGGTGACGACCATCCCGGGGGCCACGGTGCCGTCCGTGGTGGCCGGTGCCTCGCCGACCTGGGCGTTCTCCAGCAGCTGGGTCAGCTGGCGGACCCGCAGCTCCTGCTTGCCCTGCTCCTCCTTGGCCGCGTGGTACCCGCCGTTCTCCCGCAGGTCGCCCTCCTCGCGTGCGGCGGCGATCTTGGCGGCGATCTCCGTGCGCGCACGACCAGTAAGGTAGTCAAGCTCTTCCCTGAGCTTGTTGTACGCCTCCTGGGTCAGCCAGGTGACGTTCTCGCTGGTCTGGGTCACAGGGTGCTCCTCGTCGGTACTGGGAATACAAAGCATCGCCCTACCCAGAAGGATGTTCCTTCATGAGTGGGCGAAACCACGAGCCTAACAATTCAATGGCGACCCCGGGAGGACATAAGTCACCAAAATCCCGTCAACGCAGGTCAGCCTTGAGGTTTTGGTCGTCGCCCGATGGTCGTGGGCGGGGCGGGGGCGGCGGGCGTCCGCCGGGCCCCGGGCCCCGGGGGAATCAGGTCGCGTGGCAGCCCATGAGTTCCGCCGATGTGGCCGGGGACGCCGTACGGAGCGTGACCACCTCATCCAGGCTGCTCGCGGCGCCGTCGAAGCGGAAGTCGGCGCGGCCCACCTCGGCGCCGCTCTCCGCCAGGGAGCGGACCGTACAGTAGCCGGACGCCCCGGCGTCCTTCTCCACCTTCAGTCTGACCTGCACCGCGTCCTCGCCCAGCTCGAAGCTGATCAGCTCCGCGCTGATCTTGTTCTGGCCGACGTAGTGGTAGGCGAAGTAGCCGAACAGGGCCAGCAGGGCGGCGCCCAGCACGGCTCCGGCGATCTTCAGGGTGCGGTCGGCGCGCTCGTCCGAGGTCCGGCCGTAGCGGCCCTGCGGCGGTCGCGTGCTCACCGTACTCATGATCGTCCTCTCGGCCGGGGGCGGAACACTCCCGAAGACGCTGTCCCAAAAGGGGCCCCGGAGCCGGACTCCGGAATTATTGGCCCTCCGATTCGGTCACTATAGAAGCCGCCCGTCCGTCGTCCGTCGCGGACCCCCGCCCCTCGTCGGCGAGACGGACCGGCCACCGGCCGCCGGTCACCGGGCCTTCGACCGCCGGCCACCGGCCATCGGCTACCGACCATCGCACCCGGGCACCCCGGGCGCCTATTCACCGAGGATCGAGTCTTGACTGACCAGCTGCGACTGATGGCCGTGCACGCGCACCCCGACGACGAGTCGAGCAAGGGCGCCGCGACCATGGCGAAGTATGTCTCCGAGGGGGTGGACGTGCTGGTCGTGACCTGCACGGGCGGCGAGCGCGGCTCCATCCTCAACCCCAAGCTCCAGGGCGACACCTATATCGAGGAGCACATCCACGAGGTGCGCAAGAAGGAGATGGACGAGGCCCGCGAGATCCTCGGGGTCAAGCAGGAATGGCTCGGCTTCGTGGACTCCGGGCTGCCCGAGGGCGACCCGCTGCCGCCGCTGCCCGAGGGCTGCTTCGCCCTGGAGGACGTCGAGCACGCCGCGGGCGAGCTGGTGCGGCGCATCCGTTCCTTCCGGCCGCAGGTGATCACCACCTACGACGAGAACGGCGGCTACCCGCACCCCGACCACATCATGACCCACAAGATCTCCATGGTGGCCTTCGACGGGGCGGCCGACACCGAGCGGTTCCCGGAGGCCGTGTACGGGCCCGCCTTCCAGCCGCAGAAGCTCTACTACAACCAGGGCTTCAACCGGCCCCGCACCGAGGCACTGCACCAGGCGCTGCTCGACCGCGGCATGGAGTCGCCGTACGGGGACTGGCTCAAGCGGTGGGACGAGTTCGGGCAGAAGGAGCGCACGCTGACCACGCATGTGCCGTGCGCCGACTTCTACGAGATCCGGGACAAGGCGCTGATCGCGCACGCCACACAGATCGACCCCGACGGCGGCTGGTTCCGGGTGCCGCTGGAGCTCCAGAAGGAGGTCTGGCCCACCGAGGAGTACGAGCTGACGAAGTCCCTCGTGGACACCTCCCTCCCCGAGGACGACCTCTTCGCGGGCGTCCGGGACAATGCCTGACATGAGCGCAAGCGCAAGCCTGGCAATGACGAACCTCGTCACCCTCGCGAAGGAGCTCGACGAGGACAAGGTGACCCCCGGCGTCCTCGGCTTCATCGTGTTCGCGGTGATGGCCCTGGCCGTATGGGGCCTCATGAAGTCGATGAACCGGCACATGGGCAAGGTCGACTTCAAGGAAGACCCGGAAGGGCAGCCCTCCGGCGGTGACGGTGACGGCTCCGTGGGCAAGGAGCCCAGCTCCGCGGGCGCGCCGCAGCGTCCCGGTGACGCCGGAGCGTAGGCGTCCCGATCCGCCGTCGTGTCGTTGACGTGTTCACCGCCACCCCGTCACCCTTGACCCGGGCACCGGGTCGGTGACCGGGGAGGCGGCACGGATGTGGGGCACACGAGCGGACACGGCGGCCGAGGACGCCCGGCGCCGGGCGCTGGAGGCCGCGGCGGCGCACGCGCTGGGCGAGCCCGCCGGACCGTCCCAGCGGCTGGCCGGCGGCACCGGCGGGCTGGGCTGTGTGTCCGCGCTGGTCGCCCTGCCCTGCGGTCTGGCGGGCGTCGGTCTGCTGCTCGGGCCCTACGGCACGACCGTCCAGGCCGTCGCCGCCGGTCTGCTGTTCGTCGCGATCGCCGTGCCGTTCCTCGGTCCCTGGGCGGAGAGCCGTCTCACCCACCGGGGGACCTGGCTGTACGTCTTCGAGGGCGGGGCCGTTCTCGTCCGTGGCGCCGACCCCGCCCACGCCGTGCCCTGGTCCCAGCTGGTGGTCACCGAGCGCACCGAGTCCGGGACGTACGGTCAGGGCGGTAACCGCTACCGCGCGGAGTGGCTCCATCTCGCCGGGCCCGGCGGTGTCGCTCTGGGGCGGGTCAACGCCAGCGGGGAGACGGGGCGGGCCCTGGTGCGGGCCCGGTCGGCGTACGGAGAGGGGACGCGGGCGCCGGAGGAGGACCGTCCCGACGCCGTCTGATCACACCGGACGCCGGGAGCCCGGCCTTTTGAGCCCGACCCCGGCGCCCCGGCCTCGCGCCCCGACCCCGGCGCCCCGGCCTCACGACCCCGACGCCTCCTGACGTCACGACCCCACCTGTACCCCCACCCCCATGACCTCCCGGGCGTGGCGGCTCGGGACCATGCCCAGGCGCCATGCCTGCCAGCCCGCCTCCAGACTGATCCCGCGCTCCAGGAACAGCTGGTACGTCTCCGCGTACTCGGTGAGCTTGGGGTCGCGGGAGGCGTGCGGGGAGCGGGACAGCTGGGCCAGCTCCTCCTGGGCCACCGCCGTACCGACCTCGACCCCGCCCGGCGCCGCGTACGGCAGCAGCGTGCAGCGCAGGAAGCGGGCCCAGTCCTCGCCCCGGCGGTCGCCGTACGAGGCGAACAGTGCCGCCGCCTCCTCGCACAGCGCGAGCGCCTGCGGGGTCTTCGCGTTGCCCGCGTCCACCACCGCCAGTTCCAGACAGGTCCACGCCTCGCCATGGGCGACGCCGATCCGCTGGAAGTCGGCGCGGGCGTCCACCAGGAGCTGCCGGGCGAAACCGGAGTTGCGCAGGGAGCCGGTCTGCGCCGCCCGCTGGTCGCGGGTCACCCGGGCCGAGTGGTGGCGGGCGCAGGCCAGCCCGTACACGTCCCGCATCCGGGAGAACATCGTGCGGGAGCGCTCCAGGTCGCGGACCGCCTGTTCGCGGTCGCCGCTCTCCTCCAGGGCCTGGCCGAGGTAGTACAGGGTCCACGCCTCGCCGCGGGCGTCCTCGTTCTCCCGGTGCCGGGCCGCCGCCGCGCGCAGTTCGTGCACCGCGGGGGAGGCGTCACCGGCGACCAGGTGGGCGCGGGCCAGCTGGGTCAGCGCCCAGGCCGTGCCGCGCGGGTCGCGGGTGCGGTCGTAGAGGTCCAGGGCCGAGTGCAGGGCCGACTCGGCGCGGGCCGTGTCGCCGAGCCGGACGTACAACTGGCCCAGCTGGAAGTGCGCCCATGCCTCGCCGTGCACCGACTCGCCCGCGCGGTGCAGGGCGAGGGAGCCGGTGAGCAGGTCGAGGGCCTCGGCGAGATGGGCGCGGTCGCGTTCGACGGCGGCCAGCGCGTGCATCGTCCACGCCCGGTCGGTGGCCAGCTGCGGGGCCGCCTGGAGGTCGAGCGCCTCGCGCAGCTTGGCCGCCGCCTCCACCAGATTGCCCTGGTGGTGCAGGGTGATGCCGAGCGAACACAGGGCACGGGCCGCGCCCGCGTCGTGATGCGCCTCCATATAGAGGTCCACGACGGAGGTGAGGGTCGTGCGGGCCTTGTCCAGCTCGCCGAGCTGGCGGGCCGCGATGCCGGTGCGCCACTGCACCGAACGGATCAGCAGCCCCTGGTCCACCGCCTGCGCCAGCTCGCTGATCTCCCCCAGCCGGTACAGGTCGCCGCGCAGTAGGCAGTAGTCGCACAGCGCGCCCAGCAGGTTCAGCACCGCGCCCTGGTCGACGCCCTCGGCATGGCGCAGGGTCGCCGTGATGAAGCTCGACTCGTCGTCCAGCCAGCGCAGCGCCTCGTCCAGCGAGGTGAAGCCGTGCGGGCCGAACCGGTCCGAGCGGGTCGACATGTTGCCGTCGACCAGCCGCAGGACGGAGTCGGCGAGTTCGGCGTAGTTGACGATCAGCCGCTCCTGCGCGGCGGTCCGTTCGGCCGCCTCCTCCTCGTCCAGCAGCCGGGCGTGGGCGAAGGCCCGCACCAGGTCGTGCAGCCGGTAGCGGTCGCCGCGCACCTGGTCGATCAGGCCCGCGCGGGCCAGCGCGGTCAGCTGGCGGCCCGCCTCCGCCTGGTCGGTGGCCAGCAGCGAGGCCGCGGCTGCCGTGCCGAGCGAGGCGCGTCCGGCGAGCGCGAGGCGGCGCAGCAGCCGCCGGGCCGGGTCGGACTGGTCGGTGTAGCGCAGCCACAGGGCCCGCTCCACCGGGTCGACGGGCCCGTACGCGCCCAGGTCGGCGGCGAGTTGCCGGGGGGAGCGCGGGCCGAGCGAGGAACCGGCGATCCGCAGGGCCAGCGGCAGCCCGCCGCACAGCTCGGTGATCCGGTCGCCGGACTCGGCGTCGTACGGTCCCGTGGTGTCCTCGGCGACCGCGCCGAGGACGTCCTCCGCGCCCGCCGCGTCCAGCGGCGGTACCGGGAGGTGGTGGACCGACGCCGGGAGGTCGGGCGGCAGGGCGAGCGGGTCGCGGGCGGTGACCAGGACCAGGCTGTCCGAGCGCTCCGGGACCAGGGTGCGGATCTGCGCCAGGTCCGAGGCGTCGTCCAGGACGACGGTCACCGGGACGCCGGTCAGATGCTGGTGGTACAGCTCGCTCAGCCGTTTGACCTGCTGGTCGGCGGACGACCGCTCACGGAACAGCAGTTGCTCACGCGGGGCGCCCAGCCGGTTCAGCAGATGCAGCAGGGCGTCCCGGGTGGACAGCGGCGGCTCGTCGGCGCTGTCGCCGCGCAGATCGACCACACAGGCGCCGCGGAACTGGTCCCTGAGGTCCAGCGCCGCCCGCACCGCCAGCGTCGTACGGCCGCTGCCCGGCGGGCCGTGCAGCACCACCACCGTCGGCCGGGTCGTGGTGCTGGCCCGGCCCGCCTGCACCCACTGCCGGATACGGGCCAGCTCCGGCCGCCGCCCGGCGAACGGCCCCGACGGGGCCGGGAGCTGACCGAACGACTGCTCCAGCACGCTCCGGCCGCGCGCCGCGCCGCTCTTGTCCGCGCCGAACAGCTTGGGCCCGGGTTTCGTCGGTCCGGTGGACGCGGCGAGCACCCGCTGCTGGTCCAGGAACGGCCGGATGCCCCGGACTTCGAGCGCGGTCAGCCATTGCAGCCGGAGCTGCTCCGGGCCGCCCGGCTGGCCGACCGCCCCGGCCCGGTGGTGCGCGGCCGGCAGATGGGTGCCCGCCACCTTCACCACCGTGGCCGCCGCCCCCGCCACGCCGACGGCCACGCCCGCCCCGACCGCCGTGCCCGTACCGGTGCCCAGCGCCAGGTCGGCCACCACCGCGGCGACCGCGCCCACCCCCGCCACCAGCAGCGGCGTCCCGCCGCCGTCGCGCGCGTAGCGCTGGGCGAACGTCAGCCGGCCGGCCTCGGACTCGTCCAGCGCCCGGGTGTACGCCGTGTACTCCTCGGCGGCGGTCCGCGCCATCGCGTCCAGCGCTCCCCGCGCCCGCGACATCAGCACCTTCGCGTCCGTACGGCCCCCCGAGCGCCGTACCTCCTCCTCCACAGCCCGTGCCAACAGCCTTTCGGCGTCGGCCCGATGACTGTCCCGCATCTTCCGTCCCCCTCCGGCAGCAACCGCTTCGTCGGTCAAGTGTGCTGCGGACGGCGCACGGGGGCGAGGGGGCGGTCGGTCTTCCGCACGTCTGTGGCGAGGCTGTGCCGTCGCCGTGGCCGTCAGACGTGGGCGTCCGGGGACTGGCCGGCCGGTTTCCAGTCGAGCACCGACCGGTCGCGCAACCGCAGTTCCTCCTCGGCGGTGTGCTCGACCCGGCGCATACTCCAGCGCAGCACGGGCGGCGCCATCAGCGAGGTCACGATGGCGACCAGCACGACGATCGTGTACGACGTGGCGTTCAGCACCCCGATCCGCAGTCCCGCGGCGGCGATGACCAACTGGATGACACCGCGGGCGTTGAGCGCCCCGCCGAGGGCCACCGACTCCCAGGTGCCGACGCCGACCGCCCTGGCGCCCGCGAAGACCCCGGCCACCTTGCCGACGACGGCGACCAGCAGCAGGACGACACCGGCAGCGAGCGTCGTGGGGTCGGCGAGGGCGTCCAGCTCCAGGCGCAGCCCGGCGGTGGCGAAGAACAGCGGCGCGAACACCGCGAGGACGACCGTGCGCAGGGGCGCGAGTCGGGCGCGCAGGGCCCGCGGGCCCGAGCTGATGAGCATTCCCGCCAGGAAGGCGCCGAACATGGCCTCCAGGCCCAGCGCGTGGGTGGCGGCGGCGGACAGCAGGACGAAGGCGGTCGCCGCGCCCACCACGGACGCGGTGTCGGTGGTGTGTTCGGCCGCCTTCATCACCCGGTTCACCAGGGGCCTGAGCACCCCGAAGGTGACCGCCAGCACCAGCGCCGTGGCGAGCAGCGGCAGGACGAGACCGGCCCCGCCCGCCCCGCCGACGGCCATCGCCGACACCACCGACAGCAGGATCCAGCCGACCACGTCGTCCAACATGCCCGCGGCCAGGGTGAGCTGGCCGACGTCCCGGTGGACGAGCTGCATATCGGTGAGGATCTTCGCGATGACCGGCAGCGCGCTCACGGACAGCGCGACACCGACGAACAGCGCGAAGACGAGGGGGTCGGCGCCGTCGGGGCGCAGGCTCTCGGGCGCCGCCCAGCCCACGGCGAAGCCGAGACCGAACGGCAGGACCAGGCCCCCGATGCCGACGCCGAGCGCGGTGGTGCCACGGCGGCGCACCAGCGCCATGTCCATCTCCATGCCGGTGATGCCGACCAGCAGCAGTACGCCGATCTGGCCGACCGCGTCGAGCAGATGGAACTGTCCGGCGTCCCGGGGCAGCAGCCACTCCGAGGCGGCCGGTAAGGCGCTGCCCAGCACGGTCGGCCCGAGCAGGATGCCGACGCACAGCTCCCCGGCCACGGCGGGCATCCGGAGCCGTACGGCGAGGCGCCCGCACACCACGGCGAGCAGGACGAGCAGCCCGGCCTGGAGCAGGAACACGAACAGTTGGTGGGCGGGCAGCGGGGGGATCGGCGGGGCTGAGAGGTGCACGGGGGGCGTCTCCTGACGGACGGTACGGCGTCGGGGTGCGGCGGAGGTGTGGGGTGGAGGCGTGGGGTGGAGGCGTACGGCGCCGGGGTGTGGCGGAGGTACGCGTCCCGGTCCGGCGGCGTGGGTCGCACGACGCGCGGTCCGGACCGGCGGCACGGGTCACGCGGCGCGCGGTCCGGTCCGGTGTACGGAGGTCACGCCACGCGCGTGCCGTCCCCCGTGTCCGCGGCGGACGCCGCCGGGTCCGGACGGGACAGCCGCGCACGGACAACGACGTAGAGGCCCGCCGCGACACCGGCCCCGGCTCCACCGGCCAGCCACCAGGGCAGGTCGCCGTGGACGCCGTAGAGGAAGACGCCGAGCGCCGGGCCGACCGACATGCCGGTGGTCTGCCAGAACACCAGGAACGACTGGTACCTCGCCACCGCGCCCCGGGGCGCCGCCCGCGCCGCGATCTCGGCGGCGGTGGGGGTCACCAGGATCTCCCCCGCCGTCCACAGCACGACGGAGGCGATGACGACGGGCCAGGCGATGCCGAGGGCCAGGATCGCCATGCCGCCGATCACACAGGCGGCCCCCGCAGCGGCCACCGCCTGCGGGGGCAGCCGCCGGATCACCACCGACACCGGGACCTCGCAGCACAGCACGATGACCGCGTTCGCGGTGAGCATGGCGCCGTACGTGCCCGCCCCGAATCCCGCGTCGGTGACGGCGAGGGGCAGCGGGCCCAGGTGCATGGCGTACACCATCGCCGTGAGGCCGATGAGGACACAGAACGCCATATAGCCGGGGTCGCCGGTCAGGGAGCGCTTCTCCGGCCGCCCGGCCGGGTCCTTCCCTGCCGTGTCCTTCTCTGCCGGGGCGGGCCGTTCCCGCAGCCCGGACGGCAGCGCCAGCAGCACCAGGGTCGAGGCGAACGCCGCGACGGCGTTGCCCAGCAGCAGGGTGTCCATGTGCGACTCGGCCCACAGTCCGCCGATCAGCCCGCCGAGCGCCGCCCCCAGATTGAACGTGGTCCGGAACCCGGCGAACATCGTGAGCCGCCGCTCCGGGGGAGCCGTCACGCTGATGACCGCCTGCGCCACCGGCGAGAAGCCCTGGACCGCCATCGACAGCAGCGCCGCGAGGATCACCGACGCGGTGAACCCGGTCAGCCCCATCAGCGCCAGGGACAGCACTCCGGTCGCCAGGGTGCACAGCACCAGCGTCCAGCGCGGCCCCATGCGGTCGGCGCTCCAGCCCGACACGCCCGCCCCCACCATGCCCGCCCCGGCGACGACGGCCAGCGCCATCGTGATCTGACCGGGGTCGAAGCCCCGGGAGGCGAGGATCAGCGCCAGGAAGATGGCGAAGAAGCCGCCGACCCGGTTGAGGAAGGCGCTGACCGCGATGATCAGGATCGGGGTGGGGACGCCCTTGACGGTGCGGTAGCGCCGCTCACCGGCCGCCGGTCCTTCGCTCATGCGTCGTCCAGCGGCTCGAAGTCCAGCTCCACGGTCCGCTCGGCCCGGTCCAGCAGCTCCGCGCACTCCTTCTCGTCCGCGCCCTCCACGATGATGTACGCGTAGCGCGCCTGGTAGTCGCCGGGGGGACAGCGCAGGACGGCCCCGGGGTAGGCGGCGGGGCCCGCCTCCACGACGCCCGGCAGGGCGACGGTCCGGGTCAGGTCCACCGACCGCAGGATCAGGTCCCGTTCGGGGCGCAGGAAGCGGATGCTCACCGTCTTCGAGCGGGTGGCGACGATCGACGGCGCCCGGCCGACGAGGGCGTCGACCGAGGCCGCGCCCACGTCGATGCCGGTCGCCAGCTCGCCGAGGCGCGGGATGAGGTCCCCGCCCGGACGCCCGTTGATCTCCACGATCACCGGGCCCCGCGGCGTGAGCTTGACCTCGGTGTGGGTCGTCGCGTGGGTGATGCCGAGGACCCGGTGGGCGTCCTCGACCATCCCGACCAGGGACGCGTCCCGCAGCAGCGGGTCGTCGCCGGTGACGGTGTGCCCCACCTCCACGAAGTACGGCGCGTCCGCCACCCGCTTGTGCGCCACGAACATCGGCGTGTACCGGCCGTCGAAGACGGTGCCGTCGACGCTGATCTCCGGACCGGTGAGGAACTCCTCCACGAGGTGGTCCTCCGGCACCGGGACGCCCGGGTAGCCCGCGCTGGTCGACACGGTGAACGCCCCGGTCATCTCCTCGGGGCGGTGCACGGCGACCACGCCGTAACTCGCGCCCAGCGTGCGGGGCTTGACGACCACCGGATAGCCCAGCTTCCGGGCCGCCTCGTGCGCCTCCCGCGCGGTGCGGGCCGTCGTGAACCCCGGCTGCGCGATGCCCGCCGCCGTCAGGAGCCGCCGGGTGGTCATCTTGTCGCGGCAGTTGGCCGCCGCGGCGACCGTGAGCCCCGGCAGGCCGAGGTGGTCCACGATCGCCGCGTAGTGCCGCAGTACCGCCTCGTCGGGGCAGAGCACCCCGACGATCCCGTGCCGTCCGGCCAGCTCCCCCGCCGCCCGGATCATGGCGTCGGTGTCGAAGAGGTCCACCACGGTGTGTCCGACCGCGTAGTCGGACTGCCAGGTGGGCTCGTCCTCCTCGAACAGCCAGACCGGATGACGGTCCGCCGCCGCCCGGAGCAGGTATTCCCGGTAGGGCCGGTTGTCGCGGCCCTTGTGACTTCCGATCCCCACGACCAGGAACACCTGGCCGCGGGCGGGCTGGCTGGTCACGTGCGCTGTCCTTCCTCGGGGCTGCTCGGGGTCAGGCGAACGTGGTCCGGACGGTCGGGTAGCGGGCCGTCAGCTCGGCGACCTCCTTGGCGAGGGTCTCCGGATGCCCGCCCTCCAGCGCACGGCAGATCAGATCCACCACCTCCCCCATGGCGTCCAGGTCCATGCCCATCCGGGTCAGTTCCTGCGTGCCCAGCCGCAGCCCGGACGTGCCCTGCCCGGGGAGGTGGACGACCGCCGCGCGTATCCCGCACTGCTGGAGCCGGGCGCCCCAGGCCACCGCGTCGGACGTGTTGCGCGGTGGCAGCACCCACACCTGATGGGTCTCGGTGAACCCGAAGTGCTCGCCCAGCACCCGCTGGCCGCGCTCGCTCAGCAGCTCCGCCAGCTTCCGCGCGTTGGCGATCACCGAACGGGCGTACGCCTTGCGGCTGTCCATCAGCTCGCCCAGGGTGACCGCCAGCGCCCCGACGCTGTTGCTGTGCGCGCTGGAGACCCGGAACTTCAGATGCTCGGCCATCCGCCCGGCGACCCGGTCGTCGCTGGTCAGCATGACCGCCTTCTGCGGACCCGGGAGCGTCTTGTGGGTGCTGGCCGTGCACAGGCTGATGTGGCGCCAGAAGTCGGGGAGGTCGTAGATCACCGGCAGCAGCCCCAGCACGTGCGAGGCGTCGAAGCAGATGAGCGCGTCGTCGCCGACCGCCTCGCGCATCCGCGCCATGTCGGGGACGCGCAGCGCCGTGGAGAGGTCCAGGTAGTAGAAGCGGGACGGGGACGTGCGGTGCTGTTCCGCCAGCCGGTCCATGTCGAGGCGCAGATCCACGGTGTCGAACGGCAGCGTGCCGACGTCATGGCCGAAGTCCCGGCAGATCTGCTCGGTGGCGTAGTGGCCGCCCGCGTCCGGGCCCAGCGACACGATCCGCTCGCCCGGCAGACTCAGGGTGGAGATCATGCTCTGCATGGCGTGCAGCCCGGACAGGAAGTGCACCAGGGCGTGGTCGACCTGGAAGTACTCCCGGGCGACGCGGGCGCATTCCTCGTACAGCTCGCCCACGCCGGAGGGGTCCCCGTACAGATAGCCGGGGCCGCTCATGCCCGGGTAGCGGGAGACCAGGTCGGAGGCGAGCAGGGACCGGGCTCCGTCGCTCATCCGGTTCTCGATCGGATAGAGATTGAGGGTGGGGCTCGCACCGCCGAAGCGGCTGACGATGTCTTCAGGGGTCACAGCGGGCCTCTCGTCGACCGTGGAAGAAGGGGAAAGAGGGGAAAGCAGGGGGAGCAGGGGGCGTTCACCGGCCCGGCTGTTCGCTCAGCGCCGCCAGGCACTGCCTGGCCCGTTCCGGCAGGACGTACTCGCCCTCCTTCTCGATGGCGTCGTACAGGGCCTCGACCCGCTCGTAGTGGGCGTCCAGGTTCTGGTCCAGCAGGTGGTAGTCCGACTTGTTGTAGATGCCGAACTGGAGGTCGGTCATCAGGCCGAATGGATCGATGTCCGCGGCGGTGCGGGCGGAGCCGAACACCAGGCGAAGGAAGTCGTCGACGCTCTCGTAGCCGAGCGTGGCGAGGAGGAACTCGATGGACGCCCACTTGCGCCGGACGTGGTGGGCGCGCTCGGCGGGGTCGACGATGAAGTCCAGACCGCTGGTCATGCCCTTCGGGTAGAGCACCTTGTTGAAGCAGCGCAGATCGATGGTGAGGCGGTCCTTCGTCGTCCGGGGCAGTGTGCTGTCCGCGTGCACTCGGTAGTTGTCGAAGACCAGGGCGTCCCCCACCCGGCTGTCGCAGTAGTAGCCGGGCGACGGCGGCCGGTCGGCGTAGGTGACCGCCCAGTACATCGCCATCAGGTAGTCCCGCACCGACGGCAGGTCGATCTCGGACAGCAGCCCTTCCTGGAACAGGTACAGCGCCTTGTCGACGGCGTCCTTCCGCTCCCCCTCAAGGCCGTGCTCCAGCATCTTCGTGTAGACGTACGGGAGGTTCGGCGCCTCCAGGTCCGCCTCCTCGAAGATCACGAACGGCTGGCGGGTCAGCGGTGTCGGGGTCAGCGCGGTGTGGAAGCTGCGGTACTCGGTGGGGAAACCGAGCTGCTTGCGCACCAGCGACGGGATCTGGAGGGCGATCGAGCTGGCCGCGTGCGTGCCGTACGGGCGTTTCTCGGCGGGCACGATGAAGGCGTTGACGACGGCGGTCTCGACCTCGGGGAAGTGCTCGCGGACGAGGTCCTGGTTCAGGTCGTAGAAGCGCTTCGCCGACGGTACGAACAGCACACAGTTCTCGAACATGGTGGACACCGGGAAGTAGCTGCCGATGGAGGCGGCGGCGAAGCTCTCCTGGATCACCGCCTGGCAGCGCAGCTGGCGGGCCAGGTTGTCCGCGAGGTCGTCGTCCAGGTTCATCCGGACGACATGGGTGGGGTGCGACTCGGGCAGGAAGCGGCTGGTGTTCAGCTTCCGCTCGGGCGGCAGCGTCGCCCGGACCGCCGCCGGGTCCGCCTGGTACTTGTCCAGCACCGGGGAGAGCTGTTCGGCGTGCGCCGCCGCCGAGCTGTGCAGGAAGGTGCCGGTCTTCTGGTAGGTGCCGGTGACGGTGGTGTCGTCGTCCACCGTCCCGCCGGTGATCTGGTGTGTGTCGCTCATGACGGGGTGTCCTCCGCTCGGTCCGAAGTGTGGATGCGGTGCACATAGGTACGGACATATGCCTCGTCGACCGGCGGGGAGGGGTAGTCCTCCGCGCCGAAGACGGCGTCTCCCACGGGCAGCGGGGCGAACATGTCCACCAGGCCCTGCGCGGTCAGACCGTCGATCAGGGCGGCGATCCGGGCCAGGGGGCTCGCCGGGTGCCCGGCGGCGAACTCCAGCGCCCGCAGCCGCCACACGTCGAACGGCAGGATCTCCGCCCCGCCCGCGGCTCCACCGGCCAGCTCGAAGAACCGGTCGAAGCCGGGGGCGCCGGAGTTGACGAAGTCGTGGTCCCGGCCGATGCGTGCCGGGTCGCTGATCATCGCCGCGGCGACCGTGCGGCACAGATAGTCGACCGGCAGCACCGCCCTGAGGTCGGTGGCCAGTTCCGGGAAGCCGCCCATGCCGAGGCAGCCGGAGACGAGGTTGTGCAGGAAGTCGCCCCGGTCCAGGCGGAACCGCCCGGTGCGGGTCGACGCCGCCACGTACGGCAGCCGGTAGGTCGACGCCTTGGCGCCCCGCCAGCGGGCGGCGGCCACCATCAGTTCCGCCTGCCACTTGGAGGTCTGGTAGCCGTACTCGGGCGCGTCCTCGGTCACCGGGTGTCCCAGGTAGCGGGGCAGTGTGGCGAACGTCGAGATGAAGTGGAACGCCTTGCCACGACCACGGGCCGCCAGCCGCAGCGCCTCGTGCGTGCCGACCATGTTGGGGCCGACGTACTCGGCCAACGGCCGCATCCAGTCCAGCAGGGCGGCGGAGTGGCAGACGGCGTCCACCTGGTCGGCCAGCGCGTCGAACCGCTCCTCGTCCAGACCGAACAGCGGCCGGGTGAGGTCGCCCACCACCGGGGTCAGCAGCGGGGCGAACTCCGGCTGCCACAGCTCGTAGTCGTCCAGGGCGGTGACCAGGCGCTTCATGGCCTGCTGGGGGTCGTCCGCGCGTACCAGGCAGTGGGCTTCCAGCCCGGCGGCGAGCAGCTCGGACAGCAGATGCGCGCCGACGAACCCGGTGGCGCCGGTGACGAAGACCGCCGACGGGCGGTCCGGCGCCGTGGCGGCGTTGTCGAACCGGAGGTCGGGGTGCAGGAAGCCCTGGCGGGCGGCGGACAGGTCCGGGACCGCGGCACCGGGCGGCTCGGCGGCCGGGGCGGGTCCTGAGGCCGTGTCCAGCCCCACGTCCAGGAGTTTCGCCAGCAGGAAGTCGCTCAGCGCGATCAGGTGGGGGTGGTCGAAGGCGATCCGCGCGGGCAGGGCGAGCCCGGTCAGCCGGGCGAGCTGGTTGCGCATCAGGACCGCGCTCAGCGAGTCGAAGCCGATGTCCCGCAACGGCAGATCGACGCCCACCGCCTCCGGCGAGGTGAAGCCGAGGGTCTTCGCCACCTCCGCGCGGACCGTACGCAGTACCACGGCGGGGTAGTCCTCCGGCGCGGTCTCGCCCAGCAGCTTGCGCAGATCCGTCCCGCCGCCCGGTGCGGAGCCCGGATCGGCGCCCGTGTCGAGCAGCGCCCGGAACAGCGGCGGTACGCCGCCCAGGTCCGCGAAGGAGAGCTGGGCGCGGGACAGGTCCAGGGCCGCCGCCACCGTCAGCGGGAGAGCGCCGCGCGCGGCGCGTTCGAGCAGCTCCAGGCCCTCGTCCGGGGTCAGCGGGTCCAGCCCGAGCCGGCTCAGCCGGGCCTGCTCGGACGCGCCGAGCCCGGCGGCCATGCCCGTGCCCTCCCAGGGGCCGTACGCCACCGATGTGGCCGGGAGGCCCGCGGCGCGGCGCCGGTGCGCGACGGCGTCCATGAAGGCGTTGGCGGCGGCGTAGTTGCCCTGCCCCGCCGTGCCCAGGACACCGGAGACGGACGAGAACATCATGAAGAGGTCCAGGTCCGCGTCCAGGGTCTGCCGGTGGAGCTGCCACAGACCGTCCACCTTGGGCCGCAGCACCGCGTCCAGCCGCTCCGGCGTCAGATCGGTGAGGACCCCGTCGTCCAGCACCCCCGCCGCGTGGACCACACCGCGCAGCGGGCGCTCCTCGCCGAACAGCGCCATCACCCGGGCGACATCGGCGCGGTCCGCCACGTCGCCCTCCACCACGGTGACCTCGGCGCCCAGCGCGGACAGTTCGGCCACCAGGTCCCGCGCGCCGGGACTCTCCGCGCCCTGCCGGGAGACCAGCACCAGGTCGCGTACGCCGTGCGTGCCCGCCAGCCATCCGGCCACCCGGCGTCCGAGGCCGCCGGTGCCGCCGGAGACCAGCACCGCGCCGTCCGGCCGGACGAAGGGCTCTCCGGCCGGGGCCGCCTCCTGCTGGTCCGCCCGCAGCAGCCGGGGCACCAGCACCTCTCCGGCGCGCACGGCGCACTCCGGTTCGGCCTCCAGCATCAGCGCGGCGGGCAGCGCCACCCGGTCCGCCTCCGCCTCGCCGATGTCGACCAGGCGCAGGCTCAGCTCGGGGTGTTCGGCGCGGGCGGTCCGTAGCAGCCCCCACAGCGGGGCGGCGCCCGGCCCGGAGACCTGGTCCCCGGCGCCGGTGCCGACCGCCCGCCGGGTCACCCAGACCAGCGGGGCACGGAACTCCGCGCCGATCGCCTCCTGAAGCAGTTCCAATCCCCGGGCGGTGAACGCGTGCGCCTGGCCGGGCACGTCTGTTGCTGTCTCCGTCTCCGTCTCCGTCTCCGTGCCCGCGTCCGCGTCCGCGTCTGTGCCCGCGTCCGTGTCCCACAGGCAGACCAGGCCGTCCAGGTCGTCGGCGTCCGCCAGGTCCTCGACCCTGATCAGCTGGATGCCGGACCGGGCCAGCAGGGTCTTCACGTCCCGCGCCCACGGCACGTCACCGGCGGGGGTCAGCAGGCCCCAGGAGCCGCCCAGTTCGACGTCCGCGATGTCCGCCGGACGCCAGTCCACGTCGAACCGGAAGCGGTCCACGCCCGGCGCGGCCAGCCGCCGCAGCACCGCCCGGTCCATGCGCCGGGCGTGGAGGCGGTGGAGGTGACCGACGGGGCCGCCGTCGCCGTCGTAGAGGTCGAGCGAGCCCCAGAACTCGCCGTCGGCCTGCTCGAACGCGGCGACCCGGACCCAGACCTCCGCCCGGCCCGTCACCCGTACCGAGAGGCGTTCGGCCTCGAACGGGACGAAGACATCGGTGCTGCCCGGGTTCCGCAGCCGGTGGGTCATCAGCAGCGACTGCATCGCCGAGTCCAGCAGCGCCGGATGCAGGGCGTAGTCGGCGGCGGACGGCTGTTCGCCCTCCGGCAGCGCGACCCGGGCCCACACCGCGCCCTCCGCCCGCCACGCCTCCCGCACGCTCCGGAAGCTCGGCCCGAAGCCGTACCCGGCGGAGTCCAGCTCGCGGTACAGGGCGGACACGTCCAGGGGTTCGGCGCCCGGGGGAGGCAGCGGGCCGGAGACGGGGGCGGTGACCGCCCCGGCGGGGGTGAGCGCGCCCTCGACGGGAGCGGCGGCCGGGTCCGTGGGGGTGACCGCGCCCGAGGCGGAAGCGGCGGCCAGGGCCGCCGGGGTCGGCGTGCCCGAGGGGGGAGCGCCCACCGCGCCCGCCAGGGTGAGCGAGCCCTCTCCGGTGGCGCCGACCGCCCCGGCGGGCGTGAGCGCGCCCTCGCCGGGAGCGCCCACCGGGACCGCCGGAGTCAGCGTGCCCTCGACGTGCAACTGCCAGGGGCCCTCCGCGTCCTCGGACGCGCTGTACACCTTGACCGGGCGGGCGCCACCGGCGGCCGGGGGGCCCACGGTGACCTGGGTGCGGACGGGCGTGCCGGGCTCGATCACCAGCGGCCAGGAGAACACCATGTCCGCCACGTCCCACGCGCCGTCGCCGAGGGCGTCCCCCGCCGACCGGGCGAGTTCGAGGAACGCCGTGCCCGGCAGCAGGACGCTGTCCAGCACCCGGTGTTCCCCCACCCAGCCGGGCCGGTCCGCCGCCAGTACTCCGGTGAACAGGGACAGCCCGGTACCGGCGATCTCCACACCGCCGCCGAGGAGCGGGTGCCCGGTGGGGCGCAGGCCCGTGGCGGCGGCCGGGGAGCGCGGCGGCTCGAACCAGAACCGCTCCCGCTGAAAGGCGTACGTCGGCAGGGGGACCCGGGTGCCGCCGAAGGGCGCGAAGTAGGCGTCCCAGTCGACCGCGACGCCCCGGACGTGCAGGGCGGCCAGGCTCCGCCCGGCGACCGTGGCGCCGTGCTCGCCCGGGGCGCAGGACGGCACGAAGGCCACCGGTTCCCCGTCGGCCAGGAAGGACGCGCCCATGGCGGACAGCACGGGCTGCGGGCCCAGCTCCAGGAAGGTGTCCACGCCCTGGTGGCGCAGCGCGCGCAGCCCGTCGGCGAAGCGGACCGTGTGGCGGACCTGGCGGACCCAGTAGTCGGGCCGCTCCAGTTCGCCGGGCGCGGCGGGCTCGCCGGTGAGGCCGCTGACGACCGGGACGCGCGGCGGATGGAAGCGGACGGTGTCCGCGACCGCCCGGAAGTCGGCGAGCAGGGCGTCCATATGGTGGGAGTGGAAGGCGTGGGACACCGTCAGCCGCTTCACCCCGCGCCCCCGCTCCGCGAAGTGGGCGGCGACCGCCTCCACGGCGTCGGTGTCGCCGGACAGCACGGTCTGCGTGGGTGTGTTGAGCGCGGCGATGTCCAGCCGCCCGCGCAGCCCGAGGGCGTCGAGCGCCGCCTCGGCCTCCTCGCCGCCCGCCTCCAGCGACACCATGGCGCCCCGCGCGGGCAGCGCCCGCATCAGCGCGCCCCGGGCCGCGACCAGCCGGCAGGCGTCGTCCAGGTCGAAGACGCCCGCCACATGGGCGGCGGCGAGTTCACCGATGCTGTGGCCGAGGAGCAGCCGAGGCCGTACGCCCCAGCTCTCCCACAGCCGCCACAGCGCCACCTCCAGGGCGAACAGGGCGGGCTGGGTGAGGTCGGTGCGGTGCAGCAGCGCCGCGTCCGCGCTGTCCGGGTCCGCCCACAGCACGTCCAGCAGCGGCCGGTCGAGACCGGTGAAGCGGGCGGCGACCTCCTCCAGCGCCGTACGGAAGACGGGGTGGACGTCGTACAGGTCCCGGCCCATGCCGGGGAGTTGGCTGCCCTGGCCGGTGAAGAGCAGGGCCAGCCGGGGTTCCCCGGTGGGGTCACCGGTGACCGCCGCGCCCGCGGGCGGCTCCCCGGTGCGCGCGAACGACGCCAACTGGGCCTGGAGTTCCGTCCGGTCCGTGGCGGACAGTACGAGGCGGCGCCGGAAGCGGCTGCGGGTGGTCGCCAGGGAGCGCGCCACGTCGATGAGGGGGTCCCCGGGGTGGGTGTCCAGGTGCAGGCGCAGCTTCTCGGCCTGGCCGCGCAGGGCGGCCTCGTCGTGCCCGGACACCAGGAACGGCAGCGCGGGCGGCAGCACGGGGGACGCGGCTTCCCCGGCGTCCGGCGCTGGCGGTCGCGGGGGTTCCTCGACGATCACATGGGCGTTGGTGCCGCCGATGCCGAACGAGCTGACGCCCGCCCGCCGCGGCACGTCCGTCACCGGCCAGGGGCGCTGCTCCTGGACCAGCGCCATCCCGGCGCCCTTCCAGTCGACGGCGGGCGTGGGCTCGGCGATGTGCAGGGTCCGGGGCAGGGTGGCGTGGCGCAGGGCCAGGACCACCTTCAGCAGACCGGCCAGACCGGCGGCGGCCTGGGTGTGGCCGAGGTTGGACTTGGCCGAACCGACCCACAGCGGCGCCTGCGGCGGGTGGCTGCCGCCGAAGACCTCCGCGAGGGCGGTGCCCTCGATGGGGTCGCCCAGCTTGGTGCCGGTGCCGTGCGCCTCCAGGTAGTCGATGTCGTCCGGCCGCAGCCCGGACGCGGCCAGCGCGGCCCGGACGACCCGCTGCTGGGCGGGACCGCTCGGTGTGGTGAGGCTGGCGCTGTGGCCGTCGTGGTTGACGGCGGTGCCACGCAGCACGGCCAGCACCGGGTCGCCGTCGCGCCGGGCGTCGGACAGCCGCTTGAGGACGACGGTGGCGGACCCCTCGCTCCAGCCGGTGCCGTCGGTGTCGGAGGAGAACGACCGGCAGCGGCCGTCCACCGACATACCGCGCAACCGGCTGAACTCGACGTGCAGTTCGGGGGTCAGCAGCAGACTCACCCCGGCCGACACCGCGAGATCGCACTCGCCCGCCCGCAGCGCGTTGCAGGCCAGATGCGTGGTGACCAGGGACGAGGAGCACGCCGTGTCCACGGTGAGGGCCGGACCCTCAAGACCGAGGATGTACGACACCCGCCCGGACATGGTGCCGCCCATGGACCCCGGGCCCACATAGCCGTCGAGGTCGCTCAGCCCGCCGGACGTGGTGAGGCCGTACTCGCGCCACGCCGAACTCTTGCCGATGCCGATGAACGTCCCGGTCCGGCTGCCACGGAGCTGGTCGAGGGTGTAACCGGCGCGTTCGAACGCCTCCCAGGTGGTCTCCAGCACCATCCGCTGCATGGGGTCCAGCGCACGGGCCTCGCGCGGCGAGATCCCGAAGAAGGGCGCGTCGAACAGGTCGATGGACCGCACGAACCCGCCCCGGCGGCAGTACGAGGTACCGGGCGTCTCCGGATCGGGGTCGTACAGCGCCTCCGCGTCCCAGCGGTCCTTCGGGATGTCGACGATCCCGTCCCCGCCGCGCTCCAGCAGCTCCCAGTACTCCTCCGGCGTGCTGACATCACCGGGCAGCCGGCAGGCCATGCCGATGACGGCGATGGGCTCGTCCCGGTCGGCGCGCGGGGACGCGGGGACCGGCTCGGGACGGGGCGCGGTGTCACCGGCCAGGTAGGCGGCCAGGGTCCGGACGGTGAAGTGCTCGAACAGCTTGGCGGCGGGCAGCGGGCGGCCGACCAGTTCCTCCAGCCGGGTCTGCACCCGGACGACCCGCAGCGAGGTGCCGCCGATCTCGAAGAAGCTCTCGTCCACGCCGATCCGGTCGTGTCCGAGCACATCCGCCCAGATGGCGGTGATGTCCCGCTCCAGTTCGGTGGCGGGCCGGGCGGCGGCGTCGATCTCCCGCACCGGGTCGGGCAGGGCGCTCTCGTCGGTCTTCCCGTTCGGGGTGAGCGGGATCGCGTCCAGTTCCACCACGAACGCGGGGACCATGTACTCCGGCAGCCGCTCGGCCAGCCAGGGGCGCAGCAGACGGTGCAGCGGGGGCCGGTCCGGTGCGCCGACCGCGGGCGTGTTGGCGTGCGGGCCGGTCACGGCGGGCGGGACGCCGAGGTCGGGGCGGACGCCGGGCCGCCAGAACAGGGCGTCGCACCGCCACGGGTCGCCGGAGCGGCTGGGCAGCAGGGCCACTTCCAGGCCCGCCGCACCGGCCGACGCGGTGAGGTCGGCGGGGTCGGTCCAGGCCGGGGGGACCGCCGAGGTGAGCGCGCCCAGGAAGTCCAGCGCCGGGGCGACCCGGCCGCAGACCCCGGCCAGCCGGCCGTTGGGGACGCCGTTCAGCCGCAGCGGGCGGTCGGCGATTGCGTCCAACTCGGCGCCGAGCGCCGCCGGGTCCAGGCCGTCCACCGGCCAGTCCCGCTCCTCCGCCGGGACGGCGGGCGGGGCGTCCTCGCCGATGTGCAGGGTGACGTCGTAGCGGTAGCGCGTCATCTCGTTGACGTAGTGGCCGTCCCGCAGGGTGATGTCGACGCGGCTGATCTGCGGGAACCGGGTCGGCAGCGCGGCGAAGTAGGCGTGCCCGAGCAGGAGTTCGCGCTCCGCGCGTGCCCCGCGCTCGGTCCGGCGGGCCAGTTCCTCGGCGGAGATCCCGCCGCCCTCCCCGGCCGCGCGGAAGTCCGCCACATCGGCGTGGAAGACGTCCAGCAGCGACAGATCGCGCACATCGCCGAGGAACACCCGGCCCCGGGTGACGGCCCGGGTCGCCCACTCCAGCACCGAGGTCAGATAGTCGGCGCCGGGGAAGTACTGGGCCACGGAGTTGATGACCACCGTGTCGTAGGCGCCCTCGGCCACCTCGGGCAGTTCGTGGGCGGCACGCTGTTCGCAGCGCACCTGCGGCAGACCGGCCAGGTGCCGCCGGGTGGTCTCCACGGCGGCGGCCGAGGCGTCCACGGCGTGGTAGGTGCGGCAGTGCGGGGCCAGCCCGAACAGCATCAGACCGCTGCCGGAGCCGATCTCGAAGACGTCCTCGGGCGCGTGGGAGAGGATGCGCCGGACGGAACTCCGCTGCCAGTCGCGCATCTCCCCGTCGGAGAAGGGCAGCCCGTCGTAACTGGTGCGCCAGCCCGCCAGGTTGAATCCGGGATCGTCGGCGCCGGGCCCGGGTCCGGCCTCGTAGGCGCGGTCCCAGGCGGCGGCCCACTCGGCGAGCGCGGTGCCGTGGCCCGCCGGGGACGGGACCGGGTCGGCGGCCGGGGCCGGTTCGCGGACGCAGTAGGCGATCAGCCGGTCGTCCCGGCCGACCACCACGGCACGCCGGACCGCCTCATGGCGGGTGACGGCCGCCTCGACATCGGCCAGTTCCACGCGGTGGCCGCGCAGTTTGATCTGGCGGTCGTCGCGCCCCAGCAGCCGTAGCCTGCCGGGTCCGTCGCTGACGGCCAGGTCGCCGGTCCGGTAGAGGGCGCCGGGGTGGAACGGGTTGTCCGGGAAGCGGTGCCCGGTCCGCGCGGGGTCGCCGCGATAGCCGCGGGCCACTCCCGCGCCGCCGACGCACAGCTCCCCGGGGAAGCCGGGCGGTACCGGCGCCAGGTCCGCGCCGAGCACATAGACCTGGGTGCCGTCGATGGGCGTGCCGATGAGGACGCCGTCCTCCTCGGAGCGCGCCGCCACCTCCCAGGCCGTCGACCACACGGTCGTCTCGGTGGGGCCGTACATGTTCCACACCGAGCCCTCGCCGACGGCGGCGAGCAGCCGGTCCGCCAGGTCGCGGGGGAGCGCCTCGCCCCCGCACAGCACCTTCGTCAGCGTGGGCGTGCCCCGCCAGCCGCCGTCCAGCAGCAGCCGCCAGGTGGAGGGCGTGCCCTGCATCAGGGTGATCCGATGCCGCTCCATCAACTCCCGTAGCGCCCTGGCGTCCACGGTCTCCCCGGACCGGGCGACCACCGTGGTCGCCCCGCAGACCAGCGGCAGGAACAGCTCCAGCACGGAGATGTCGAACGACACGGTGGTGATCGCCAGCAGCCGGTCGGCGGCGGTGCAGCCGGGCCGTCCGCGCATCGCGGTCAGGAAGGCGCCCACCGCCCCGTGGGTGATCTCGACGCCCTTGGGCCGCCCCGTCGAACCCGAGGTGTACAGGACGTACGCCAGGTCCCCGGGGTCCGTGTCGACGGCGAGGTCCCCGTCGGCGTCCGTCCCGTCGCCCAAGTGGACGCTCACACAGCGGCTCTCCCAGACGGCGAGGACGGGCGGCACCTCGGCGGACGTGATCACCAGGACGGGATCGGCGTCCTCGATCATGTGGTGCACACGTTCCGCGGGGAACCCGGGGTCGACGGGCACATAGGCCGCACCGGTCTTCAGGACCGCCAGCAGCGCCACGACCAGCTCGGTCGAGCGGCCCAGCGCCACGCCCACCAGGTCCCCGCGGCCCACGCCCCGGCCGACCAGCGCGTGCGCGAGCCGGTTGGCGCGGGCGTTCAGCTCGGCGTACGGGGTGCCGGTGTCCCCGCAGATCACGGCGGTGGCGTCGGCGTGCTCGCGGACGGTCGCCTCGAAGAGCCGGTGCAGGCCCGGTACGGGGACGCCCGCCGGGTCGGTGTGGTGCTGTCCGACGAGGGCCGCGCGTTCGGGCGCGGTGAGGAGGTCGACGGCGGCGGGGAGCCGCTCGGCGGCGGTGCGGAGCCGGCCGCACCAGGCGGCGAACTGGTCGGCGAGCCGGGCCACGTCGGGGGCCGCCAGACGGGCGGGGTCGGGGTGGAAGGTGACGCGGGCGTCCCGCGTGCCGCTGGCCGGTTCGATGTGGAGTGCGAGGCGTGGACCGTGGGCGTCCTGTGCGCCGGTGGCGCCGCGGGGACGGTCGCCTCCCGTGTCGCGAGGACGGTCGCCTCCCGTGTCGCCGGGGCGGTCGTCTCCCGTGTCGCGGGGGCCCCAGGAGATCAGGACGTCCGGGGTGAGCGCGCCCCGGTTCCAGCGCTCCCGCAGCGCCTCGTCCCGGCCGACGGCGTCCCGGCGTATCCAGCCCCGGTCCTGGCCGCGGGTGAACTCCTCGCGCACCGCCCGCAGGTTCTCGGCGACCGTCGCCCCGGCGTCGATCCGGCACGGCAGCGGCAGCCACGCGGCGAACAGGTCCCGGTGCGCGGGGTCGACGCCCTCCCGGGGGGCCGCCATCGCGAGGTGGACCTCCTCCCGGCCGCTCGCCCGGCCCAGGAAGAGGCCCAGTGCTCCGGCCAGGTACGCGGCGGTGTCACGGTCGGTCGCGGGCCCGGGGACGGGGCAGCGCACGGTGACCGGGGCCGCCGGGGACCCATGGCCGGGCTGCGGATGCGGCAGGCGGTAGGGGTGGTCACCGGCCTCGATCAGCTGGGCCCGCCAGCGGGCGGCGGACTTGGAGGCGTCGGTGCCGGCCCGGGTGAGCCGGGCGGCGGCGTCCTCGCCGGGGACGGCCAGGACCGTGCCGGGGCGGATGCCGTGCGTTGCCGCGAGCGCGTCGGCGGAGCGCTCCTCGCCCTCCAGGGTGCACAGCCGGGTCAGCGCGACGGTTCCGGCGCCGGTGGCCACGCGGAGGCCCGAGGCGGCGTCGCAGGCGAGGACCGTGCCGGGCGCGGCGGGGTCTTCGGCGGTGGTGGCGTCTGCGGCCTGGGGAACGGCTTCCCGGACGGCGTAGAAGTGCCCGCCCAGGTCGACCTTGGGCCACACCAGCGGGCTGGCGAACGGGCCGTGGTCGGTGGCCCGGACCAGGGCGGCGACGCGCTCGGCCGGTGCGTGCCAGTCGATGAGTCCCTCGGCGGGGAACTGGGTGTGCCGGGAGAAGTAGCGGCGGGTCGCGGGGTCCTGCGGGGTCGCGGTCTCGCGGCCCTCCGCGATCTGGTCGATCAGCGCGCCCACACTGGCGACGGCCGCCTCGTCGCACCTCAGGCCCAGCGACAGCGCCGTGTCCTCCGGTTCGATCGCCACCGGCACGCGCCCCAGCACCGCGCCGCCGTCCACCACCGTGTCCATGCGGTGCCAGGTGATGCCGTACTCCCGTGCCCCGTCCGCGATGGCCCAGGACGGGGTGTGCAGCCCGGAGTACTGGGGCAGCGGACCGTAGTGGTAGTTGACGGCGGCCCGGCGCGCGCAGGCCAGCAGGGCGTCGGGCACCACCGCGTAGTTCCCGGCGCTCAGCAGGAGATCGCAGGAGAGCCGGGGGGCGAGGGCCACGGCCTCGGCGAGTCCATGGTGCGCCACGCCCGCCTTCACCGCCCAGGACCGGGCGGTGGCGTCAGCGGTCACCACGGCGACGACCCGGTGCCCTTTCGCCAACAGCGCCTCGGCACAACGGGCGAGGACGCTCCCCCCACCGATCAGGACACAATTCATCGAAGTCATTGCCGTGCCTCCCCGTGATGGATCACCTGGTCGGTGAAAGTCCGGTCGAATCCGGGTGCGGCGAGGATCGGCTCGCGTTCCGTGTCCGACACCGGTTGTCGCTGGTGCGCATCTCGAAGTCCACCGGCCGACCGTTCACTTCCCGGCGGAACTCGGGAACTCGAAAGGTCTGTTGGCGACGCAGACACTACCTGCGGCTACTCGGCGGGGCGGTGTCACATGAATGGACGACAGATGGCCGCGGAGGCGGTGAAGGAGACCGGCTGAGCGGGGAAGTCACCGAATTCCGGCATTGGTGTTCGTGCCGAATCCGGGGTGCGCCGGGAGGAAATTGCTTTACACCCGCCGGCACAATGCGATCATCCGTTCGTGAACGGCGGACGGCCGGTCACGGACGACCGGTGACGGATGTGGACGACGTGTGAGGGACGCCGGGGCGGCGGCGGGATCACGCCAGGCGGCATGGACGTCCGCCCGTCGTTCCCGGCGGCGGAAGGGGGGCGAGGCGCGGGCTACTTGACGCGGTCGAGGAAGTCGAGGATCTGCCGGGTGGCCCGGGTCGCGGCCTCCTCGTCGTACGTCGCCAGGCTGCCGTCGGTGAACAGATGCCGGTCTCCGGGGTAGAGGAACAGCTCGGCTTCCGCCGCCGACGCGACCAGCTCACGGGCCGCCTCCAGGTCGCCCTCCTCGGTGAAGAAGGGATCGGCGTCCATGCCGTGGACCTGGACGGGCACGTCCCCGGGCCAGGAGTCGCCGTACTCCGAGACCGGCATACACGCCTCCAGCAGGAGCGCGCCCTTCGCGCCGGGGCGGGTCTGGGCCAGCTTCTGGGCGGGCAGCACGCCGAGCGAGAAGCCGAGGTAGACCAGTTCGGCGGGCAACTCCCCGGCGGCGGCCGTGCCGCGCTCGACGAGCGTGTCGAAGCCGATGCCCTCGGCGTAGTCGACGCCCTCCTCCAGGGTGGCGAACTCCTGGCCCTCGAACAGGTCCGGGACATGGACGGTGTGCCCGGCCCGGCGCAGCTGCCCGGCGAAGTCACGGACGCCGGCGGTCAGCCCGTGCCCGTGGTGGAAGACCAGTACCTCGGCCATGTCGTGCGCTCCTCGTACTCTGCGTGCTCTGCGTGCTCTGCGTGCTCTGGGTGTCGCGGTGCCCCGGTGGCACCGCGGCACCAGTATGGTTCGCGGCCCCCGGCTCCGTGGGCCGCGGACCGGCCCGATCAGATGGCCGAATACCGGGCGGCGCCCCGCCGCCCGGCGCCGGTGGGCGGGTCTCACACAGTGATCTCGGGGACGGCCGGGCCGAGGTGGTGCAGGTCGGTGCGGTCCGCGTGCGGGTCGAGCAGGGCCCGCAGCTCCGTCGCCGCCGACTTGAGCAGATGTCCGTCGCGCGGCTCCTGCACGGTCTCCAGGATGAAGGCGACGCGGGTGGAGTCCTCGGTGACCCGGGTGCGGTGGGCGTCACGGTGGTTCCAGCAGCGGGTCAGGACGCCCCCGGCGTCGGTGTAGACGACCTCGCCGGGCTTGGGGTGCTCGACGGTGTCCGGCTCGCCGAGCGGGGTGAACTCCTCGTCGCCGGTGGCGTACCGGATGGCGATGTCCCCCTCGACCTGGTCCAGGTCGAAGGCGCCTGCGGGCAGTCCGTGCCGGACGGAGACGCTGTTGTAGGAGTCCACGGCCGGGTTGATGCGCGGCAGATCGCCCTTCTTCGCCATCCGGCGGCCGAGCGCGTCGACACTGGGCCGCAGCCGGCGCGGGTTGGTGCCGAAGGCGCGGTACGCGGTGTGCCATGCCTCGATCCGGGGATCGCTCTCGTCGGCCGGGCTCCAGGTGCCGTCGGCGAGCTGTCCTTCCAGGTCCGCCAGGGCGCGGGCGGTGTCGGGCCAGGGCCCCTGGCCGCGCAGTCCGGTGGCGACGACCAGGGCGATCATTGTGCCGGGGAAGGCGTCGGCGACGGTGGGGGCGATACGGAAGACAGTCATGGGAGCGGCGTTCCTCGGGGCAGTGGCGGGCGTCGGGGGCGGGCCCGGTTCGGCCGTGCCCCGGTCGAGCATCATGGCAGGTATGCATGTACTGGGAGTCCAGGACGTCCTCGCGGCCATCGATACCGAACTCGCCGACTGGCGCAGGCTCGCCCAGCCGCTCGTGGCCCGGTTCCGGGGCGCGGACGCCGTCACCGGCGCCGGATTCGTGGCGGCCGTGACCCGGGAGGCAGCCGCCGCCCGCTACGAGATCCCCGACATCCGGCTGGGCCCCGGATACGTCGACGTGACCCTTTACACCGTGCACCCGGACGGCGGGCGGCGGCGGGTGACGGACAGGGAGCTGGAGCGGGCCCGCGCCATCAGCGCGCTCGCGGTGCGGCACGGGCTGCGGGCCGTGCCCGACGAGGTCACCCAGCTCGAACTGGTCCTCGACGCGCCCTCGGTGGCGGTCTCGGGACCCTTCTGGGCGGCGCTCCTCACCGGCGATCCCGCCAACGCGCCCGTGTCCGACACGGTGTTCGACCCGACGAACCGGGTGCCCAGCACCTGGTTCCAGCACACCGAGGTCCGCCCCGTTCCCCCGCAGCGCTGGCACCTCGACCTCTGGCTGGCGCCGGAGGCGGCCCCCGGCCGGATCGCCGCCGCGCTCGCCGCCGGGGGCACGGTGTACGACGACAGCCACGCCCCGGCGTTCACCGTCCTCGCCGACCCCGACGGCAACCGGGTCTGTGTGTGCACGGCCCTCGGCCGCATTTAGGGAACCTGGCCGAAGGCCGACCACGGCCGAAGGCGGGCCCCGGGGAAAGGTCCCCGGCAAAGCGCCCCGGCAAAGCTCCCTGTCAAAGGTCCCCGGTAAAGGGGACAGGAACCGAATGGCGCAGGTCTATAGCATCGCTCGGGACAGGGAAGCGCTGCGGGGTATTCGCGGTCATTGTCGCCGCGAATGCGTAAGGGACTGGCTGAGGCGAGAAGTTGACGAGCTGACGGACGGTTACTGTTCGCCGTGACGGCGGACGTCGACAGCGCATGGGTGGAACTCCGTGGAACTCCGCCGAGTTTCCGCCAGGTGTATCACCATGTCCGACGCTCCGCATTCTCGGCGTGAATGCCGACAGCGGTGCGAGGTATCCGAACGCTCCCCCCAGCAAGAGCCGGACTGCTCCATTGCTGCCGGGGGGGAACCGATGACGACGCGCCAGACACGCCCTGTTGCCCGACCGGAGGACGAGAGGCCGTACCGGAAGGGATACCGTCCGCCCCCGGCGCTGCGCGCCGAGATCGCCGCCGCGCACCGGACCCGCCCCCTGCTCACCGCGAGTTGCGCGGCCCTCGACGTACTCGTCGCCGTCGCGGTGACCGTGGCCTGCGGCTGGGCGCTGGTCTCCCTGACCCTGTGGGCGGCGCTGCCGCTCGCCCTGGCCGGCTGCGCCGTCGTCGCCCGGCAGTTGCGGGCGCTGGAGAACCTCACGCACGAGGCGTCCCACTACAACTGGGCGCGCCGCCACCGCCGGTGGAACGACGTCCTGGGCTTCGCGCTGGCCGGGCTGCCCACCGGCGGGCGGCTGGCCGCCTACCGGGAGAGCCATCTGCGCCATCACGGCAGGTTCGGCACCTTCGAGGACCCCGACCGGCAGCGCTACACCGCACTCGACCTGGAGGGCATACGGCGCTCGTCGGCCCTGGCGTTCCTGGGGTCCCTGCGCAGCCGGGTCGTGCCCTACCAGCTCGGCTGGCTGCGCGAGGTCGGGTCGGACCTGGCGGTGACCGCCGCCACGCTGCTGTGGAGCGCGGTGTGCGTGGCCCTGCCCGCCGCGCTGGTCGCCGGGCCGGGCGCGGCGCTCGCCGCCGAAGGGCTGTGGCTGGTGTCGGCGTTCGGGGCGCTGCCGGTGCTGCGGCTCGTCGCCGAGGCGGACGAACACGTCTACTCCGACTGCGACACCGTCTTCGAGGCCACCATCTCCAACATCGGGCTGCTGCAACGCGTCCTCGTCCATCCGCACGCCGACGGCTACCACACGGTCCACCATCTGTGGCCGGGCATCCCCCACCACGCGCTGCGCCGCACCCACCGGATGCTGATGGAGCGGGACCCGCAGTACGCCCGGCGGATACGGCTCCGCCGGGGCGTACTCGACACCCCCCGGGTGGGCGGGGCTACTCCAGCTCGCTGAGCAGCGCCTCCAGGGCGGCGGCGTCCGCCTGTCCGGCCTGGGAGCGGACGATCAGCTGGGCCAGGCTCTCCACCGTCGGCGACTCGAAGACCTCCCGCAGCGCCAGCTCGATCCGGAACGTCTCCCTGATCCGGGAGACCAGCTGGGTCGCCAGCAGCGAGAAGCCGTTCAGCTCGAAGAAGGTCTGGTGGACCCCCACCCCCTCGATACCGAGCAGCTCCTCGAAGATCTCCACCAACTGGCGTTCCACCGGGGTGCGCGGCGCGACATACAGGTCGGCCGGGTCGTTCCCGGCCGGGTCGGGCAGGGCGATCAGGTCGTAGTCGCCGTCGGGGGTGAGCGGGAGCCGGTCCAGCAGCACCAGCCGCTGCGGCGTCAGCCGTTCCGCGAGCCGGACGGTGAGATGGCCGCGCAGCTCGGACAGGCTGACCGCGTCCTCCTCGGCGGCGACGAAGGCGACCAGGTCCACCCGGCCGTCGGGCCCGGCGAGTTCGGTCACCAGGGCGTCCCGGACGGCGGGCAGGTCCCGCAGCGCCGCGACCGCCTCCACCAGGTCGGTACGGGAGCCCGCGGCGGCGGCGAACTCCAGCGTCCCGTCGGGGAGCCGGCGCCCCAGGTCGCCGGTGCGTCCGGCGGCGGAGCGGATCTCCCCGATCTCCCCGGGCGCGACCGGACGGCCCGCCGCGTCCATCACCTCGGTACCGGAGCCGTCCAGCGCCGTGCCGAGGGGGACCCGCAGCGGGGCGGTCTCCGCGGACCAGCCGTCCGGCACGTCGAAGACGGCCAGCGGACGGCCCGTGGCGCCCACCCGGTAGAGGGCGCTGACCCCGCAGGACGGCGCCACCCGGCGCGCCAGCTCCACATCGTGCGCGGTCAGCCTGCCGTCATGGGCGAGGAACACCCGCCGCAGCGCAGGCAGCCGCACCTCGTGCGCCGCCAGGTCCCGCAGTTGCGGCGCGGTCAGGTACAGCACGGTCACCGGGGTGTCCCGCAGCCAGGCGGCGAGCGCCCCGGGGTCCTTGGTGGCCGTCCCGTCCGGCACCACCAGCGTGCCACCGGCGGCCCGGGAGGCGTGGAACGCGCACATCAGGGCCCCGGAGCCGTCCTGGAGCACGGCGAACCGGTCGCGCGGGCCCAGCCCGTAGCGCCCGAGCGTCCAGTCCGCCACGGCGGGCACGGCCGCGTCCCCGGCCGGGCCCGCCACCTCCCCGAGCAACTGCCGTACGTCGATCGCCCCTTCGGGTGTGTCGTCGCCGGGGGCCGGGTCGAGGACCGTGGTGATCAGCGGGTGGTGCGCCAGCGCCGGGTCGGCGGCCACGGCCGAGAAGGGGACGCCCGCCAGGGCGCAGCCGAGCCCGGCCACGGCGAAGCCCGCTGTCCGCCGCTTGATCACGGCCACCTCCCCGTCCTCGTGTTCCGGGCGCTCCGCCCGCTCGGCGACAGCGCGGGCGACCCGCTCGGCCGCCGCGTACACCTGCGCGTACGTCCACGACCCGGCGGCGTCCGTCAGCGCGATGGCGTCGGGGGCGGGGCTGACGGGGCGTCCGTCGACCATCGCAGCCGGGGCTGCGGGAGTCTCGCCGGGCGCCTGGAGCGGGTACTCCAGGATGCCCAGCGCCGGGTCGGCGGCGACCCCGGCCAGCAGGGTCCGTATCTGGTCCAGCAGCGCGCGCATCAGCGCGGTGTCGTACCGGTCCCGGTGGTGGACCAGCTCGAAGCGGACCCCGCCGTCGGACATGTGCGCGGTCAGCGCGAGGTCGAACTTGCTGGGCAGGGCCGGGGGTTCCACGTTCCGTACCGACACGCCCGCCAGCTCCCAGTCCTCGGCGGTGCTCTCCACCATGTTCAGGACGATCTGGAACAGCGGGGTGTGGTGCGGGTCGCGGGGCACCTTCAACTCGTTGACCAGCACGTCGAACGGGGTGTCCTCGTTGTGCGCGTACCCGTCGAGGGCGACCCCGCGCACCCGGCGCAGCAGGGTGTCGAACGCCGGGTCGCCGGAGAGGTCCACGCGCAGCGGGAGCGTGTTGACGAAGAAGCCGATCAGGTCCGTCGTCGCCGCGTCGCTGCGGGTGGTGACCGGCGCCCCGACCACCAGGTCGTCCTGGCCCGACCAGCGCCGCACCACCGTGGCCAGCAGGGTCAGCAGCAGCATGAACGGGGTGACGCCATGGGCCCGGCACAGCGCGTGCAGCGCGGCGGTCTCCTCGGGCGTCAGCCGGGCCCACACCCGGCCGCCCTCGGCGCCCTGGGCGGGCGAGCGGCGCCGCGCGACCGGCAGGTCCACGGCGGCCGGGCCGCCGTCGAGGTGCTCGCGCCAGTAGCCGAGCTGCGCCTCCAGCCGCTCGGGGGTCAGCCAGGCGCGCTGCCACGCCGCGTAGTCCCGGTACTGCACCGGCAGCGGCGTGAGCCCCGCGGCGTCCGGGTCGCCGCCCGCCTCGTACAGCCGGGACAGCTCGCCGAGGAACAGCCGGATCGACCAGGCGTCCGAGACGATGTGGTGGATGGTGATGCTCAGCAGGTGCTCGTCGTCGCCGAGCCGGACCAGCAGACAGTGGAACAGCGGCCCCTGGGCCAGGTCGAACGCGGTGGTGGCCTGCTCGTCGGCGAGCTTCAGCGCGGCGCCCTCACGGTCCCCGGCGAAGCCGGTGAGGTCCTCGGTGGCCAGCCGCCAGGAGCCGTCCGGGTCGGCCACCGACTGCACGGTCCGGCCGTCCACCACCGGGAAGGTGGTGCGCAGCGTCTCGTGCCGGGCGATGACGGCCCGGATGCTGCGCTCCAGCACCGGCACGTCCAGCGTGCCCAGCAGCCGCTGCCGTCCGTGCACGTTGTACGCGACCGAGGAGCGCAGCTGGTCCTCCAGCCACAGCCGCCGCTGGTCGTAGGAGAGCACCGCCTCGGCGCCCGCCGGGCTCGGCTCGATCGCCGGGCGGCCGGGCGTCAGGGCGGCGGCGATGCGTTCCACCGTGCCCAGTTCGAAGACCTGCCGGACGGAGACCTCCACCCCGAGGGTCTCGCGCAGCCGGCCCACCACCTTCGACGCCTGGAGCGACTGCCCGCCCAGGTCGAAGAAGTTGTCCTGCCGGCCGACCGCCGGGACCTCCAGGACCTCCCCGATGACATCGGCGATGGCCTGCTCGGTGGGTGTGCGGGGCGGGGCGGTCGGCGCGGGCGCGTACCAGTCGGGCGCGGGCAGCTCGGTACGGCTGATCTTCGCGGTCCGGGTGTAGGGCAGCGCCGCCATCGGGACGAGCACCCGGGGCACCATGTAGTGCGGCAGGATCGCGTACAACTCGGCGCGCAGCTCGGCGCCTTCGGCCGGTCCGGTGAAGTACCCGGCGAGCTGGAGCTGCCCGGCCGGGTCGGTGACGGGGACGACGGCGGCGTCGGTGACCCCGGGCAGGGCGCGCAGCCGCGCCTCGACCTCGCCGGTCTCGACCCGGTGACCCCACAGCTTGACCTGGCCGTCACGGCGGCCCACCAGTTCCAGGGAGCCGTCGGGCAGCAGCCAGGCGAGGTCGCCGGTGTGGTAGCTGCGGCCCTCGGGACCGTCGTGGAAGACGGCCGCCGTCTGGGCGGGGTCGAGATAGCCCAGGGCCAGCGACGGCCCCGAGCAGATGATCTCGCCGAAGAGTTCGGCGGGGCGGCCGTCCGCGCCGCGAAGGTGGACGTCGACGCCGGGGATCGGGCGTCCGACGGACACCGAGGCCCGGGGGAGTGCCGCGCCGGGCTCGATGACGTGCATCAGCGCGACACTGCACTCGGTCAGCCCGTAGACATTGACGATCCGGCAGTCGGGCAGCTTGCGCTGGACGAAGGTGACGTCGTCGCGGGTGAGCTTCTCGCCGCCGTACGCGCAGGTGTGCAGGGTGTCCGGCCAGTCGGCGGCCCCGGCGGCGGTGGCGAGTTCACGGAACGCGGTCGGCGTGGAGTGGTAGACGGTCGCCCCCGAGCGGGCCAGGGTCTCGCGGACCGCCTCGGCCCCGTCCCGGCGCAGATCCATCGGGCAGGCGGTGGCGCCGTGCACCAGCGCCGAGTACAGGTCCTGGCCCGCGCCGTCCGCGGTGTAGGAGCAGACCATGGTGAGCCGGTCGCTCTCCCGCACACCGAGCACCTCGGCGTAGGCGTACACATGCCGGGCCACGTTGTGGTGGCTCTGGAGGACCGCCTTGGGCCGCCCGGTGGAGCCGGAGGTGAACAGGACGTACGCGACGGCGTCCGGGTCGAGCGGCGTCCAGGACTCCAGCGGGGGCGCGGAGGTGTCGGCCACGTCGAGCACCGGGCGGTCCCCGGCGATCTGCTCGGCCAGCGCCCGGTTCGCGCGGTCGGTGACGAGCGCGTCGGCGTCGGTGAGTTCGATCAGCTGGGACAGCCGGCCCGCGGGCGCGCTGGTGTCCAGCGGCATGTAGGCGTGCCCGGCGGCCATGATGCCGAGCATCGCCACCGGCACCTCGACACCTTGGCCGCACAGGATGCCGACCCGGCCGTGCCGGGCCGCGACCCGCTCCCGCAGGGCGCCGCCCAGCAGCCGGGCGCGCTGGTCGGTCTCGGCGTAGCTGAGGGTGACATCCGGCGTCCACAGCGCGGCATGGCCGGGCCGGCGCGCCACCTGCGCCAGGAACCCGTCAGCCACGGTGGCGCCCGGCGGGGCGACGGACGCGGTCAGCGAGATGCCGGTGCCGTCGGTGAGGCGCAGCGCGCCCACCGGGCGGCGGGGGTCGGCCGCGACCTGGGCGAGCAGCGTGACATACCGGCCGAGCACCGCCTCGGCGGTGTCCGGGTCGAACAGGTCCTCGCTGTAGCTGAGCAGCAGATCGACGGTGCCGTCGGGCAGGTCCTCGGCGTACAGCTCCAGGTCGTACTTGGCGGGCAGCCGCTCGGCCGCGAGCTGCTCGGCCCTCAGACCGGGCGCGGTGAACCCGGACCCGGGCTGGTTGAGGTAGTTGAACATCACGTCGAACAGCGGGGTGCGGCTCGGGCCGCGGGCGGGCAGGTCAAGCTCCGCGAGGATCGCCTCGAACGGGGCGTCCTGGTGGTCGAGGGCGTCGAGCACGGTCCGGCGGACCTGCTGGAGCAGCTCGGTGAACCCGGCGTCGTCACGGACCTCGGCCCGCACCACCACGGTGTGCAGGAAGAACCCGATCAGCCGCTCGACGTCGCTGTGGCCGCGGCCCGCGACGGGCGAACCGACCGTGATGTCGCTCTGCTCGCTGTGCCGGCGCAGCAGCACCAGGAACGCGGTGAGCAGCACCGTGTACGGGCTGGCCGCGTGCTCCGCGCCCAGCGCGTGCAGCCGCCGCGCCACATCCGCGGGGACCCGGCGGCGCACCAGCGCGCCCCGGTAGCTCGGGCGGGCCGGGCGCAGCCGGTCGGTGCGCAGCTCCAGCGGGGCGGCGCCGTCGAGTTGCTCGCGCCAGTAGGCGATGTGCGGCGCGAGGGCGCCGCTGTCCAGGGCCTCCCGGTGCCAGGTGGCGTAGTCGGCGTACTGGAGGGGCAGCGCGGGCAGCTCGGGGGCGCGGTCCTCGGTCAGGGCCGTGTAGGCGCGGCCGAGTTCGTCGCCCAGCACGGCCAGCGACCAGCCGTCGGCGACCAGGTGGTGCACGGTGAGCAGCAGGACGTGCTCCTCGGCGCCCAGCTCGGCCAGATGGACGGTGAGCAGCGGCCCCGCGTCCAGATCGAGCCCGGCCGCCGCCGTCTCGGCGAGGTCCGCAAGCTCCGACTCCGCGCCCAGCCGCACCCGCCGCAGCCCGTCGAGCGGCTCGGGGTGGACGACCTGCCGCAGCTCCCCGTCGACCTCGCGGAACGTGGTGCGCAGCGCCTCGTGCCGCCGTACGACCGTGCGCAGCGCCTGGTCCAGGAGGTCGGGGCGCAGGGCGCCGGTGAGGCGCAGCGAGCCCTGCATCAGCCACGCCCGGTGGGCGGCGGGGTCCATCCGGCACAGGAACCACAGCTGCTGCTGACCGGTGGTCACCGGGGCGGTCGTGGTGCCGTCCGGGCCGGGGCGGCGGGGCGCCGCGGCGGGCACCGCCCGGGGGCCGGCGTCCGTCAGCGCCGCCGCCAGCTCGGACAGCACCGACCGCTCGAACAGCAGCCGTACGGAGCCGTCGAGCCCGGCGCGCTCCCGCAGCCGGGTGAGGACCTGCCCGGCGAGCAGGGAGTGCCCGCCCAGGTCGAAGAAGTCGTCGTCCCTGCCGACGGTGGTGACACCGAGCACCTCGCGCCAGACCTCGGCGACGCGTTCCTCGGCCGCGCCCCGGGGCGGTCCGCCCCGGCTGCCCGTCCGCACCGGCGCGGGCAGGGCACGCCGGTCGACCTTGCCGTTGGGGGTGCGGGGCAGGGCGTCGAGCACCACGAACGCGGACGGCACCATCGCGTCGGTCAGGGTCCGGCGCAGCCCGTCCCGGAGCGCGCCGACATCGACCGTGCCCGGGTCGGCGGCGGCCACATAGCCGACCAGCCGGTCGCCGTGCAGGGTGGCGACGGCGTCGTCCACCCCGGGGTGGCGGCGCAGGGCCGCCTCGATCTCGCCGGGCTCGATCCGCTGTCCGCGCACCTTGACCTGGAAGTCCTGGCGCCCGAGGTAGTCCAGCCGGCCGTCCGGGCGGTACCGGACCAGGTCGCCGGTGCGGTACATGCGGCGGCCGGGGGCGAACGGGTCGGCGACGAAACGGGCGGCGGTCAGCGCGGGCCGGTTCAGATAGCCGCGCGCCAGGCCCGCGCCGGACAGATACAGCTCCCCGACGGCGCCCACCGGCACCGGGCGCAGCTCGGTGTCCAGGACACGGGCGTCCTCGTGCGGCAGCGGCAGCCCGATCGCCGGGGTCCGCTCGCCGCGCGGAATCCGCGCCCAGGTCGAGTAGGTGGAGTCCTCGCTCGGCCCGTAGAGGTTGTAGACGGCCTCCACGGCACCGGTCGCGTACAGGTCCTCGACCAGGGCGCCCGGCACGGCCTCGCCGCCGAGACCGATCACCTTGGGCGTGCCGCGCAGCCCGCCCCCGGCGACCAGCTCCCGCGCGGCGGTGGGCACCGTGCAGACCATGCTGACGTCGGGCGCGTCCGGGGCGAGCAGGGCGAGCGGATCGTCCACGACGACGACCGTGCCGCCCGCGCCGAGCGGACCGAAGAACTCGAACACCGACACGTCGAAACAGATCGACGTGGAGGCCAGCACCCGCGACAACTGCGGCTCGCTGTACGTGTCCAGCCCCCACCGCACCAGCTCCACCGTGCTCGCGTGGGTGACCATGACGGCCTTCGGGTTCCCGGTCGAACCCGAGGTGTACAGGACGTACGCCAGCGAGTCCGGCCGGGTCCCGGTGCCGGTCACCGGCGTCACGGGCTGCCGGTCCAGGGCCTCCTGGTCCAGCGCGGTGAGGATCGTCCGGGCCCCGCTGTCCTCGCGCATGAACGCGAGACGCTCGGCGGGATACGCCGGGTCGAGCGGCAGATACGCGGCGCCCGCCTTGAGGACGCCGAGCATCGCCACGGCCAGATCGGCGGTGCGCGGCAGCTGGATGCCGACGATGTCCCCGACGCCCGTGCCGTCCGCCCGCAGGAGATGGGCGAGCCGGTTGGAGCGCTCGTCCAACTCCCGGTAGGTGAGCTGCCGGTGGGCGTCGGTGACGGCGGGCACGTCCGGGACGCGGGCGGCCTGCGCGGCGAACAGATCGGTGAGCCGGGCCGGTCCGGCGGCGGGCCGGGGTCCGGCGCCCCACCGGGCGAGGAACGCGCGGTCGTCGGCGGTGTGCGGATCGAGATGCGCGGCGATCCCGTCCGGGTCCGCGAGGGCCTCGGTGAGCAGCACCCCCAGCCGCTCGGACATCCGGGCCGCGGTCGGCGCCTCGAACAGCCCGGCGTGGTAGTCCCAGGCCCCCCACAGCCGCTCACCGTCGCGCCACAGATGGAGTTCCACATCGTGCTGGAGCGCCGGGCGGCGCAGGGCGACCGGGCGCAGCGGGGCGCCGCCGAGCCGGGGGGCGGTGAACTCGCCGTGGAAGACGAAGTGGGTGCGGAACAGCGGATCGCGGTCCATCCGGCGGCCGTCCGCGAGCGCGGCGACGACCTCCTCGAAGGGCGCGTCGCGGTGCGCGAGGGCGGCCAGAGAGGTGTCCTTCGCGCGCCGCACCAGCTCCCGGAAGGTGGGGCGGCCCGACAGATCGGTGCGCAGCACCAGCGGGTTGGCGAGCAGTCCGACGGTGCCGTGCAGGCCCGGCCGGGCGCGGCCCGCCTCCGCCGTGCCCACGCCGAAGTCCCGCTGCCCGGTGTGGCGGCCCAGGAGCAGCTGGTAGGCGGCGAGGAGCACCGTGAACAGGGTGGTGCCCTCCGCCTTCGCCAGCCGTTCGGCGGCGGCCACCAGCGCGCCGGGCAGCTCCACCGGGACGGAACCGGCGGCGAAACCGGCGTCCGCCGTGCGCGGCCGGTCGGTGGGCAGGTCGAGCACGGGCAGCCCGGCCAGCCGCTCCGTCCAGTACGCGAGATGGCCGGGGTCGGCGACCTTGGCGGGGACGTCCGCCGCCGGGACCGGCAGCGTGCCGCCGTAGAGGTGCTCCAGCTCACCGAGGAGGACGCGCAGCGAACCGCCGTCGCACACCAGATGGTGGGTGACCAGGACGATCAGGTGCTCCCCGTCGGCGACCCGGATGCCGTGCACCCGCACCAGCGGCGCCCGGCCCAGGTCGAACGGGGCGGCGGCGGTCTCCTCGGCGAGCCGCTCGGCGGCGCCCGGGTCGGCCCGCAGGTCGGTCCAGCGCGTCGCCGGTGCCGCGGGCCCGGTGTGCACCGTGCGCAGGGGGCCGTCCGGTCCCGCCGTGAAGGTGCTGCGCAGGGCGGGGTGACGGTCGATCAGGGCGGTGACCGCCGCGTCCAGCCGGTCCTGGTCGAGCGGTCCCGTGTGCCGGGCCGCGAAGGCGAGGTTGAACACCGGGGTGTGCGGATGCAGCCCCTCGAACAGCCAGATGCCCTGCTGGGCGGGGCTGAGCGCGGCGGGTCCGCCGGTGCTGCGGGCCGCGCGCCAGCGGGCCACCAGGTCGCGTCCAGTCGTCAGATCCATCACGCCGCCGCCTCGCCCTTGATCACGGTCAGGACGCGGTGGAGCACCGCGTCCTGCGCCCGCCCGTCGGCGAGCCACTCCTTCACCAGCGCGTCCGCCACGTCCGCCGCGGTCGCCGCGGACAGCACCGTCCCCAGCGGCACCGGCAGTTCCAGCGCGTCCTCCAGCACCGCCGCCGCCTCGGCGGCCAGCACCGAGTCGAGGCCCAGATCGAGCAGCGCGTCCGTCGGGCGGCACTCCGGGATGTCCCGGATCGCGGCGACGACCCCGCAGATCAGCGTGGTCAGCTCGGCCGCCGTCGCCGTCTGCGCGGCAGCGTCGGGCGCGGGGGAGGAGAGGCCCCCGAGCCGGTCCGGGTCGTCGACGACCGCGTCGGCGAACGCCCCGGCGAGGAACTCCTCCCGGCACCGCGACCGCCGTACCTTGCCGCTGGACGTGCGCGGCACCGCGCGGGGCGGCACCAGGACCACCAGACCGAGCGGCAGTCCGGTGCCCGCGAGCACCGCCGAACGCACCTGGGCGGCGAGTTCCGGGGTCCGCTCGCCACGCACCTCCAGGACCAGCACCGGGCACGGGGACACCCCGTCGACCAGGAACGCGGCGGCCGTACCCGCCCGGCGGCCGAGCAGTTCCAGCGCGGGCGCCTCCACGTCCGTGGCGTGGTGGTTGGCGCCCCGGAACACGATGACGTCCTTCGCCCGTCCGGTGACGGTCAGTTCGCCCGCCCGCAGCCGCCCGAGGTCCCCGGTGCGCAGGAACCTCTCCCCGTCCAGCTCGCCGAACAGCCCATCGGCGTCGGCGGACAGATAACCGGGGGTGATGTGCGGTCCGGCGATCCAGATCTCGCCCTCCTGGCCCTCCGGGCTCGGCGCGCCGGTGTCCGGGTCCACGACGGTGACAT
Source organism: Streptomyces sp. NPDC048290 (assembly GCF_040652095.1). Taxonomy (NCBI): domain Bacteria; kingdom Bacillati; phylum Actinomycetota; class Actinomycetes; order Kitasatosporales; family Streptomycetaceae; genus Streptomyces; species Streptomyces sp. NPDC048290. Next base: position 426,549 of record NZ_JBEZLM010000002.1, read on the forward strand.
GCTGGCCGGTCACCGCGGTGCCGCAGCTCACCGTGGCGTCGGCCGTCGGCCCCGACCAGTGGCCCGCGCTGACGATCAGCGTCGCCTCCGCCAGCCCGTAGCAGGGCACGAACGCCCCGGGCGTGAAACCGACCGGCGCGAAGCGCTCCGCGAACGCCGCCATGGTCCGCTGCCGGACCGTCTCGCCGCCGCTGAAGGCCACGCTCCAGCCCGACAGGTCGAGCCCCTCCAGCGCCGCGTCGTCGTGCGCCCGGCGCACACACAGCTGGTACGCGAAGTCGGGGCCGCCGCTGGCCGTGACGCCGTGCTCGGAGATCTGCCGCAGCCAGGACAGCGGCGCCTTCAGGAAGTCCTCCGGCGGCATGACCCGGACCGGGATGCCCGCCGACAGCGGCGCGAGCAGCCCGCCGATGAGCCCCATGTCGTGGTACGGCGGCAGCCAGGTCATCCCGCGCGAGGCGGCGGTCAGCCCGAACGCCTCCGCGATGGCCGCCGTGTTCGCGGCGACACTGTCGTGCCGGACCAGGACACCACGAGGCTGCCCGGTGCTGCCGGAGGTGTACTGCACGATGGCGATCCGCTGCTCCTCCGCACCCGGCGGGCGGAACCAGGCGGTGTCCTCGGCCTCCGCGCCGGGCACGGTCAGGAACGCGGCGCCCGGGACGCCCGGATGCCGCTCCGGCGCCAGCACCAGCGGGGGACGGGCGTCCTCGACGATGCCCGACAGCCGTCTGCGGTCCGGCAGCGACGACTGGTTCGGCGGGTACGCGGGAATCACCGGCCGGCCCGCCAGGAACGCGGCGAACACCGCGACCACATAGTCCAGACCGGCGGGATACAGCAGCAGCACCGGTCCGTCACCGCCCCCGGCCAGCTCCCCGGCCAGGGCGGACGCCCGCCCGGCGAGCGCCCGGTAGCTCAGCGCGGTGCCCGACCCGTCCCGGCCGACGAGTTCATAGGCGGTGGCGTCCGGGTCCCGGTCGGCCCGGGAGTGAAGTATGTCGACCAGAAGGTTGGCACGGCCGATCATCAGGGGCCCTCCCGAGCAATGCGATCCGACGGCCTGACCGGGGGATTCGGCAGACCGGACAGGGCCCCGCACACCGCGGGCGCACCGCTCGCGGCGCCGTCCTCGCCGAGGCCCGAGACCGATGGGGGTGCCACCCGCGGTCCGGCAAGGCGTCGTACGGGCGGCAGCCCACACCATGCCGAGGAAGGTAATCGCCTGTCGGAGGGGGCGGGCGTCCCATGAAACGGGGGGTGCACCCGCGGCGGCCCGATCCGTGAACATGGCCGGGTGCAGGGTCCGTCGGGCGCCGTACGCCCCGGACGGCACGGCACGGACGCACGTCCCGGGCGGCGGGGCTGCGGTCCCGACTCGACATACACCGTGGAGGGGGCGGTCGCACATGCGGAAGTTCACAGTGATCTGGGCGAGCAGCCTCGTCACGATGACGGGCTCGGCGCTCACCGGGTTCGCGCTCGGGGTGTGGGTCTATCTCGAAACCGGGTCGACCACCCAGCTCGCCCTCACGTTCGTGCTCGCCTTCCTGCCCGGCATCGTGTTCTCCCCGCTGGCCGGGGCGCTCGTGGACCGCTGGGACCGCCGGCTGATCCTGCTGGTCGGCGACGCGGTGGGGATCGGCACCACCCTGACGCTGGGGCTGCTCTTCGCGGCCGGCTCGCTGGAACCGTGGCACATCTTCGTCACCACCGTGATCCGGTCGACGCTACGGGCCCTCCAGGTCCCCGCGCTCAACTCGGTCGTGGTGCTGCTCGCGCCCAAGGAGCAGATCGGCCGGGCCAACGGCCTGATGGGCGTCGCCACCGCCGTCAGCCAGACCGTGGCACCGGCGCTCGGCGGTGCGCTCATGCTCGGCATCGGCCTCGACGGTGTGCTGTTCCTCGACTGTGCGACCTTCCTCCTCAATGTCGTCGTGCTCTTCCTGGTCCGCATCCCCACCCCGCCCCGCTCGCAGGCCGGGACCGAGGGCAAGGGGTCGCTGCGCGGTGAGATCGCGCAGGGCTGGCGGGTCCTGGCGGGCAACCGGGCGCTCCTCACCCTCGCCGGGTTCTACGCGGCGCTCGACCTCAGCGTCGGCTTCGTGGACATCCTCATCACCCCGATGGTGATCAGCTTCGCCTCGGTCTCCGCGCTGGGCGTGGTCCTCACGGTCGGCGGGGTCGGCCTGGTCCTCGGCAGCGTCACCATGGCGTCCTGGGGCGGCCCCCGGCGCCGGGTCCACGGCACCGCGGGCTTCGCGATCCCGCTCGGCCTGTTCCTCTGCCTCGGCTCGCTGCAACCCAGCGTCACCTTGGTCGCGATCGCCGCGTTCGGCTTCATGTTCTGCTCGATGATCATCGACGGCACCTCGCGCAGCATCATCGGCACCGAGGTGGAACCCGACCTCCAGGGCCGGGCGTTCGCCACCTTCAACATGGTGACCAACACCGTCCTGTGCGGCAGCTACCTCCTGGCCGGACCGGTCGCCGACCGGGTCTTCGAGCCGCTGCTCGCGACGGACGGCGCGCTCGCCGGGAGCGTCGGCGATGTCCTGGGCACCGGCCCCGGGCGGGGTATGGCGCTGCTGTTCGGGCTGCTCGGGCTGCTGGTGCTGGCGACGGCCGCGGTCGGCTATCTGACGCCGGGGCTGCGCGGGCTGACGGACAAGGTGACCAAGGCGACGGGGCCCGTCCCGGGGGACACCGGGGGCACCGGGGACACCGGCGCGGGTCCGGACGGCGACGGGGACGGGGGCGCGGACTTGGGCGCGGGCTTGGGCGCCGACCGGCGTACGGGCCAGGGCCCGGACCAAGGCGCGGACCAGGACAGCCCCGACAGCCCCGACGCCCCCGACGCCCCGGGCGCGGCCGGGCACCCGGACCGGGAGACCGCGGCGGGCCCCGCGCCCCAGCCGGTCTCCGACCGATGACCCGCCGCGACACGGAACGAGGGCCCCGCGTATGAGCAGCACGAACCCCACCGGCCCTACTAGCCCCACTGGCCCCACCAGCCCTACCGGCCCTACTAGCCCTGCCGGTACCGCCGGTACCGGACACCACCACCGGCGGCTGCCGCTGGGCGCCTCCGGCTGGGACCTGTGGGGGGACGCCGCGCTGCGCAGCGCCGGGTTCCCCGCGGAGCGGATCGGCGAGCTGTGCGACGGCGAACTCGCCACCGCCGCAGACCAGTTCGACGCCGGGGACGAGACGTCCCGCGCGCACTACGCCAAGGTGTTCCAGGCCGCCGCCGCCCGGCTGAGCGCGGTCGTCCGCCGTACCGCCGCCGACCCGGCCTTCCGGGAGGCGGTCACCTGGCAGAACCCGGCGCTGGTGCACAACTGCCTGGACAAGGCGGCGGCCGGTGAGCCCCGCAATGTGCGCGGCCGGTACCACGAGCTGACCATCGTCACCTACCTCCAGCGCTACTGCCTGAAGAACGACACGGTCGGGTTCTTCGGCCCCGTCGGCTGGGCCCGTATCGGCCCGGAGGAGACCGGTCTGACGCTGACGCCCGGTCCCGCACTGGTCGACCGCCGCACCACCTACTTCGAGGGCTGGGCCATCGAGGCACTCGCCCAGGCGATCGGCGCCCGCCGGGAGGTCCTGCCCTGGCTGGTCCCGCGGACCGCCCCCGCCGCCTCCCGCACCGGCTGGACGGTCCAACTGCCCTTCCAGAAGCCGGTCACCCTGACCGCGCGGGAGGCACGGGTCCTCGACCGGTGCGACGGCCGGCACACCGTCGGCGACATCGCGGGCACCCCCCTCGACCTGGAGACCGTGACCGCCCTGCTGAAGCTGCGCGATCTCGACATCGTCCGGATGGACCTCGCGGGCGGGCTCGTCCCCGAGCCCGAGCGGGACCTCGCCGACCGGATCGCCCGGATCGGCGACCCGGCCGTACGGGACCGCGCCGCCCAGCCGCTCGACGTCCTCCTCGCCGCCCGCGCCGAGGTCGCCGCCGCGGCCGGGGACCCGGACCGGCTGCTGAGCGCGACCCGGCACCTCGCGACCGAGTTCGAACGCCTCACCACCGCCTCCGCCACCCGCCGCGCGGGCGGCACCTACGCGGGCCGGACCCTGGTCTACGAGGACACCGTCCGGGACGTCGACCTGCGCATCGGACGCGCGGTGACCGACCGCCTCGCTCCGCCCCTCGGGCTGCTCCTGGACAGCGCGCGCTGGCTGGCCCACACCATCGGCGAGCGCTATCTCGCCCGCGCCCGCCAGATCCTCGACCGCGAACTGGCCCGCGGCGGCGCCGAGACGATGCCGCTGCTCCAGATGCTCACCGCGCTGCTGCCCGAGGTCGCCCGGCTCGCCACCGACAATGTCGGCTCGGAACTGGTCGACGAGGTGGTCGCCGAGTTCCGGGAACGCTGGCGCCGGGTCCTCGCCCTGCCCCTGGAGGCCCTCGCGGACACCCGTCACCACCAGGTCGGCGCCGCCGAGATCGCCGGAAGGGCGGCCCGGGAGTTCGCCACCGGGGCACCGCTGTGGAGCTCCGCCCGCTGGAACTCGCCCGACATCATGATCATGGCGGACAGCCCGGAGGCCGCCGCCCGGGGCGAGGTGGACTTCGTCGTGGGCGAGATGCACTGCGCCATCAACACCCTGGAGAGCCAGCTCTTCGTCTCCCAGCACCCCGACCCCGACCGGCTGCGGGCCAGCGCCGCCGCCTCCGGCATGGACCGCCGGATGATGATCGTCCCCCGGATGGACGCCACCCTGACCACCTCCCGGATGGCACGCGCGGCCCAGCTGAGACTGCCGCAGTACACCTATCTGTCGATCGGCTCCGACTCCTTCGACGCGCCCCCGGACGCCACCACCCTCTCGGTCGCCGATCTGGTGGTGGAGCGGCAGGGCGACGACGGACTGCGGGTGCGCCACCGCGCCGACGACCGGACCTACCCGTTCCTCGAAGTGATCGGGGAACCGCTGTCCCTGCTCACCGCCAACGCCTTCAGCCCGCTCGGCGGGACCCGCCACCGCCCCCGGGTCAGCATCGACCGGCTGGTCGTCGAACGCGAGGCGTGGACCTTCCCGGCGGCGGACTGCGACTGGGCGTTCGTCAAGGACGAACAGCGGCGGTACGCGGCGGCCCGCGCCTGGCGCGCCCGGCACGGTCTGCCCGAGCGCGGCTTCTACCGGGTGCCGGTCGAACGCAAGCCGATGGCCGTGGACTTCCGCAGCCTCGCGCTGGTGAACCTGCTGGCCAAATCGGTGCGCAGGACCGCCGAGACCGGCACCGGCGGCTTCACCCTCTCCGAGATGCTCCCCGACACCGACCGGCTCTGGCTGCGGGACCGCACCGGCGAGCGGTACACCGCCGAGCTGCGGATCGTAGCCGTCGACGCGACGACCCCCCGCCCGCCGGCCCACTGACCCCTTTTACTTCGCCGCCCACCCCGTCACCCATCCCGTCACCCACCCCGTCGCAAATCCCGTCGCCCATTCCGTCGCCCATTCCGTCGCGAGGTACGACTGTGCAGGCCATGACGATTCTGCGGAGACGGATACCGGCCCTGGCCGCCTTCCTGCTCCTGCTCCTCACCGGTGTCGCGGCGACCCTGCCGCTGCTCACCCCCGACCCCCGCCCGGCCTCCGCCGCCGAGGGCGACTTCTCCGCGGATCGCGCCCTCGGCAGACTCGACCACATCGCGAAGGTCCCGCACCCGACGGGTTCGGCCGCGCAGGCGGACGTGCGGGACTACCTCGTCGGCGAGCTGCGGGCGCTGGGCCTGCGGCCCGAGGTGCTGACCCGGGTCGCCGTCCGGCCCGCCGACGACGCCCCGGCGGGCGCGGGCACGGTCTCCGACGTGCACGCCACGCTGCCCGGCGAGCGGTCCACCGGCCGGGTCCTGCTCGTCGCCCACTACGACTCGGTGCCGACCGGCCCCGGCGCCGCCGACAACGGGGCCAATGTCGCCGCGATCCTGGAGATCGCCCGGGTGCTCACGGCCGGACCGGAGCCGCGCAACGACGTCGAGTTCCTCTTCACCGACGGTGAGGAGCACGGACTGCTCGGCGCCCAGGCGTACGTGGACGCGGCGACCGGGGACCAGCCCACCGTGGTGCTCAACCTGGAGGCCCGGGGCGTTTCCGGACCCGCCGTCATGTTCCAGATGGCGGGCACCGGACTGACCCCCGCCGTCCGGGAGGCGGGCGCGTTCACCACCTCCCTCGCCGACGAGGTCTACGGACTGCTGCCGCACGACACGGATCTGACGGTGTTCGACGAGGCCGGGATGCGGGGCCTCAACTTCGCCTTCATGCAGGGCGCCGCCCACTACCACACCGCCCATGACGACATCGAGCGGCTCGATGCCGGGTCCGTCCAGGACATGGGCGACAGCGCGCTCGGCGCGGTCCGTCAACTGGCGGACGACGACCTCGCCGACACCGGCGCCGACGCCACGTACTTCTCGGTGTTCGGCACGGTCGTCTCCTACCCGGCGTGGCTGGTCCTGCCGCTCGCCGCGGTGGCGCTGCTGGCCGTACCGCTGCTGCTGTGGACCGGCCGCCGCGCGGGCCTCGCCCCGGGCGGTGTCGGACGGGCCGCCGCCACGTTCCCGCTGACCCTGCTCGGCGCGGCCGTGCTCGGACTCGCCGCCTGGTTCGTACTGGCGTGGGTCCGCCCCGACTTCGTGCTCACCGCGGGCAGCGTCCACCACCTCGGGCGGTACGCGGTCGGCGAGGCGCTGCTCCTGCTGGTGCTGCTCGGCGGCTGGTACCGGTGGGCCCGCCGCACGGCGTCGCCGCTCGATGTCACGGTCGCCGTGCTCGGCTGGTTCGCGCTGTTCGCGGTGGTGTGCGCCGTCCTGCTGCCCGGCGCCGCCTATCTCTTCACCTGGCCCGCCCTGGCCGGCCTCGCCGCCGTCGCCGTACTGCTCCGCCGGACGGCCCGCACCTCGCCCTGGCGGCCCCTCGCCGCGGCGGTGGCCGCCGTACCGGCCGTGGCACTGGTCGTGCCGGTCGCGCTGCTGCTGCTGCCCACGCTGGGTCTGTCGGCCGTGGCTGTGCCGCTGGTCCTCGCCGCGTTCGTCGCGGGCACGCTGCTGTGCCTGGTGGAACCCCTGCCGCGTAAACGGGTCGCCACCGCGGCGATGCTCACCGCGGCGGTCGCGGGCACCGCCACGCTCGGCGTGGGGGCCGCCCTCGACGGCTACAGCGCCGACGAGCCCGAGGCGCTCAGCCTCGGCTACGTCCTGGAGGCCGACACCGGCAAGGCGAGCTGGGTCAGCCTCGGCGACGCCGCCGACCCCACCGTCGGCGGACTCCTCACCGAGAACCCCGTCCGCTACGACGACCGCGTCCCGCCCCTCTCCGGCGTCGCCCTGCCCAACGGCGCCGCCGAGACCGCCCCGCTGGCCGTCCCGCGCGCCGAGGACGCCTCGGCGACCGAGGACGGCGGCGTCCGGACCGTCCGCGTACGCGTCACCGTGCCCGAGGGCATCCACAGCCTCGCCGTGTACGCCGACACCCGCGACCACGAGATCCTCGGCGCCACCGCCGAGGGGGCGGAGCTGCCCGGAGGCCAGAACCATCCCCAGGGCGACTGGGGATGGGGGTTCACCTACGCGGCGCCGCCCGCCGACGGCCTCGACCTCGTCGTCCGCGCCCGGGGCGAGGGCCCGCTGCCGCTGCGCGTGGTGACCACCGCGGTGGGCCTCCCCGCCGGGGTCGGCGCCCCCGAACCCGCCGCCGACCAGAGCTGGGCGGGCTGGCCGTCGGTCGCGGGCCAGACCTTCGTGGTCCGCACCTTCACCCACTGACCCGCCCTGAACGGGGCGGTCCGGCCGGGCCACCTCCCTTGCCCGCCCGGACCGCCCACACGCCCCGGGACACCGGGGAGGGTACGGCGGTGGGCGCGGGGCGCCGGGAGGGGACGGCGGGGGCGCGCGGCGCCGACTGGGACGGCGGTGGGCGCGGGGCGCCGGAGGGTACGGCGGTGGGCGCGGGGCGCCGGAGGGGACGGCGCTGGGCGCGCGGCTCCGTACGGGACGGCGGTCGGTATCCGCCGCCGGACGCGGTCGTCGTGCGTACCCGTCGCCGGACGGACTCCCGTGGGCGCCCGCCGCCGCACGGCCCGGGGCGGGCACCCGTCACCGGTCCCGCCGCCGGAGGGACCGCCGTGCCCCCGGGCCGGACGGGACCGCTCCGGGCACCTGGCGTCGTAGGCGACCGGCGAGGGCACCAGCCTCGCGACGGACCGCGCTGGGCATCCGTCGTCCGAAGGGACCGCTGGGGGTGTCCGCCTGCGGGTACCCGCCGTCGGAGGGACGGACCGCCCGGAGTCCCGTCGCCGGGCGCACCGGCCGCCGGCGGGGACCGCCATGGCCCCCGGGCCGGACACACCCGCCGTGCGCACGCCCCTCGCCGGACGCCACCGCCTTACACCACACGAAGGCGGCACCCCCCGTCTCCCGGGGCGGTGCCGCCTTCGTCGTCCGATATCCAGACGCCCGGCGTCCAGACGCCCGGCGTCCAGACGCCCGGCGTCCAGACGCCCGGCATCCAGGCGTCAGGGCGTCCCCGCATCTGCGCGTCCAGGCGTCCTCACCGACGCGGGGCGCCGCGGGCGCTACGTCGCCGGGGTCAGGTCCCGGTACGCCGCTGCCATCGCCCGTACGGCCGTCTGGACCGTCTCGAACGGGCGGGCCAGGGAGATCCGGATGAAGCGGAGCCCGCTGTCCGGGTCGGCCCAGTGGAACGGGGCGCACGGCAGCACATGGACGCCGCGCGCCAGCAGCTCCTTGTGCAGCACCGCCGAGTCGGGGCCCCCGGCGGGGAGTTCGATCCGGGCGACGCTGATCTGCGAGCCGGGGTCGGCGAGCTTCAGGCCCGCCCCGGTGACCGTCTCCTCGACCACGGCGCGGTTGCGTTCGACCAGGTCGCGCGCCCGCTCGTAGCCGCCGTCGACCCAGTCCCCGGCCAGCTCGGTGATGAGCTGGAGGACGACCGGGGAGGCGGCGAGCAGCGACTCGGAGAAGGCGTACTCGATCGGCAGGTCGGTGCGCTCGCTGTAGGCGAGCAGACCGATCTTCAGCTCGTGCGTCGGCCACAGCTTGCCGGTGTCCTCGATGGTGATCCAGGCGCAGCCCGCCGCGTCGAGCACCGCGTAGGTGTCGTACTGGGCGTCGCGGACCTGGCCGCGGAAGCTGGCGTCGATGATGACCGTCTGGCCGTTGCGCGCCGCGTGCTCCGCGAGGGACCTGAGGTGTCCCTCCGGGGTGATCAGCCCGGTCGGGTTGTTCGGCAGCGTCACCACGATCGCCTCGACGGGGGCGCCCGGCCAGCGCTGCTCGAGGAGGTCCTCCTCGGACATCGGGACGAGCTGGAGCCCCCGGGTCCGCATCAGGTCGGCGATGTTGTCGAACGTCGGGTGCAGCACCGCGACCGTCGTGCCCGCGGGCAGCGCGCGGGCCACGATGTCCGTGGCGAGCGTCGACGAGTAGCAGCTGAGGATGCGGCCGGAACCGACCGGTGCGGTGTGCTGGCCGACGGCGCCGAAGAACGCCTTGTGAGCCGCCAGCTCGATTTCGGAGAACGGCCGGCGGGTGGCCTCCACAAACATTTCCGGAATACGGGCGACAATGTCCGACTGCTGTGGTGTGAGAACGAGCCGGGCGTGTCCGTCGGTGAGATTCAGCCCACCGTCGACGTCCATCAGCGCGTCAACTTCCATTGTCGTCAGATTGACAACTTCGGTCATCCTCAGCCCTTCAATAAGTCCCCGGATGCCTTCTGCTCGCCGTACTGTTGAGCCGCTTCGGGCGTCACGAAAATGCGATTGGGCTCCGCAGAAACTGTCACGTTGCCGAAATTATGGGGACAGTCGCACCCGCTGCGCCTGTCCCCTCTAACGGGGACCGCGGGCCATTCCGGTCCGCGCCTAGACTCCGGTCCGTTCACGTCGGACCGCGGGCGGAGACGTCCCGCGGCGGGAAGGGGGAGGACGGATTCATGCACCACCTGGCGCTCACACCCGAGGACAACGCGGCGCTCACCCCGATGCTGGCCGAGCTGGCGGCGGCGTACGACACGATCGAGAACCCCGGGCTGATCCGCCGGGCCCCGGTGTTCGCGAAGGCACTGCCCGCCCACCTTCTGGCCTTCCTCGAGGAGTTCCGCTTCGCGGAGCCGTCGGCGCTCTGCCTGGTCTCCGGTCTGGACGTGGACGAGGCGGTGCTCGGTCCGACGCCCGAGCACTGGCGCGACAGCCAGTTCGACTCGCCGTCCTTCCCGCAGGAGATCTTCTTCCTGCTGTGCGCGACCGCGCTCGGCGATGTCTTCGGCTGGGCCACCCAGCAGGACGGGCGCATCATGCACGACGTCCTGCCGATCCAGGGGCACGAGCACTACGAGATCGGCTCCAACAGCCTCCAGCACCTGTCCTGGCACACCGAGGACGCCTTCCACCCCTGCCGGGGCGACTATGTGGCGCTGATGTGCCTCAAGAACCCCGACGCGGTGGAGACGGTCGTGTCGACCGTGCCGGACATGGACTGGACGGACCTCGACGTGGACGCCCTGTTCGAGCCGGAGTTCACCGTCATGCCCGACAACTCGCACCAGCCCCAGCAGGGCCTGGCGTCGTCCGGCGACCCCCGGATCGACGCCCTGCGCGAGCGCAGCTTCCGGCTCATCCAGGAGTGGAACGAGAACCCGCAGCCCCGCGCCCTGCTCTACGGCGACCGGAGCGACCCGTACATGGCGCTCGACCCGTACCACATGGACCCCTCGGGGTGGCCGGAGCGCAGTCGGCGGGCGTTCACGCAGCTCTGCGAGGAGATCGAGAAGGCGATGAAGGACGTCGTGCTGCGCCCCGGCGACCTGGTGTTCATCGACAACTTCCGCGCGGTGCACGGCCGTAAGTCGTTCCAGGCCCGGTTCGACGGGTCGGACCGCTGGCTGAAGCGGCTCAACATCACCCGCAATCTGCGGGGGTCACGGGCCTGGCGCCCCGCGGCCGGTGACCGCGTCATCTACTGACCTGCCCTCCGGGGTTCACCCGCCGGCCGCCGCGAGGCGGCCGGCGAAGTCGTGCAGGGCGGCCTCGGACACATTGCTGACGCTGACCCGCAGGGTGCCGTGGTCCTCGGGGTGGAAGGCCGTGCCGGGCAGCACCAGGACGTCGTGCTTGAGCAGGAGTTCGCGCACCACGTCCTCGGTCGGCCGCCCCGCGAACGGATGGCGCACCCAGCCGAAGAAGCCGCCGACGGAGAGCAGCTCGAACCCGCCGGGACGGTCCGCCATGGCCGTCGCGAAGGCGTCCCGCTTGGCGGCGGCCTCCGCCGCCCGGTCCCGGCGCCACGCCCCGGCGGCGGTGAGCCCGGCCCACGCGGCCTCCTGTCCGATGCGCGGCGGGCAGATCGCGACACAGTCGAGGAGCTTCATGATCTCCCGGTTCAGCGCGGGCGGGGCGACGACCGCGCCCACCCGGTAGCCGGGGATCGCCAGGTCCTTGGAGAAGCTGTGCAGGCTGACCACCGTCTCCCGCCAGCCGGGGTCCGCGAACAGCGGATGCGGCGGCTCGTCCGTGCCCCGGAACGAGCGGTACGTCTCGTCCAGGACCAGGGCGATCCCGTGCCGCTCGGCCAGTCGGGCGAACGCGGCGATCTCCGGCGGCGGGATCGTGACCCCGGTCGGGTTGCCGGGCGTGACCAGCACGATCGCCCGGGTACGCGGGGTGATCTGGGCCTCCGCCGCCGCGGCGTCCGGCACCAGACCGGGACCGGGCTCAAGGTGGACCGGTGTGATCCCGTCGAGCCGCAGCCACATGTCGTGGTTGAAGTAGTACGGCAACGGCAGGATGATCTCGTCGCCCGGCTCTGCGAGGGCCGAGACCGCCAGACAGAACGCCTGGTTGCAGCCCGCGGTCACGACGATGTCCGCCGCGTCGACCCGCCCCCGGTAGTCCCGGGACAGCTCGTCGGCGAGGGCGGTCCGCAGCTTCTCCAGTCCCGCGAGGTCGACGTAGTCGGCGCCATGGGCGTCCCGGGCGATGTCCACGACATGGTCGACGACCGCCGGGGCCGCCGGGTACGCGGGCGCCGCCTGGGCGAGGTCGAGCAGCTCGGCGCCGCCCGCCGCCCCGCGCTCGTCCAGCAGCGCGTACGTCGCCCCGATGGGCGAGTCGGTGCGCAGCAGGGTCCTGGGAGTGAGTCGCACGCCGGTTCTCCTTCGGGGAAGCTGATCACCTTGAGCTTCCCCGGCGCCGCCCGCCACCGCCATCCCCCTCTTCAGGGGACGTGCTCCCCGAGCGGTACAGGACGGCGGCACGGGACGGCGGGGCGGGCGGTACGACACAGGTGGTGCGGGCGGTACGGCACAGGTGGTGCGGGTCGGTGCGGGGCGGTGCGGCCCGTCAGGACCCGACGAGCGCGGTACGCCATCCGTCCGGCAGCACCTCGCCGTACTCGATCCCGCCCACGCCCCGGAAGACGGCGAGTTCCTCCAACTCCGCGACGACCGCGCGGCGCAGCGCGGCCGTCGGCTGGACGCCGGGCTCCAGATGGATGCCCTCGACGACCAGGCTGTCCCGTTTGCGGTCGAGGCGCGGGGAGATGCGGCCGACGAGCCGGTCGTCGTGCACGATCGGCAGCAGGTAGTAGCCGTACTCCCGTTTGGCCTTGGGGATGTACATCTCGTTGCGGAAGTCGAAGTCCCACAGCCGCTGGGTCAGCCGCCGGTCGCTGACGAGGTTGTCGAAGGGGGAGAGCAGGGCGGTGCGGCCCTGCCACGCGCCGGAGCGGATCGCCGTCAGTTCCTCCTCCGCGTCCGTGTGCACGTACCAGGTCTCGGACGGCTTGCCGCCCTCGACCCGTACGGGGATCACCTTGCCCTGCTCGGTGAGGGCGCGCAGCACGCCGGGCAGACCGTCGTACTGACCGCGCAGGAAGTACTGCTTGATGTCCAGCGGCCGGGCCACTCCCAGGGCGCGCAAGGTGTGTTCGGTGGCCGTGATGACCTTCTGCTCGGGTGACATCGGGCGCCGGTCGGCGTCCGCGGGCAGACACGCGTCGGGCAGTCCCCACAGGCGCAGGCCGCCCTCGCGGGCCTGCACCATCACCTTGCCCTGGAGCCAGAGGAAGGTCAGCATCCGCTCGACGTTGCGGCCCGCGGTCCAGCCGGAGGACGGCCAGTCCATGGCCGCGCAGTCGTCGAACGCCTCGGTGGGCAGCGGGGTGCCCTCGGCGAGCCGGGACAGGATGTGCTTGAGGAGCACCTCGTTGGCGTCCATCCAGACCTGGGTGAAGGACCGGTTGGGCGGCGGGTAGGCGTCCATCGTGGCGCGGTGCAGCGGATAGTCCTCGGTGAGGACGATGGCCGCCGCGTGCGCCCAGTACTCGAACAGCTGGCGTTCCTGCCACCACGTCGTGGCCAGGTGGGGGGTCGCCGCGGTGCCCAGCCTGCTCCACACCACCAGTTCATGGCTGGGCGCCACGACGCTCACCGGGTCGAGCTGGAGGTAGCGCAGCGCGCGCAGTACGGTCCGCAGGCCCTCAGGCGTCGGCTCGGGGCGGGAGCCGGTCAGCTGCTGCCGGGTCAGCGCGAGCCGGCGGGCCTCGGCCGTGCTGAGGGTGGGAAGTGCCGTGGACGGGGTCATCGGGCCGCTCCTTGCTGTGCCAGCTCCCCGCGGGACCGGCCGAGCCCCAGGAAGCACTCGCCGCCGTGGGTCGTCCGGGCGGCCGGCGCGGGCAGCGGGGCGACCGGCGACGGCGCGGGCAGCGGGGCCGGGGGCTGCTGTCCGAGCAGGGCGACACGTGTGAGTTCCGCCTTGTTGCCGACGCCCAGCTTGGCACGGATGCGTTTGACGTAGGTGTCGACCGTGTGCGGGCTGATGCCCAGCCGGGTCGCTATCTGGCCGTGGGTCAGACCGCGGGAGATCTGGCGCAGCACCTGCGCCTCACGGTCGGAGAGATTGCCGTCGGGCGCGGCCACGCGTTCCGCCGCGGTCGGTGCGCCGGTGCAGCCGCAGGAGGACGGGGACTGGGCGTCGTCGCGCTGGCACGGGGTGGCCCGGGAACCGGCGGCGATGGCTTGAACGGCGCGCACGATGCACGCCACCGATCCGCGTTTGTGAATGACGCCGGAGGCACCCGCCATCAGATAGGCGTCATAACTTGCGGCGGGGCTGTGATTGACGACGAGGACCGGTGTATGGGCGGCGAGTTCGGTGATGTAGTGCACGGAATCGATGGGCAGGACTTCGGAGTCGAGCAGGATTACATCAGTGCGCCGGAGCGGATTCGCCTGGGACGAGCGGACGGTGACATCGATTCCCGAACCGTCCAGAACCTGGACGAGTCCGGCCAGATAGATGGGAGACGCCGTGATTACTTCGGTCCTGATCATCATTCCCCGTCTTGTAGCCGTGTTGCGTGCAAGCACATCGATATACAGATGCAAAGAACGGCTATGGGCAATTGTGTCGCCTCAGCCGCCTTCCCACGCGCGGCCCGGCCGCAAGTCCCCGTTATCGAGTGAACTGCGGTCCCGGGCAGTACTTCTCGAATCAAATCGGTATGTTATCAGCGGATTACCGATCATCCTGTAGCTGTTTCGGGGGACACATGAACCAGCCATTCATCGGCTTAGACCGGCCTATTCCGGTTGTTCTACGATGTGTCCCCCGAAGGCGGTTCGTCACCTCTGCGTCCGGGCCGTCCGGTCCGGGAGGCGACCGGCGCGCCACCCGGCCGTCACCGGCCGCGCGCGCTACCCGCCGTCGCCGTCCGCGCTACCCGCCGTCGCCGTCCGCGCTCCCCGCCGTCGCCGTCCGCGCTACCCGCCGTCGCTGGAGCGCTTGAGCGCCCGCGCGAACGCGTCGAGCGCGGCGGACAGTTCCTCCGGGCTCACCGACAGCGCGGGCCGCAACCGGACGCCGAGTTCGCCGCCGGGGAGGACGAGGACCCCCTCCTCCTCGCGGAGCATCGCCACGAAGGAGTCCCGGAACGCCGTCGACGGCAGATCGAAGGCGCACATCAGCCCGCGCCCCCGGGCGTTGGACACCAGCGCGGGGAACCGGTCGGCCAGCGACCGCAGCCCCGTCAGCAGCAGCTCGCCCAGCGTCCCGGCGCGCTCGATCAGCCCGTCCCGCTCGATGACTTCGAGCAGCCGCCGCGAGCGGACCATGTCGACCAGACCGCCCGCCCAGGTCGACCCCACCCGGGCGCTCACCCGGAACACATGATCCGGCACCAGATCCACCCGCCGCCCGGCCATGACCCCGCCGACCTGCGCCTTCTTGCCGAACGCCACCAGGTCCGGCGCGATGCCCAACTGCTGGTACGCCCAGGGCGTCCCGGTCAGCCCCACCCCGGTCTGCACCTCGTCCAGCACGAACAGCGCGTCGTGCTCCAGGCACAGCCGCTGCATCGCCTGGAGGAACTCGGGGCGCAGATGCTTGTCGCCGCCCTCGCTCAGGACCGGCTCGGCGATGAAGCACGCGATGTCGTGCGGGTGCGCCCGGAACGCCGCCTCGGCCTGGGCGAGCGCCGCCCGCTCCGCCTCCTCGACCTCGGCGCGATGGTCGGCGAGCGGGAAGCGGATCGCGGGGGCGTCGATCCGCGGCCAGTCGAAGACCGGGAACCGCTCGGTCTTGACCGGTTCGGTGTTGGTCAGCGAGAGGGTGTAGCCGCTGCGGCCGTGGAAGGCGTGCCGCAGATGCAGCACCTGGGTGCCCAGCGTGGCCGGGCGGCCCGCCGCCTCGTTGCGCCGGCTCTTCCAGTCGAAGGCGCACTTCAGCGCGTTCTCCACGGCCAGCGCCCCGCCCTCGACGAAGAACAGGTGGGGCAGCTCCGGGTCGCCCAGCACCCGGGCGAAGGTGGCGACGAACTCGGCGAGTTCCGTGGTGTAGGCGTCCGCGTTCGACGGCTTGTTGGCGGCGATCTTCGCCAGCAGCCGGCCGAACTCCGGGTCGTCGGCGACGTCCGGCGGATTGAGACCCAGCGGACTGGACGCGTACATGGTGAACAGATCGAGATACGCCCGCCCGGTGAGCCGGTCGACCAGCCGGCTGCCCCGGCTGCGCTCCAGATCGAGCACGAACGGGTACCCGTCGACCAGCAGATGGGCGGCCAGGCTGGTGTGCACCTGGTCCGGGGTGATGGAGCCCGTGGGGGGAAGAGTCATGGGAGTTCCTTGCGTCGAGGGGGGCGACAGGGCGACATCACCGGTCAGGAGAAACGGGTCAGGAGAAGCTGATGTTCTGGGCGAGGGCCACCTCGCCCGAGTAGTTGACGACCGCCGTCGACCGGCGCATGTACGCGTGCCACGCGTCCGAGCCGCACGCCCGGCCCCCGCCGGTCTCCTTCTCGCCGCCGAACGCGCCGCCGATCTCCGCCCCCGAGGTGCCCAGGTTGACGTTGACCAGACCGGTGTCGGCGCCCACCGCCGACAGGAAGGTCTCGGCCTCCCGCTGGTCCTGGGTGAAGATGCTCGCGGACAGTCCCTGCGGCACGTCGTTCTGGAGCGCGATCGCCTCGTCGAGGGTGTCGTAGGTCAGCACGTACAGCAGCGGCGCGAACGTCTCCTCCCGGACGACCGGGCTGTGTCCGTCGATCCGCACGATCGCGGGCCGCACATACGCCGCGGACCCGGCCGCCGTCGCCACCTGGTCGCCGCCGGTGAGCAGCTTGCCGCCGTCCTCGGTGACCCGGGCGAGGGCGCTTTCCAGGGCGGCGAGCGGCGCCGGGGAGATCAGCGGGCCGACCAGGGTGCCCTCCTCGAACGGGTCGCCCACCGGCAGCCGTTCGAAGGCGGCGGTCAGCCGGGGCAGCAGCTCGTCCACCACGTCCCGGTGCACGATGAGCCGCCGCAGCGAGGTGCAGCGCTGACCGGCGGTGCCCGCGGCGGCGAAGACCACCGCGGGGAGCGTCAGTTCCAGGTCGGCGCTGGGGGCGACGATCGCCGCGTTGTTGCCGCCCAGCTCCAGCAGGGAACGCCCGAAGCGGGCGGCCACCCGGGGACCGACCGCGCGGCCCATCCGGGTCGACCCGGTGGCGCTGACCAGCGCGACCCGCGGATCGTCGACGAGCGCCTCACCCGTCTCCCGCCCGCCGATCAGCAGCCGGTGGATGTCCGCCGGGGCGCCGCTCTCCTCGGCCGCCCGCGCCAGCAGCCGGGCGCAGGCCAGCGAGATCAGCGGGGTCTGCTCGGACGGCTTCCACACCACCGTGTCACCGCAGACCAGCGCGACCGTGGTGTTCCAGGCCCACACCGCCGCCGGGAAGTTGAACGCGGAGATGATCCCGACGACCCCCAGCGGATGCCAGCTCTCCGTCATCCGGTGACCGGCCCGCTCGGACGCGATGACCCGCCCGTACAGCTGGCGGGAGAGACCGACCGCGTAGTCCGCGATGTCGATCATCTCCTGGACCTCGCCGTACGCCTCGGCCCGGATCTTGCCCGCCTCCAGGGTGATCAGCTCGGCCAGGTCGTCGTGGTGCGCGCGCACCAGGTCGCCGAACCGGCGCACGATCTCGCCGCGGCGCGGCGCCGGGGTGGAGCGCCAGGTGAGGAAGGTGTCGTGGGCGGCGGTCACGGCCGCCGTCGTCTCCGCCGCGTCGCCGCCGCGCAGCCCGAACAGGTCCTCGCCGGTGATCGGGGTCCTGGCGTACAGGTCGCCGCCCTCCGGGACCACCACCCCGATACGGTCCAGGCACGCACGGGCACGGGTCCGCAGATCGTGGGTGGCGGGCAGGACCAGAGAAGTCATGCGTCCTCCTGAGACGTCGGGCGGGCCGCGGCCGACGGAGTTCCCGACGGTCGGCAGTCACCAGCTCAGGTCGTCACGGAGCGGACAGGTAGCCCCCGGTTCGCGTGACAGGACAGTGGGCCGCGGGCGTCGTACGTTCCTGAGACAGGGCGCAGGGGGCCCTGTTCGTACCGGCACTGGAGTTGTATAGATGCGCACCGACAGCCCGGCCCGACAGGACGACGGCATCGACGCGGCGGAGCGGCCCTCGTACGACCCGTTCTCGTGGGATCTGCACGAGAACCCCTACCCGGTCTATGCCTGGATGCGGGAGCACGAGCCCGTCTACCGCAACGCGGCACGCGACTTCTGGGCGCTGTCCCGGCACGCCGACGTGCTCTCCGCGCTGCGCAACCCGAAGCTGTACTCCAACCGCAACGGCATCTCGCTGGAGACCGAGCTGTGGGGTCCCGAGGCGTACAAGACCAGCTTCTTCCTCGCCATGGACCCGCCCGAGCACGGCCGGCTGCGCACCCTGGTCTCCAGCGGCTTCACCGCCCGGCACGTCACCGGTCAGGAGGCGCGCATCCGGCAGCTGGCCCGTGAGCGGCTGCTGCCGCTGCTGGAGGAGGGCGAGTTCGACTTCGCCGGGGACTACGCGGCGGCCCTGCCCAACGACATCGTGTGCGACATGGTCGGCATCCCCGCCGCCGACTGGGACCTGATCCGCGCCGACACCGACATGCTGAACATGCGGGGCGACGGCGAGGAGGACCGCCCGCCCGGCTCCGTCCAGGCCGCCCTGCGCCTCGCCGCCTACTTCGTCTCCCATGTCACGGAGCTGCGCCGCCACCCCGGCGACGACCTCACCTCGCATCTGCTGGACGTACGCGTCAAGGACCGGGCGCTGACCGACTCGGAGATCGTCGCCTTCCTCTTCCTGCTGATCACCGCCGGGAACGAGTCGACGGGCAAGGTCATCGGCAACGCCTGGTACCACGGCTGGCTGCACCCGGACGTGAAACGAGCGGGCCTCGACGACCGCCCCGACGACTGGACGATGGAGACCCTGCGCTACGACTCGGCCAGCCAGATGGTCGCCCGGACCGTCACCGAGGACACCGTGCTGCACGACGTCCACCTCCCGGCCGGCTCCCGGGTCGCGATCCTCCCCGCCTCCGGCAACCGCGACCGCCGGGTCTTCACCGACCCCGACCGCTTCGACCTGGACCGGGACACCAGCCAGCTGATCAGCTTCGGCCACGGCCCGCACTACTGCCTGGGCGCCGCCCTCGCCAAGCTGGAGATCAAGATAGCCCTGGAGGAGATCGGCGCACGGATCGCGGACTACGACATCGACCTGACGTACGCCCGCCGCGTCCACTCCCCCCACCAACGCGGCTTCGCGGTCCTGCCGACATCGGTGACGCCACGGAAGACGCCCCGCGCCCTGCCGGAGTAGCGGGGGCCGCCCCCGACGCCGTGAGCCCCGCCCCGAGTTGAGGGGCGGGGCCTCAACCGCGCCACCGGAGCGCGCGGGACTCCGACAGGCCCGCCCCGGGAGGGGCGCCGGGATGATCCAAACGACAGGCCCCAGCCCAGGGGACGCCGGGAAGTATCCGGCGTCCCCTGGGCCCACCCATGGTCACCCGACCCCCCGTCCCCCCTCCCCCGTCGCGGACGCGATCACCGTCGCCAGAGTCCCCGGCTGCTGTTGCAGGAAGTAGTGGCCGCCGTCGGGGACCGTCGCCAGGGTGACGGAGGAGCCGAAGCGTCCCCACACCCGGTGCTTGCGCTCGTAGCGCGCGGTCTCCGGGTCGGCCGTGCCGATGACGACGGTGACCGGCGCGGCCAGCGGCTCGACGCGGCCACGGCGTGGCCAGTGCTCGGTGAAGTAGCGCTGGGCCGCCGCCGCGTCGTGCCGGAACGCCCGCATGACGAAGGCGAGTTCGTCGTCCTCGACGACTCCGCCGAAGCCGCCGAGCGACTGGAGGTAGCGCATCTCCGCCCGGTCGGCGTCCGGACCCTCACGGCGCCGCCGCGCGAACCGGCTCTCGTAGAACGGGTACGACGCGCCGACGAACAGCCGCTCGACGGGCCGTCCGGCCGTCTCCAGCCGCCGTACCACCTCCACGGCGAGTGCCACCCCGACACAGTGGCCGTAGACCGAGACCGGTCCTTCCACGGTCTTCAGGACCTCGTCCGCGATCTCCTGGGCGACCTCGCCGAGCGGTCTCAGTCCCGGGTCGCCGCCCAGTTCGTGGCCGGGCAGGGCCACGGCCAGCAGGGCGAGGCCGGGGTCGAGGCTGCCCGCGAGGGGCTGGTAGCCGATGGCGCTGCCGCCGCCGAACGGGACGCAGACCAGGGTGTGTTCCGCCGCCCGGTCGGACGGGGTCAGCCGGAGCAGCAGCCCGGGTTCCTCCGCCGCGTCGAGCGCCGCCGCCAGTTCACGCACGCTCGGGTGGGCGGCGAGCAGCCCCACCGTGGCGCCCTCGATCCGCCGTACCGCCCGGACCGCGGCGAAGGAGTCGCCGCCGAGGTCGAAGAAGCTCGCGCGGACGTCCACGGCGGGCAGGTCCAGCAGGTCGCGGAAGACCGCGGCGACGCTCTCCTCCCGCGCGGACCCCGGCGCGTCCCCGGCCGCCCCGCCCGTCACGGGAGCCGGGTCGGGCAGGGCGCGGCGGTCCAGCTTGCCGTTGTGGGTGAGCGGCATCTCCGGCAGCGCGGTCACCGTGGCCGGGACCATGTAGCGGGGCAGCGCCGAGCGCAGGGCGTCCCGCAGCGCGGCCGGGTCGGGGGAGTCGCCGGTGACGTACGCGGCGAGGCGCGCCCCGTCCCGTACGGTCACCACCGCCTCCCGGACCGTCGGCTGGGCGAGCAGGACCTGCTCCACCTCCCCCAGCTCGATCCGGTAGCCGTGGATCTTCACCTGCTGGTCGATCCGGCCGAGGAACTCCAGCGCCCCGTCCGGCAGCCGGCGCGCCTTGTCGCCGGTGCGGTAGAGGCGTCCGCCGGGTCCCGCCAGGTCGTGCGCGACGAACCGTTCGGCGGTCAGCGCCGGGCGGTTGACATAGCCGAGCGCCAACTGCACGCCGCTGAGGAAGAGTTCGCCCGGCACTCCGGGCGGCGCGGGCTCCAGCCGGTCGTCCAGGACGTGCGCCCCGGTGTTCGCGACCGCGTCCCCGATCGGGACAACCCCCTGCGGCGCGGGCCGGGCGCAGTCCCACCAGGTGACATCGACGGCGGCCTCGGTCGGCCCGTACAGATTGTGCAGCTCCACCTGGGGCAGGACCGCCCGGAAGCGTTCCACCAGCGGGTACGGGAGCGCCTCGCCGCTGCACATGACCCGGCGCAGCGCGGGCGCCTCGACGGGCTCGTCCAGGAAGAGCTGGAGCATCGACGGCACGAAGTGCGCGACGGTGATGGCTCGTTCGGTCATGATCCGGGCCAGATAGGCGCTGTCCTGGTGTCCGCCGGGGCGGGCCAGCACCATGGTGGCGCCCGTCGTCAGCGGCCAGAACAGCTCCCACACCGACACGTCGAAACTCAGCGGGGTCTTCTGGAGCACCCGGTCGGCGGCGCCGAGCGGGAACGTCTCCTGCATCCACAGCAGCCGGTTGACGATCGCCCGGTGGGTGACGGCGACGCCCTTGGGGCGCCCGGTGGAGCCGGACGTGAACAGGACGTAGGCGGTGTCGTCGGAGCGGCCGGACGTCCGACAGTGCGTGTCCGCGCGGTCCGCCGGGGTCAGGACGGGGCGTCCGGTGGCCCGCGCGGCGGTCTCCGCGTGCTCTGGTGAGGCGAAGGCCACCGTCATGCCGGCCTCCCGCGCCATGAACGCCAGCCGGGCGGACGGCAGCGACGGCTCCAGCGGCAGATAGGCGGCGCCGGTCAGCAGGGCCCCGAGCACGCCCGTGACCAGGTCGAGGGAGCGGTCCGCGCAGACGCCGACGACCTCGCCGGGACCCGCCCCGGCCGCGGCGAGCGCGCCCGCCGTCCGCCGGGCGCGCTCCAGCAGCTCCGCGTACGTGAGAGTGCCGTCGTCCGCGTGGACGGCGACCGCCCCGGGGGTAGCCGCCGCCTGCCGTTCGACCAGTTCCGTGAGGGTGCGGCCCGCGTCCGGGTAGGCCACGCGCGTCACCGGCACGTCCGCCGTACGCTCCCCGGCGGTCCGCAGCACAGCGGAGACGGTCCCCGCCCCGGTGAGCGCGGCCAGCACCCGGAAGAGGTACGCCATCATGGCGTCGACCGCGCCCGGCTCGAACCGTTCGCGGTGGAACACCAGCCGCACCACGGAGGCGGGCGCGGGCGTCACGATCAGGGTCAGCGCCTCGCTGGTCTTCTCGAAGTCGTTGACCGGACGGATGGAGAACTGCCCGGCCAGGTCGCCGCCGCCGAGCGCGAGGGGGTAGTTGTCGAGGACGACGACGCTCTCGAACAGCGGCTGGTCGCCGGGCAGCCCCGCCCAGCCCCGGATCTGGGCCAGCGGGGTGTACTCGTAGCGGCGGGCCGTGGAGTGCCGCGTCTGGACCTCGCGCAGCCAGTCGGCCAGCTCGCCGTCGTCGGGCACGGTGACCCGGATCGGCAGGGTGTTGATGAACGAGCCGACGATCGCGTCGACGCCCCGCAGTTCGGCCGGGCGCCCCGAGCTGGTGCACCCGTAGGTGACCTCCGCGTCCCCGCTGAACCGGCGCAGGACCAGCGCCCAGGCGGCCTGGAGGACCGTGCTGAGGGTGACCTGATGGCGGGCGGCGACCGTGCGCAGCGCCTCGGCGAGGCCGGGCGGCAGATCCCGGCGGACCTCCTCGACCGGGCCGGGACCGCGCCGCGGGTCGAGCCGCAGCAGCGGGCCGAGCCGCCCGCCGCCGGAGGGGCCCGAAAGGGCCCCGCTCCACCAGGTCCTGGCCGCCGCCATGTCCTGGCGCTGGAGCCAGGCGATGTAGTCCCGGTACGGCGCGGGCGCGTCCGGCGCGGGAGCGCCGGTCACGAGAGCGCGGTAGCGCCGGACGAGGTCGCCGAGCACGATCGGCACCGACCAGCCGTCCAGCAGCAGCATGTGATGGGTCCACACGAACCCGTGCCGCCGCTCGCCCAGCCGGATCAGACGCAGCCGTTGCAGCGGGGGCCGCTCCAGGTCGAAGCCCGCCGACCGGTCCTGGGCGAGCAGCCGCTCGAACCGCGCCGACTGCTCGCCGCCGTCCACGTCCGACCAGTCGTGCCGCTCCAGCGCGCTCGGCGGATCCCGGTGCACCACCTGGAGCGGCTTGTCCAGCCCTTCCCAGTGAAAGGAGGTCCGCAGCGCCGGATGCGCCGCCACCACCTGCTGCCACGCCCGCTCCAGCAGATCGGCGTCGAGCGCCCCCTCGATCTCGAAGCTGCGCTGTGCGAGATATGTGTCCGGGTCACCGCCGTACAGGGTGTGCAGCACCATCCCCTGCTGGAGGGGCGACAGCTCGTAGACGTCCTCGACGCCGGAAGCGGTCACGGGGTGTCCCCGCCCGCCCCGAGCCGGCCGAGCAGTCCGTCGAGCTGCGCCTGGTCGACCCGGGCCAGCGGGAAGTCCGACGCCGTGGGCGTGCTGTCACCGCCGGACAGCAGGGCGCGCAGCTCCGCCAGCAGGCCCTGCGCGAGCCGCTCGACGGTCTCCCGGTGGTGCAGCCGGTGGTGGTACTCCCAGGTGACGGTGAGCTGTCCGCCCCGGATGGCGGCCCGGACCTCCAGCGCGTACGGGCGCCGGGCGCGCGGGCTCGCCGCGGGACCGGCGGGACCGGTCACGGTGAACCCGTCCGTGGCGGGCGACGGCTCGTCCACCTGCCCGGTGTACGCGAAGACCAGCTCCGCCGGGGACGGCGGCAGCGGATCGGTGCCCTGGCGCAGCAACTGCCAGCCGAGCCCGCCCTCGGGCACGGCCCGCAGCGCCTCCTTGACCGACTTCAGCGCGGTCTCGGGGGTGGCGCCGGGCTCGCTGACCAGGGCGACCGGGTGCACGGTGTCCAGCCAGCCCGTGGTGCGGGCCAGTTCGATGTCGCCGAACACCCGCTCACGGGTGTGCCGCCGCAGGTCGATCACGGTCCGGGGCGCGCCGGTCCAGGCGCCGAGGGTCCGGCCGAGTGCGCTCAGCAGGACGTCGTCGATCCGGCAGGTGTGCGCGGCGGGCACGCTCTGGAGCAGTGCGGTGGTCTCCTCGGCGCCGAGCCGCGCGACGACCTCGCGGGCGTCGGCGACCGTGCCGGGACCGGGGGCGTCCGCCGCGTCCGAGGGCAGCGGACCGGCCGTCTCCCCGACGACCTCCGTCCAGTACGGCCGCTGCGACTGCACCGGCTGGGTCGTGGCGTACGACGCCAGCCGGCGGGCCCAGGACTGCCAGGACGTGGTCTTCGCGGGCAGCGCCACGGTCCGGCCCGCGCCCAGCGCCAGCAGCGCGGTCCGCAGATCCTCGATCAGGATGCGCAGCGAGGTGACATCGGCGACCAGATGGTGTGCGATCACCGCGAGCCGGTCGGGGCGGTCCGCGCCGAGCTGGAAGAACTCGAAGCGGACCAGCGGGCCGACGGACGGCCGCAGGCCCGCCGCCGCCTCGGCGGTCAGCTCCGTGACCCGGCGCTCCTGCTCCGCCGCCGCCAGCCCGGACAGATCGTGCGCCGTGAACGGCGTACGGGAGTCGGGCAGGGCGATCCGCACCCGGGTCTGCACCCCGTTGAACTGGAACCGCTGGCGCAGCCCGTCATGGTGGACGAGGAGCTGCGCCACCGCCTCCCGCAGCGTCTCCGGCGGGTAGGTCGCGCGCAGTTCGAGCAGGGCGGAGACGTTCCAGTGGTGCGGGTCGGCGAGGTCGGCGCCGCAGAACCAGCGCTGGAGCGCGGTCAGCGGCGACGGCCCGCTGACCACGCCCTGCTCCGCGTCGATGACCGGCGCGGCCGTGGTCACCGCCGCCAGCATCGCGACCGTGGGGTGCTCGAAGAGGTCGAGCGGGGAGATCCGGATGCCGATGTCCTGTGCCTGCGCGACCACCTGGATGGCCAGGATCGAATCGCCGCCCAGCTCGAAGAAGTTGTCGTGCACACTGACCTTCGGGAGGCCGATGACCCCGGCGACGATCTCCGCGAGCCGCTGCTCCACCGGGTTGTCCGGGGCGACGAAACCCTCCGGTTCGGCGGGGCGTTCGGCGGTGGGCGCGGGCAGCGCGGCATGGTCGATCTTGCCGTTCGGGGTGAGCGGCACCGCGTCGATCGCGACGAACGCCGAGGGCACCATGTACGGCGGCAGCTCCTTGTCGAGGAACTCCCGCAGCTCGGCGGCGGCGGGTCCGGGGGCACTACGCGGGACGACGTACGCCGCGAGCCGCTTGTCGCCGGGTTCGGGCTCGTGCACCACGACCACCGACTCGGTGATCTCCGGATGCAGACTGAGGACGGCCTCGATCTCCGCCGGTTCCACCCGGAAGCCGCGGATCTTGATCTGGGTGTCGACCCGGGACACGAACTCCAGGTTGCCGTCCGGCCGCTGCCGGACCAGGTCACCGGTGCGGTACAGCCGCGCGCCCGGGTGCGCCGGGTCGGGGTCGGCGACGAACCGCTGCGCGGTCAGCGCCGGGCGGCCGTGGTAGCCGCGGGCCAGACCGACCCCGCCGATGTACAGCTCGCCGAGCCCGCCCACGGGGACCGGCCGCAGCCGGGCGTCGAGAATCCGCAGGTCCGCCGAGGGCAGCGGGGTGCCGATCGGCAGATTGGGCCAGTCGCGGGCCTGGTCGACCGGGTCGATCCGGAAGAACGTCGAGCTGACCGTCGTCTCCGTCAGGCCGTACACATGCATCAGCGGCACACCGAGCGGCTCCCACAGCGTGATGCGGTCGGGCAGGACCCGCTCGCCGCCGATGATCACCAGACGGAGCCGGTCGGAGAGAGCGCGGTCCTGGCGCCGCAGCGCGCGTGTCCACTCGTGCCAGTACGCGGTGGGCAGCTCCATCACCGTGACCTGCTCGCGCTCGACCAGCTCCGCGAGGTCGGCGCCGCCGCCCAGCATCCGTTCGGCGGGGATCACCACGGCGCCCCCGGCCAGCCAGATGGGGAACAGCTCCTCCACGAGGACGTCGAAACTGGGCGAGGCGAACTGGAGGAAGCGGTCCCCGCTGCCCAGCCCGAACCGCTCCACCACGTCCCGGGCGAAGGTCACCAGCGAACGGTGCTCGATCTGGGCGCCCTTGGGCCGCCCCGTCGAACCCGATGTGTACACCATGTACGCCGGGGTGGCCGGTCCCGGCAGCGTGGGCAGATCGTGGTCGGGCCGGTCCAGGGGGGCGTCCACCAGGACGAGTTCGCCGGGCAGCGGGCCGCCCGCCGCGGTCAGCGCCGCGGCCGGTGCCTCCTCCGTGACCAGCACCCGCACGTCCGCGTCGGTGAGCATGAACGCGAGCCGCTCCGCCGGGTACGACGTGTCCAGGGGCACGTAGTAGCCCCCGGCCTTGAGCACCGCGAGGATCGCGACGGCCATCCGGGGCGACCGGTCCAGCAGGACGCCCACCGGGACCTCAGGGCCGACGCCCCGGGCACGCAGCTCGTGCGCGAGCCGGTTGGCGTCCCGGTTGAGCTCCGCGTAGCTGACGGCGGTCCCGCCGTGGGTGACGGCCGTGGTGTGCGGGGCGAGCGCGGCGCGCCGCTGGAACAGCTCCACGAAGCCGGGCCCGTGGTCCACCGCCGTGCCGGTCGCCGCCGCGGCCGGGGCGACGATGAACTCGACCTCGCCGACCGCCGTGTCCGGCGCCGTCACCAACTGCCGCAGCACATGCACGAACTGCGCCGCCAGCAGCTCCACCGTCGCCGTGTCGAACAGCTCGGTGCTGTACTGCCACTGGAGCGAGACGGTGTCGCCGCGCGGCATCGCGAACAGCGTGAGGTCGATGGAGACCGGGCCGATGTCCATCGGCTCCGGCGCGATGGTGAGCCCCGGCACCGCGAGGGTGTTCGCCGGGGCGGTCAGCACATTGACCATCACCTGGATCAGCGGGGTCTGCGCCGCGTCCCGCCCGATGCCGAGCTGCTCCAGCAGCCGTTCGAACGGCAGATCCTGATGGTCGTAGCCGGAGGTCGTGGTGGACCGGGCGGCGTGCACCAGGGAGCGCAGGGTCTGGTCCTGGGCGAGCCGCATCCGCAGCGGCAGCAGATTGGCGAAGCAGCCGATGAGCTGCTCGGTCTCGACCCGGTTGCGGCCGGAGATGGCCGACCCGATCACCAGGTCGTCCTGCCCCGAGTACCGGTGCAGCAGCACCGAGAACGTGGCCAGCAGCACCATGAACAGCGAGGCGTTCTCCCGCTCGCTGAACACCTTGAGCTCGTCGCTCAGCTCGGGCGCGAGGTCGATGTGGTACTGGGCGCCCGCGAAGGTCGGCCGGGCCGGGTAGGGCCGGTCGACGGGGAGCGCGAGCCGGGTCGGCGCCCCGTCCAGCTCCCGCTTCCAGTAGGCGAGTTCGGCGGCGATCCGCTCATCGGTGTACTCCCGCGCCTGGAGCGCGGCGAAGTCGCCGAACTGGATCTCCGGCGCCGGGAGTCCGCCCGTGCCGCCGCCGCGGTGGACGCCGTACAGGGTCACGAACTCCCGGACCAGGATGGCCATCGACCAGGCGTCGGACGCCGCGTGGTCGGTGGTGAACAGCGCCACATGGGTGTCCGGGGCCAGCCTCAGCAACTGGAGCCGCAGCCGCTGCACATCCTCGGGGGCGAAGGGCCGCACCAGCTCGGCGTCGGCCCTTCGCCGCACCTCTGCGGGCTGCTCCTCGGCGGGCAGGTCCGTCAGGTCGACCACCGGGGTCGGCACCGGCGTGACCGGATGCACCACCTGCACCGGGGTACGGCCGTCCAGCTCGACCGTGGAGCGCAGCGCCTCATGCCGGTCGACGATCTCCGTGAGGACCCGGCTGAGCAGGTCCAGGTCGAGATCGCCGACGAGCCGCAGGGCGCCGCCGATGTTGTTGGAGCCGCGCAGCCGGCCGGTGGTCCACTCGCGCAACTGCGCGAACGACAGCGGGGTCGGCACACCGCGGTCGCGCGGCACGATCCGCCCGGCGGTGGCCGGGGCGCGCTCGGCCGCCATCGCGGCGAGCCGCCGCTCCAGCACCTCCCGCTTGTCCGGCGAGAGCGCCGCGATACGGGCCTGAAGGTCGTCGGTCATGCCGCCACCGTCCGGGAGTCTGCACGCAGCACGCGTTCGAGGGAGGAGAGTCCGGCGGTCAGCTCGGCGGTGGTGCCGCCGAAACCGAGCCGGGCGTAGGAGCGGAAGTCGTCGCCGAAGCACATGCCGGGCACCAGCAGCACCCGGTGCTGTTCCGCGAGCCTGCGGCAGGAGCGCTCCACGTCGGGCAGGCGCGGGAACTCGACGAAGGCCGTCACCCCGCCGTCGGGCGGGGTCAGCCGCACCAGGTCGGGCAGCCCGGCGGCCCAGTCCGTGAGGATCTTCAGCTGGGCGCCCGCGTGTTCCCGCTGGAGCGCCACGATCCGGTCCGCGTTGCGCACCGCGTGCTCGGCGAAGAACTCCAGCACGGGGGAGACGTACAGCGCGATGTAGTCGCGCAGCACCGCCATCTCCTCGTGCAGGGCGCGCGGCGCCAGACACCAGCCCACCCGCATCCCCGCCAGGCCGTAGCTCTTGGAGAGGGTGCCGAAGGAGATGACCTTGTCGTAGCGGTCGTGCGGCGGACGCAGCGGCTCCCCGGTGTAGGTCATCTCGCCGAACGCGTTGTCCCACACCAGCCAGGCGCCCGACGCGGCGGCGATGGCGACCAGCTCGTCCTGCTCCTCGGCGGTGATCGACACGCCGGTCGGGTTGTGCGGGAAGTTCACCACGATCATCTTGGGACCGGACGCGGCGAGTTTCCGCAGCAGTTCCAGGTCGGGGGAGAAGCCCCGGTCGGCGCGGAGCGGCCAGCGCGTGATCCGGCAGCCCATCGACTGGGCGATGTCGTAGAGCTGCTGGTAGGCGGGGTCCACGACGATCACCTCGTCGCCCGCTGACAGCAGGGTGTGCATGACGATGTAGATCGCCTCGCTGGACCCGTGGGTGACCATCACCGGGTCGACGTCCCCGCCGGTCCAGCGGTCGGCGAGCGCGGAGCGCAGTCCGGGGCCGCCGTACGCCTCGCTGTCGTGCAGCACCAGCGAGTCCAGCTCGGACAGCTCGAACCCGCACAGCGCGCGCAGTTCCGCCATGGACAGATCGCGTACGCCGCTGCTGCCGATGTCGTGATCGACCTTGTGGTAGTAGTCGCGCATCCAGGCTTCCAGCTTGGCAATGGCGATGCCCATACGTAATTCCATCCCGTCCGCGGCCACTTCGGTGGAACTGCGCGAAGCCGGAATTCGACAGCTTCCCCAGCCTCGGTCAGTCAGCCTCCTTCACCGGCCCCCGGCCCGCATGTCGTTCTTTCATGTGACACCGCGTCGCCCGCCGGGCGCGGGTACTTTCGAGGCGCCGACAAAGGCTTTCACCCGCCCGGTCCGGGCGGGGAAGAGCGCGGAAGTGCGCGGAAGTGCGCGGAAGAGAAGAGGTGGTCAGCCGGTGGACTTCGAGATCCGTACCAGTGACCGGCCGGTGCCGGACGGGGAACGCGCGGCGCTGCTCGCCGCCCCCGGCTTCGGCCGGACCTTCACCGACCACATGGTCACCGCGCGCTGGGACGAGGACCGCGGCTGGCACGACGGACGGCTCGAACCCTACGGTCCGATCGGCCTGGACCCCTCCGCCTCCGTCTTCCACTACGGCCAGGAGTGCTTCGAGGGCATGAAGGCGTACCGGCAGCAGGGCGGTGGCACCGCCCTGTTCCGGCCACGGGTCAACGCCGCCCGGTTCAACCGCTCCGCCGCGCGCCTGGCGATGCCCGACCTCCCCGAGGAGACGTTTCTGCGCGCCCTGGAGCTGCTGATCCACCAGGACGCCGCCTGGGTCCCCGAGGGCGTCGGCGAGAGCCTCTATCTGCGCCCCCTGATGATCGCCACCCAGCCCGAGCTGGGCTTCACGCTTCCCTCGCGCAGCTATCTGTTCGTGGTGTTCGCCTCCCCGGCCACCGCCTACTTCGGCCCCGGCGAACGGCTGCGCCCGCTCACCGTGTGGCTGTCCGAGGAGTACACCCGGGCCGCGCCCGGCGGCACCGGCGCCGCCAAGGTCGGCGGCAACTACGCCGCCGCCTTCGCCGCCCAGCGCCAGGGCGTCGCCGAGGGCTGCGACCAGGTGGTGTGGCTGGACGCGGCCGAGCACACCTGGGTGGAGGAGATGGGCGGCATGAACGTCTTCTTCGTCCTCGACGAGGGCGGCGGCGGCAGACCGACGCTCGTCACACCGCCGCTGACCGACACGCTGCTGCCCGGCGTCACCCGTGACTCCCTGCTCCGGCTGGCCCCGAGGCTCGGCCTGGCCGCCGAGGAACGGCCCGTGTCGGTGCCCGAGTGGCAGGAGCTGTGCGCGTCGGGGCGGATGACCGAGGCGTTCGCCTGCGGGACCGCCGCCGTCATCGCCCCCGTCGGCCGGGTCAAGGGAGCCGGCGGCAAGGGCTGGACCATCGGCGACGGCGAGCCCGGACCGGTCACCCGGCGGCTGCGCGAGGAACTGCTCGGCATCCAGTACGGGCGGCTGCCCGACCCGGACAGCTGGGTGTACAAGGTGGGCTGAGCCCGCGCCGGGGCCCGATGTCGTCCTTTCATGTGACACCACGCGGAGAGACCGTCCGGGTAGCTTCAGCTCGACGTCCCACGGTAATCGGGCGACCCGAGTGCGCGGTCCGCCGGGAATTCCCCGGTTGCCGCCGACGCCCTTTCGAAACCTCGCTGCGGCATTCCCGTCCGGTCCGCTCCCCTTCCGGCCGCCAATTCAAGGAGCCCATGCAATGAATCCCTTTGACGATTCCGAGGGGACCTTCGCCGTTCTCGTCAATGCCGAGGAGCAGCACTCGCTCTGGCCGGTCAAGCTGGACACCCCAGCGGGCTGGACCGCCGTCCACGAAGGCACCCGGCAGTCCTGCCTCGACCACATCGACGAGCGGTGGACCGATCTGCGCCCGCTCAGCGCACGCCAGGACCCCGCGGCGGCCTCCGCCTCCCGGTGAACCCGCAGCACCGCAGCGGCCGTCGGGCCGAGCCAAGAATCACCAGGCAGGAGTCAGTGATGGGTAGCCTTCAGTCAGCCCGCTCGCCGCGCTGTGTGCACGACATGGTCGCGGAACAGGCCGCGCGGACTCCCGGGGCGACCGCGATCAGCCACGGCGACCGCAGCCTCAGCTACCAGCAGCTCGACATGGGCGCCGACGCCCTGGCCCGGCGGCTGCGCGCGGCGGGCGTCGGCGGCGGCAGCGTCGTCGCGGTGCTGCTCGACCGCTCCATGGACCTCATGGTCGTCCTGACCGCGATCCTCAAGGCGGGCGGCGCCTATCTCTACCTCGACCCGGCCGAGCCGGGCGAACAGCGCGCCCGCATCCTGGACGACGCGCGGGCCCGCTTCGCCGTGGTCGACACGGCCACCGCCCCCCTGGCCGACGGCATAGCCCACGTGCTGTCCATAGACGACCGTGACGACCCCGCAGACCCCGCCGCCGACCGCCCGGGACTGCTGCCCGCCACCGAGATCGGCCCGGACAGCCCCGCCTACGTCTGCTACACCTCGGGCTCCACCGGCGTCCCCAAGGGCGTGGTGGTCTCGCACCGCGCGATCTTCCGGCTGATCGACACGCCCGACTGGATCGAGGTACGCCCCGACGACGTCTTCCTCCAGATCACCCGGGTCGGTTTCGATGTGTCGACGTTCGAGATCTGGACCTCGCTGGTCAAGGGCTGCCGGCTCGCCCTGGCCCCGTCCGGGCGGGCCGACCTGGACGAGATCGTCAAGACCATCCACGACGAGGGCGTCTCCATCCTGTGGCTGACCTCGGGTCTCTTCCACAAGCTGGTCGCCCACCACCTGGACGCCCTGGGCACCGTACGCCACCTCCTCGCGGGCGGTGACGTCCTCTCGCCCGACCATGTCCGCCGGGTCCTCGCCGCGCATCCGCATCTGACGTTCACCAACGGCTACGGCCCGACCGAGAACACCACCTTCACCACCTGCTGGACGACCCGGGAGAGCAGCGACAACGAGCGGGTGCCGATCGGCACCGCCATCCACGGCACCACCGCCGCCGTCCTGGACGACGCCATGCGCCCCGTCCCGCCCGGCGAGTGGGGCGAACTGTGGGTCGGCGGCGACGGCGTCGCCACCGGCTATCTCAACAAGCCGGGCGCCACGGCGGAGAAGTTCGTCGCCGACATCTTCGGCCCCGAACCGGGCCGCCGCATGTACCGCACCGGCGACATCGTGCGCGAACTGCCCGACGGCGCCCTGGACTTCCTGTGCCGCGCCGACCGCCAGGTCAAGATCCGCGGCTACCGCGTCGAGCCCAGCACCGTCGAGACGGAACTCCTCAAGTACCCCCGGGTCGAGGAGGCCGCCGCCCTCACCCACACCGACGGGGCGGGCGACACCCGGCTCCTCGCCTATGTCGCCGTGGGCGGCATCACCGAGGAGGAGGCCGCGGAGTTCGGCGCGGGCCTGCGCGAGAAACTCGCGGCCGTCCTGCCCGCCCATCTGGTCCCCTGGGCGATCCTCGCCCTGCCGGAGATCCCGCTCAACGCCAACGGCAAGGTCGACCGCGGCGCCCTGCCCTCCGCGAAGATCCCGCGCAATGTGTGGAACGACTACGTCGAACCGGCCGACGACCTGGAACGGCGCCTCGCCGCGATCTGGAGCGACGCCCTCGACGTCGAGCCCATCGGCTCCACCGACAACTTCTTCGAGCTGGGCGGGCACTCCCTGATGGCCGCCGAACTGCTCGCCGCGCTGCAACGCGACTTCAACGTCGAACTGCCCGCCCGGACCCTGTACCTGCGCCCGACGATCGCGGACCTCGCCGAGGGACTGCGGCGGGGCGAGGAGTCGGGCACACCCGAGTCGACCCAGGAGGCCGAGGATGCCACCGCTCGATGAACCGCCCGCCGCGGCGACCGCCCTCGCCGCCGGGTGCCCCGTGATCCCCGCCCAGCCCGCGCCCGGCTGCCCGGTCGGCAAGGCGGCCATGGGCCTCGCCGACCCCGCCCTCTACAGCCACGGCGACTTCCACCCCCTGTGGGCGGACCTGCGCGCGAAGGACCACCTCACCTGGCAGCAGGTCGACGACAACAACGGCTTCTGGTCGGTGGCCAACTACCACGACGCCGACCAGGTGCTGCGCGACTCCCACACCTTCACCTCCGAGCGCGGCACCCTGCTGAACATCCTCGGCGTCGAGGACCCGGCGGGCGGACGGCAGATCGCGGCCACCGACCCGCCCCGGCACACGATCATGCGCGCCCGGCTCCAGAAGGCCATGGCCATCAAGGCCATCGAACGCCAGGACCAGATGATCCGCGACCTGGTCCTGGAGATCCTGAAGCCCCTGGAGGACGGCGGCCCGTTCGACTTCGCCGAGGCGATGCTCGCCCTGCCGGTCGCCGTCGGCGGCATGTCCATGGGCCTGCCCCGCAAGGACTGGCCGTGGCTCGCGACCCTCCTCAACTCCTCCATCGCCGCCGACGACCCCGAGTACCGGCTGCCCGGCGGCACCCAGGCCACCCTGGACCACGCCCACCGCCAGCTGTTCGCCTACTTCCAGGACATCTACGGCGAACGCCGCCGCGCCCTGGGCGACGACCTGATCAGCGTCCTGATCACCACCGAGGTGGACGGCCGGCGCATGACCCCGGGCGAGGTGATGTCGAACTGCTACAGCGTGCTCCTCGGCGCCGTGGTCACCACCCCCCACTCCCCGAACTACATGCTGGCCACCCATGTCGAGGACGGCCTGCTGGACACCTGGGCGGCCGACCTCAGTGTCACCCCCACCGCCGTGGAGGAGGCCCTGCGCATGGGCTCCCCGGTCAGCCACTTCATGCGCTACGCCGTCAACGACACCGTCATCCGCGGCACCCGCATCAAGGCCGGTGACGCCGTGGTGGTCTGGCTGGGCTCCGCCAACCGCGACCCGGAGGTGTTCCAGCGGCCCGACACCTTCGACCTGCGCCGCCGCCCCAACAAACACATGGCGTTCGGGATCGGCCCGCACTACTGCGTCGGCCACACCGTGGCCCGGGTCACCCTGAAGATCCTCTTCACCGAACTCCTCACCCGGTTCAAGGACTTCGGGTACGCGGGGGAGCGCTCGCGCCTGGTCTCGAACTTCATCTCCGGCTACAAACACCTGCCGATCACCGCCAGCCGGCGCTGAGCCCCCGCCCCCGCCGCCCGCCGGCGCTGAGCCCCCGCCCCTGCTCCTGCCCACCGGCGCTGAGTCCCCTGCCCTCGCCCCCGCCCCCGCCGGCCGGCGCTGAGCCCCTCCGCCCTTCCCGACCCCTGGAGACCCGTCGATGACCCCTCGCCCGTCCGGCCGGAACCCGTGGCTGCCCCACCGGCCGTCGGCCGACGCCGTAGCGCGGGTGTTCCTCATCCCCTACTCGGGATGCGGCGCCAGCATGTACCGCCAGTGGCCGCGCCAGTGGAAGGGCGTGGACTTCGTCCCGGTGGAACTCCCGGGCCACGAGACCCGTTTCGCCGAGCCCAACTTCACCACGTACCAGGAACTGGCCCAAGCCATGTCCGCCGGACTACGGGACCACCTGGACGTCCCCTTCGCCTTCTTCGGCCACTGCGGCTCCGCGCTCGCCGCCTACGAGACCTCCGCCGAACTGGCCCGCACCGGCGGCCCCGCCGCGTCCCAGCTCTACATCTCCTCCCAGGTCGCCCCGCAGGACGGACCCGCGGGCCGCTTCCTGTCCATGGACGACACCGAGCTGAAGGCCGAACTGGAGAGCCTGATGCGCCGCATGGGCGGCAACCCCAACAGCGAGCTGCTCTCCCTCTACCTGGAGATCCTCCGCGCGGACGTCGACACCAACAAGCGGTACGTGATGCCCGACCCGTACGGGCTGCCCGGCCCGATCACCGCCATCGGCTGGACCGAGGACGACGAGATCCCCTACGCCGACATGACCGGCTGGACGAAGTGCGGCGAGACCACGTCGGTCCTCCTCGACGGCGGCCACCACGCCTTCATGGAAGCCCCCGAGAGCCTCCTCGACCTGATGTCCGCCCACCTCCTGAAAGCGTCCTCCCGATGACCGGCACCACCACGCCGGGCGCGGACGTCGACCGCCGCTGGTTCAAGCGGTTCGGCCGCACCGGGCCCGCCGAGACCCGCCTGTTCTGCTTCCACTTCGCGGGCGGCAACGCGGCACTGTTCCGCCGCTGGCCGCAGGACCTGCCCTGGTACATCGAGCCGGTCGCCGTCCAGCTCCCCGGCCGCGCCGACCGCTTCACCGAACAGCCCTACGACCGCATGACCCCCTTGATCGACGACCTGATCGAGGCCATCCACCCCCTCCTGGACCGCCCCTTCGCCTTCTACGGCGTCAGCATGGGAGCCCGCGTCTCCTGGGCCCTGACCCACGCCCTGCGCGAACGCCAACTCCCCCTCCCACGCGCCCTGTTCGTCGCCGCCAGCGTCGCCCCCGCGTGCGACGACGGCCAGTGGGAGTGGGACGGCCGCGACGACGGCCTCGAAGGCTATGTCCGCGAGATGGGCGGCACCCCCGTGGAGGTCCTGGACCAGCCCGAACTCCTCGCCGGCCTCCTCCCGACCCTGCGCGCCGACCTGACCGTCCTGAGCACCCACGGCTTCCACCCCTCCACCCCCCTGGACCTCCCTGTCCACGCCTTCGCCGGCACCGAGGACCCCGAGGCCCACCCCGACCGGATGACGGACTGGTCCCGAGAGACCCGCGCCCCCTTCAGCCTGACTCCGGTCCCCGGCGGCCACTTCTTCGACGACGCGGGCCGTCAGCAGGTGGTCCGCGCGATCGTGGACCACCTGACATGACGCCACTGTGTGGAGCCGTTCAGCGGACGAGGATCAGCCCGCAACTGTAGGCCCGCGCATGACCGATGCCCTGGGTGAGCGCCGCGACGAACACCGGGGGGTCGGTGACCGTGAGGGTGCCCTTGACCTCGGCGCGGGCGATACGCAGCCCTCTGTGCGGTGCCGGGCTCGACACGACCGGGAGCATCCGCACGGCGAGCCGGTCACACCAGCTCCGCCCGCTGACCAGCACCGCCGAACGCTCCACGTACGTCCTCGACCTGCCCCGCCCACAAGGCCGGGCCGCTCGTGGAGGCCCTCGCGCGGCGGATCGAGGTCCGGGGCAGCCCCCTCACCCCCCTCCCCGAGCTAGGGCGGAGACCGATACGGCTAACCCGACGCTCCGGCCCACAAGTTCGGCAAGCCAGTCGGCCATGCTGCGTCCGGTATCACGACGTGCGTGCCAACGGTCACGCTTCGACGCTGGCCGACCTTTCGGTGTCCCCTACAGGGCCCCAAGATCGACCATGAGAGAAAAGGGTGCGGTCGCCTTCACCGTGCCGGTGAACATCTCGCCGTCCCTGTATGCCTTGGTGGCGGGGTCGAGAATGTAGGTGTAGATGATCGGAACCCCGGTGGCGGCCTGTTCGACCCGCCAGTAGAAGGGGATGCCCGCCTTGGCGTACTGGTCCACCTTCACGATCCGGTCCGTGGTCTCCGAACCGGGCGAGACGACCTCGACGACCAGGAGCACGTGCTCGGGGCGGGTGGGCGTGAGGTCGATGGTGTCTGCCCGGTAGACGATGACGTCCGGACGGCGGTTGGTGAGCGGGACGTCCTGCAGACGGACGTCGAAGTCCGTGTCGGCGTTCCAGTCCGGGCCCGCGGCGGCGTCCAGGGCATTGGCCAGGACTCGGGCCAGCCGGTTGTGCCGCTTGGAGGCGCTCGGGCTCACGACGACCATCCCGTCCACGATCTCGATGCCGGCGCACTGCTCCTCGGACCAGGAGTCGTACTGCTCCGCGGTGATCTGCGTGTGCATCCACGCGGGCGCCACCATGTCAGCGGTCATGGTGCTCCTCCTTCGAGGGCCTCGGCGGTTCGGCAGTGCTTCCCCCAGCGTACTGTCCGGGGCGGGCTCGGGCCCGGAACCGTGAAAGGGGCCCCGAGCCGTGCCGGGCCCGCGGCGGGGCGGGGGCACGGCATAGATTGGCCACATGCCGAATCGCCTTGCGAGCGAGACCTCGCCGTACCTGCTCCAGCACGCCGACAACCCCGTCGACTGGTGGCCGTGGTCGCCGGAGGCTTTCGCCGAGGCGCGCGAGCGGGACGTGCCCGTTCTGCTGAGCGTCGGGTACAGCTCGTGCCACTGGTGCCATGTCCTAGCCAAAGAGTCCTTCGAGGACGAAGCCGTCGCCGCCTTCATGAACGCGCACTTCGTGAACATCAAGGTGGACCGCGAGGAGCGGCCCGATGTCGACGCGGTCTATATGGAGGCGGTGCAGGCGGCCACCGGACAGGGCGGCTGGCCCATGACCGTGTTTCTGACGCCGGACGCCGAGCCGTTCTACTTCGGTACGTACTTCCCGCCCGTCCCGCGCCACGGTATGCCGTCGTTCCAGCAGGTGTTGCAGGGGGTCGGGCAGGCGTGGAGCGGGCGGCGGGAGGAGGTCACCGAGGTCGCGGGGAAGATCGTCCGGGATCTCGCGGGACGGGAGATCTCCTACGGCGACGAGCAGCCGCCCGGCGAGGAGGAGGCCGCGCAGGCGCTGCTGGGGCTGACCCGGGAGTACGACCCGCAGCGCGGCGGGTTCGGCGGGGCGCCGAAGTTCCCGCCGTCCATGGTGATCGAGTTCCTGCTGCGCCACCACGCCCGCACGGGCGCCGAGGGCGCGCTCCAGATGGCGTCGGACACCTGTGAGCGGATGGCCCGGGGCGGGATCTACGACCAGCTCGGCGGCGGCTTCGCCCGCTACTCGGTCGACCGCGAGTGGGTGGTGCCGCACTTCGAGAAGATGCTGTACGACAATGCCCTGCTGTGCCGGGTGTACGCGCATCTGTGGCGGGCCACCGGCTCGGAGCTGGCCCGGCGGGTGGCGCTGGAGACCGCCGACTTCATGGTCCGGGAACTGCGCACCGCCGAGGGCGGGTTCGCCTCCGCGCTGGACGCGGACAGCGACGACGGCACCGGACGGCATGTGGAGGGCGCCTACTACGTGTGGACGCCGGAGCAGCTGCGCGAGACGCTCGGTGACGAGGATGCCGTGCTGGCCGCGCGGTACTTCGGGGTCACCGAGGAAGGGACCTTCGAGGAAGGTGCCTCCGTGCTGCAACTGCCGCAGCAGGAGGAGGTGTTCGACGCCGGGCGGGTCGAGTCGGTCCGGCGGCGGCTGCTCGCGCGGCGCGCCGAGCGGCCCGCGCCCGGCCGGGACGACAAGGTGGTCGCCGCCTGGAACGGGCTCGCCATCGCCGCGCTCGCCGAGACCGGCGCCTACTTCGACCGCCCCGACCTGGTGGACGCGGCCGTCGCCGCCGCCGATCTCGTCGTCCGGCTGCATCTGGACGAGCACGCGCGGCTCACCCGCACCAGCAAGGACGGGCGGGCCGGGGCGAACGCCGGGGTGCTGGAGGACTACGCGGATGTCGCCGAGGGCTTCCTCGCGCTGGCGTCGGTCACCGGCGAGGGGGTGTGGCTGGAGTTCGCCGGATTCCTGCTCGACCATGTGCTGGCCCGGTTCACCGACCCGGACAGCGGGGCGCTGTACGACACGGCGGCCGACGCCGAGCGGCTGATCCGCCGCCCGCAGGACCCCACGGACAACGCCGCGCCCTCCGGCTGGACCGCCGCAGCGGGCGCGCTGCTCGGGTACGCCGCCCAGACCGGCGCCGAGCCGCACCGCACCGCCGCCGAACGGGCGCTCGGCGTGGTCAAGGCGCTCGGGCCACGGGTGCCGCGGTTCATCGGCTGGGGGCTCGCGGTCGCCGAGGCGCTGCTCGACGGGCCGCGCGAGGTGGCCGTCGTCGGACCCGATCCGGGTGACGAAGGCGGGCGGGCACTGCACCGCACGGCACTGCTGGGCACCGCGCCGGGCGCGGTCGTCGCGTACGGGGTCCCGGACGGCGGGGAGTTCCCGCTGCTCGCCGGGCGACCGCTCATCAGTGGCCAGGCGGCGGCCTACGTATGCCGTAGCTTCACCTGCGACACCCCGACGACAGATCCGGACACCCTCCGCACGGCCCTGACCGGCTGATTCGCCCCGGCCGCCGCAAAGTCCCCGGCCAGCGGCCGTCTCCGCGGTGGTCCGGACCGTCCGAATAGGAGCACCTGTTCGGATACGCCCCGCTACCCACCCGCCGATCCGAAACACGCTTTTTATCGGAACGGCCCCCGCGCTTCACACATCCCCCTTAATCTCTCCACGGTGACGTGACGGCCATGACCTGCCGTCGCGCCCGGGGGATTAAGGGATCTGGGGGGATCTTTCTTGCTGACGTCCGTCTTGGTCGCCACCGTGTCGCTCGCCCTTTTCTGGATGGCGGCGTTCACTCTGTGGTGGCAGATGCACGCGTGGCGCACACCGGAGGTGCTCGCCTCCACCCGGTTCGGCAGACCGGACGGGGAGGGCCATGTCTCCTTCTCGCTGCTGCTGCCGGCCCGCCATGAACAGGCCGTGCTCGACCACACCATCCAGCGCCTGCTGGAGTCCTCGCACACCGACTACGAGATCATCGTCATCGTCGGCCATGACGACCCGGAGACCACCGAGGTGGCACGGGCGGCCGAGGAACGCGATCCCCGGGTCCGGGTCGTGGTGGACACCCATGAGAAGAAGAACAAACCGAAGGCCATGAACACCGCCCTGCCGTACTGCCGGGGCGATGTCGTCGGGGTCTTCGACGCCGAGGACCAGGTCCATCCGGAGCTGCTCGCCCATGTCGACCACGCTTTCCGCTCCACCGGCGCCGATGTCGTCCAGGGCGGGGTCCAGCTGATCAACTTCCACTCCAGCTGGTACAGCCTGCGCAACTGCCTGGAGTACTTCTTCTGGTTCCGTTCCCGGCTGCATCTGCACGCCCAGAAGGGGTTCATCCCGCTCGGCGGCAACACCGTCTTCGTCCGCACCGACGTACTGCGCGAAGCGGACGGCTGGGACCCCGACTGCCTCGCCGAGGACTGCGATCTCGGGGTGCGGCTGTCCAGCGTCGGCAAGAAGGTCGTCGTCGCCTACGACTCCGAGATGGTCACCCGCGAGGAGACCCCGGGCTCGCTGATGTCCCTGCTCAAGCAGCGCACCCGCTGGAACCAGGGCTTCCTCCAGGTGTACCGGAAGAAGGACTGGAAGCAGCTCCCCACCCTCGGACAGCGCCTGCTGGCCCGCTACACCCTGATGACCCCGTTCATGCAGGCGTTCACCGGGCTGATCATCCCGCTCAACATCGCCATCGCGCTCTTCCTCGACGTCCCCGTGGGCATCGCCTTCATCACCTTCCTGCCGGCCGTCACCGCCCTGGTCACCTTCGTCTTCGAGATCGTCGGCCTGCACGACTTCGGCAAGCAGTACGGACTGCGCGTGCGATTCGTCCACTACCTCAAGCTGGTCGTGGGCGGCCCCTTCTACCAGGTGCTGCTCGCCGGGGCGGCGCTCCGCGCCGTCTGGCGGGAGCAGCGCGGACGCAACGACTGGGAGCTGACCACGCATGTCGGCGCCCATCTGGGCCCGGCGCACGGCGATGAGGCCACCCGAGCCACCCGAGACATCCGAGAGGACGTTCCCGCGTGACCTCCACCCTCGACGCGGTGACCACCACCACGGTCCCCGCGCAGCCCCGGCCTGTCCGGATGGCCCGGCCCGGCCCGCCGCCCCCACCGCGACGGCTCCGCTCGTCCCGCCCCGACCTGCTGCTGTGCGCCGCCCTACTGCTCGTGATCATGGTCGTGCAGGGCTGGAACATCGCCGACTACCCCGCCCTCAGCGACGACGAGGGCACCTATCTCGCCCAGGCGTGGGCCGTCCAGGAGGGCCGGGGCCTGGCCCACTACACCTACTGGTACGACCACCCGCCGCTCGGCTGGATACAACTGGCCGTGCTGACCTGGATACCCGCCCTGCTCAGCCCCGAGTCGATGACCGTCGGCTCGATGCGCGTGGCGATGCTCCTGATCAGCGCGGCCTCCGCGGTCCTGCTCTACGTCCTGGCCCGCCGTCTCGCCCTGCCCCGCTGGGCCGCCGGACTCGCCATGGCGATCTTCGGGCTCTCCCCGCTCTCCGTGGTCCTCCAGCGCGAGATATTCCTCGACAACCTCGCCGTGATGTGGACCCTGCTGGCGTTCTGCCTCGCCGCCTCCCCGAGCCGCCACCTCTGGCACCACTTCGGCGCCGGGATCGCCGCCGCGACCGCCGTGCTCACCAAGGAGACGATGCTCGTCATCCTCCCGGCGCTGCTGCTCACCATGTGGCGCCACAGCCACCGCGACACCCGGAAGTTCGCCGTCACCGGCGCCATCACCGCCTGCGCCCTGATCGGCTTCTCCTACCCCCTGTTCGCGCTGCTGAAGGGCGAACTGCTGCCCGGCGCGGGCCATGTCTCCCTCTGGGACGGCATCACCTACCAGATGACCCGGCCCGGCTCCGGCTTCATCCTCGACCAGGGCACCGGCTCCTGGGGCGTCCTCCAGTCCTGGCTGTACTACGACCGGGTGCTGCTCCTCGGCGGGCTCGCGGGCGCGGTGCTGCTCCTGCTGACCTGGCGCTGGTCGGTCACCGCCCGCGCGCTGGCCGGACCCTGTCTCACCGTCACCATCCTCGCCGTGGTCGCCCTGCGCCCCAGCGGCTACCTCCCCGCGATGTACATCATCCAGGCGCTGCCCTTCCTCGCCCTGGTCCTCGCCGGGGGCACCGCGTCCGTCGCCCACGCCTGTCTGCGCCGCGGCCGGCGCCCCGGCGAGAAGCGGGCCGTCACCGGCGGCCGGTACGCCCTCGCCACGGTCCTCGCCATCTCCGCGGGCGCCTATGTCGTACCCCGCTGGTACGACGGCGCCCACATCGCCATGACCACCGACGCCAACGCGCCCTACCAGGCCGCCACGCGCTGGATGGCCACCGAGGTGCCCGACCCCGAGGACACCCGGGTCCTGGTGGACGACGCCATGTGGCTGGACCTGGTGCACGCCGGATACGAACCCGGGCTCGGCGTCATCTGGTTCTACAAGGCCGACCTCGACCCCGCCGTCACCAAGACCATGCCGGACGGCTGGCGTGACCTCGACTACGTCGTCGCCTCCCCGACCGTGCGCCGGGACGCCGTCGACCTGCCGAACGTGAAGGCCGCCATCGAGCACTCCACGCCGGTCGCCGTGTTCGGCGAGGGCGAGGACCGGGTGGAGATACGCCGGATCACCACCGGCGCCGACGCCGACGCGGACGCCGTGGCCGTCACCGGAGGCGCCCGATGAGCCAGGACCACATCCTCGGCGGCCCCGCCCCGCTGACCACCGAGGTCCCCGAACCGGGCGCCGTCACCGTCGTCGTCCCCACCTACAACGAGTCCGCGAACGTACGGCAGCTGCTGCGGCAGATCACCGAGTCGGTGCCCGCGCGGCTGCCCTGCGAGGTGGTCTTCGTGGACGACTCCACCGACGACACCCCCGACGTGATCCGCGCCGCAGCCCGCGACTGCCCCTACCCGGTGACCGTGCTGCACCGCGACGAACCCACCGGAGGGCTCGGCGGCGCCGTGGTGGAGGGCATCCGGACCGCCGGGTCGGACTGGGTCGTCGTCATGGACGGCGACTGCCAGCATCCGCCCTCCCTGGTCCCCGAACTCGTCGCCACCGGCGAGCGGACCGGCGCCGCGCTGGTCGTCGCCTCCCGCTACATCAAGGGCGGCAGCCGCGCCGGACTCGCCGGAAGCTATCGCGTCGCCGTGTCCCGCGTCGCGACCTGGCTCACCAAGTCCCTCTTCCCGCGCCGGCTGCACGGCATCAGCGACCCCATGAGCGGCTTCTTCGCGATCCGCCGCAGCGCGGTCACCGCCGAGGACCTCAAGCCCCTCGGCTACAAGATCCTGCTCGAACTCGCCGTCCGCGCCCGTCCGCGCGGGGTCAGCGAGGTGCCGTTCGTCTTCCAGGACCGCTTCGCCGGGGAGTCCAAGTCCACCGCCCGTGAGGGGCTGCGCTTCCTGCGCCATCTCGCCGGGCTGCGCACCGCCTCACCGGTCGCCCGGATGGTGGTCTTCGGACTGATCGGCGCCACCGGCTTCCTGCCCAATCTGCTCGGACTGTGGGGCCTGACCGCCGCCGGGATGCACTATGTGCCCGCCGAGGTGGTCGCCAACCAGTTCGGGGTCGCCTGGAACTTCCTGCTCATCGAGCGGCTGCTGTTCCGCGACCGCCGCCGCTTCCGCCGCTGGTGGGACCGGCTCGGCCGGTTCGCCCTGCTCGCCAACGCCGATCTGCTGCTGCGCATCCCGCTGATCGCGCTGCTCGTCGGCCGGTTCGGCATGGAAGCCCTGTCCGCCACCGCGCTCGCGCTGGTGACGACGTTCGTCCTGCGCTTCATCGGGACCGAGGCGCTGGTCTATCTGCCCCGCCGTGGGACGCGGGGCGATCAGGAAGAGAGCGGCAGCACAGCAAGGGAGAGCCGAGTGCACGACCACGACCACGATCACGACCGCGATCACATCACGCACGGAACGCACGAGACGCCGGGAACACCCGGAGCGACCAGCTCAGAGGGGAGAGCGGCGTGAGACCCGAGAGACGGAGAACCTCCACCGCCCTGCTCGCCGTCGCCGCGCTGACCGGCGGACTGCTGCTCACCTCGCCGCAGTCCGCGTCGGCCGCCAACCTCATCACCAACCCCGGCTTCGAGACGGCGGGCACCGGCGACATGCCGGCCTGCTGGTCCAAGTCGGGCTGGGGCGACAACGACTTCACCTTCGAGACCACCACCGACGCCCACTCCGGCGACAGCGCCATGAAGGTCACCCTGACCCGCCGCGCGGACGGCGACCGCAAGGCGCTGATCACCGAGTCCGCGGCCTGCGCGCCCCTGGTCACCGAGGGCAAGCAGTACGACCTGTCGCTCTGGTACAAGACGACCACCCCGGACGCCAACATCACCCTGTTCCGGCATGACACCACCGCGGGCTGGCAGTACTGGACCGACCTCAAGACCCTCGACCTGGCCGCCGACTGGACCCAGGCGGGCGTACGCACCCCGGAGATCCCGCCCGGCACCGACCAGATCACCTGGGGCGTCTCCGTCTACGGCACCGGCTCCGCCACCACCGACGACTACGTCATGGAGCAGGTCGCCGACCCGATACCGGACCCGGAGTGCACCGGCACCGCCGAGGAGTGCGCCAACGGCCGCTGGGACGTGCTCCCGGTGCAGAACCCGGTCCGCTCCATGCACTCCGTCGTCCTGCACAACGGCAAGGTGCTGCTGATCGCCGGGTCCGGCAACGACCCGGAGATGTTCGAGGCGGGCACCTTCACCTCCGCCGTCTACGACCCCTCGGACGGCACGTACACGATCGTCCCGACGCCCAAGGACATGTTCTGCGCCGGTCATGTCCAGCTCCAGGACGGCCGGGTGCTGGTGATGAGCGGCAACAAGGGCTATCCGTCGGCCGACGGCACCCTCGGCTACCAGGGCTACAAGGACTCGTACATCTTCGACCCCGAGACGGAGACGTACACCAAGACCAACGACATGAACGACGGGCACTGGTACCCGTCGGCGACCATCCTCGGCAACGGTGACGTGATCTCCTTCGGCGGGCTGAAGGAGGACTCCACCGGGGCCGTCAGCGCCGAACTCTGGTCGGACGCCCAGCAGAAGTGGCTGCCGACCTGGCAGGTCAACCAGACCTGGTCCTTCTGGGGCCTGTACCCGTCGATGATCCTGATGCAGGACGGCCGCCTCTTCTACTCCGGCAGCCATGTCTTCGGCAACAACATCCCCGGCACCGGCTCGGCGATCTACGACTACGACGCCAACACCATCACCCAGGTACCCGGCCTCCAGAACAAGGACGAACGCGACCAGTCGGCGAGCGTGCTGCTGCCGCCCGCCCAGGACCAGAAGGTCCTGACCCTCGGCGGCGGCAACATCGACTCC
Organism: Streptomyces sp. NPDC048290; assembly: GCF_040652095.1. NCBI lineage: Bacteria > Bacillati > Actinomycetota > Actinomycetes > Kitasatosporales > Streptomycetaceae > Streptomyces > Streptomyces sp. NPDC048290. Next base: position 471,280 of record NZ_JBEZLM010000002.1, read on the forward strand.
AACCCCGAGGCGAACCGGCTCACCGACGTCATCGACCTCAAGGACCCGAACCCCGCGTATGTGGCGGGGCCGCCCATCCCGCAGGGCACGGTCGACTTCGGCGCCGGACCGGTCCCGCAGACCGGCGACCAGGGCAAGATGTACCTCTCCGCGGTGCTGCTGCCCGACGGCAAGGTCCTGGAGACCGGCGGCGCCCTGCACAACCGGGCCAACCCGGTCTTCGAGACCTCGCTCTACGACCCGGCGACCGGCACGTTCGACCCCGTCGCCACCGACCCCGAGGCGCGCGGCTACCACTCCTCGGCGTTCCTGCTGCCCGACGGCCGGGTGATGACCACCGGTGACAACCCGGGCAACGGCTCCTGGAACCACAACGTCTCGGTCTACACCCCGCCCTACCTCCTGAGGGGCGACCGTCCGGCGATCACCTCACTGATCGACACCGAGTGGACCTACGGCGACACCCAGCGGATCACGGTGGACCGGCCGATCGCCAAGGCGGAACTGATCCGCCCGGCCGCCGTCACCCACTCCTCCGACCCCAACCAGCGGTTCGTGGACCTGCCGCTGACGGTCGACGGCAACACGGTAGACCTGAACGTCACGTCCAACCCGAACCTCGCCCCTCCGGGCTGGTACATGCTCTTCGCGGTGGACGCGGCGGGCGTGCCGTCGGTGGCGAAGTGGGTCCACCTCCAGGGCCCGCAGGCCCTGTCGGCGACGGACGCCTCCGCCCATGTCCATGACTTCGCGGGCGACCTCTCCGGCAAGGTCACCAAGCCGGGCAAGAAGCGCGCGTCCCAGAAGGTCCCGCCGACCATCTCCGGCTGCGACCGCCACTACGGCTCCGCCAACATCTGCGTCCCGACGGTCTTCCCACCGGACGTCAAGAAGACAACGGCGTCCCGCTGCGAGTGGCTGGCCGCCAACGACTACGGCCGCCTAAAGGTAAACGGCAAGGACGACCCCTTGCTCCTGGACCCGAACGGCAACGGCACGGCGTGCGACAAGAAGGACGTGAAGCGCCGGTAGAGGGCGACGCACGGAGGGCGTGGCGCTCACCCGCGCCCCTCCGTGCCGCCACTGAAGCCGACATGGCGGTTACAGGGCTGACGAACGGCCGGGGTTCGGCGGAAAGGGTGCCGCCCGGCTCAGGAATGTCCTGAAGGGTGACCGCATTAAGGGCCTCCGCACCAACTATTCCGAAAGGGATGGCGAGTGCGGGGGTATCTTTTTCCCCTGTTCCTTCACTCGGATTGCCCCTGGCGCCGGGTTTCTCATCTCGGAAGGAGTTCACGGAACCGCTCGCGGGTATGCCGTGCGATCGGATTCAATCGATACGGCGAAAGCAGTGAAGGAATCTTTGCCAACTGTGCATCGATCCTGCCCGAGTGAATCGCCGGATACTCATCCAGGATCGTGTTCCAAGTGGCGCAGGCCGCCTCCAGGTGGCCGATTTTGATTTGCCTTTCTGCGAGTAGCGAGCTGAACAGCAGTTTGGTTAGCTGCTTATCCGTGGAGTCCCGGAGGGGGAAATGATCATTGAGGGACTCAATGCTTCCTGCTGTATCACCCAATGCGTACCGGACTTGCGCCGTGACATACGCCAGTGTGGCCGAGTTGAAGCCGCCAAATGCTTCGGGCTGACTTTCCGCCTGATTTACGGCACGTTCCGCCTCTCGCAGGCTATTGAACGCGTTCGCCTTTTCTCCTGCTAGCGCGTACGCGTGTGCCTGTTGTCCGGTGAGAAATGCTCGCATTCGGGGGGTGGATTCAGGCGACGACTCTGCGGCTGCATTCGCAAGCCTTACTGCCGGCGTGCCGTGCCCCAGATTCGCTGCTTGCACTGACATACCGCGCAGGACATGGCAGTAGGTCATGCGGTCGCCGCCAACCCCCGCAAGCTCCAGGCTCTTTACGTAGTACTGCTGTGCTCGTCCATGCGTCCCCTCGTCCACTGCCATCCATCCAGTCAGATAGCAGAGAAAGGAAACAGCGGAGAGCAGTGATTTACGGTTCTCTTCCGATGTGCTCGCTTTCAAATGCGGGGCAACCGTGTTCACAAGGAAAGCGGCAGCCATCGGACGTGCGTAGCGTCCGCCGAATTCGCTATAGATGTCCATCAGGCGTTCTGTCATTTTTGTCACGCCCTGGATTTCACGTTGCCCAATACGCCGTTGTGGATCGACTCCTACCGCATCCATCCGGCCGACTACATCTTGCCACCCTGGAATAGTGAGCGCCACGGAGAAAACCCCTGCGCCAAGGACCCTGCGACGGGATGGGTCCATATCTTCCCTTCCTAAGTCGAACAACCCCTCCACCGTGCTGACGGATTGATTCAACTCAAGAGAAGAGAAGGGAAAACCCACCTCGTCGGAGGTGACAGGACGGTGAAGTCTGCGGGAGAGCGCTTCGAGGATCAACGGGCGAGTGTCTTCCTTGGGCATGTGACCCTTGAGCCACTGGTGCACCGATGGTTCTCGATACCGCAGTGGTGTCCCGCGCTCCGTGCCCAAGCGGTTGATCTCCTGTGCGAACTGACGCAGTGTCCAGCCGGTTTCCCGGTACACGTGCTCAAGCGCCATGTTCGGTGCCAGATCGCCCATCGGCCCCTCAACTCCCAGCATCTTAAGGTCACTTAAAGCTCTTAAGTCCTGCCATTGCATCAACGGTACCGCTGTGAGTAGCGGAGCGGTTGCCTAGTGCGAGCAAGGACGCCCACAGCGAGGGACCGGACATGGACCAGCAACCACCCGCGGAGCACTGCGACGTGGCCGAGTTGGCGGCGCTCATCTGTAGAGGCGGGTTCTGGTGCCTCGCACCGGAGTGGGTACCACGGACCGGCTACACACTCCCCACTCAGTCGGCGCTCAGGAAGGTCGAGGCCGGCTTGCGGAGGTTGATCAATGACTGACACGTCCAAGCGGCTCGCACTCCACGTACCGCCGCTACAGCCTGCCCCGGTCGAGGGGTGCGCCGAGTGCGGTGCAGCGGCAACCTCTCGGGACTCCGCCCGGAAACTGGGCAGCGTCAGCAGTGAACGGGCAGCAGACGAGACGATCAGACAGCACCCGCACCGACACGTCACGGACCAGACAGTTTCCGGCGAGGGGGACAGCCAGACTCTCTCCCGGTTGCGGTCGCTGGTGCGTGAAGACAACAGGAAGCGACGGGACGGGGGCGGATCGCCATGAGAAGTCGCAACCCCGTTGCGGCACCCGCACGGGTGAGCAAGCCGCACCCGTTCTTCCGCACCCCAAACGAGATCGTCATCGGCGCGGTTGTCTTCGATCGTGACTACGAAATGCCCGGCACGGTGCGAAATCTTGATGGCCGTTGGGTCGAGTTGCAGCGCCCCACGGGTTTCATCTGGCGCGTGAACTTCACCCGGCTGAGACGGGGAACGGAGCGTGAGGCCCGCCAACTGGTCGCCCTGGCCAAACTCCAGCGGGCACGCGAACGGGGGCGGTGACCGTGAAGCGGTTGTGGGATCTTGCCGCAGTGATCACCGGACCATTCCTGATTGCTGTGCTGAGTGGTTCGTGCGGATTCGCGCTCTGCATGGTGCTCCGACCCTAGATTCCCGTTCCTGCCGGACGTATCGAACAGGCTCCCCAGCTATCGGAATCCCGGCAGGAACGGGACACCACTCCGCTTTTGTCGAGGACTTCCCGGGAGCGCCGGTAACCATCACGGCCGGTGCTCAAGCGAGAGCGGATGCCCGACCCCGAAGTGACGGAACGGGGTCGGGCGCATCCAAGCCCCGTCCGACTGCCAGAGAGGGACAGCGGCAGTCGGGCGGAACTCCGGGCCCGACCGGGCTCGGCGCACCGAGCGGCGTAGCCCACCGTGCGCCCCTCGGTGTACTGAGCTGCACCAGCTTGGCGGGGAGCAATCCTGATAGGCGCACATCGAACAGGGAGGTTCAGCAATGGGTCCGTACATTCTGAGCAACAAGTGTGACCACGAGTGGGTCAAATGGAGCGGCGCAAATCGGTGCCGCAAATGCGGGGCTACGCAGAAGTAGCACCCTTGAGAAGAAGGGGTACCGGGCTCAGCCTCCCGGCGCCCCTTCCGGCTCGAAGCGAGGATTTAATGACAGAACGTATCTTATGGGATGAACTTCCCTCCGCTCTACGCCGGGTGGTGGAGTCGCGCACCGGTCCCGTGGTCGCGTCGGAAGTCGTGGCCACCGGTTTCAACTGTGCCGTTGCCCTGATCGCACGCACCCGGAAGAGCGGGCCGCTGTTCATCAAGGGCGTGCGGACATCCGATGCGGCAGGGGTCGCCGGCCTGCTCTGGGAAGAGCGGTTGAGCAAGCTGGTCGGCGGTGTCAGCCCCACGGTCCGCCACCGGTTCGAAGCGGAAGGGTGGATGTGCCTTGCGTTCGCCCACATCGATGGGAGACACGTCGACTACGGCCCCGGGACCGGTGATCTGATCCCGCTCGCTGCCACACTTCGCCGGCTCGGGCACCTGCGTGCGCCCGCGTTTCCTGTTCCCCAGTTGGCGGACCGCCTCGTCGAACACCTGAGCACTTCGGAAGCCCAAGCGCTGCGCGGCACGCATCTGCTCCACACGGACATCAACCCTCACAACGTCCTGATCAGCCACAACGGACCCGCCTACCTTGTGGATTGGGCCATGCCCGCCCTCGGACCCGCATGGATCGATGCCGCCTACACGGCCACATGGTTGATGTGCTTCGGGCAGACCCCCGGGGACACAAGTACGTGGCTGTCCAGCATCCCCAGTTGGCAACAGGCGGACAGTCCAGCAGTTGAGGCGTTCGTGAACGGAACATGCCGACAGTTCACCGCTCACGTGGGGGAGCGGGACGCGGCAGCCAGCAATGCGCGGTTTCAGCATCTGCTCGACTTCCCCCGCGCACTGTCCGGCAGCCATCGGCGAGGTGGTCTCAAATCCCCCCGTCCGTCATGATCCGCCGAACATTGCGGACGGGGCTGTCCCGCAGGTGCGCACCATGAGCCGCACCGTCCTGATCGCTCCACACCCCGCAGATCTTGGATTAGCGCATACCGTGCATCGGGACTGGACCGGAAACGTGATCACGCTCCGTTGTCCGGGCCCCCTCTGTCGGCGCCTTGTGACCGTGGCCGCGCTGTGGGTGGACGAACACACGCCCTTCGGCAAGCCGGACCGGTGCGGCGTGTCAGGGGCGATGATCCTGGATGACGCGCACCCCACAGGGGCGGACCCCGCTTAGCCCTGGTCGCGACCGTCCGACCGGTCCAGCACGAAAGAGCCCATGCCGGGCACGGTGGTGATCAACCCCTGTTCCCGCAATGCCGCTGTCGCCTTGCGGATCGTCACCCGAGCTACGCCGAATTCTGCCTCCAACTTCACCTCAGACAAGTGGTGCTGAGGCGGATACTCACCGGTCACGATTCGCTGCCGCAGTACCTCGGCAATCTGCTGCCACTTCGGGCGGGTGGGGTCGAACTCAGTCACAGCCGGACCGTACACACTCGCACTCATCACTACATAGATGCTCCTGTCTACAGCTTGCTATAGACAGGTGTAGACAAGTCAGCCTACCGTCGAAAACGAAAGCGCCCCGAGGGACCGCGTAGGACCGGTCCACCCGGGGCTCCGCCTCAGCTTTAAGGGAGCTGAAACGACATGCGCGATGCTATCGCCCGTGCCCTCGCTTGGGTGTTATCCGTCCTCGCCCCCTCCGGGCCCGGACGCCACAGTGCGGCATTCCTCGCCGCGCAGACGCCCGCATCCGTCCCTGACTCGCCCTGGTCTCGTCCGTGGCGTGCCCCCTCGGCCGAGCAAGTGCGTGCCATCTTCCGAGATGAGCGGACACAAGAGCTTCCCGAACTCCAGCGGGAGCGGTTGTGGGCTGCCGGGTTCGCGGCGATCGGGGTGGACTACGACTACCCCACCATGCCGCTCGGCAGCGTCGTAGCCCGCAAAGAGCGGGCGCTGTTGCGTGCCGTGATGGCGGACGAACCCGCCCCTGCAACCGGCGCGCTGTGCTGCCGCTGCAAGCGGTGGACCTACATGCCCATGCCGGTCCGGCACATCGAGTGCCCGAGCGGCCCCGGGGTGACTCTGTACGCGTGCCCGAACCATGCTGTGGCGTTCCTCGCGGGCCCGACCGAGGAAGACCTAAGCGTTCCGTAACCCGTCGCAGATCCGCGCCACAAGCCCCGCTCGGCTACTCATCCGAGCGGGGCTTTCCCTGCGCTGACCTGGCGCCTTCTGAGTTGCCCGGGTGTAATCGGTCGCGAGTGGCAGCGGTACAGCGGTTAGCGCTAAGGAATGATCTTCGCTGCTGGGGGCGGCCCGGCCAGAACGGGCGCGCGCTGGAGGTGTGGCTGAGGACCGGAACGCCGAGCTTGCCGCTCTCGCCCGCCAGGCCGTGGCAGCCGCGGGCGGCCTGCGGCTGCTGGTCGAGCGGATGGGCGATCTCGGCTGGCGGATGCAGGACTACCGCGACGAGGACCTGCTGAACGTCGCCTCCGCCCTGCGCGGCACCGCGATCCTGATCGCCCTCGACACCGAGGACATGGACCTGCACGAGGAAGTCACCGGGCGCCGGGTGCACGAGGTGCACGATGTCGCCGAGTGGTTCCGAGAGCACGGCGAAGGCGACGGCCGGCCGTTAGCCTGCCGACCCGGGCCGGTTGTCCCGGCCGCCGGGGATGACCCGCAGGACGGGGCCGGCGGGGGCGAACTCGCCGAGGTCGAGAGCGGCGTCGCGTCCGCCCGCGCGGGACGCCGGGCCCCGCCCCCACCCCGGGCGGCAGCGGCGCGAGGTCCTGGGACACCCTTCCGTCCCAGTTGTGATTCACGTCACTGCCGACGGCTCGGTGCAGCACCCGGCCCCGTTCCGCCGTCATGGGGGCAGTGATCGGGACGGGACGAGGAGAGGAGGTCGGCGGGTGAGGTTTCGCAGGAGCGGTCCGGGCAACGGATTCACGGAGTTCGTCGCACAGCGGTCGGGAGCGTTGTTCCGCACCGCGTATGCGCTGACCGGTGACGTGCACGTGGCCGAGGATCTGGTGCAGGAGGCGCTGGAGCGGGCGTGCCGACACTGGCGGAAGGTCGAGGTGGCGGACTCGCCGGAGGCGTACGTGCGCAAAGTGCTGGTCAACCTGGCCAACGACCGCTGGCGGCGGCTGTCGCGCCTGGGCGAGCGCCCCGGGCTGTCGGGGGTGCCCGAGACGGCCGACCCCCGGGACCGGTTCGGGCAGGTGGATCTGCGCGCGGAACTGATCGAGGCACTGCTCGGGCTGCCGATGGGCATGCGCAGCGTGGTGGTCCTGTACTACCTGCACGATCTGGACGCCCGGCAGATCGCCGGCGTCCTGGACATCTCTTCGAGTGCGGTGAGATCCCAGCTCGCCCGCGGCCTGGCCAAGCTGCGCGATTCCGTATCGGGCGCCCAGGCGCCGCACACCCCGTCGGCCGCTTTCGGAGGTACGAAGTGAGGAACACGTCGTCCGGACCCGCCCCGTTCGAGCCGGGCCTCGAAGCCGAGCTGCGTGCCGCGGTGGCCTCCTTCGCCGACGGGCCGACGGCGCCGGTCGTCGACGCGGCCGCGATCGAGCGAGTCGTCAGCCGCAGCCGCACCCGCCGGGCGCTCCTCGGCACCGCTGCGGCGTGCTGCGTGCTGGCGTGCGCCACGGTGGGGTTCTTCGCGCTGAAGCCCGTGCCGCCCGCGCCCGGCGCCTCCCCGTCCCTGTCCCCACCGGCGAACGGGGCGTGCACCCCGCTCGCCACCGGCACCCCCAAGAGCGGAAGCGCCGATGCGACTCCGACACAGGAGCAGGAGCAGGAGCAGACCGAGGGAGCGGGCATCGCGCTGCCGGACCTGGCCGGCATGTCGGTCGAACAGGCCGGAAGCCTGCTGCGCGGACTCGGACTGGGCTGCACGATCATGCGGCACACGGACTGGAACGCTCCCGCCGGGCAGGTGATCAGCAGTGCCCCCCGGGGCGGCGCAGAACCGGTGGCACCGGGCTCGTCCGTCCTCCTGCTGGTCTCGACGGGCAAACCCGGCAGAACCTGAGCGACCGGGCCCTTCGGCCCGCGCACCGGCGGACGGCGCCCCAGCCCGCCCGTTCCTCGCGGTTGGGCCGCCGGAGCTACTCGTCGTCCTGGTCGTCGTCGTCCACCGCGTCCGGGTCGCGCAGCGGACGCAGAGCGCCTTCGGGCTGGGAGGGGGGAAGGCGTACCGGCCCAGGACGTTCAGGTGGCCGGCCTTGAGCGGGGACAGGCGGGCGACGTCCTCGTCCAGGACGTCGTGCTCGCGCTGGTCGGCGGGCAGCGCCCGCAGCTGCTCGACGGCGGCGTCGAGGTAGCGGGTGTTCCACAGCACCACGGCATTGAGGACCAGTCCGAGGCTGGCCAACTGGTCCTCCTGGCCGTCCTTGTAGGCCTGCTGGATGTGGCCGCGCTTGCCGTGGCAGATCGCGCGGGCCAGGGTGTGGCGGGACTCCTGCACGGTGAGCTGGCGGTTCATCCGGCGCCGGTAGGTGTCGTCCACCGGGTCGACCAGGTCGAAGAGGTGGAAGGTCTTCTCGATCCGGCCGTACTCGGCGAACGCCCGCCCCAGCGGGGTGGGGTGGCCTTCGCGGCCGAACATCCGCAGCAGGTCGTAGGCGCGGACCTGGTTGGTGATCAGCGACCCGGCCACCCGCAGCATGTCGGGCCACTGCTCGCGGATCTTCTTGAGGTTCACCTTGTTGCGGGCGATGGCCTCCAGCGGCCCGTAGCCGCTGGCCGGTTGCTCGCCGGGGATGTCGGCGCGCCAGAACCGCTGGTCGGCCAGGTCGCGGAAGCGCGGCGCGAAGCGGAAGCCGAGCATCTTGAAGATCCCGAAGACCATGTCGGAGTACGAGGCGTTGTCGGTCGCCACCATCTCCGGGCGCACCCCGCCGTCCAGGTTCAGCAGGGTGTCCAGGATGAACAGGGAGTCGCGCGGGGTGCCGGGCACCAGCATCGCGCCGATCCCAGAAACCTGGTCATTCAGGGCATTGAGCCAGGTCAGACCCCTCTTCTGGCCCAAATTCTGGGGCGAGGGCGCCGAGTTGATGCTGCGCTTGGGCACCACGAACCGCAGGCCGTCCACCGAGGCGAGCATCCCGCCGCCCCAGCTCTGCGCGAGCGCGGCATCGACCTGTCCGCCTCCCAGGTCCACCGAATGGTCTCCGGCACGCCGGAACGGCTGTCGTTGCAGGTCATGGCCGCGCTCTGCGACATCCTGGCCTGCACTCCGGCCGACCTGGTGGCCACCACCGCCGAGAACGCGGGGGTCCGCAAGACCGCCACCGGCGACCTGCCCGCGCCGCCCGCTGACAACGTCGCGAAGCTGCGTCCCCGCCCGGCCCGCATCCTGCCCGACGCATGAGCCCCGCCTACACCACCGCCGAGCAATACGAGCGCTGGCACAAAAAGACATGCTCCCGCTGCACACGCCACGGCTGCTTTGCCGCACGGTGGCCGGACGGATATGTCTGCCGCACCTGTCACGACAAGGCCCTACGGGTTCGTGGACACTGCCCCGGCTGCGGCGCCGACCGCGCACTCCCCGGCCTGCGGACCGACGACGACGCGTCCATATGCCCGGACTGCGCGGGCTTCACCGTCTCCTACCAGTGCGTCCGCTGCGGACACGAGGGCAAACTCCACGCCCGGCACCTGTGCACTCGCTGCACTTCGCCGACCGCCTCGCTGAACTCCTGGACGACGGCACCGGCCGGATCCGCCCCGAACTCGTCCCGCTCGCTGACTCCCTGCTCGCCATGGACAACCCGCTGTCCGGCCTGACCTGGCTCTACACCCGCAAGGGACGGACCGACTCGCCCGAACACCTGATGCGGCGCCTTCGCCTCGGGGAGATCGAGCTGACCCACGAGGCATTCCACCCTCTCCAGCCCTGGCGGGCAGCCTCCCACCTGCGGGAACTCCTGATGGCCTGCGGCGTGCTCCCCGCCGTCGACAAGCAGATCTGCTCCTTCGAGCGGTGGCTCGTCGGCCATCTCGCCGACATCACCGAACCGGACCACGCCCAACTCGTCCGCCGATTCGCCACCTGGGAAATCCTGCCGAAGCTCCGCACCCGGGCGGGGAGGAAGCCGCTCACCCCGGCAAGCCGCCGCTATGCCGGCGACCAGGTCAAGCACGCCACGGCGTTCCTTGGATGGCTCGCCGAGCACGGCCTCACCCTGCCCACCTGCCGTCAGACCGACATCGATGCCTGGCACGTCGAGCACACCGAGCACGGCCGCAACACCATTCGGCCCTTCCTGCTGTGGTGCATGGCCAGCAAGCTCACCAGGCGCTTCCGTCTTCCCGCCGCAGTGATCCGTCAAGCGACACCGCTCCCGCAACACGAACGCGTTGACCTGCTCGGACGCCTCCTGACCGATCACGACCTGCCGCTGCGGCCCCGGGCCGCGGCCGCCATCGTCCTGCTCTACGCGCAACCGCTCAGCCGCGTCGTCCGCCTCACCGTCGACGACGTGGTCCACGACGGCGACCAAGTCCTCCTACGGCTCGGCGAACCACCTTCCCCGGTCCCCGGACCGGTCGCCGAACTCCTGCTCAGCTGGATCCCGAACCGGGACAACATGAACACCGCGACGAACCGCGACTCGCGCTGGCTGTTCCCCGGGCGCCGGGCCGGGCAGCCGATGCACCCCGACGCTCTCTCGGCTCTGGTCAACGACCTCGGCATCCCCACCATCGCCAGCCGGGCCTCCGCGATCCGCCAGCACGTCCTGGAGATGCCCGCCCCCGTCGTCGCCGACGCCCTCGGCTACCACCAGGTCACCACCGCCAAGCTGGCCGCCCAAGCCGGAGGCACCTGGAGCCGATACGCCTCGGGAGACCACACAAGGTCACCAGTGGGCTGGGTTCCTCGGACAACTGGCGACAGTTGAATACGCGAGCCCACCAGTACCGAAGGCCATGCTCTAGCGGAGGCGGGCCAGCAAGTGGGCGTCGAGGAAGCCCCGCTCAGAGGCCGGGTCGTGGAGCAGTCGGGCGAACGTGACGAGCCCCGCCCGATCCAGCAGCTCGGCGAACTGGTCCACCGGCCAGCTATAGGCGGGCGTCACCTTGTGGTCGAAGCGGACCGGCTCGGGCCCGTCGGTCGCGAAGAACGAGGCCAAGAGCAGGCCCCCTGGTGCCAGGACACGCGCCTGCTCGGCGAGCAGCGCGGGCAATTCCCCAGGCGGGGTATGGATCATCGAGTAGTGGGCCAGCACGCCGCCGAGCGCGCCGTCCTCGACTGGCAGGGCCTCCATCCGCGCCTCGTCGAACTGCAGCGCCGGATGGGCCCGCCGGGCGTGGTCGACCATGGCTGGGGAAAGGTCGAGCCCGAAGGCGTCCAGCCCCAGGTCACGCAGCATCGCCGTCAGATGTCCGGGCCCGCAGCCGACATCGGCTGCCCGCAGGTTCCCCGTCCCACGCACCAGCTCGGCAAAGATGCCGATCATGTTCCGCGAGAACGGCTGCGTCTCCAGCCGATCAGCGAACAACGACGCGTACAGCTCGACGACCCCGTCGTAGGCCGCCCTGGTCTCGTCCTGGTGCTCCACCACGGGAAGGAAGTTAACACCCGCTGTTCGCAGTTGTTCTCCCGCCCCGTCCCGAATCCCGCGCCCTCGCCGCGGACGCTCTCGGCCATCACGACAAGACCACCACCCGGCTCCGCAACGAGACCAGCGGGACATGGAGCCGATACCGCTGGCGGTCACAGCCGGTCACCAGCGGGCTGGGTTCCTCGGACAACTGGCGACAGTTGAATACGCGAGCCCACCAGTATCACGACCGGTAATGCCCGCCTGCGCGAGAAGCGACCACGACCCGCACCCGGCCACCAACCCCACCCGCCCACGACGAGAGCCCGCCCCCCACCTCCGTCGGGGCGGACGGAGACACAGGGGACGGGCCCACAAGCCGCGCGCAGCGCTGAGCGCGGCCCGCCATAAAACATCCGCGGTCGACCGTGACGATACTGCTGGTCAGGGCACTGTCGGTTCCCGGCCGACCGCGGAATCCAAGAGGGACGTGACGGGGATCAGCCCAGTCGAGCGACCAGCGCCCGGTACTCGTCCCACAGCTCCTTCGGCGTGTGCTCCCCGAAGGTGTTCAGGTGGTCGGGGACCAGCGCCGCCTCCTCACGCCAGATCTCTGTGTCCACGGTGAGCAGGAACTCCAGATCCTCCGCGGCGAGGTCCAGCCCGTCCGTGTCCAGCGCGGCAGCGGTCGGCAGCACACCGATCGGCGTCTCGACGCCCTCCGCCCTGCCGTCCAGCCGCTCCACGATCCACTTCAGGACACGGGAGTTCTCACCGAAGCCGGGCCAGACGAACTTGCCCTCGTCGTTCTTGCGGAACCAGTTGACGTAGTAGATCTTCGGGAGCTTCGCGGCGTCCTTGTCCTTGGCCACGTCGACCCAGTGACCCATGTAGTCGCCCATGTTGTAGCCGCAGAACGGCAGCATGGCGAACGGGTCGCGGCGCAGCTCACCCACCTTGCCCTCGGCCGCGGCGGTCTTCTCGGAGGCCACGTTGGCGCCCAGGAAGACCCCGTGGTTCCAGTCGAAGGACTCGGTGACCAGCGGTACGGCGGTGGCGCGCCGCCCGCCGAACAGGATCGCGGAGATCGGGACGCCCTTGGGGTCCTCCCACTCGGGCGCGATGATCGGGCACTGGGACGCCGGGACGGTGAAGCGGGCGTTGGGGTGGGCGGCGGGGACGTCCGAGGACGGCGTCCAGTCGTTGCCCTTCCAGTCGGTGAGGTGGGCGGGGGTCTCCTCGGTCATGCCCTCCCACCAGATGTCGTTGTCGTCGGTGAGGGCCACATTGGTGAAGACCGAGTTGCCCCACAGCGTCTTCATGGCGTTGGCGTTGGTGTGCTCGCCGGTGCCGGGCGCGACGCCGAAGAAACCGGCCTCGGGGTTGATGGCGTAGAGCCGGCCGTCGTCGCCGAAGCGCATCCAGGCGATGTCGTCGCCGATGGTCTCGACCGTCCAGCCGGAGATCGTGGGCTCCAGCATGGCGAGGTTGGTCTTGCCGCAGGCGGACGGGAAGGCGGCGGCGACGTACTTGGACGCACCGGTGGGCGGGGTGAGCTTGAGGATCAGCATGTGCTCGGCGAGCCAGCCCTCGTCGCGGGCCATGACGGAGGCGATCCGCAGGGCGTAGCACTTCTTGCCGAGCAGGGCGTTGCCGCCGTAACCGGAGCCGTAGGACCAGATCTCGCGGGTCTCCGGGAAGTGGGAGATGTACTTGGTCTGGTTGCAGGGCCAGGGGACGTCGGCCTCGCCGGGCGCGAGGGGGGCGCCCAGGGTGTGCACGGCCTTGACGAAGAAGCCCTCGGTGCCCAGCTCGTCCAGGACGGGCTGGCCCATCCGGGTCATGGTGCGCATGGCGACGGCGACATACGCCGAGTCGGTCAGCTCCACCCCGATGGCGGACAGCGGGGAGCCGAGCGGGCCCATGCAGAACGGCACCACGTAGAGGGTGCGACCGCGCATCGAGCCACGGAAGAGGCCCTTGTCACCGGCGAAGATCTCCCGCATCTCGGCGGGGGCCTTCCAGTGGTTGGTGGGGCCCGCGTCCTCCTCCTTCTCGGAGCAGATGAAGGTCCGGTCCTCGACGCGGGCGACATCGGTGGGGTCCGAGGCCGCGTAGTAGGAGTTGGGGCGCTTGATCGGGTCGAGCTTGCGGAAGGTGCCCTTGTCGACCAGTTCCTCGCAGAGGCGGTCGTACTCCGCCTCTGATCCGTCACACCAGACCACGCTGTCCGGTTCGGTCAGTTCGGCGATCTCGTTGACCCACGAGATCAGTTCCTGGTGTCGGGTCGGGATGACGGGGGGAGCCGCGATATCGCGCGCCACGATCGCTCCTAGTTGAGGGTTCACTGTCTTTTCTGCTGCCCCGTGGGGGCTGCGACCCGGATGCTTCGCAGCTGCCGCACTCATGCTGCTTGGCGCTCATCCGGTGCCGACCGCACTCATCTGATCATGCGAGGTGTATGCCCATCTGTCCAGAGCGGCGCCCACCTGAGCGGCGTGAGGAATCCCACGTAACTCTGTGTTTCTCTCCGTCTCTTTGCGTACACGTTGAGTTCGCATGACCGCCCCTTGGGAGGCTCCCTGATGCCCGACTTACGGTGTCCTCGCTACCATCGGCGCATGACTGCGCATGCCTCCGACGCGCCGAGGGACTCGACGACGGTCGCCGATCGCGTCTCCGCCGCTCTCGCCCTGCCGCATCCGGTCAAGCCGAAGCTCCGCGGCTGGCTGCATCTGGGCATGTTCCCGGCGGTGCTGGTGGCCGGTCTCGCGCTCACCGCGCTGGCCGAGTCCCCGCGCGCCCGGCTGGCCTGCGCCATCTACGCGCTGACGGCCTGTCTGCTGTTCGGGGTGAGCGCGCTCTACCACCGGGGCAACTGGAGCCCGCGCATGGACGGCGTCCTGCGCCGCCTGGACCATTCGAACATCTTTCTGATCATCGCGGGTACGTACACCCCGCTGACCATGCTCCTGCTGCCCGACGCCAAGGGGCAGTGGCTGCTGTGGGGGATCTGGGCGGCGGCGCTCGCCGGGATCGCCTTCCGGGTCTTCTGGGTCGGCGCCCCGCGCTGGCTCTACACCCCGTGCTACATCGCGATGGGCTGGGCCGCCGTCTTCTTCCTCCCGGACTTCCTGCGCACCGGCGGGATCGCCGTCCTGGTGCTGGTCGTGGTCGGCGGACTGCTCTACAGCGCGGGCGGGGTGATCTACGGCATGAAGCGCCCGAACCCGTCCCCGCGCTGGTTCGGCTTCCACGAGGTGTTCCACTCCTTCACCCTCGCCGCGTTCGTGGTGCACTACGTGGGGATCTCCCTGGTGGCGTACCAGCACGCGTAGCCCGAGGAGCCGGGAGGGGGCCGTGTCGCGGTCATGGCCGCGGTGGCGGCGGATGACCGACAATGGCGGTCATGACGGCCGCACAGACCACCTCCCCCGCCGACCGCCCCCCGCTGGGACTGCGGGAACGGAAGAAGATCAAGACCCGCACGGCGATCCGCACGGCGACCTTCGGGCTGATCGAGGAGCAGGGGTACGAGGCCACCACGGTCGAGCAGATCGCCGACCGGGCCGAGGTGTCGCCGTCGACCGTCTTCCGCTACTTCCCCACCAAGGAGGACATCGTCCTCACGGACGAGTACGACCCGCTGATGCTGGCCGATCTGCGGCAGCGGCCCGCCGACGAGCCGCTGCTGGAGTCCGTGCGGTTCCTGGTGCGGCGGGCCGTCGCCCTCGGGTTCACCGAGAGCCCCGACCTGGTACGGCTGCGGATGCGGCTGATGGTGGACGTACCGGCGGTGCGGTCGCGGGCCATGGAGAGCCTGTCCGCCACCGGTGGGGTGCTGTGCCGGGGCATCGGGGAGCGGACCGGGCGCGACCCCGGCTCGCTGGAGGTGCGGATCTGGGCGATGGCGCTGGTCGGGGGGATGATGGAAGCGTCCCTGTACTGGGCCGAGAACGGCTACCGGGACGATCTCGCGGAACTCTTCGACCGGGCCGTGGAGATCCTGGCGCACGGTCCTGGAGTCCGGGAAAACCCCTGAGGCGGTCCGGTACGACCGTGCCATCCTGGCCGCATGACCGGTGTGACGTGGGTGAGCCGAAGCGGACCTGAGATCCAGGTGGAGGTCGCGCCCGAGCTGGCGCTGTTCGTGCCGCACGCCCGGCGGGCGGGGGTCAGCGCGCTCGCCGTCGACGGGGTGTCCACGCTGGGCCATGTGATCGAGTCGCTGGGCGTGCCGCTCACCGAGGTCGGGGCGCTGGTGGTGGACGGGCGGGAGGTGCCCGTGGGGCACATTCCGGCGGACGGGGAGCGGGTGGACGTCCGGGCGGTGGTCCGTCCGCAGCGGGTGCCGGGGGGTGAGCCGCGGTTTCTGCTGGATGTGCATCTGGGGACGCTGGCGCGGCGGCTGCGGCTGCTGGGCGTGGACGCGGCGTACTCGTCCACGGATCTGGGGGACGCGGTGCTCGCCTCGCGGTCGGCGGCGGAGCGGAGGGTGTTGCTGAGCCGGGACCGGGGGTTGCTGCGGCGGCGGGAGCTGTGGGCGGGGGCGTATGTGTACAGCACGCGGCCGGAGGAGCAGGTCGATGACGTGCTGGGGCGGTTCGCTCCCGCGTTGCGGCCGTGGACGCGGTGCACCGCGTGCAACGGGGTGTTGGTCGCGGCGACGAAGGATGAGGTGGTGGGGCAGTTGAAGGGGGGTACGGAGCGGTCGTACGACGTGTTCGCGCGGTGTGGGGAGTGCGGGCGGGCGTATTGGAAGGGGGCGCATCATGAGCGGTTGCGGGCGATCGTGGACCGGGCGGTGGCCTCCGGCGAGGGGCGGGTGGGGTAGTTCGGTGGGTGCGGGGCGGTGGGGGCTGGTCGCGCAGTTCCTCCCCCAGAGGGGGTACCCCCAGCGCCCCCAGAAGCCTTATTGCTGGCGGTCCTCCAGGTAGCGGGTGTGGGATTCCTGGCGGCTTGACTCTGTTTCTCTCAAGGTTGTCGTCAGGTGGTGGGCCTCCTCGTTCAGGAGGGTCAGTTGGCGTTCCAGGTGGTGTTCCGGGGGGTCCTGGCCCGGGGTCATGCGGTGCCACCATCTCGTGCGGACGAAGGCGTCCACCGCCTCCGGGATGTCCTGGCGGACCGCGCGGGACACCTGGTGCACGCCCTCCGGGTCCTGGGCGAGGATCTCGGCGACCCAGCCCGGGGCCAGGAGGGCGTCCAGGACATCGGTGAGGGCGCGCAGCCGGGTCGCGGTGCCGGGCGGCAGGTCCACGCCGGAGAGGTAGTCCTGGAGGATGGTGAAGTCGGCGCGGATCTCGTCCAGTTGGGCGGACGGGTCGGGGAAGTCGGGGAGCGTGGGGCGTTCCGGTGGGGCGATCAGCGCTCCGGCGCCGTACAGGCCGAGGACGACCACCGGCCAGTACGGGCCCGCGACCCCGGTGAAGGTGAGGGCGAGGCCGAGCAGGCCGCAGGCGCTGCCGGTGATGTTCTTGCGGGACTCCAGATAGCCGACGAACCTATTGGTAGCCACGGATCTCCTCGAAGGCGCCGTCCAGGGAGCCCTGCTGGGCGTCGAAGAGACGGCCGCCGGTCAGGTCGGCGATGTGCTCCAGCTCCTCCTTCGAGGAGTCGCCGAAGAGGATCGCGAAGACGGGGGTCTGCTTGCCGGTGGTGTCGAGTCCGGCGTAGAAGCCGTCGAAGTCGTCGGCCCCGGCGCCCGTGGTGTTCTCGCCGTCCGTCATCAGCACGATCGAGGTGAAGGTGTCCCGGTCGGTGCTCAGCTGGTCGTACGCCTTCTCCAGCGAGGTGTAGATCGCGGTGTCGCCCTCGGCCTCCAGGGCGTCGGCGTCCGCGCGGATCGCGGCGCGTCCGGCGCTCGGGTCGCCCGGGTCGAGGACATGGGTGCGCACGCTCTTCACATCCGAGCCGAACGGCATCAGGGTGACCTCCTCACGCTCCCGGAAGTCGCCGGTGAGGGCGGTGAGCGCGGTCTTCAGCCGGTCGAGGCGGTCGCCCTCCATGGAGCCGGAGGTGTCGAGGACGTACACGGTCCGCGAGGGGCGGCGCAGTTCGTTCTCGTACGCGTCGAGGAGGCCGTCGGCGACCGAGCGGCTGCCTGGGAAGGGCAGTTCGCGGCGGCGTTCGGTGTCCAGGCCGGGGGCGGGGTCCACGGACGGGACGACCGGGCGGCGGTGGGTACGGGCGGTGATCTCGCGCTGGATCTCGGGGGAGCGCAGCGCCTCGGTGAGCCTGCGGACGTCGTCGCGGGCCGTCTTCGGGGAGGCGGCCAGCGAGGAGACCGGGTAGTCGGCGGTGATCACCCCGTCGGTGGGGCGGATCACGGTGAGGCCGGGCAGCCCGGTGAGGACGGACTCGTAGTTGAGCAGCGCGTCGACATCGCCGCGCCGCTCGTACGCCTCGGCCAGCCAGCCCGAGGAGCCCGAGGTGAGCTGCTGCCCCTGGAAGAACTCCTTCAGCCGGGGCGCCGCCTTCTTCACATCGGCGTCGGTGAGCGCGGACTGCGCGCCGGACAGCGCCGAGGCGACCGAGACGAGGGTGGAGAAACCGGAGTTGGAGCGGGCCGGGTCGGTCATGCCGTAGGTGAGCCGTCCGTCCTGCACGGCCTCCTCGATCTGCGACCAGGTCACGTCACCGGGGTCCCAGCCGAGGGTGGTCACGGTGGCGGGCTTGACGCCGATGGCGACCGGGCTGGACATCACGGACGTCTCGGAGAGGATCTTCCCGGCCGCCTCGGGCCGCAGCCGCAGCGAGTCGTTGGAGGACAGCCACACCGCGTCGTACGAGGTGTCGGCCTCGCCCTCGGCGATCAGGTCGACGGCGTCCAGGGTGCCCATGTAGGTGGGCTTGACGGTGATGCCGGTCTCCCGGCGGACCAGGTCCAGGACCGCCGTCATATCGCTCAGCTCGCTGGAGGCGAGCACCCGCAGCGTGCCTGCCTGGTACGTCGGTTCGGGCGTCGGATCGGAGTTGTCGATCACCGAGCAGCCGGTGAGGCCCCCGGTGAGCAGCGTGAGACAGACGAGGCCGAGAACCCGCAGCCGATATCCCCTACCTGATCTCATACCTGGCCGCCCCCTTCGAGCGCGCCCTGTGCGCGGCTGCGCTCCAGATAGGCGCTGGCGTGCCGGAGTTCGCTGGTGAGGGACTCCACGGTGGTCGCCATGGCCTCGGTGGCCCGCACCTTGTAGGAGTCGATGGTGTCGAGGGTGCGGTAGATCTGCTGGAACGCGGCGCGCAGGGTCTCCGCGCCGACCGCCGGGTCGGCCGCGATCCGCTGGATCTCCCCGCTCTGGGTGGCGAGCATGTCGGCGTTGGCCCGGATCAGGTCCTCGGTGGTCCCGCGCAGGGCGTTGACCTGCTCGATCACCTTCTTCTGATGGTCCAGCGCGGACGCCAGCATGACCGAGATCCGCAGCGCCGACACGGTCGTCGTGGCGGCCCGGTCGACCCCCTTGATCAGCTCGTCGTTGTTCCGGCGTACGACGTCCATGGCCAGGTAGCCCTGGGCGCACACGGCGAGCTGGGTCAGCAGGTCCTGGTGCTTCTGCCGGACGGGGAAGAGGACGTCGGCCCGGAGCGAGTCGGCGGCCTGGGGCTCCCCGGTCGCCTCCACCCCGGCGATGTGCGACGCGACGGCGCTGTCCAGGGCTTCGGTCAGCACCACGTACTCCTGGAGCTTGCCCATGGTCTCCCACAGGCGGACCCGCTCGGTCTGGAGCGCCGCGTTGTCCCGGCGCAGTTCGTCCTGTCCGCCGCGCAGCGAGCCGACGATCCGGTTGAGGGTGCCCTGCGCGGAGGCGTACTTGGCGAGGTGGTCGCGCAGCTTGTTGCCGCCGGGCAGCCGGGACAGGAACTTGCGGGTCCTGGCGGTGGGCAGCTCGCGCGGGTCGAGGTCCTCCACCACCCGGCGCAGCTCCACCAGCGACCCGGCGACCTTCGCCGAGGGGTCGCCGCCCTTGCCGGGCAGGGAGCGCACGGTCCGCTCCAGCATCCGGTTGGACTGGGCGGCGGCGGTGCGCATCTCCCCGGCGCCCAGCGCGGTGATCTCACCGACCTTCCCGGCGAACTCGGGGGAGCGGGCGTCGAGCGCGGCGAGCCCGGCCACATAGTCGGCGGCCTTGCGGGCCATGTCGCCGCGGACGCTCTCGTCCACCGGGACCAGCCCGCCGGCCTTCTCGCGCGGCACGGCGGCCACCGGCTCGGGCGGGGTGAGGGTGAAGGTCTCCTCACTGCTGCGGCTGCTGTTCTGACTGGTACTGGCCCCGAGGAGCCCGTCGAACTCGGTCATGGTGGCTGTCCCCCTCATCCGCGCGCCCGGCGGGCCATCTCGTGCAGCACCGCGGAGGTGGGCACGGGCGCCTGCCGGACGCCGGTCAGCTTCTGGTTGAGATAGTCGGTACGGTCCGCGGTGGCCTCGGTGAACTCGGGCGCGGCACCCTGCGGCCGGAACCCGTGCTTCACGGCCAGCTCGCGCAACGCCGGGTCGGTGCTGAGCAGCTCACCGATCTTCCGCCCGTCGTCGGTGAGCGGTACGACGGTGTGGTCGCTGTTGACGGTGGTGTCCGGGTACAGCACCACCAGGTCGTCGACGCCCTGACCGGCCGTCAGCAGGGCGGCGACCTGGGACTCGTACACCCACACCAGGGGGTTCCCGGCGCCGCTGACGAAGTCCCGGAAGGCGGCGTCGGAGCTGGACTGCTGGGCGCCCTGCACACTGACCAGCTTGCGCAGCAGCGGCGCGGTGCGGTCGATGTCGGCGTCGGAGGCCACGACCCGCCCGTCGTTGGCGACATAGGAGGTGGCCGCGAGGTAGAGGGCGCCGGAGTTGGAGGTCTCGGGGTCGGTGGTGGCGATGGAGAGCGTGCCGGTCAGCTCCCCGTACGGCCCGGACCCCTTGAGGTCCTGCCAGCGCTCGTCGTCCCCGGCCGCCTTGAGGAACGCCGCCATCTTCAGCGTGCCGCGATGCTCGGTGTCGACGGAGGCGAGCCCGCTCTGCTCCAGCACATCGGCGGCGTTGCGATGGGCGACCACGACGAGCGGTGAGTAGAACGGCCGGGGCAGCGGCTGCTGCACGCCCCGCTTCTTCGCCAACTCGTCGGCCGGCGCCTGGCTGGACGGGAACGCGAACGCGTACCCCTCAAGCTCCAGCCCTTCCATGGCCCAGGACCCGGAGGTCTCCGCCTCCACCCGGTAGCCCCGGGCGTCCAGCGCCTCCATGACCTCAGGATCGGCGAAGAACTCGGCCTTCTCCGACCCGATGACAGCCTGCACGGTCTTCGTTGCCGTGCCCGCGTCCTCGTCCCGGCCCACCAGAACAGCGGCGACCACGCCACCGATCAGCAGCACCGCGAGGACTATTCCAATAGTTCGTCTCACCCGACGGAGCGTGCTCCCGGAACCCAACGTTCCCCATCAACCCCGGTAAACAAGAGATGACGTACCGGTCCCGGATCACCACGCCCTCAAAGAGACCCGAGGGCCACGTCCTCGCAGGGACGCGGCTTCCCTGTCAAAGAGGCGCGAGGCACATGCTTTTAGGGGCGCGGGGAACTGCGCAAAGAGCGACCACGACCCGCACTCACTCCCGGGACGCAAGCCCCCACTTCAGGGGCGCGGGGAACTGCGCGAGAACCGACCACGACCCGCACCCGCCCCCCAGACGCCAACCTCAGCCCCTGGACGCCGCCCCACTCAACTCCCGCGACCCGCCGGAGGCGCCGGCATGTACATCCATCCGCTCCGCAGCCAAAATTGCCACCACCGTATCCGCCCGAGACGCAGCCACCACCAACGCCCGCCCCGCCACCGCAAGCGCCCGCGTATGCAACCCGGCAACATCCCGCCCGCCCCGAGTCACACCGGCCCGCACCACAGACGCACCACCCCGCAACCGAGCCACCTGCTCCGCGATCCGCCCCGCCGCCGCGTCCAGCTCCCCGGACGGAGCCACCGCCCGCAACTCGTCGGTGACGGCGAGCAGCGCGGCAAGATGCCCCGCGAGCTGAATATCCAGCTCTTCCTCACGGGACCGGTGGGGAAAGTCCGAGACGGTGTCGCCCACGGTGCTGTGGACCGACTTGGTACGGATCGGCTCGTACATGGGGGGCCTCCAGAAACTCTGACGGAAGCCATCCTAGCTTAGATCGAGTCTAAACAAGGGGTGGATCACAACAACGGACCCGGCCGGTCACCCCTGGTCACCTCGGCGGCGCACTCAGTACTGCGCGTACCCGTCCAAGAACTCCCCGATCCGAGTCACCGCGTCCTTCAGATCCGCCGCCCCCGGCAGCGTCACCACCCGGAAGTGATCCGGCTCGGTCCAGTTGAACCCCGTCCCGTGCACGACCATGATCTTCTCGCGCCGCAGCAGATCCAGCACCAGCTGACGGTCGTCCTTGACCCGGTACACCTTGGGGTCGAGCCGCGGGAAGAGGTACAGCGCCCCCTTGGGCCGTACGCAGGTCACCCCGGGGATCTGGGTGAGCGCCTCGTACGCCACGTCCATCTGTTCCTTCAGTCGCCCGCCCGGCAGCACCAGATCGGCGATGGACTGCCGTCCGCTGAGCGCGGCGACCACCCCGTGCTGCCCCGGCATATTGGCGCACAGCCGCATGTTCGCCAGGATCGTCAGGCCCTCGATGTACGACGCGGCGTGCGCGCGCGGACCGGAGATCGACATCCAGCCGACCCGGTACCCGGCCACCCGGTACGCCTTGGACATCCCGTTGAAGGTGAGGGTGAGCAGATCGGGGGCGACGGCGGCGGTCGGGGTGTGGGTGGCGCCGTCGTAGAGGATCTTGTCGTAGATCTCGTCGGAGCAGACCAGGAGATCGTGGCGGCGGGCGAGGTCGGTGAGCCCGCGCAGCATCTCCTCGTCGTACACGGCCCCCGTGGGGTTGTTCGGGTTGATGATCACCAGCGCCTTGGTGCGGTCGGTGATCTTGCGCTCGAGATCGGCGAGATCGGGCATCCAGTCGGACTGCTCGTCGCACCGGTAGTGGACGGCGGTGCCGCCGGACAGCGAGACCGCGGCGGTCCACAGCGGGTAGTCGGGCGCGGGGACGAGCACCTCGTCGCCGTCGTCCAGCAGGCCCTGCATCGCCATGGTGATCAGCTCGGAGACGCCGTTGCCGATGAAGACATGGTCGACGTCGGTCTCGATGCCGAGGGTCTGGTTGTGCATCACCACCGCGCGCCGGGCGGCGAGCAGTCCCTTGGCGTCGCCGTAGCCATGGGCCGTGGAGACATTGCGGAGGACGTCCTCCAGGATCTCCGGCGGGCACTCGAAGCCGAACGCGGCCGGGTTGCCGGTGTTCAGCTTCAGGATGCGGTGACCGGCCGCCTCCAGCCGCATCGCCTCCTCAAGAACCGGGCCCCGGATCTCGTAACAGACGTTGGCGAGCTTGGTCGACTGGATCACCTGCATGTCAAGGAGCTTACGGCCGGGTAGCGGGGGCCGCGTGGTGCTTTCCGCCACATGAGACACGGACGGGGCGGGGAGCGCACAGACGGGGGAGCGTGCGGACGGAGGAGGGGTGTGAGGGAAACCCCTACGGCTGCGGAGGCGTCCTTGTGGCCGCGCCCCCCGCTGCTGATGATGTCCATGACAAGACAGCGCACGTCTCCGCACTTCTCCGCACATCTCCGCAGGAGGGGACCCCCCACATGCGCAAGCCCCTGCTCGCCGCCCTCGCCGCCGTCGCCGCGACGGGCATCGCCGCCGCCCCCGCGGTCGCCGTCACCCCGGACACCGCCTCCGGCGCCGCACCCGCGCCCGCCGTCCAGGCCGTGAACTACGCCGGGACCGTCGCGCTCAGCAACTGCTCCGGCTCGGTGGTCCGGATGTCCGACTCCGCCGACGACGACCCCGCGCTCGTGATGAGCAACGGACACTGTCTGGAGAGCGGCTTCCCGGCCGCCGGACAGGTGATCGTCGACCGCGCCTCCACCCGTACCTTCGGGCTGCTCAACTCCGCCGGGACCCGGGTCGCCACCCTGCGGGCCAGCAAGATCGCCTACGCCACGATGACCGACACCGATGTCGCGGTCTACCAGCTGACCAGCACCTACGCCCAGATCCGCAGCTCCTACGGGATCAGCGCGCTGACCCTGAGCGACACCCGCCCCAGCGCCGGGACCGCGATCAGCGTGGTCTCCGGCTACTGGAAGCGGATCTACAACTGCTCGGTCGACGGCTTCGCGTACCGCCTCAAGGAGGGCGACTGGACCTGGAAGGACTCGGTCCGCTACACCTCCGCCTGCAACACCATCGGCGGCACCTCCGGCTCCCCGGTCGTCGACCAGACCACCGGCCGGGTCGTCGCCGTCAACAACACCGGCAACGAGAGCGGCCAGCGCTGCACCCTGAACAACCCCTGCGAGGTCGACGCGAACGGCACGGTGACCGTCCGCCAGGGCATCAACTACGCCCAGCAGACCTACCCGCTGGCCGCCTGCTTCGGCCTGGACAGCAAGCTCGACCTGAACGCGGCCGGGTGCACACTGCCCAAGCCGTAACCGGCGCGGGCTAGCCCTGGGCGGCCGGGGTGCGGCGGACCGAGCGTCCCGCCAGCACGTCCGTGCGCCGGCCGTCCTCGATCACCAACCGCCCGTCGACCAGGACGTGCGGGATGCCCACCGGCAGGGTGCGCGGCGCCTCGAACGTCGAGCCCGCCGCCACCGTCGCCGCGTCGAACAGCACCAGGTCGGCCCGGTACCCCTCACGGACCGTGCCCCGGTCGGGCAGCCGCAGCCGGGCCGCCGGGCGCGAGGTCAGCCGGGCCACGCACTCCTCCAGCGACAGCACCCCCAGCTCCCGTACATACCGGCCGAGGTAGTGCGGGAACGTGCCGTACGCCCTCGGGTGGGGCTTGGCGCCCTGGAGGATGCCGTCCGAGCCGCCGGTGTGCACGGCGTGCCGCATGATCAGCCGGACGTTCTCCTCATGGCCGACGTGCTGGAGGATCGTCGGGCCGAGCCGGTCCTCGACCAGCAGCCGGTGGGCCGTCGTCCAGGGCGGCTCGGAGCGCGCGGCGGACGACTCGGCGATGGTCCGGCCCACATATCCGGCCAGCTCGGGGCTGGTGACGCCGGAGATCTCGATGGTCTCCCACTCCACCGGCACGCCGTGGCAGCCGTCCGAGCCGAGTTCCTCCAGATGGTGCCGGATGCGTTCGGCGGTCTCCGGGTCGGTCAGCCGGCGCAGTGCCTCGGCGGGGCCGCCCTCGCCCGCCCAGCTCGGCAGCAGCGCGGCCAGCGTGGTGGAGCCGGGGGTGTAGGGGTAGGTGTCGAGGCTGATGTCGGCCCCGGCGGCGAGGGCCTCGTCCAGCAGGGCCAGCAGTTCGGGCGCGCGGCCCTTGTTGA
The DNA here is from genome assembly GCF_040652095.1 of Streptomyces sp. NPDC048290. NCBI lineage: Bacteria > Bacillati > Actinomycetota > Actinomycetes > Kitasatosporales > Streptomycetaceae > Streptomyces > Streptomyces sp. NPDC048290. Next base: position 496,212 of record NZ_JBEZLM010000002.1, read on the forward strand.
CGCCGAAGTTCATGGTGGCGTGCGCCAGGTGCAGCGCGCAGCCCGCCTCCCGGGTCAGCGCCACCATCTCCCGGTACGCCTCCAGCGCCCCGGCCCCGTAGGAGCGGTGGTGCGGGCAGTAGTAGCCGCCGTACGCGGCCACCACCCGGCACAGCTCGGTCAGCTCGGCGTCCTCGGCGTACATGCCCGGGGTGTAGGTGAGCCCCGACGACATGCCCACCGCGCCCTGCTCCAGGCCCTCCGCGACCAGCCGCTTCATCCGGCCCAGCTCGGTCGCGGTGGGCGCGCGGTCCTCCCAGCCGACGGCGAGCGCCCGGACCGTGCCCTGCGGGATCAGATAGGCGGCGTTGACGGCGATGCCCCGGTCGAGGCGGTCCAGGTACTCGCCGACCGAGCGCCAGTCGAAGTCGATGTCGTCGCCGTTGCCGTTCCAGCCGGTGATCGCCGCGCGCACCTCGCCGAGGGTGCGGTCGTCCACCGGGGCGTAGGACAGCCCGTCCTGGCCGATCACCTCCAGGGTCACGCCCTGCGCGGCCTTGGCGCTGTGGTCGGGGTCGCGCAGCAGCGCCAGATCGCTGTGCGCGTGCATGTCGATGAAGCCGGGGGCGAGGGTCAGCCCCGCCGCGTCCAGCACCCGGGTCGCGGTGGGCCGCTGACAGCCGGACGCGGCGGCCTCCTGGACGATCGAGACGATCCGGCCGCCGTCCACCACCACGTCCGCGCGATAGGCGGGGGCGCCCGTGCCGTCGACGACGTCCGCGTCCCTGATAACCAGCTCTGCCATGCTGCCGGGCCTCCTAGAAGAACGTACGGATGTAGTCGACGACCGTGCCGTCCGCCTCCGCGACCGGGATGAGCTGCCACTTGTCGAACGAGGTGCACGGGTGGGACAGGCCGAGGCCGAGCCAGTCCCCGACCTCCAGATCGGCGTCCGGGGCGGTGGCCAGCCAGCCGTGCTGGTCGGACAGGCCGGTCACCTCGATGCCGGTCGCCGGGACCTCCCGGCCGTCGCGCCGGACCACCTGGGCGAACGGCAGATGCAGGTCGTAGGCCGCGTCCCGCTTGCCCGCGTTCACGAACGCCTGCCCTGCGGAGGGGCGGGAGACGACCTGTGCCCACAGCCGGAACGCGGGCTCCAGCGCGCCTTCCTCCGGGACCCGGTTGAAGGGGGTCAGCTCGCGGTAGTGGCCGTCGTCGTGGGAGACGTACGCGCCCGAGCGCAGCAGCTTCAGGACCGGCGCGGACAGCTCCGGGACCTCGGCGAAGGCGTCGGCGACCGCGTCGAACCAGGCGCTGCCGCCCGCGCTCAGGGTGATCTCCGGGAGCCCGGCGAACCGGCCCGCCGTGTCGAACTCCGCCGTCAGCGCCACCAGCCGGCGCAGATACGCCCGCACCCGCTCCGGGTCCGCCTCCGGCACCTCGCCCTCGTACCCGGCTACCCCGGCCAGCCGCAGCGTGGTGGTCGCGGCCACCGCGTCGGCGACGGCGGCGCAGGCGGCCTCGCCCCGGGCGCCGGTCCGGGCTCCGTCACCGGCGGCCAGCTCCACGACCACCTCCAGCGGCCGGGCGGCGCCCTGGAGAGCGGCGTCCATCAGCTCGACGCCGCGCACCGAGTCGACGTAGCACAGGAAGCGGAAGGACGGGTCGGTGTCCTGCTCGGCGGCGATCCAGCGCAGCGCGGCGGCGTCCACCAGCTCGTTGGCGAGGAAGATCCGCCCGACGCCGAACGCCCGTGCCACCCGCACCTGGTGGGGCTGGGCCAGCGTGATGCCCCAGGCGCCCCGGTCGAGCTGGCGCTGGAAGAGCTGCGGCGCCATGGAGGTCTTGCCGTGCGGCGCGAACGCCAGCCCGTGCCGGGCCGTGTACGTCTCCATCAGCGCGAGATTGTGCTCAAGGCGCTCGGCGGACAGCGCGAGGACGGGGGTGGTGAAGCCGCCGGTGAACAGATTGCGGCGCTGGGCGGCGAGTTCCGCGACGGTGAGACCGTCGGCGTCCGGGGGAAGGCCCTTGAAGCGATGGTCGACGCGCTCCCCGGCGAGACCGGCCAGTGCGGCGGGACCGGCGGTACCGGCCTGCCGGGTGCCCGGGACGTCGCTGTCGTGGGCGTGGGCCATGGAGCCTCCCTGATCCGGTACGTTGCATTGTGTGCAACGTCCATTGCGTATGTCGCTTACTGCTGTCTAACATCTCGGCCAACGCGGGGTCAACGGAGCCGCCTCGCCACGCCCGAGGGAGCCACAGCATCGTGACGGTCACCGGAGCCACCCCCGACGTCGTGGACCACCCCGCCGTCGTGGACGTCGTAGCGCTCGGCGAGTCCATGGTCACGTTCCTGCCCTCCACACCGGGCCGCCTCGCCGACGTCCCCTCCTTCGACCGGGGCATCGGCGGCGCCGAGTCCAATCTCGCCTGCGTCCTGGCCGCCGCCGGGCACACCACCCGCTGGGTCAGCCGGGTCGGCGCCGACCCGTTCGGCGACCACCTGGTCGCGGCCATCGCCGGGTACGGCGTCGACACCCGCGCGGTCCGCCGGGACCCGGCCCGCCCCACCGGCATCTACTTCCGCACCGCGGGCGACCGCGCCACCGACGCCCATGAGGTGGCGTACTACCGGGCGGGCTCGGCCGCCTCCGCGATGTCCACCAGCACCGTCGACCTGGCCGCCGTACGGTCCGGCCGGGTGCTGCATCTGTCCGGCATCACCGCCGCGCTCTCCGCCGACTGCCGGGACCTGCTGCGCGCCCTGCTCACCCCCGCCCCCGGGCGCCCGCTGATCTCCTTCGACGTCAACCACCGCCCCGCGCTCCAGCGCGGCACCGAAGGCCCCGCGACGCTGCTGGAACTGGCCCGCCGCGCCGACATCGTCTTCGTCGGCCTGGACGAGGCGGAGGCCGCCTGGGGCGCGACCGGCGGCCCCGACCACATCCGCGCCCTGCTCCCCGAACCCGGCGTACTGGTCGTCAAGGACGGCGGCGCCGGAGCCACCGCCTACCTCGGCTCCACCGCCACACCTCCCGTCCGTGTGCCCGCGCCCCGGGTCGACGTCGTCGCCGCCACCGGCGCCGGGGACGCCTTCGCCGCCGGGTTCCTCTCCGCCACCCTGCGCGGTCTGTCCGTACGGGACCGGCTGCGGCACGGGCATCTGATGGCCGCCGCCGCCCTCACCGTCCCCGGCGACCTCGCCACACCCCCCTCCCGTGCCCGCGCCGACCGCCTTGCCGCCCTCGGCGACGAGGCGTGGGGGACACTGCGACTCGGCCCCGGCTGGACCCACGCCGACGAACGGGCCGACGAGGAGGTACGCACCCCATGAGCCAGACCGTCGACCGTGCGCTGAGCATCCTGCCGCTGCTCGCCGAGGGCCCCGCCGACCTCGGCCGGGTCGCCGAGCGGCTCGGCGTCCACAAGTCCACCGCGCTGCGCCTCCTGCGCACCCTGCACGACCACGGCTTCGTCTACCGCCAGGCCGACCAGCGCTACCGGCTCGGCGCCCGGCTCTTCGCGCTCGCCCAGGAAGCCATGGAGAACCTGGACATCCGGGAGATCGCCCACCCCCATCTCGTCCGGCTCAACGAGAGCTGCGGCCACACCGTCCATCTCGCCGTGCACGAGGACGGCGAGGTCCTCTACATCGACAAGGTGGAGAGCCGTTACCCGGTGCGGATGTACTCCCGGATCGGCAAACCGGTCGCGATCACCGTCGCCGCCGTCGCCAAACTGCTGCTCGCCGACCTCCCCGAGCACGAGCGCCGCGCCCTCGCGGAGAAGCTCGACTACCCCATGTTCACAGCCCGTTCGACCCCGAACGCCGACGCCTTCCTCAAGGAGCTGGCCAAGGTGCGCGAACAGGGCTGGGCCACCGACCTCGGCGGCCACGAGGAGTCCATCAACTGCGTCGGCGCCCCCATCCGCGGCGCCGACGGCCGGGTCGTCGCCGCGATGTCGGTGTCCGCGCCCAATGTCGTCGTCACCGCCGACGAACTCCTCACCCTGCTCCCGCTGGTGCGCCGCACCGCCGACGCCATCAGCGGCGAGTACTCCGGCAGAACCCCCGCCTGATCCCCCGTACGACCGGCTGAACGACCGGCTGAACAACCAGCCGCGCGACCAGCCGCACGACCAGCCGCACGACCAGCAAAGGACCCCGCATGACCGAGAAGACCGCCCTCACCCCCAGCACCCACACCGCCCCGCCCGCGAAGTTCTCGCACGGGGTGAAGAAGGGCAACCTCCTCCAGGTCGCCGGACAGGTCGGCTTCCTCCCGGCCGTCGAGGGCCAGGCCCCGACCCCGGCCGGTCCCACCCTGCGCGAGCAGACCCTCCAGACCTTCGCCAACGTCAAGGCGATCCTGGAGGAGGGCGGCGCGAGCTGGGACGACGTGATGATGATCCGCGTCTACCTCACCGACGTGGACCACTTCGCCGAGATGAACGCGATCTACAACGCCTACTTCGAGGAGCAGGGCCTCACCGCCCCGCCCGCCGCGCGCACCACCGTCTATGTCGGACTGCCCGCCGGACTGCTCATCGAGATCGACGCGCTGGCCGTCCTCGGCTGACCCGAGCACGCCCGCGCGCACCGCACTACCCACCGCACACCGGTCACGGCACGGCGTCCCCACGACGCCGTGCCGCGCTCCCCCCTGCCCCGAAGCACCATATGAACGCCCTAAGGACACCCGCATGTCCCACATATCCCTGCCGCTCGCCGCCTCGGCGCCGGCCGCCGAGGCACCGCCCCACACGGGCGGACTGCTGCTGCTCATCGACGGCACGGCCGGACTCCTGACCGTCGCCGCCCTCGGTATCGCCCTGCTGCTCTTCCTGATCATCAAGACCCGGCTCCAGCCGTTCGTGGCGCTGCTCGCGGTCTCCATCGTGGTCGGTCTGATGGCCGGTCTCTCGGTCACCGAACTCTTCGGCACCGTCCAGCGCTCCGCCGCCGTCTCCACCATCGAGTCCGGCATGGGCGGCATCCTCGGCCATGTCGCCATCATCATCGGTCTGGGCACCATGCTCGGCGCGATCCTCGAAGTCAGCGGCGGCGCCCAGGTGCTGGCCTCCCGGCTGCTCGGCCTGTTCGGCGAGAAGCGCGCCCCGCTCGCGATGGGCATGACCGGTCTGATCTTCGGTATCCCGGTCTTCTTCGACGTCGGCATCTTCGTCCTCGCGCCGATCGTCTACGCCGCCGCCAAGCGCTCCGGCAAATCGATCCTGCTGTACTGTCTCCCGCTGCTCGCGGGCCTGTCGATGACCCATGCCTTCCTGCCCCCGCACCCCGGCCCGGTGGCCGCCGCGGGCCTGCTGAAGGTGGACCTCGGCTGGGTGATCCTGATGGGCGTGATCTGCGGCATCCCGGCCGTGCTCGCCGCCTGGGCCTACTCCGCCTGGATCGGCCGGAAGATCTTCGTGCCGGTCCCGCAGGACATGGTCGAGGCCGCCGACGAGGCCAAGGAGGCGGTCCGCGCCGAACAGCGCGCCGCGGGCGTCGAGCCCCGCGAGGACCCCGTCTCGCTCGGCACCGTCCTCGCCATCATCGGCACTCCGCTGATCCTGATCCTCGCCGCGACCTTCTCCTCCATCGCGCTCGACCCCTCCACCCTCCGCTCGGTGATCGAGTTCTTCGGCCACCCCTTCGTCGCCCTGACGATCGCCCTGCTGATGGCGTACTACGTCCTCGGTATCCGGCGCGGCTGGTCCCGCAAGTCCCTGGAGACCGTCTCCACCTCGTCCCTGAAGCCGGTCGGCAACATTCTGCTGGTGGTCGGCGCGGGCGGGGTCTTCGGCGCGGTCCTGAAGGCCAGCGGGGTCGCCCAGGCGCTCTCCGACACCTTCAACGACGTCGGCCTCCCGGTGATCGTGCTGTCCTACCTCATCTCGCTGGTGCTGCGGGTCGCACAGGGCTCGGCGACGGTGGCGATCGTCACCACGGCCGGGATCGTGGCCCCGCTGCTCGCCGAGGGCGACCACTCGCAGGCGTTCATCGCCCTGGTCATCATGGCGATCTCAGCCGGTTCGATCTTCGCCTCGCATGTCAACGACGGCGGCTTCTGGATCGTCGCCAAGTACTTCGGCATCAGCGAGCGGGACACCCTGAAGACCTGGACCGTCCTGGAATCGGTGCTGTCGGTGGCCGGTTTCGTCGCGGCGGCGGTCCTCAGCCTCTTTGTCTAGCGCGACCGGGCCCGGGTATTGGGCATCGTCGCCATAACGAAGTAGGGGCCGACTGTCTCTGACACAGGTTTGTCGACCATACTGCGGGGCTGTGGAGCAGCAGCGCAGAGGTACGAGCAGTCAGCCCCTGGACGCCGGGGTCAACCCGGCGCACATCCCCGGGCTCACACAGCCCGCGCCGGCGGAGCCGGAGGACGCGGTGGAGGAGGAGACGGCGAAGCCCGCCGTCCCCTCCGCCGACGCCCCGGCCGAGGACGCGGCCCCCGGACCGGAGGAGCCGGACGGCTCCGCCGAGGAGGCGGAGCCAGCGGAGGAGCCGGAGCCGGAGGCGGCCGACGGCCCCGTGTTCGAGGCCGCCGACCGCCGGGCCCGGATCGTCGCCGACGCCCGGGGCGTCCGTCTCAGCCTCGACGAGGAGAAGTGCGAGTTCGGCTGGGACGAGATCGGCGCGGTCGAGACCGCGGCGCCCCGGTTCGGCAAGCGGTTCACCGTGACCGTGCACACCCCGGAGCGCCGCTGGTACCCCATCGAGATCGAGGCCGCGTCCCGCGCCGACCACAAGAAGTGGGAGGAGCGACTGGACGCGGTCCTGGACGCGTACTTCGAAGAGGGCACCGAGGACACGGCGGACACGGGGGACACGGAGGACGCGTCAGCGAAGGCCGACGACACCCCCTAAGGGCCCCCTAGGGACCTCCAGGGGCGCCCGTCAGGCGCAGTACTGGGCTTCCTTCCCGATGGACCGGTACATACAGTCCGCGTTCTCCAGCAGTTGGAGAACGGCGTCCCGGTTCCGTGCGGTCTCCCGCCCGATCACCTCGTCGGGCGGGTAGAACCCACCCCCGCTCGCCGACCGCGGATACATCTCGAACGTGTACCCGAAGATCTTCTGGTTGCCCCACAGCCAGTCGTCGATCGACCCGTCGGTGATGTACAGATCGCTGGACTGCTCCGGTGTGTACCCGTTGCTGGCGGCCATCTTCTGCCCCACCGCGGCGAACGCGTTCCGGTCGTCCGCGGTCATCCCGGTCGCGGTGTCGGAGTAGGTGTACCCGAACGGCCACAGCACCAGTTCGCTGTAGGTGTGGAAGTCGATCGCCGCGGTGATCTGCTGCTTGCCGCCGACCACCCGGCCGCGGACGAAGTTCGCGACCACCTTCACCTCGGGCGCCGACTCGGCGGACGGCCCGCGGTAGGTCTCCGAGGACGTGGTGCCGGAGGAGCCGCCGCAGCAGCCGAAGCGGTACGCCCAGTTGCGGTTGAGGTCGGTGCCGACATTGGTCGAACCGGTGTTGGGCTGCCGGTTCTTGCGCCAGGACCGGTAGGAGCCGGTGGCGATGTCGTACTCGCCGCCGTCCGGGTTCATGTCCGGGATGATCCAGATCTCCCGGCTGTCGACCAGGTTCTTCACCCGGGAGTCGGTGGCGTAGTCGCCGGTCAGCTCCTTCAGCAGATACAGCGCCATCTCGACGGTGAGGTGCTCACGGGCGTGCTGGTGGTGGGTGAACAGCACCTCGGGCTCGGCCTCGTCGCTGGCCACGTTGTCGCTGATCTTGATGGCGACGATATTGCGGCCCTGGTAGGAGGTGCCGATCACCCGCTGGCTGACGAGCGACGGGTTGGCGGCGACGACGGAGTTGATCTCCGCCGTCATCTCCGCGTAGTTGTGGTACTGCGCGTCGGCGGACGGGAAGTCCATCAGCCGTACGTCGCCGTCGCCCGCGGAGCGGTCGGGGGCGGCGCCGAGCGCGGTGATCTCGTAGCCGAGCGCGCGCAGCTTCTTGATCTGGTCGGCGCGGCCGGACACCACGACGCCGTGGTCGTCGGCCGAGTCGACGCTGACCCCGGCCCGCTGGAGCGCGGTGCGGTCCGCCGGGGTGGAGCGCATGTGCACCTCGTACTGGCGGATGTCGTCGGCCGAGGCCGTCGGCTTGCTCGCGCTGTCCGCGCTGGCGGAGCCGGTGGTGGCCGAGATCGGAGCGGCGAGCGCGAGGGCGAGCAGGGCGGCGAGTGCCGCGCCGCGTCTGCCCGTCGCGGGGCCGCGGAGGCGAAGTCGCATGAAGTCTCCTCGTTTCTCCAGGAGTCCGGGGTCTCCGGACGTGGGGGTGTGGAGCGGGGGGTGGTTCGTCCGTGCGACATACGGGTGGCGCTCATGGTCCGGGCATGGCATGCGCAGGTCAAGAGTGAGTCTGAGAGTGGCCTGTGTACGACGTCCGCCGCGCACCGCCCGCCGGTGATCATCCACGGGAAACGGCGCAGTGTACGCGCTGTGGGAGGGCTTCCACGCGGCAAGCGGCGAAGTGCACTCACCGGCGTGACCTTGGCGTGCATATATGTGAGGGAGGGGGGAGAGTGGCAGTCCCCGGAGGGGAGCCCCGTACCCCGGCTCCCGCACCCCACCCTCACAGGACAGGCTGATCATGGGCGGATCAGCGGCACGGCGGGACGGCCGGCTGCCGGTCGAGACGACCAGCTTCGTCGACCGGCGCGGTGAGCAGACCGAAGGCCGTGAACTGCTCGCGCAGGCCCGGCTGGTCACCCTGACCGGACCGGGCGGGGTCGGCAAGACCCGGCTGGCGGCCCGGATCGCGGCCCGGGTGGAGCGCGCGTTCCCCGACGGGGTGCGCTTCGTCCACCTCGCCGGGCTGGACCACCCCGACCTCGTCCCGCTCGCCGCCGCCGACGCGCTCGGCCTGCACGACCACTCCGCCCGGCCCGCCCTGGACGCCCTGGTCGAACAGGTCCGCGACCGCCGGCTGCTGCTGGTCCTCGACAACTGCGAGCACCTCGCCGCCGCCTGCGCCGAACTCGCCGCCGCCCTGCTGCACGGCACCACCGGCATCCGGGTCCTCGCCACCAGCCGCCACCGCCTGGGCCTGACCGAGGAACACCTCCTAGAGGTCCGCCCGCTGCCCGTCCCCGGCCCCGACGACGACCTCACCGCCCACCCCGGCCCCGCCCTCACCCTGTTCGCCGACCGGGCCGCCGCCGTCGTCCCCGGCTTCCGGCTCACCGCCGCCAACCGCGCCGCCGTGGCCCGGCTCTGCCGCCGCCTCGACGGACTCCCGCTCGCCATCGAACTCGCCGCCGTCCGGATGCGCGTCCTCGGCGTCGAACAGCTCATCGCCCGCCTCGACGACCGCTACCGGCTGCTCGCCAACGGCAGCCCCGGCGTGCTGCCCCGCCACCAGACCCTGGGCGCCGCCATCGACTGGAGCCACGAACTGTGCACCCAGCGCGAACAGCTCGTCTGGGCCCGCGCCTCCGTCCTCGCGGGCAGCTTCGACCTGGAGACCGCCGAGGCGATCTGCGCCGACGGTGAACTCGTGCGCTCCTACGACGTCCTGGAGGCCGTCGCCGGACTGCTCGACAAGTCGGTCCTGTGCCGGGAACCCCCGCCCGGCGAACCGGACCCCGCCCCACCCGAGGGGACCGGCCCCGCAGCCGACCCGGCCCCCCACGAGGACGCCCCCTGTCCCGCCGCCCCCGTCCGCTACCGCCTCCTCGACACCCTGCGCCACTACGGACTGACCAAGCTCCGCTCCCGGCCCGGCGAGGAACGGGCCGCCCGCCTGCGCCAACTGGCCTGGACCCAGCGCCGGGCCGAGGAGTGCGAACGGGCCTGGTTCGGCCCCGCGCAACGGCAGATCGTCGTCCGGCTCCGCGCCGACCAGGACAATCTGCGGGCCGCCCTCGACTTCGCCCTCACCGCCCCCGGCGAGGCCCTCGCCGGACTCCGGCTGGCCGGCACCCTCTGGTTCTACTGGCACGCCTGCGGCGCCCCCCGCGAAGGCCGCCACTGGCTCGACCGCGCCCTGGAGGCCAGCCCCGAACCCACCCGCGAACGCGCCCGCGCCCTGTGGACCTCCGCACTTCTCGCGGGCAGCCCCCAGGACCTCACCCGGGGACGGCGCCGGGCGGAAGAGGCCCGCGCCCTCGCCCTGCGCCTCGGCGACCGGGCCGAGGCCGCGCACGCCGAGTACGTCATGGGCGTCGTCGTCCTGATCGGCGACGACCTGCCCGCCGCCCTCGCCCACTTCCGGGCCAGCGTCGCCCGCGGCCCCGTCCCCGGCCAGCACCTCGCCCTGGTCTGCCTCGACCGGGTCGAACTCGGCTGCGCGCTGACTCTCCTCGGCGACGCCGACCAGGCCATCGCGGTCGGCGAGGAGACCCGCGGACTGTGCGAGCGCCACGGCGAGGTCTGGGTCCTCTCCTACGTCCTGCGGGTGCTGGCCCTCGCCCATGTCGTCAAGGACGACCTGCCCCGCGCCGAACGCCACGCCCGCGAGGCACTGCGCCTCAAACGGGCCGTCCACGACGTCCTCGGCATCGGCCTCACCCTCGATCTGCTGGCCCGGATCACCGTCCTGCGCGGCGCCCCCGACCGGGCCGCCGTCCTGCTCGGCGGCGCCGACCGGATCTGGGCGGGCGTCGACCGCGACCGCTGGGGCTCCGACGCCCTCACCACGGCCCGCGCCGACGCCGAGTCCCGCTCCCGCGCCGCCCTCGGCCCCGCCCTCTTCCAGAAGGCGTACGACCTCGGCGGCTCGCTCGGCCTGGAGGAGATCGTCGGCCACGCCCTGGACGAGCGGCGCGCCGCCCCCGTCCCCGCCCCGGCCACCACCCCCGCCCCGGCACCGCTCACCCGGCGCGAGAACGAGGTCGCCCTGCTGGTCGCCGAGGGCCTGGCCAACCAGCAGATCGCCGACCGCCTGGTCATCGCCCGCCGCACCGCCGAGGGCCATGTCGAACGCATCCTCAACAAGCTCGGCTTCACCAGCCGCAGCCAGATCGCCGCCTGGGTGACGGCCCGCCAGTGACCCGCCCCCACCGGGCCCGCCCGACCCGGCGCCCGATCCCCGTCTCCGTCCCCCCTGTCCCCCCGGGCCTGCGCGACCTCGCGCCCGATCCCCGTCCCTGTCCCCCCGTCCCTCCGGGCCCGCACGACCTCGCGCCCGATCCCCGTGCCCGTCCCCCCCCGTCCCTCTGGGCCTGCGCGACCCGTCGCCCGATCCCCGTCCCTGTCCCCCCGTCCCTGTCCCCCCGTCCCTCCGGGCCCGCACGACCTCGCGCCCGATCCCCGTGCCCGTCCCCCGTCCCACGGGGCCCGCACGACCCCGCGCCCCATCCCCATATCCCCGTCCCCTTCCCCGCCCCGTCCCGTCCCGTCCCGCCCGTCCGACCCCGGGAAGTCCCATGAACCCGCACAGCCCGGCCGCCGCCGCCACCAGCGCCCCGCCCGGTCTCTTCGACCACCGGATGGCCGTGTTCGGCACGGACGAGGAGTTCCTGGCGGCAGCCGTGCCGTTCCTCACCGAGGGCCTGCGGGCCCCCGGCGAACCCGCCCCGACCGCCATCACCACCCCCGCCCGGCTCGCCCTGCTCGCCGACGCCCTCGGCGACCGGGTCGCCCTGATCGACCACACCGACTGGTACACCGGCTCGGCCGCCAACGCCGTCGCGCGGAGCGCCGGACATCTGGCCCGGCACGCGGGCGCGGGCGGCCGGGCCCACCTCCTCATGGAGCCCGACTGGTCCGGCCGGGCCGGGAGTTCACCGCGCGAACGCACCGAGTGGATGCGCTGTGAATCCCTGGCCAACCTGCTCTTCGCCGCCCTGTCCACCACCGTCCTGTGCGGCTACGACACCCGGATCGCGCCCCCGGAGGTGATCGCCCAGGCCCGCCGCGCCCACCCCGACACCGACGCCTACGAGCACCCGTACCGGCTGACCGCCGCGCTGGACCTCGTCCCGCTGCCCGCGCCGCCGCCGGACGCCCGGGACACGACCCTCGACGCCCTCGCCGACGCCGCGGCCGACCGGGGCCTGGCGGCGCCGGACGCCCGGCTGTTCGCGGCGGCCGTGCGGGAGGCGGCCGGACTGCTCGGCGGCGCGAGGCGCGCCCGGCTGCGGGTGTGGGGCACCGCACCGGCCTGTGTCGCCGAACTGCGCGCCACCGGCCGCCTCGGCGACCCGCTCGCCGGTTTCGTGCCCCCGCCGGGACCACCGGCCCCCGAGCCGGGCCAGGGCCTCTGGTTCACCCGTCAGACCTGCGCGTACGTCGACGTCCGGGACACCACCGACCCGGACGGCACCCCCGTGATGACCGTACGGGTGCAGTACGGGCGCTGAGGTGACGGACGGGACGGGGGCGCAGGTAGGGAATGGGGTAGTCCTCCCCGTGCCCGGCCCGGCCCCGCCGGGGCAGTCTGGGGGACATGCTCCAGCTCTCCGGGGACCGCCCCCCGGGCCCCGCCTCTTCGGACGGCGCGTTCCCCCAGCCACCGCTGCGGGCCGGCCATCTGAGAGTCACGTACGACCCCCGTCCCACCGCGGTCCGGGAGGCCCGTGCGACCGTCCGCAGGCAGCTGGAGGAGTGGGGGCTCACCGAACAGGACGCCCCCGAGGACCTGGTGGACACGGCGGAACTCCTGGTCAGCGAGGTGACCACGAACGCGCTGCTGCACTCCGCCGGCCGCTTCACCCTCACCCTGTCCGCCGCGCACGGCACCCTGCGCTGCGAGGTGGACGACACCGGCCCGCGGCCCCCGCGGGTGGTGCAGGCGTCCGGCGCGGAGAACGGACGCGGAATGTTCCTGGTGGCGGCGCTCGCCCGGCGCTGGGGCTGCCGCCAGGAGGGGCCGGGCAAGACCGTCTGGTTCGAGCTCGGCACCTGCGCGTGCGACGGCTGCGGTCGGCGACAGCCGTAGGACGCGCGACCCCCAGCGGGGGCCCCGGCGGCCCGCCCAGCGGCCGGGGCCCACGAGCCGGGCCGATTCGCGGATGCGTACACCGGAACCGCCCTGGCCGCGGCCAGGGGTGCGGACATCGGGTGAAGATCGCCGCGCACCCTCTTGCCGGTCCCCGTACCGTGCGCTTACTTGACCCTCATGGCCGACATCACAGGCGACACCCCTGGCACCACGACGCCGGACCAGCCGGACACCGGCCCCGGACCCCGCACGTCGACCTGGCGTCACATCGGCCCCGGGATCGTGGTCGCGGCGACCGGCGTCGGCGCCGGTGACCTGGTCGCGACGCTGATCGCGGGCAGCAACTTCGGGTACACCCTGCTGTGGGCGGCGGTCCTCGGCTGTCTGGTGAAGATCGCCCTGGCGGAGGCGGCGGGCCGCTGGCATCTCTCCACCGGCCGCACCCTGTTCGACGGCTGGGCCGGCCTCGGCCGCTGGACCCTGTACTTCTTCGCGGTCTACGCGGTGGTGTGGGGCTTCGTCTACGGGGCGGCGGCGATGTCGTCCAGCGCCCTGCCGCTCCAGGCGCTGTTCCCGGATGTGATGGACCTGAAGTGGTGGGGCATCGCGTGCGGACTGGTGGGTCTGGTCTTCGTCTGGTTCAACAAGTACGCGGTGTTCGAGAAGGTCATGACGGTGCTGGTCGGCGTCATGTTCGTGGTCACGGTGTATCTGGCGGTCCGGGTCACCCCGAACCTCGGTGACGCCTTCGCCGGGCTGCTGCCGGTGCTGCCCGACGAGCCGGACTCCGTCCTCAACACCCTCGGCCTGATCGGCGGGGTGGGCGGCACCATCACGCTGGCCGCCTACGGCTACTGGGTCAACGCCAAGGGCTGGACCAGCACCGGCTGGATGAAGGTGATGCGGCTGGACAACCGGGTGGCGTACGCGACGACCGGTGTCTTCGTGGTGGCGATGCTGTTCGTCGGCGCGGAGCTGCTGCACTCGGCGAACGTGGCCATCGAGAGCGGTGACAAGGGCCTGGTCCAGCTCGGTGACATCCTGGCCGCCGAGTACGGCTCCGCCACCGCGAAGTTCTTCCTGATCGGCTTCTTCGCCACGTCCTTCACCTCCCTGATCGGCGTCTGGCACGGGGTGAGCCTGATGTTCGCCGACTTCGTGGCCCGCTTCCGCGACACGTCCAAGGACCTCACCGGCGAGGAGGTCGCCTCCGGCACCCGGGAGCGCTCCTGGCCGTTCCGGGCGTATCTGCTCTGGCTGACCTTCCCGCCGATGGTCCTGCTCTTCATGGACCAGCCCTTCCGCCTGGTCATCCTGTACGGCGTGCTGGGCGCGGCCTTCCTGCCGTTCCTCGCCGGGACCCTGCTGTGGCTGCTCAACTCCTCCCGCACGCCCCGGCAGTGGCGCAACGGGCCGGTCAGCAACACCATGCTGGCGGTGGCGGGCCTGCTCTTCCTGGTGCTCTGCGTCAAGCAGGTCTGGGACCAGCCGTGGTCTGAGTTCTTCTGAGTTGTTCTGCGTTCTTCTGATCCGGCGCCGCCGCCGGAACGGATGACGCCCGGGACTCCTTCGTGGAGGTCCCGGGCGTCGTCCTGAGCGGCCGAGTGAGCTGGGGAAGTGCTAGGCGAGCGCTACGGCAGCGCGTCCACGTGCGGGCCGACCACGTTCGACCAGGCGTTGCCCGACGTGGCGTCCCAGTTGGTCGACCAGGTCATCGCGCCGCGCAGGTCGGGGTAGGTCCGCGGCGGCTTGAAGGTGCCGCAGCTGGTGCCCTTGGTCAGGCAGTCCAGGGCGGCGTTGACCACGGACGGGGCGACATAGCCGCCGCCGGCCGCCCGGGTGGAGGCGGGCAGACCGAGGCCGACCTGGGACGGGGCGAGCCCGTTCTCCAGCTGGATGCAGGCCAGGGCGGTGAGGAAGTTGATGGTGCCCTGGGCGTAGACCCCGCCGTCGCAGCCCAGCATGGTGCCGCTGTTGTAGTACTGCATGTTGACGACCGTGAGGATGTCCTTCACGTTCAGGGCCGTCTGGAAGTAGGAGTTCGAGGGGGACTGCATGTCGATGGTCTGCGGCGCCATCGTCAGCACCATCGACGGGCCCGCCTTGGCGGACAGGGCGCGCAGCGCCTGTGTCATGTAGGTGGCGTTGAGGCCGTTCTCCAGGTCGATGTCGACGCCGTCGAAGCCGTACTCCTGCATCAGCGCGTAGACCGAGTTGGCGAAGTTGGTCGCCGAGGCGGCGCTGTTGACCTGGACCGTGCCCAGTTCGCCGCCGATGGAGATGATGACCTTCTTGCCGGACGCCTTCTTCGCGGCGATGTCCGCCTTGAACTGGGCGACGGTGTAGCCGCCGAGGCCCGCGGTGTCCAGGTTGAAGGTGACCGCGCCGGGTGTGGCGGTCGCGTCGGCGAAGGCCACCGCGATGATGTCGTAGGCGGCGGGGACGTCGGAGATCTTCTGGACCGTGGCGCTGTTGTTGAAGTTCTGCCAGTAGCCGGTCACCGCGTGCTTGGGGACCGTGCCGGTGCCGCCGTCGGTCGGGGTGGTCGCGTTGACCGTCGTCGAACGGGGTGACTCACCGGCCGCGTTGGTCGCCGTCACCTGGAAGGAGTACGTGGTGTTCGCGGTGAGCCCGGTGACGGTCGCCGAGGTGCCGGTGACCGCGGTGATCCGGGTGCCGTTCCGGTAGATCGCGTAGCCGGTCGCGCCGGAGACCGGGCTCCAGGACAGCGAGACCGAGGTGGGGGTGGTGCCGGACACCGCGACACCGGTCGGGGCCGTGGGGATGGTCGGCTCCGGGTCCGTACCGCCGCCGCCGTCCGGGCCGAACACCGACAGATCGTCCACGAAGTACGGCTGCTGGCCGTACCAGCCATGGGTGTAGACGGTCACCGAGCGGGTGGCGGCGCCGGTGGTGAAGGTGGTGGTCAGCTGCTTCCAGGCCGCCGAGTCGGGGGTCCAGGTCGACACATCGGTGGTGCCGGTGCCGGTCGCGCCGAGATAGGCGAAGCTGCCCTGCACCCAGGCGCTCAGCGTGTACGTCGAGTTGGGCTGGACGGCGACCGTCTGGGAACAGCGGGCGTTGTCCTGGCCGGAGGGGGCCGCGCGCAGCGCCGAGGTGCCGGTGCGCACCGGTGTGGTCGTGTTGCTGCCGCTGTTCGCGGAGCAGGTCCAGTTGGCGAGTCCGGACTCGAAGCCCGCGTTGCGGGCGTTGTTGATGTCCGCCGCGGACGCTTCCACGGCCGTGGACAGGGAGAGAGCGAGGGCGGCGACGGTGGCGCCCGCCCAGATCCGGGCACCGAGCCCGCGTCTGGTGGTGCCGCTGTGCCGTCTGTTCCGTACGAGGTCCACTCGGGCCTCCGAGGGGGAGTCGGGACGAGGAGGGGGGAGAGCAGGAGCACGAAGGGAGGTGCGCGAGGTGGTGCGGGGAAGGGGAGGAAGAACTGCGGGGGGAGGTGAGGAAGGGGAGGAAGAGGAACGGTGGCCGCCGCTGCGACAAAGGTGGTCCAGACCAATTGTGTTGTCAAGGTCTGGACCAAAGCCGACACCGTGTTCACAGAAACGGAGCGCGCCTAACCTGCCCTGATTTGACGGCACTTGTTCGCTGTCAGTTGTCGCACAGCCACCGAAACGCTGTTCTCCGGCCATGGAGGCGCAGATACAG
Organism: Streptomyces sp. NPDC048290; assembly: GCF_040652095.1. Lineage (NCBI taxonomy): Bacteria > Bacillati > Actinomycetota > Actinomycetes > Kitasatosporales > Streptomycetaceae > Streptomyces > Streptomyces sp. NPDC048290. Next base: position 512,762 of record NZ_JBEZLM010000002.1, read on the forward strand.
TGCTGACGTAGTCACGCAACGAAGTCGTCTCGGTGCACCGGAGTGACGCCCCTGCACCGGCCGCCGGAACCGGGGAGCTGCGCGTGCCCACTGCCATCGCCGTGACCGGCGCGGACCTCGCGCTGCCGGCGCAGGACGAGCGGACCCTGCCCGCGGCCGTGCTGCCCGACCTCGACCGGCGCCCGCTGGACCAGACCCTCGCCGAGATCCAGATCCTGCTCGACCAGCACGGTCACCTCGTCGTGGTCTGCTCGGGCGCCGCCCCCGAGGGCGTGTACCGGCGGCTCCACACCATCCGCTCGCTCCTGGAGAGCGACCGCATCGCCCTGTTCCGCCCCGACCTGCCCCCGCTCGGCGCCGCCGTCCTCGCCCGGCAGCTGCGCCAGCTCGCCTCCTGCGACCTCAGCCCCGGTGTGCTCGCCTCCGCGGGCCGGCTGCTCACCCACTACATCCACGCCGGTGCCCTGCTCGGCTCCGTCGCCCGGCTCGACCGGGTCCCCGTCACCCTCAAGGCGCACGCCAAGTCCTGGATGCCCGGCAGCCAGTTCGCCGTCCTCGCCCACCCCCAGCCCCAGCTCGTGCGGATCGGACCCGGTGCCGCCCTCGCCGGACCCGAGTTCGCCACCCGGATGACCGTCGCCAAGGGCCAGCTGAACTCCGACTGGGTCACCGGCACCCTCGCCCCCGCCTGGCAGGTCCAGGGGCTGCGCGAGGTCCCGCTGCCCGCGGACTCCGCCCGCTGGTGGGGCACCGGGAAACTGGTCGAGTTCTGCGCCTACCTGGGCGACCTGTCCGTGCTGTACCAGCTCGTCACCTCCGTCCGCCAGACCGTCTGCCACTGGTGCGGCCTCGACGTCATCGGCGACCTGTGCGTGTTCTGCCGCGCCACCCCGCCCGATACCGGGGACGGCGACCCGACCGCCGCGCACCGCACCACCGACGCCCGCCCCGCCCGTCTCACCGAGAGCGCCGCCCGCGCCCGGCGGGCCCTCACCCTCTGACCCGCACCACCGCCCGCCTCCACTCCGCCACCCCCAACGAGGACGCACGGTTCATGAACTCCCGTCAGCGCCGCGGCGTGATACTCCTGCTCCTGTCCATCCTGTGCGCCCTCGGTGCCTTCGCCGGTGTGCTCTCCGTCGTCGACGATGTGAAGTCCAAGGTCGGCCCCGAGGTCACCGCGTACGAGCTGAAGTCGGACATCGCGCCCTACACCCCGCTCGGCGCGGGCCAGTTCAGCGCCGTCCGGATGCCCGAACGCTGGCTGTCGCCGACCGCCGTCACCGATCTCGCCGACATCCGCGACAAGATCGCCGTCACCACCCTGAAGAAGGGCTCCCTGCTCCAGAGCGACATGATCGTCGACCAGCCCGCGCTGAAGGCGGGCGAGCAGGAGGTCGCCATCATGATCGACGCGGCCACCGGGGTCGCCGGGAAGATCACCCCCGGCGCCACCGTCAATGTCTACGCCACCTTCGAGGGCGCCCGCGAGAGCGACCCCGACCAGTCCCGGGTGATCGTCTCGGGCGCCCGGGTGCTGGACGTCGGCGAGCTGACCCCGCTGGACCCCGACGCGAACGACCGCTCCAGCACGGCCACCGAGGCCGTGCCGATCACCTTCGCGCTGTCCGCGATCGACGCCCAGCGCATCACCTACGCCGAGTCGTTCGCCGAGCGGGTCCGGCTCGCCCTCGTCGCCCCCGGCGGCGACGGCACGGTGCCCGAACAGGACCGCACCTACGAACTCGCCGACGACCAGTGACGACGAGCAGGGACCAGGGAGAGGCCGCCCCATGCCCACCAGAATCCTTCCGGCGGTGGCCGACGCGGACGCCGTCCGCTCGCTCACCACACTCCTCAGCCAGCTCCCGGACGCCGAACCCGTGGGCCCGGTCCTCGACTCCACCCAGCTGATCGACACCCTCGCCCGGCTCGCCGCGGAGTCCGTGGACGAACTCCCCGAGGTGGTCGTCGTCCATGAACGGATCGGCCCGGTCCCCGCCCTGGAGCTGATCCGCGAGGTCGCCCTGCGCTTCCCCGCCGTCGGCGTCATCCTGATCACCTCCGACGCCGGACCCGGCCTCTTCGCCGCCGCCATGGACTCCGGCGCCCGCGGCCTGGTCACCCTGCCGCTCGGCTACGAGGAACTCGCCGCCCGCGTCCAGGCCGTCGCCCAGTGGTCCACCGGTGTGCGCCGCCATCTCGGGCACGGCGGCGCCGACGTCCTGCCCGGCGTCGGCGGCACCGTCGTCACCGTCTCCGGCGCCAAGGGCGGCGTCGGCACCACACTGACCGCCGTGCACCTCGCCCTCGCCTCCCAGGCGTCCGGCCGCTCCACCTGCGTGGTCGACATGGACCTCCAGACCGGCGATGTCGCCGCCTACCTCGATGTCCAGTTCCGCCGCTCGGTGGCCGACCTCGCCACCATCACCGACATCTCGGCCCGGGTGCTGGCCGACGCGGTCTTCCGCCATGACACCGGGGTGGCGCTGCTGCTCGCCCCCGGCGACGGCGAACGCGGCGAGGAGGTCACCGACCGCGCCGCCCGCCAGATCGTCAGCGCGCTGCGCGCCCGCTACGAGACCGTCGTCCTCGACTGCGGCTCCCAGATGAGCGGCGCCGGGGCGGCGGCCGTGGAGATGGCCGACCTCGCGCTCCTGGTCACCACCCCCGACGTGGTCGCCGTCCGGGGCGCCAAACGCCTGGTCCGGCTCTGGGAACGGCTCCAGATCCGCAAGGCGGAGGAGACCACCGTCGTCGTCAACCGCCACACCCGCGGTACGGAGATCCAGCCCGCCCTCGTCCAGCGGATCACCGGCACCTCCGTCGCCCGGACCGTCGTCCCCGCCCACTTCAAGGAGCTCCAGGCGGTGGTGGACGCCGGACGGCTGCACGAACTCGACGCCAAGAGCACCGTCAAGCAGGCCCTGTGGACGCTCGCCGGTGAACTCGGCCTGGTGCGCGGCTCCGACGGCGGACCCACCGGTCACCGGCGCGGCGGCCGGTCCCGCGCCCGCGACCGGGCCCGCGCCGCCGAGGGGCCCCGCCCGGCCGAAGCGGCGGCCGGGGGCGGCGACCGCGCGGCCCTGACGTTCCGGCGGCGCAAGGAACTCGGGCGGTGAGCGGGCGGCGGCGGCCCGGCGGTATCGCCCGCGTCCGCGGCGACCGGGGCCAGGTCACCGTCGAGTTCCTCGGCATGACCCCGCTCATCGTGATCACACTCGTGCTGCTGTGGCAGTTCGTCCTGCTGGGGTACACCTTCACACTCGCGGGGAACGCTGCCGACGAGGCCGTACGAGCCGGGACGGCGGCCTCGCCGGGGGCCCGGCAGGGGGCGTGCGAGCAGGCGGGCACCGACAAGCTGCCGGGGGCCTGGGAGGGGGGCGCGAGCGTGGACTGCGGCACATCGGGCGGGTTCGTGACCGCCACGGTCACCCTCGACGTCCCGGTGCTCTTCCCGGGCTCGGTCGCCTTCCCGTTCACGGTGACCGGACACGCGGGCGCGGTGGAGGAGGAGACGGACTGAGATGCCGTACATGCGTGAGAGGGACGCCGGGGACGGGAAGGGCGCGAGGGGCGGTGCGGTCGCCCCGCACGCCGGGGGCGAGACGGGCGGCGCGGTCGCCCCGCACGACCCCCGCCCCGCGCCCCCCGCGGCACGCCCCCGGTGCCGGGATCGCGGCCAGGTCGCCATCGAGTACCTCGGCTTCGTGCCGATCCTGCTGCTCGTCGCCCTCGGCGCGATCCAGCTCGGCCTGATCGCCTACGCCGGGCAGCAGGCCGGTACGGCGGCCCGCGCCGGGGCCCGCGCCGCCTCGCTCGACCTGGGCGCCCAGACGGGCTGCGCCAACGCCGTCAGCGACTGGCTCTCCGCCAGCTGCTCCGCGTCGCGGCTCGGCGACGAGGTCGAGGTCACCGCCACCGTCGACATCCCCTCCCTGGTCCCCGGCTGGGACTTCGGCCCCGCCACCCGGACCGCCGTCATGCCGATCGACCACAGCGACTCACCCAGCGACTGACACACCGACTGACACACCGACTGACACAGCGATTCACCAGCGACTCACCAAGCGACCGACCAAGCGACCGACACACCGACTGACCAAGCGACTGAGAGGAGGCCCGGCCATGAGTCTGCGGGCACGCATCAACGCCCCCGAGGAGCAGGGCAGCCGAGGCGAGGACGGCCATCTGGTCGCCTCCTACCGGGCCAAACTCCTGGAGGAGATCGACCTCGCCGAGATGGGCTCGCTCGCCGCCGCCGACCGGCGGGCCCGGCTGGAGCGGGTGCTCGGCCACATCATCAGCCGCGAGGGCCCGGTGCTGTCGACCGCCGAACGGTCCCAGCTGATCCGCCGGGTCGTCGACGAGGCCCTCGGCCTCGGCATCCTCGAACCCCTCCTCGAAGACGCCTCCATCACCGAGATCATGGTCAACGGCCCCGACGCGATCTTCGTGGAGCGCGGCGGCCGGGTCGAGCAACTGCCCATCCGGTTCGCCTCCGCCGACCAGCTGATGCAGACCATCGAGCGGATCGTGTCCACCGTCAACCGACGGGTGGACGAGTCCAACCCGATGGTGGACGCCCGGCTGCCGTCCGGCGAGCGCGTCAACGTCATCATCCCGCCGCTGTCCCTGACCGGCCCCACCCTCACCATCCGCCGCTTCCCGCGCTCCTTCACCCTCCAGGAGCTGATCGGCTTCGGCTCGCTCGACGAGCACATGCTGTACCTGCTCGCGGGGCTGGTGCAGGCCAAGTTCAATGTGATCGTCTCCGGCGCCACCGGCACCGGCAAGACCACCCTGCTCAACGCCCTGTCCGGCCTCATCCCCGGCGGCGAGCGCATCATCACCATCGAGGACTCCGCCGAACTCCAGCTCCAGCAGGCCCATGTCATCCGGCTCGAATCCCGCCCGCCGAACGTCGAGGGCAAGGGCCATGTCACCATCCGCGACCTGGTCCGCAACTCGCTGCGGATGCGGCCCGACCGGATCGTGGTCGGCGAGGTCCGCGGCGGCGAGTCCCTCGACATGCTCCAGGCCATGTCCACCGGCCACGACGGCTCCCTGGCCACCGTCCACGCCAACAGCGGCGAGGACGCCCTGATGCGGCTCCAGACCCTCGCCTCCATGTCCGACGTCGAGATCCCCTTCGTCGCCCTGCACGACCAGATCAACAGCGCCGTCGATGTCATCGTGCAGCTCACCCGGTTCGCCGACGGCACCCGGCGGATCACCGAGATCGCCCTCCTCGACAGCCACGGCGGGGAGCCGTACCGGCTGGTGACCGTGGCCCGCTTCGACGCCCGCCCGATGGCCGCCGACGGCCGGATCCACGGCGTCTTCCGGTACTTCCCGCTGCCGCGCCGCGCCGCCGACCGCCTCTACATGGCGAGCCAGCCGATCCCGCAGGCGTTCGGTGTCGCCCTCACCGAGGACATGCTCGCCACCCGAGAAGCCAGGTAGGACCCGCCCGCCATGACCATGAACCTAGAGAACCTCACCACCCTCACGATCGGCGCCACCCTGCTGACCCTGCTGCTCGCCGTCCTCGGCGTCCAGGCGTACGCCGCCGGACGCGCCCAGCGCCGGGCCCTGGTGGAGCGGCTCACCGCCACCGGGCAGGCCCCGGTCACCGGTCGCCGCCGGCACTTCCGCGACCTGGACCGCAGGCTGCGCCGCACCGCCCTCGGCCGCCGCCTGGAGCTGCGCCTCGCCGCCACCGGCCTGGATGTGACACCCGGCGAGTTCACCGCCGCCCTGCTGGTCGCGGTCGCCGGGCTCTGGCTGGTCGGCCATGCCGCGCTCGCGCCCTTCTTCGGCCCGATCGCCGGTCTCCTCGGTATCGCGGCGGCGGTCCAGTTCCTCAACTGGCAGCGCCAGAAACGCATCGAGAAGTTCATCAACCAGCTCCCCGAACTCGCCCGCATACTCGCCAACGCCACCAACGCCGGGCTCGCCCTGCGCACCGCGATCGGCATGGCCGCGGAGGAGCTGGAGGCCCCGGCGGGCGAGGAACTCGCCAAGGTCGCCGACCAGCTCGCCCTCGGCGCCTCCCTGGACGACGCCCTCGACGAGATGGCCCACCGGCTGCCGTCCCGCGAACTCGTCGTCCTGGTCACCACCCTGGTCCTCGCCAACCGGGCCGGCGGCCAGGTCGTCGGCGCCCTGCGCAACCTCACCGAGACCCTGGAGGAGCGCAAGGAGACCCGCCGCGAGATCCGCACCCAGCTCTCCCAGGTCAGCATGACCTCGTACGCCGTCCCCGCGATGGGCGTCGGCGCGCTCTTCCTGATGAACGGGGTCAAGGACGGCGCCCTCGACCGGATGACCGGCTCCCCGTTCGGCCAGGCCGCCGTCCTCATCGCCTTCGGCCTGTACGTGGTGGGCTTCGTCCTGATCCGCCGCCTGTCCCGGATCGACGTGTAGAGGAGCGACGACGACCATGACACCGCTGCTTCTCGCCGCGCTCGCCGCCCTCAGCGTCTGGGGCGTCTTCGCCGGTATCCGGATGTACCGCGCCGACGCCAAGCTGCCGCCCGATCTGCTGCTCGCCCTTGAGGTCGGCGCCACCCGCACCGGCGCCGTCGACTCCGTCATCGACCGCATGGGAATGCGCTACGCCCCCGCCGTCCTGCGCCTCATGGGCCCCAAGCAGGTCGCCAAGTACCGCCGCCGCATCGACCTCGCCGGAAACCCCGGCGGCCTCACCATCGACCGCTACGCCGCCCGCCGCGCGGTCTACGGCGCCCTCGGCGCCACCGGCTTCCTCGTCTTCCTCCTCCGGGGCGACTACCTCGTCGCCCTGCTGCTGCTCGCGTTCGGCGCGTTCTGGACCGAGGTCGGCATCTGGTCGGCGATCCGGGTCCGCAGGGACGTCATCGAACGCACCCTGCCCGACTTCCTCGACGTCCTCGCCGTCGTGGTCAGCGCGGGCCTCGGCTTCCGCCAGGCCCTGGACCGGGTCGCCGCCAAGTACGAGGGCCCCTGGGCCGACGAGATCCGTATCACGCTGCGCCAGATGGACCTCGGCGTCAGCCGCCGCCAGGCGTTCGCCGAACTGCGCCGCCGCAACGACTCCGAGCAGGTCGCCATGTTCGTCACCGCGCTCCAGCAGGGCGAGGAACTCGGCGCCCCCATCGTCGACACCCTGGTCGCCCTGGCCCGCGACATGCGCCGCACCGACGCCCAGAACGCCCGCCGTAAGGCGGCCCGCGCGGTCCCCAAGGCCACCATGATGATCACCACGTTCATGGTGCCCGCCACCATGCTGCTGCTCGCCGCGGGTCTGCTCCTCGGCTCCGGCACCGACTTCGGCACCCTCACGGGCGAGTAGGACGGGACGGGCCGAGGGATGACGACGGTGGACGCGGGCATGGACCCGACCGCGGGCGTGCGGGCGAGGGACCGGGCGTGCGCGGCCCTGCGGGCGAGGGACCGGGCGTGCGCGGCCCTGCGGGGCCGGTGGCGCGCCCTCCGCACCGCCCCCGCGCCCCCCGACGGTCCACCGGAGCCCACCGTCGCCCTCCAGGTGAACGCCCTCCAGGCGCTGTGCCGCCAGGTCTTCGGCTTCCGGCTGGCGATGATCGCGGTCGCCGCCCCGGCGGCCCTCCTCCACGCGGACCCGGGCCTCGGCGCCCCCCTGGTCGGCGCGGCCGTGGTCGCCGCCGTCACCGTCTCCTTCGTCCTCTTCCGCGACTGGGAGCGCTTCGGTCCGCTGCTGCTGCGCCACCCCGCCCTGCTCGCCGCCGACACCGCCCTGGGCACCCTGCTGCTGGTCTCCGCGGGCCCGGACAGCACCCTCGCCTACGTCAGCGTCTGCACCCCGCTGCTGGCGGGCCTGGTGTACGGCTGGCGGTCCGCGGCGGTCTTCGCCTCGCTCCAGGGACTGATCCTGTGGCTGGTCCAGGCGACCCTGGACCGCGACCGGCCGACCACCCTCGCCGAGTCCCTGCTCCTGCCCGGTCTGTGCGTGATCGTCGGGGCGGTCGGCTCGGCGCTGCGCCATCTGATGTTCCGCTTCGGCGCGGCCACCCAGGCGCTGACGGAGGTCCGCGCCCGGCTCGCGGCGACCGAGGCGGTGGCCGAGGAACGCGCCCGGCTGGCCCGTGAACTGCACGACTCGGTCGCCAAGACCCTGCACGGCGTGGCACTGGCCGCCGAGAGCCTGGCGGCGACCGCGGCCCGCCCCGCGGCGGACCCGGCGCTGATCCGCCACCAGGCGGACCTGGTGGCGCGCTCGGCCCGCCGCGCGGCGGCGGAGTCCCGCGCCCTGCTGCGCGACCTGCGCACCCACCCGTCCCCGGCGGACCCCGGCGTGGACGTCCTCCCGGAACTCCGCGCGGTCCTCGCCGACTTCACGGCCCGTACGGGCCTGACGGCGCCGTACGTGGGCGCGGACCGGGTCCCGCGCACCACCGGCGACCGGGCCAGGCAGCTGCTCGCGGTCGCCGCCGAGGCGCTGGAGAACGCCCACCGGCACGCGGACGCGGCCCGGGTGGAGGTGGGCCTCGCGGTCCGCGGCGACCAGCTCCGGCTGACGGTCCGCGACGACGGCCGCGGCCTGCCGCCGGACACGACGCTGGAACAACTGCGGGGATCAGGCCATTTCGGCCTGGTCGGGATGGTGGAGCGGGCGGCGGCGATCGGAGCACGCATCCGGATCGGCCGGGGGGAACGCCCACGCGGCACGGAAGTCAGGCTGGACATCCCGCTGAGGGTGTGGAGGAGCAGCACATGAGCGGCCTGGGCAGCACGGGAGGGTGCGGCATGGGGACGGTCCCGTACGAGGAGCTTCCCCGGGGCGAGTTGCCGTCGCCGCCGCCGGTCAGAAGCCTGCGGGTGGTGGTGGCCGACGACAATCCGGTGGTCCGCGCGGGCCTGACGGCGCTGCTGTCCGGCCGCCCGGACATCACGGTGGTGGCCCAGGCGGCGGACGGCCGCGAGGCGTGCGAGGCGGTGGGACGGCACCGGCCCGACGTGGTCCTGCTGGACGTCAGGATGCCCGGTGTGGACGGTATTTCGGCACTTCCGTACCTGGCCCCGCTGGCACCGGTCATGATGCTGACGTACAGCGGCGAACCGGAGACCGTCCGGGAGGCGCTGCGGCTGGGGGCCCGGGGATATCTGGTGCACGGCGAGTTCACGGTGGAGCAACTGGTCACGGCGGTCCATGACATGACCGCCGGCCGCCCCCACCTGACCCCCACGGCGACCCAGGCGCTCCTCACTCCGACCGATGCGACTGCACACACCACGGAACCGAATTTCCCCGCCACCCCGCCGAATTCCGCGAAACAGCTTTCGCAAGTGCAATCATCTGTGGCACAGTCGTCCTCGGGGGCCGTGGAGTCAGCGGCACGGGCGAGGTTCCGGCTCAGCGCGAGGGAGGCGGAGATCATGGACCTCATCGCATCCGGGATCACCAACCAGCGGATCGCCGCGCTGTGCTTCATCACCGAGAAGACCGTCAAGAACCACATCAACCGCATCTTCGCCAAACTCCAGAGCGGCACCCGCTCCGAGGCCACCGCCCGGTGGCTGGGAACGGCTCCTGACGACCAGTGGGGCACGCGATGAACCGGCACCGGATCTGGGCCCGGGATTGGGCCCGTGGACCCTGGGGCAGACAGGGCACACGGCACTACGGTGGCCGCGTAGGAAGCGGCACCGGCCACGGTGACCCTGGAGGGGTGCGTCATGGGCAACTGGATCAACACCGCGGTCTCGCAGATCAGGGACCGCGCTGCTCGGGGCGACCGGGGGCAGACGGCGGTGGAGTATCTCGGGATCATCGCGGTGGTGGTGGCCATCGTGCTGGCGATCACGGGGACGGACATCGGGCAGACGATCTACAACGCGATCACGGACAAGATCACCGAGGTCACCGGCGGCTGACGCCGTGCCGGGGTGATTCCGGGCAGGCTTTCCCCATCTACATCACGGTGGTGGCGGGTCTGCTCTTTCTTGCGTTCGCTTATCTGGCAGTCGGACAGGCCGCCGCCAACCGCAGTGACGCGCAGACGGCGGCCGACGCCGCCGCGCTCGCGGCGGCGCTGGAGACACGGGACGAACTGGCGGGCGCCTGGGTCGACAAGGTGCTCGACCCCGACGAGTGGCTTCCTATCTTCAACGGCTCGGCACCCGGCATCGGTTCAGCCTGTTGGCGAGCGCATGAACTCGCGGCACTGAACGACGCCACCGCCGCATGCCAGCCGGACGGTCTCCTCGCCTACCAGGTCGAGACGACGACCAACAAGACCGTGGGCGATTCCATCGTGCCGGGCACCGAAGGGCAGCGCTCGACGGAAACCGCCCGAGCGGTCATCGAGCCGCGCTGCGTGTTCACCCTCCCCGGCGAGGATGCCGGTGACGAGGTGCTGCCCATCCTCTCGTGCGACGGCGAGGACTGGGAGCTGGACCCGGAAGACCTCACCGACCTGCCGGACCCCGAAGACCTCTTCGACGTCCATCTGGCCGACTGACACAAGCGAACGACAAGCGATGAAGGAAGCGGAGTCATGAGTATTCGGTTCACGACGAAGGCTCGCAGGGGGATGGCTGCGCTGATCGTTGCGGCCGGGCTGGTTCTTGGCGCAGCCGGATGCAGCAGTGGTGACGCCGAAGGGGGCGACACGGAGACGGAGTCGTCGCAGCCCGCCGCCAAGAACGGCGGCTCCCAGCCGGACGCGCAGGAAGGACAGGCGGACGTCCCTCTGGCCGAACTGAAGGGCCCGGAGAGTCTGCTCCTCCAGATCAACTCGGCGCGCCGGGACGCGGGGGGATTCGTCACCCTCGACGGCACGCTGAAGAACGACGGCGGTGACACCGTCAACGTGCCCGCCCAGCTCAGTGGCAACGAGACCGAGATCATCCGCAACGGCCGTTCACTGGGCGGCGCGACACTGGTGGACTCGAAGAGCAAGAAGCGCTACTACGTCCTGCGCGACACCGACGGCCGACCCCTCACGACCACCAACTTCCCGGCCCTGAAGGCGGGCGAGTCCCTGCCCGTGTTCATGCAGTTCCCGGCGCCCCCGGAGGGGACGACAGAGGTCACCTTCCAGCTGCCCATGTTCGCCGCCGCCCCCATCCAGATCTCCGGATGAGGCCCGCGACCATGACACGCCCCCGCCACCCCCGCCACCCCCTGCCCGTTCTCCTCACCGCGACGGCGCTGCTGCTGGCCACGGCGACCGGTGTCGCGTCCGCCGACGGTGATCCGAGTGTGCCGCCCGGTACGGAGGCCAGCGCCTCCGCGCCGGTCGAGGTGGACCCCAACGACCCCGACCTCAAGCTCCCGGAGGGCGCCACCCTGGCGGAGCCCAAGGTGCTGGACATCAAGCTGGTCGTCGAGGAGCAGAGCGGCGACGAGCGGCGCGAGGACACCAACGCGGACGTCAAGTTCGCCCTCCAGGCCGAGGTGCTGTTCCCCAAGGGCAGCGCCCGGCTCACCGGCGAGGCCCAGTCCCGGATCGCCGCCATCGCCGCCGAGATCAACACCCAGGACGCCCCCACGGTCCGTGTCTTCGGCTTCACCGACAACCTGGGCTCCGCCTCCAGCGGTGACGCCCTGTCCAAGGAGCGCGCCAACGCCGTGCACGACATCCTGGACTCCGAGCTGAACGACCCGAGCGTCACCTTCGAGGTCCGCGGCTACGGCGAGGAGTACCCCATCGCCTCCAACGACACCGAGAGCGGACGCAAGAAGAACCGCCGGGTGGAGGTCTCCTTCCCGCGCACCGGCTGACGGCCGCACGGAATCAGACCCCCGCGCGGAAACAGACCCCCCGTACCGACCCCCCGCCTCGCCCCGCCCCCTACCCCACCCGTACCTCCACCGTCACCCCCGCCCGCACACCCCACCCCGCCATCGCCCCCGCCTCCGCCTCCAGCACATGCCGGGAGCGCGGGCGGGGGAGTCCCAGACGGCCGGGGGACATCGTGCGTACCGCGAGGACCCGCATCCGGCGGTCCAGATACGCCACGTCGATCGCGAAGCGCATCCCGAACGTGTGGACGCTCCCCGCCGGTGTCAGCAGCAGCGCCCCGTCGATCCCGTCCCGCCCCAGCAGCCCCTTCGTCCGGGCGCGGTACGAACGGGCGACCTCCACCGGTATCTCCACCGGCACCCCCGCCGACAGCTCCCCTGGCACCACCAGCACCCCCACCCCGTCCCGCCACCGTCGTCCCACCCCGGACCACCTCCCTGCCCCCACCCCACCACACGCGCCCCCGGCGCAAAGGAGTTGTCCCGAACCCCACCCGCCGATAGGAAGAACCCATGACCACTCTCGGCGCGGTGTTCCGTCCACAACTGCCCCCCGAGCGGCTGCGCGCCCTCGCCCGGCTCGCCGACGACTCCGGGATCGAGGAGCTGTGGCTCTGGGAGGACTGCTTCCGGGAGGGCGGGATCTCCACCGCCGCCGCGGCCCTCGCCTGGACCGAGCGGGTACGGATCGGCGTGGGACTGCTCCCCGTGCCGCTGCGCAATGTCGCGCTGACCGCCATGGAGGTCGCCTCCCTGGACCGCATGTTCCCGGGCCGCGCCGTCGTCGCCGTGGGCCACGGCGTACAGGACTGGATGGGCCAGGTCGGCGCCCGCGCCGGCTCCCCGCTGACGCTGCTGCGCGAGCACCTCACCGCCCTGCGCCGGCTCCTCGCCGGTGAGACCCTCGACGTCAGCGGCCGGTACGTCACGCTCTCCGACGTCACCCTGGACTGGCCACCGGCCCGCCCCGTACCGATCCTCGCCGGTGCCACCGGCCCCCGTACCCTCCGGCTCACCGGGGAGGCCGCCGACGGGACCGTGCTCACCAGCGAGACCACCCCGGACGACCTGCGCCGCGCCCGTGCCGCGATCGAGGAGGGGCGCCGCTCGGCCGGGCGGACCGACGCGGCCCACCGGGTCGTCGTCTATCTCCTCGCCGCGACCGGCCCCGGCGCCGAGCAGCGGGTGCGTGCCGAGCTGGCCGCCGACGGACACGCCGAGGACTCCGGGCGCGGGGTCGCGGGCGACGCCGCCACCGTGGCCGCAGCCGTGCGGCGGCTCGCCGACGCCAGTGCCGATGCCGTCATCCTCCAGCCCACCGGCGACGAACCCGACCCGGAGGCGTTCCTGCGGTTCGTCGCTAAGGACGTCCGCCCCCTGATCCCCTAGGCAACCGCCATGCGCTCCGCATCACCGTCGCCGTCCGACACCTCCTTCGAGGAACTCCTCGCCGAAGGGGCCGCCGTGCCCACCGAAGGGTGGGACTTCTCCTGGTTCGAGGGCCGGGCCACCGAGGCGCGGCCCTCCTGGGGGTACGCGCTCGCCCTCGCCGGACGGCTGCCCGGCGCCACCGCGCTCGACATCCAGACCGGCGGCGGCGAGGTGCTCGGCTTCGCCCTCGGCCGGGCCGCCGCGCCGCCCCGGCTCACCGTCGCCACCGAGGGCTGGCCCCCGAACGTCGCCAAGGCCACCGCGCTGCTGGGCCCCCGGGGCGTCGCCGTCGTGGCCTGCCCCGAGGACGCCCCGCTGCCGTTCGCGGACGGGGCCTTCGACCTGGTCTCCAGCCGTCACCCGGTGCGCCCGCACTGGTCCGAGATCGCCCGGGTCCTCGCCCCTGGCGGTACGTACTTCGCCCAGCACGTCGGTCCGTCCACCGTCTTCGAACTGGTCGAGTACTTCCTCGGACCCCAACCGGAGGCCGTCCGCGCCGCCCGTGATCCGGCGGGGGAGCGCGCCGGGGCGGAGACCGCCGGTCTTGAGGTGGTGTCGGTGCGGGCGGAGCGGCTGCGGATGGAGTTCTACGACATCGCCGCCGTCGTGCACTTCCTGCGCAAGGTCGTGTGGACGGTCCCCGGCTTCACCGTCGAGGCGTACGAGCCCCGGCTGCGCGCCCTGCACGAGCGCATCCGGTCCGACGGCCCGTTCGTCGCACACAGCACCCGTCACCTCTTCGAGGCCCGCAGACCCGCCCGCACGCCCAGCCGCACCCCCGCCCACACGCCCGCGCCGAATCCCACCCCGAGTCCCGCCCAGAGCCCCACCCACAGTCCCGCCCCGAGTCCCGCCCAGAGCCCCACCCACAGTCCCGCCCCCTGACCGCTCCGGCCCCGCCCCGCGGCCCCGGCGAAGGAATGGCCAGGAATGGCCGGTCGTGCCCAGGGGGCCACCGGGCCCCTGTCGGCGATTGCAACGGTCGGCCGGTCGCCGCGCGATGGCGACACCGTGACAGGCGGCTCCGGATACCGGAAGTCCGATCCGGGGCAAAATGCCCAAATCGACAGGAATGTGAATCTGGCGCGGCGTCACTTCACGGGTTCTCCACATCGTTATCGCCAGTGATTCGCATCTGGCGCGGGCGTCGCGTAAGTTCGGACCAAGGCAATTCGCGCCAGCAAAGCTGCGCGGTAGGCACCGCGCGGTGGAGGGGACTGCGCGGTGCCGTGCCCCCGTACCGGGCGTCAAGTGGGCGTTCGCCCGCCGATTAGCCCATCGGAGGGACGTCCCGGCGATTCGTCCGGACGATCCGGTGGGCGCTCGGAACCAGCCATGAATCCGCTGTGAAGCGGGCATTCCACGGCTGTCGAGGCGTTGTCGGCCGACTTCGGAGAGTAGTTGTGGCACGCCGGTGCACGCAGCATCACTTACGAAGGGTTATGGTGGAAGCCCCCCCTCGGGCCGGTCCGTCTCCCCCCCACGGACCGGCCCGTTTTTCTGCCCCCGCCCGGCCGCCCTCCGTGCGCCCCGTCCGCGCCCCCCGGTTCCGTCCGGCCCCCGCGCGGCCCCCGCGCCGCCGCCGTCCGGCCCCCTCACCAGCACCCGCTCCCGGGCCCCGGCCCGTCCCCCCGCCGTCCCCCCGCCGTCCCCCGCCCTCGCCCCGCCGGACCCCAACACCCCTTGGGGGAGCCGTCGTAGAACGGGGGTAGGCTCACACCCCTCGGGGGACCGCCACTCGGACTGGACCCGCACTCGACCGGGCCGTCCGATCCGTACCGGAGGGGCTGACAATCACGTGAACCTGCGCGACACGCTGCGGAGCCTGCTCGTCAGGCTGTACGCGCACCGGGTGGAAGGCCACCTGGACCACGCTCAGGTGCCCAAGCACATCGGCGTCATCATGGACGGCAACCGACGCTGGGCCAAAGCCTCCGGCTCCACCACGATGCACGGACACCGGGCCGGCGCGGAGAAGATCGGGGAGTTCCTCGGCTGGTGCACCGAGACCGATGTCGAGGTGGTCACCCTCTGGCTGCTGTCCACCGACAACTTCGACCGCCCCAAGGACGAGCTGGTCCCGCTCCTCGGCATCATCGAGGACGTGGTCCGCAGCCTCGGCGCCGACGGCCGCTGGCAGGTGCACCACGTGGGCACCCCGGACCTGCTGCCCGCCGGGATGCAGCGCACCCTGAAGGAGGCCGAGGCGGCGACCGCCGACATCGACGGCATAGTGGTCAATGTCGCCATCGGCTACGGCGGACGGCAGGAGATCGCCGACGCGGTCCGCTCCATGATGCTGGACGCCCACGACAGGGGCACCACGATGGAGGAGCTGGCCGAGGCCGTCGACGTCGAGATGATCGGCCGCCACCTCTACACCCGCGCCCAGCCCGACCCCGACCTCGTCATCCGGACCAGCGGCGAACAGCGGCTGTCCGGCTTCATGCTGTGGCAGACGGCCCATTCCGAGTACTACTTCTGCGAGGTCTTCTGGCCCGCGTTCCGGAAGGTCGACTTCCTGCGCGCGCTGCGCGACTACGCCGCCCGCCACCGGCGCTACGGCGGCTGACACCCCTGCGGGAGCCGCAGCGCCGCCCGTTCGGCGGATGGCCGCCGCGCCCGGCCCGGTCACCCGGCCCCGCGAAAGTGACGCACTCCCGCATATCAGGTGTAACCCAGACGTACCGCGCTTAATACGGAGTTCACCGGAGCGCCGTCGTCGGCCCTGGCATGGCCGCGCTCGTTCGAGGGCATAACGCAGACAGGTCGACGTCCGAACCACGGATGTCTCGATCTCAGCGGACGGCACGGGGCCGTCCGCCCGGGAGGCCCTTTGCACCAGCCCGACCGTGCGGTCTCGGCACGGATGAAGCCGCGGAGGGCCGGTTCCCGGCCCGTGGTGCCACGGGGCCGAGGACCGGTCCAGCTCCTCTCCGTCGCTCCCCGACCTCATCCGAGGGGGTACGTCCTTCCGTGGTGACCAGCACAAAGCGCCACAAGCCCGACCGGCGCACCTATGTTCTCGACACCAGCGTCCTGCTGGCCGATCCCAACGCCCTCAGCCGCTTCGACGAGCACGAGGTCGTGCTCCCGATCGTGGTGGTGACGGAGCTGGAGGCCAAACGGCACCATCCCGAGCTCGGCTACTTCGCCCGCCAGGCACTGCGCCTGCTGGACGACCTCCGGGTGCGGTACGGCCGTCTCGACGCCCCCATCCCCACCGGGGAGCTGGGCGGCACCATCCGTGTCGAGCTCAACCACTCGGACCCCAGCGTGCTGCCCACCGGCTACCGCCTGGGGGACAACGATTCCCGCATCCTCGCGGTCGCCCGGAACCTCCAGGCCGAGGGGTTCGACGTCACCGTCGTGTCCAAGGACCTCCCGCTCAGGATCAAGGCGTCCTCGGTCGGTCTGCTGGCCGAGGAGTACCGGGCCGAACTCGCCATCACGGACGCCTCCGGCTGGACCGGCATGTCCGAACTGACGCTGCCCGCCGAACAGGTGGACATCCTCTTCGAGGAAGGACATGTGTATGTGCCCGAGGCGGCCTCGCTGCCCGTGCACACCGGTCTCACCCTCCAGTCCGACCGGGGCAAGGCACTCGGCCGGGTGTCCGCCGAGGGCACTGTCCGGCTGGTGCGCGGCGACCGGGAGGCGTTCGGCATCAAGGGCCGCAGCGCCGAGCAGCGGATCGCGCTCGATCTGCTGCTCGACCCGGACATCGGGATCGTCTCGATGGGCGGCCGGGCCGGCACCGGCAAGTCGGCGCTGGCGCTCTGCGCGGGTCTGGAGGCGGTGCTGGAGCGCCGTCAGCACCAGAAGATCATGGTCTTCCGGCCGCTGTACGCGGTGGGCGGGCAGGAACTGGGCTATCTGCCCGGCACCGAGGCCGAGAAGATGGGCCCCTGGGCCCAGGCGGTCTTCGACACGCTGTCCTCCGTCACCAGCCGCGAGGTCATCGAGGAGGTCACCGCGCGCGGCATGCTGGAGGTCCTGCCGCTCACCCACATCCGCGGCCGGTCGCTGCACGACGCGTTCGTGATCGTGGACGAGGCCCAGTCACTGGAGCGGAACGTCCTGCTGACCGTGCTGTCCCGGATCGGCGCCAACTCACGGGTGGTGCTCACCCATGACGTGGCACAGCGGGACAATCTGCGCGTCGGGCGGTACGACGGAGTGGTCGCCGTGGTGGAGAAGCTGAAGGGGCATCCGCTCTTCGCGCATGTCACGCTCACCCGGTCCGAGAGGTCCCAGATCGCCGCCCTTGTGACCGAAATGCTGGAGGACGGGCAGATCTGACCCACCCGCCCCACGACGGGGCGAATATCCCGCAGTTGGCGCCGCTCGGCAAAGGGGAGACCCTAGCCGGGCGGCGCCATCATGCGCCGCTCTTTCCCGAAATCCCCTGGGGCACGCGGGGTGTGAGCTTTCACACGCAACACAGAATTGCCACCCGGTGTCGGGTTACGGCAGAGTCTCGTTCCTGTCAGGCCCCGCATACGGCACCCGTGTACCCCGAGGGGTACGGCACCACAGAGCTTCACCGCAAACTCAACAGCGTCGCCGTATGCCGCCCGAGCATCTCGCGGCGCTCCCCGTGCGGGAGTTGCCCACCGGGTCCGTCGCCTCCCGTGACCGCGCAGTAGGGGAGGCCAGCGCCAGGGGCACGATCGCGTCCGCCAGGGTCACCGAAGCGGCGCTGCTGGAAGGAAACCGTGTGAGCCGGATCTCGGTCCGGGGATTCGCAGTGGCCTCGGCCACCGCGGTCACCGCCGTCGGTAGCGTTGTCGGCGTTGCCTCGGGCAGCACCGCTCAGAACAACGACGCCGAATCGACGGCCGCCGACCTGACGCTCCTCGCGGACATACCCACGGGCCAGCAGGCCCAGGTGCAGACCGCGTCCCTCACGCAGCAGGCCAATGTCCAGGCCATCGCCGCGGATGCGAGCGCGAAGAAGGACGCGGAGGCGGCGGCCCGCAAGGCGGCGGCCAAGTCCGCCGTCGAGAAGAAGGAAGCCGCCGAGGCCAAGGCCAAGGCCGAGAAGGAGGCCAAGGAGCGCGCGGAGGCCGAGGAGGCCGCCAGCCGCGAGGCCACCCGGGACGCCTCCAGCTTCAGCGTCCAGGGCTCCTACTCCGTCGCACAGATCCAGGCCATGGCCCGCCAGATGGTGCCGTCCGGCCAGTGGACCTGCTTCAGCAACATCGTGGACCACGAGTCCGACTGGAACTACCGGGCCGTCAACCCGTCCTCGGGTGCCTACGGTCTCTTCCAGGCCCTGCCGGCCTCCAAGATGATCTCCGCCGGTGCCGACTGGCAGACCAACCCGGCCACCCAGATCAAGTGGGGCCTGAACTACATGAACGAGCGCTACGGCAGCCCCTGTGACGCGTGGTCGTTCTGGCAGGCCAACAACTGGTACTAGGCACCGCGCCGCGCCTCGCGCGGCCCGCCGCGGGCGTACTCCGCTCAACCCCGTGAAGCCCCTCCCCGTCCTAGGGGGAGGGGCTTTCGCCCTGTACGGTCGGACACGGCGACTCCAGGGGGGAGTGGTGGGGAAGGACGGGGGCGAGGGACGGATCATGTCGCGAGTGCCGGGGTGGCTGGGCCGGATGGGTGCCGGACTGACCGAGATGGGCCACAAGCTGGACGAGCGCCGCCGCGCCGGAGCCGCCGAGGACGACACCGGGCCCGGACCCGAGAACCCCGGCCCGCTCGCCCCGTCCCCGCCCGCGCATCAGCCCGCCCCCGGCGCCCGCCCCGACCCGGCGCACGTCGTGCCCTGGGGAGTGCGGGTCGCCGCCGAGGCGGGCTGGCGGCTGCTGGTGCTGGCCGGAACCCTATGGGTGCTGATGCGGGTCATCAGCGCCGTACAGCTCGTGGTGCTCGCGTTCGTGGCCGCGCTGCTGATGACCGCGCTGCTCCAGCCGACCGTGGCCTGGCTGCGGCGGTACGGGGTGCCGCGTGGACCGGCCACCGCGCTGACCGCGATCCTCGGGTTCGTGGTGATGGGTCTGATGGGCTGGTTCGTCACCTGGCAGGTGATGGAGAACATCGACACTCTCTCCGACCAGATCCAGGACGGTATCGAGGAGTTGCGGCGCTGGCTGCTCACCAGCCCGTTCCATGTCACCGAGGAGCAGATCAACGACATCGCGGGCAATCTGCGGGACGCGGTCGGCGCCAACACCGACGAGATCACCTCCGCCGGTCTGGAGGGCGTCACGGTCATCGTGGAGGCCCTCACCGGCATCGCGCTCGCCGCGTTCTGCACGCTGTTCCTGCTGTACGACGGGCGGCGGATCTGGGAGTGGGCGCTGAAGCTGGTGCCCGCCGCCGCCCGGCCGGGGGTCGCGGGCGCCGGTCCGCGCGCCTGGCAGACCCTGACCGCCTATGTGCGGGGCACGGTCGTCGTCGCCCTCATCGACGCCATCTTCATCGGGCTCGGCATCTACTTCCTGGATGTCCCGATGGCGGTCCCGCTGGCCGTGTTCATCTTCCTCGGCGCGTTCATCCCGCTGGTCGGCGCGGTGATCTCCGGGGCGCTCGCGGTGGTCGTCGCGCTGGTCACCCAGGGCGTGTTCACCGGGGTGATGACGCTGGTGGTGGTGCTCGCGGTGCAGCAGATCGAGGGGCACATCCTCCAGCCGTTCATCCTGGGCCGGGCCGTGCGGGTGCATCCGCTGGGGGTGGTCCTCGCGGTCGCGGCGGGCGGACTGGTCGCCGGGATCGGCGGCGCGGTGGTCGCCGTACCGCTGGTGGCGGTCACCAACACGGTGGTCGGCTATCTGCGGGCGTACGCGGCGGGGCGGTACGACGACGGGGCAGGGCAGGTGATCGCGGCCCGGCCGCCGGTCGAGGACGTGGTCGCGGTCGGCGATGGCGGGACGGAAGCGGTCCGCGCCGAGCCGGGCGGGAACGCGGAGAGCCCCGCCCACCAGGGGTGAGCGGGGTCGTCGTACCGGGGGTCACTGCTCGGTGAGGACGGCCTCCGCGTCGAGGGTGACCGCGACCGCCTGGATCACCGAGGCGATCTTGAACGCCTCCTGGACGGTGTCGCGCTCCACGCCCGCCTTGCGCAGCACCTGCTCGTGCGAGTCGAGGCACAGACCGCAGCCGTTGATCGCGGAGACGGCGAAGGACCACAGCTCGAAGTCGACCTTGTCGACGCCGGGGTTGCCGATGACGTTCATCCGCAGACCCGCGCGGAGAGTGCCGTACTCATGGTCCGACAGGAGGTGGCGGGTGCGGTAGAAGACATTGTTCATCGCCATGATCGCGGCGGCCGACCTGGCGGCGGTGTACGCCTCGGGCGTCAGGTTCGCCTCGGCCTCCGGCGCCAGCTCGCGCAGCACGATCGGGGAGCGGGCGGCGATGGCGGTGGCCAGGACCGTGCCCCACAGCTGCTGGGCGGGGAGGGCGGAGTTGCCGATGACCGAGCCCAGGTTGAGCTTCAGGTCCTTGGCGTAGTCCGGTATGCGGGACTTCAGGGAGTCGAGGGACATGGCACTCACTCTCCGGCGAGCAGGGCGACCGCGTCGAGGGTCTCGTCGCCCTTGCTCCAGTTGCACGGGCACAGCTCGTCCGTCTGGAGCGCGTCGAGGACCCGCAGGACCTCCTTGGGGTTACGGCCGACGGAGCCCGCGGTCACCATGGTGAACTGGATCTCGCGGTTCGGGTCGACGACGAACACCGCGCGCTGCGCGAAGCCGTCCTCGCCCTCGATGCCCAGGTCTCGCATCAGCTCGTGCCTGGAGTCCGCCAGCATCGGGAACGGCAGGTCGCGCAGGTCGTCGTGGTCCTTGCGCCAGGCGTGGTGGACGAACTCGGAGTCGCCGGAGAAGCCGAGGATCTGGGCGTCACGGTCGGCGAACTCCTCGTTCAGCTTCCCGAACGCGGCGATCTCCGTCGGGCAGACGAAAGTGAAATCTTTCGGCCACGCGAAGACCACCAACCACTTGCCCTCGTAGGACTTGTGGTGGATCTGCTCGAACTCCTGGCCCTTCTCCAGCGAGACACAGGCGGTCAGTTCGAACTCGGGGAACTTGTCACCGACAGTGAGCACTAGCTCTCCTTGCAGCGAGGAGACACCTCAAGTGCGGGTGCCCCCCATGGGTTGGACGTGCTCGATGCTTTCATACGCTGGATTGATTGCGGTAATAGCTACACTGGGGCGGGTTGATCGGAGAGGGCTATCAGTGACTGTGAGTAAATCGGCGGGCAGGTTGGTGAGTGGGTCGGCGAGTGGGACGGCGGGGAAGCGGCGCCAGCCCAGCCTGGCCCAGCTACGGGCCTTCGCGGCCGTCGCCGAGCATCTGCACTTCCGGGACGCGGCGGCGGCGATCGGAATGAGCCAGCCCGCGCTGTCCGGGGCGGTGTCCGCCCTGGAGGACACGCTCGGCGTCACCCTGCTGGAGCGCACCACCCGCAAGGTGCTGCTCTCCCCGGCCGGTGAGCGGCTCGCCGTCCGCGCCAAGGCGGTGCTCGCGGAGGTCGGCGCGCTGCTGGAGGAGGCGGAGGCGGTCCGGGCGCCCTTCACCGGGGCGCTGCGGCTCGGCACGATCCCGACGGTGGCGCCCTATCTGCTGCCGACCGTGCTGCGGCTGGTCCACGACCGCTATCCCGAGCTGGACCTCCAGGTGTACGAGGAGCAGACCGCGAGCCTCCTCGACGGCCTCGCCGCCGGACGCCTCGACCTGCTGCTGCTCGCCGTGCCGCTCGGCGTCCCCGGGGTGACCGAACTCCCCCTCTTCGACGAGGACTTCGTCCTGGTCACCCCGGTCGGGCATCCGCTCGGCGGCCGGGAGGGCGTGCCCCGCGAGGCCCTGCGCGAACTGCGGCTGCTGCTCCTGGACGAGGGGCACTGTCTGCGCGACCAGGCGCTCGACATCTGCCGGGAGGCGGGCCGCGAGGACGTCCCGGCGACCACGACGGCGGCCGGACTCGCCACGCTGGTGCAGTTGGTCGCGGGCGGGCTCGGGGTGACCCTGCTGCCGCGGACGGCGGTACGGGTGGAGACCAGCCGCTCCGGGCAGCTGCTCACCGCGTCCTTCACCGCCCCGGCCCCGACCCGCCGTATCGCCCTCGCCATGCGCACCGGCGCGGCCCGCTCCACGGAGTACACCCACCTGGCGGCGTCCTTGCGGGAGGCGATGGGGGAGCTGCCGGTGCGGGTGGTGGGGGAGTAGGGGGGAGTAGGGGGGAGTAGGGGGGAGTAGGGCAACGGGGGGCGGCGCTCGGGGAGTCGGGCGGGGGCGGGAGTATCGCGATCTGTGGGGGCGGAAGTGGGGCGGTGGGCGTTGGGGTCGGGAGGCTGGCAGCGAGGGGACTGGTGCTGGGGTGGGGAGCGGGCAGCGAAGAGACTGGTGCTGGGGTGGGGGAGCGGGGCGGCGGTCGCCGAACGGCTCGGGCCGGGGCCCGGGAGGACGCCCCCCAGACCCCGGCCCGCTGGACCCGGCCCCCAGACCCCGCCCCCCAGACCCCGGCCCGTTCGACCCGACCCGCTGACCCCGACCCGCTGACCCCGGCGCGTCGGCTCTTGGTCCGCGCCGACGCCCCGCTCCCGCTGCCTACTCCGTCCTCAGTCCCTCCGGCCGCATCAGCCGCAGCAGCGGTGGCAGGCTCAGCAGGGTCACGGCCAGGACCACCGCCGCGCCGATGCCCGTCATGGTCAGCACACTCGTCCAGTCGATGCCGATCGGTGTGCTGGTCATGCGGAGCAGCACCGCGCCCAGGGTCAGACCCACCGCGTTGGCGAGGATCAGGCCGAGGGCGATGGGGATCGCCGTCTGCCAGAGCACCGACAGGGTCATCGTGCCGCGCCGGGTGCCGAAGGCGACCAGGACCGACAGCAGCTTCTTGCGCTCGCGCAGCTGTTCCGTCTGGGAGACCAGCAGGCTCGCCCCGATCAGCACCAGGACCGCGGCGGCGCCGACGAACAGACCGGTGCGGACGGCGTCGAAACGCCGGGCGCTCTCCTGGGCCGCCCACATCGACGACGAGGACAGCGGTTCGACCTGGGCCGCGATGGTGCGGGCCTTGTCGACGGCGTCCGGGACGTTGTGGTCGAACCCCAGGTAGATCTGTCCGGCCAGCTGTGGGCGCAGCTTCGAGGGCAGCGCCTTCGGGGTGACGAACAGTCCGCCCCACTCGGTGCCGGTCAGCTCGCTGCTCACCGCGGCCCGCTGGACGGCGGGCAGCTTCCAGGGGATCTCCTCGCCCTGGTCGCTCTCGTAGCTCGGGTCGAGCCAGAGGGTGCGGCCCTCCTTCGCCAGCTCCTCGGTGTCGGTGTCGAACATCGTGTTCGGCGTCGCGAACACGTCCCCGTCCGTGCAGGACGACAGCTTCAGCGCCCGGCGCAGGGCCGCGCAGTCGCCGACCGTCAGCGCGGCGTACTTCTCCGGGTTCACGGCCTTCTCGGCCAGATAGCCGTCGGAGAACGGGAACACCATGCGGACGCCGTCGGACTTGCGCAGCTCGGCCGCCATCGCGGCGGAGTCGGTCCCGGTCGGCAGGCTGACCTGCATCTGGACGTTCTGCACCGACTTCCCGGTGTCCGTGGTGAAGTCGTCCTGCACGCCCGTGAACAGCATCTGGAGCGCGATCGCGCCCGCGACGGCCACCGCGATCCCGTTGACCGTACGGGCCGCCGTACCGCCGCTCAGCTGGAGGCGGCGTACGGCCAGTTGCCAGGAGACCGGGCCGCTGCCCAGCCGCCCGACGAACCGCTCCACCAGCCACGGCAGCAGCGCGGTGACCCCGACCAGCAGCAGCACCACGCCGCCGACCACCAGGTACTGGTTGAACTCGCCGCTGTCGCTGTCCCGGCCCACCATCGGGGCCAGCAGTCCCAGACCGGCCACCGGCAGCAGCAGCCGCCACCACAGCCGCCGCCTGCGCTGCTTCGCCGTACGGACCACGCCCAGCGGCTCGATCACCACACCGCGCATCGCCAGCAGCGTCACCACCACCGCGGCGGCCGGCACCAGCAGCGCGACCAGCACCGCGAGCAGCGGCGACGGGTTCAGATAGCTGGGGAAGACACTGAAGCCGAAGACCTCGGCGGTGCCCGCGAGCTGGCGGGCGACCAGGAAGAAGACCGTGCCGAAGACCAGTCCGAGCGCCGACCCGGCGAGCGCCTCACCGGCCGCGATCCGGCGGGTCATATGGCGGTCGGAGCCCACCAGCCGCAGCGCCGCGAGCCGCCGGTCGCGTCCGTCGCTGCCGAACCGCTCGGCCGCGGCGACGAACACCGCCACCGGCATCAGCAGCACCACGAACACGACCAGGACCAGCAGCATCAGGACCGGGTCCCAGGGTTCGGTGACCCCGGAGTCCCGTCCGAAGGAGTCGATCCGGGTGGTCTTGTCGTCCAGATGGCGTTCCAGGCCCTCGCCGCCCCGGTAGAAGGCGAGTTCGTGCGACCCGATCAGACCCGGCTCGCCGATGGTCCCGACGATCCGCTCGGGCAGCCGCTCGCGCAGCAGCGCCCCCTCGGACGAGTCCAGCAGCTCCTTCAGCGCGGGCGAGACCACCATCGCGCCCGGCTCCGGGAACGCCGAGACCCCCGGCGGCAGCGGTGCCTTCGGACCCTCCGGCTCCACGATCCGGCCCCGTACGTCGGAGCCGCGGTACTCCGTGTCGGCCGTGACGATCAGCAGCGTGCCGTCGGTCTTCGGCGGCGGGGTGGCGTCGAACGTGTAGTCCTGGCGGGCCTCCTCGCGGGCGTGCCGCTCGCTCAGCGCGTTCGGCAGGGCGGTGGTGAACAGCAGGAGCGTGACGCCCAGGCCGACGCCCACGGCGGTGAGCGCCGCCCGGATCAGCCCGCCGCGCCCCGAGAACGCGAACCGGACGCCCATGGCGAGGTCGCGCGCCCACAGACGGGTTCTCATACCGCGCGCTCCATGTCCCGCGAGCGTCCGTCCCGCACCACGACCTCACGGTCGGAGTAGGCGGCGACCCGTGCCTCATGGGTGACCAGGACGACCGCCGCGTTGGTGGAGCGGGCCGCCTCGGTCAGCAGGTCCATCACCCGCTCGCCGTTGAGCGAGTCCAGCGCGCCGGTCGGCTCGTCGGCGAACAGCACCCGGGGTCCGGTGACCAGCGACCGCGCCACGGCGACCCGCTGCCCCTGCCCGCCGGAGACCTCGCCGGGCCGCTTGGCGCGCAGGTCCTCGACCTCCAGCCGTTCCATCCAGGCGAGCGCGGTGCGTTCGGCCTCCTTGCGGGAGGTGCCGTTCAGCCGCAGCGGCAGCGCCACGTTCTCCACACAGGTCAGCTCCGGCACCAGCTGGCCGAACTGGAAGACGAACCCGAACTCGCTGCGCCGCAGGGCGCTGCGCTGGGCGTCGTTCATCCCGGACAGCTCACGGCCGCCGTAGACGATCGACCCGGAGTCGGGCGTGACGATCCCGGCGAGACAGTGCAGCAGGGTCGACTTGCCCGACCCGGAGGGGCCCATCACCGCGACGACCTCGCCGGGGTGGATGGAGAACTCGGCGCCGTCCAGGGCCGTCGTGGGGCCGTAGGACTTGCGCAGCTCGCGGGCGGCGAGCAGGGAACCGGCGGGAATGGCAGATCCGGTCATGGCGCCACCGCCTCCTTGAGTCGGTCGAGACGGGCGGCGGTCAGTTCCAGCCAGCGCAGATCGGCTTCCAGATGGAACAGGGCGTGGTCGCAGATCAGCTGGTCGGCGAGATCGCCCTTGCGTTTGCGGTCGGTGAGGATGCGCATCATCCGCAGATGCTCCGAGCGCTGGCTGTCGAGGATTCCGGCGGCGTCGCGCTCGGTGAGCAACGCGAGGACGACCTTGGTGTACAGCGTGGACTGGAGATACGGCTCCGGCTTCTCCGGGGTCGCCAGCCACTGCTGGACGTCGGTGATCCCGGCGTCGGTGATCGCGTACCGCTTGCGCTCGGGGCCGCCGCCGGGCTCGATGCCGTCGACCTCCACGAGCCCGTGCTTCAGCAGCCGGGACATCGTGGAGTAGACCTGGCCGTAGTGGAGCGGCCGGTCCTGACCGAACTTCTCGTCGAAGGCCCGCTTGAGGTCGTAGCCGTGTCGTGGCCCGGACTCCAGAAGACCCAGAAGGGTGTGACCGATGGACATGCGGAGCACTCTACACACGGGGTATACGCAGTATGTATACGCGGGGGGTGTAGTTACCGGGAGGGTAGGTGAAACCGCAGGTCGGAGGCCATTGTCACGGTTCCGCGACGGGCCCTTAGGGGGAAGCGGGCGGGCGGGGCGGGGGCTCGTCGCCGGTGCGCTCCCCGAAGCCGCCGGGGGATGCCGCTGTCCCGCCGGGGGAGCCCGCCGCTGTCCCGCCGGGCGATGCCGCCGATCCGCCGGGGGAGCCCGCCGTCGTCCCGCCGGGGGAGCCCGCCGCTGTCCCGCCGGGGGATGCCGCCGTTCCGCCGGGCGATGCCGCCGTTCCGCCGGGGGAGCCCGCCGCTGTCCCGCCGGTCGGCCCCGCCGACCCCCCGGGCGGCCCCGCCACCCCCCTGCCGGAACCCCCCGCCCCCCCGCCGGAGGTGCCCGGCGGGCGGCCCCGGCGGGGGATCGGGCCCGCGTCTCCCGGCAGTCGGCCCGTCTCCGCCAGCGCGCGGCGCAGCAGGAACTCGATCTGCGCGTTGGCCGAGCGCAGTTCGTCGGACGCCCAGCGGGCCAGCGCGTCGTACACCGCCGGGTCCAGTCGCAGCAGCACCTGCTTGCGCTGTCGCCGCGCCCGGCGCTCGGGGCCGGTCTCCCCGGACGGGCCCGTCACTGGTAGAGCGTCCCGGTGTTGAGGACCGGCTGCGCGGAGCGGTCGCCGCACAGCACCACCATCAGGTTGGACACCATCGCCGCCTTGCGCTCCGCGTCCAGCTCCACGATGTCCTGCTCGGCGATCCGGGCGAGCGCCGCCTCGACCATGCCGACCGCCCCGTCCACGATCTGCCGCCGGGCCGCGACCACCGCGCCCGCCTGCTGCCGCTGGAGCATCGCCGAGGCGATCTCGGGCGCGTAGGCGAGGTGGGTGAAGCGGGACTCGATGATCTGCACCCCGGCCGCCTCGACCCGGGCGTGCAGTTCGACGGCCAGCTTCTCGGTGATCTCCTCGGCGTTGCCGCGCAACGACAGCCCGTCCTCCTCATGGGCGTCGTACGGGTACTCGATGGCGATGTGCCGGACGGCGGCCTCGGTCTGGGTGGAGACGAACTCGATGTAGTCGTCGACCTCGAAGGTGGCCTGCGCGGTGTCCTCGACCCGCCACACCACGACCGCGGCCAGTTCGATCGGGTTGCCGTAGGCGTCGTTCACCTTCAGGACGGCCGTCTCGTGGTTGCGCACCCGGGTCGAGATCTTCGTACGGGATGTGAGCGGATTCACCCAGCGCAGTCCGTCCTGGCGGATCGTGCCCCGGTAGCGGCCGAAGAGCTGGACGACCCGGGCCTCGCCCGGCGCCACCATGTTCAGTCCGCACATGGCGAGGAACGCGGCGAAGGCGATGAGCACCCCGCCGACGATCAGCGCCGCCTTGCCTCCGGTGGCCGTGACCGCGGTCGCGGAGATGGCCATGCCCACCCCGCCGAGCAGCCCGATCAGGCCGAGGAGCAGGGCGAGTCCACCGCCGATGCTGTGTGCCGCGAACTCCCGCACCCGTGGCTCGGGCATCTCCGGGACATCGGCGACAGGGGTGGAGGGGTGACTGGACGACGACATGGGCGGTCCCCGTTTCTCGTACTTCGACCGGACCACCGACCCTCGGCGGTCCGCTAGCTAATGTCTAGCTAAGTGATATCACTTTACCCCGCCACGACAACCCCCACCCCCCTTCGTTCGTCGGATTCAGTGAGCCAGGTCAGGACACGTGCGGATTGTCACGTCCGTAAAAGGCCGGATCGTACGCACTTCGTCACAGACGACGGTGTTAGCTTCTGACCCGGCCCGAGACGACACGGATGTGACAGACGAGAACGAAGCGGAGCAGGCGGACACATGGGACGAGCGGAAGAGAGACGAGCGCGTCAGCGCGGCGGTCGCCGCCGTGCGGCGGGCAACGGCCGTTCGTCCCGGGGCGGTGGCAGGACGGGCATACGCCGGTTCCTCACCTGGAAGAAGCTCCTCGGTACGTTCCTCGGCTTCTGTCTGCTGGGCATCGGCGCGTTCATCGTGCTCTACATGGTGATCGACATACCCGAGGGGAACGCGTTCGCCGAGGAGCAGAGCAACGTCTACCAGTACAGCGACGGCTCGGTCCTGACCCGCCGGGGCGAGGTCAACCGGGAGATCGTGGACCTCGCCCAGGTCCCCAAGGACGTCCAGCGCACCTTTGTCGCCGCCGAGAACAAGACCTTCTACGACGACGCCGGAGTCGACCTCAAGGGCACCGCCCGAGGGCTGTTCAACACCCTGACCGGCAAGGGCACCCAGGGCGGCTCGACCATCACCCAGCAGTACGTCAAGAACTACTACCTGACCCAGGAACAGACGATCACCCGCAAGCTCAAGGAGCTGGTGATCTCCCTGAAGGTCGACCGCGAGACCTCCAAGGACGACATCCTCGCCGGGTACATCAACACCAGCTTCTACGGCCGTGACGCCTACGGCATCCAGGCCGCCGCCCAGGCGTACTACCGGATCGACGCCGACCAGCTCACCGTGGAGCAGGGCGCCTACCTCGCCGCGCTGCTCCAGGCGCCCAACCAGTACAACTGGACGGTGGCCTCGGAGAGCACCAAGGAACTCGTGCGGGCGCGCTGGAACTACGTCCTCGACAACATGGTCGAGGAAGGCTGGCTGGACGCCGCCGACCGCCGGGGCATGGAGTTCCCGGTCCCCGAGGAGCAGCAGGGCAACCCCGGACTCCAGGGCCAGACCGGCTATCTGGTGGACGCGGCCAACGACGAGCTGGCCCGGCAACTCGTCGCCCAGGGCGCGGCGGAGAACGAGGACGACGCCCTCGCGATCGTCAAGCGCGGCGGCTGGACCCTCACCCTGAACATCGACAAGAAGCGCCAGAACCAGCTGGAGCAGGCCGCCGAGGACCAGCTGATCAGCAAGCTGGACGCCGAGAAGCGCCCGGTCGACGGCGACATCCAGCCCGGCGCGGTCTCCGTCGACCCCAAGACCGGCAAGGTCGTGGCGATGTACGGCGGCGCCGACTACGTCAAGCACTACCGCAACAACGCCACCCGGCGGGACTACCAGGCCGCGTCCACCTTCAAGCCGGTCATCCTGGCCGCGGCCGTGGAGGGCGGCGCCGAGACCCAGGACGGCGATCCGATCACCGCGGACACCGTCTACGGCGGCGACAGCAGACGCGAGGTGATGGCCGACGGCGAGAAGGTCGGCTTCAACCCGCCCAACGAGGACGACGTGGACTACGGCGACGTCACCGTGCAGGCCGCCATGAACAAGTCCATCAACTCGGTGTTCGCGCAGATGGGCGTGGATGTCGGCATGGAGCGGGTGATGGAGGTCGCCGGGCTGCTCGGGATGGACACCGAGGGCATGGAGGCGGTGCCCGCGCAGACCCTGGGGTCGATGGGCGCCAGCCCGCTGGAGATGGCCGGGATCTACGCCACGCTCGACAACCACGGCAAGAAGGTCACCCCGTCGATCCTCGCCTCGGTGGAGCACAAGGACACCGTGGTGGACCTGCCCGACCCGATCGGCGACCAGGTGATCAGCCGGGAGACCGCGGACACGGTCACCTCGGTGCTCACCGGTGTGGTCGACGACGGCACCGCCCGCACCTCGGTCCGGGACAACCCCGAGCGCGACGGCCGCCAGGTGGCCGGCAAGACCGGTACCTCCGACTTCGGCCGCTCGGCCTGGTTCACCGGCTACACCCCGGACCTGGTGACGTCGGTGGGGCTGTTCGGCGAGGACGCCGAGTCCGGCGAGCAGGTCAACATGGCCGGAGCCACCGGCACCCTGCCCGGAAAGGGCCGGGTCAACGGCGGTGGCCTCCCGGCGCGGATCTGGGCCCAGTACACCTTCGGCGCGACCGACGAGGCGAAGAAGTTCGACCTGGAGACCGACCAGGGCGCGGCCGTGGAGCCGTCCTGGACGCCCAGCGAGACCCAGGAGCCCACGACCCAGGCGCCCACCGAGGAGCCCACCACCGAGGAGCCCACCGAGGAGCCGACCACGCGGGAGCCGACGACCCAGCCGCCGACCACCGAGGAACCCACCGGGGAACCCACCACCGGGGAGCCGACGCAGACCCCGACCACCGGCCCGCCGACCAGCACCACTCCCGAGCCACCGGTCGAACCGGACAACCCAGGTCAGCAGTAGCGAACACGTCCAGCCCGGCCCAACACCCCCATACCCGCCCTCAACCGCACCGCACCGGACCGTCACAGGGAAGACTTTCGGCCACTCTCACGGCCGCCCTTTCCTCAGCCGAACGGCCCATGCCTATGGTGATCTTGTCGCTGACCCGGCCCCGCCCACTGGCGGGGCCGTCGCTTGTGCAACTCCCCATGAAGGAGCGCCACATCCATGGCCGACGAGATGGTGCGCAGAGCGCAGACGTTCATCAACACCACCTACGACAACGGCGCGAAACTCGGGATATCCCGGCTCACCGAGAACGGTGAGACCAGCTGGACCGTGATGTACGCCCTGACCCGGGCCCTCCAGTACGAGCTGGGCATCACGGCCCTGTCCGACAGCTTCGGCCCCACCACCCTCTCCACCCTCCAGACCAAGTACCCGACCATCGGCTCCGGGAGCGCCGTCCCGCAGAACATCGTCCGGATCGTCCAGTCCGGCCTGTACTGCAAGGGCTACGACGGCGGTGAGATCGACGGAGTGTTCAACGCCCGGGTGCAGGCGTCGACCCTCAAGCTCAAGCAGGACATGGGCGTCGCCGCCGCCTTCCCCGGCGACGGTGTCGTCCCGAAGGTCTTCAAGGGCCTGCTCACCATGGACCCGTACATCACCGTCAACAACGGCTCCGCGCAGATCCGGGCCGTCCAGCAGTGGATGAACGGCTCCTTCATCCACCGCCGGGACTTCTTCGTCGTCCCCTGCGACGGCCACCACTCCCGCACGGTCGCCACCGCCATGCTGTACGCCGTCCAGTACACGATCGGCATGGCCGACGGCACCGCCAACGGCAACTTCGGCCCCGGCACCCAGGCCGGACTGAAGGCCAACACCCTCACCGTCGGCTCGTCCGGCACCTGGGTGCAGCTGTTCACCGCCGGGATGCTGCTCAACCAGCGGCCGGTGGCGTTCTCCAGCACCTTCACCGCCGCCGTCGCCACCGAGGTCCGCGCCTTCCAGTCCTTCGTGATGCTCCCCGCGACCGGCCAGGGCGACTACTCCACCTGGGCGTCCCTGCTGGTCTCCTACGGCGACCAGACCCGCAAGGGCGGCGCCTGCGACGGTGTCACCCGGGTCACCCCGGACCGGGCCGCCGCGCTCAAGGCCGAGGGCATCACCATCGTCGGCCGCTATCTCACCAACCCGGTACCCGGCGGCGGCGCGGTCCCCGAGAAGACCATCCAGCCCGGCGAGCTCCAGACCATCGCCGCCCAGGGGATGCGCTGCTTCCCCATCTACCAGACCTTCGGCCGGGGCGCCGGGGACTTCAGCTACCCGCTGGGCCGGGCCGCCGGACAGGCCGCCGTCAACGCCGCCCTCGACCACGGCTTCAAGGCCGGCACCCGGATCTTCTTCGCGGTCGACTTCGACGCCTACGACTACGAGGTCACTGACAACGTTCTCCCGCACTTCAAGGGCATCGAGGACGCCCTGCGCGACGACGGCAACCGCTACACCGCCGGTGTGTACGGCCCCCGCAACGTCTGCACCCGGGTCTCCGCCGCCGGACACGCCTCCGCGTCCTTCGTCTCCGACATGTCCTCCGGCTTCTCCGGGAACTTCGGCTACCCACTGCCCGCGAACTGGGCCTACGACCAGATCGTCACCAAGACCGTCGGCACCGGCGCGGGCGCCATCAACATCGATGTCAACATCGCCTCCGGACGCGACACCGGCCAGGGCTCCTTCGACCCGCCGCGCGCCGTCAAGGCGGACACCCGGCTGCACCCCGACGTCATGACCGCCATGCAGATCGACGTCGGCAAGTACATGGAGTCCCTCGGCTTCCCGCTGGACGGCGGCGTCCGCAGCTACCAGCACTGGAAGTGCTTCGAGCGGACCGTCACCGCCCACGACGACCTGATCACCGAACTGTCCCAGCGGCACTCCATGCGCAAGGCCCTCATCCAGACCACCGCCTACTGGGAGATGCGGCACATCGCCCCCGACGACGAGGCCGCCTGGCTCGCCGTCATCGCCGCCTTCAACACCACCGGGCAGTACATCCGCGACACCTCCACCGGCATCGCCAAACAGCGCGCGCTCACCCTCATCGGCGCCCACAACCACGCCCTGGACCGCGGCTACGGCACCGACCAGCCCCGCCGCAACACCGCCGTCGACGAGGACAAGTACAACGCCTGGAAGCAGGCGTACGACAATGAGCGGTACGCCCTCACCAGCGTCGCCCTCATCCACCGCTGGGACATCGACGGCAAGCCCGGCGGCGACGACGACTCCCCGGCCCTGCGCGCCCCCAGCCTCGACTACACGGACACCGAGATCTACGAGGTGCTGCGGCGCTACCAGGGACCGGGCGAGCCCGCGTTCACCGAGGCCAAGAAGCGGATGGGGCTGTACTACGTCATGGAGAAGTACAACTCCATCTCACGCAACTACTGACGCGCCCCACCGACGCACGTCCACGCACAGGGAGCCCCACATGTCGGGAGACGAGCCCTACGCCGGTCATGACGGCACACTGCTGCTGCTCCTGCTGCTGGCCGGATGCGCCGCGGTGCTGATCCTCACCGTCCAGGGCGTCAAGCGCCTGCTGCGCGCCCGGCGGCCGGACGGTCCCCCCGTCTGGACCGGCGCCGCCCTGCTCGTCTGGGACGCCGCGGTCGCCCTCTACGTCTGGGGCCTGCTGCACCTGCTGCTCACCGACGACTACGGACAGGCCCAGTCATGCCGGGACGCGGTCGGCGACCGCCTCACCGGCTACGACCCGGGCTTTATGCCCCTGCGCTTCGGATGCCGGACCGCCGACGGGACGACCGTCGACACCGTCGTCCCCTCCTATCTCGATCCGGCCCTGGCCGTGCTCGCGCTCGGCGCGCTGGCCCTGACCGGACTCGCCCTCGCCCACCACCGAAGGACACCGTCCCGTGACCAGTGAACTGTCCCGCCGCGGCGTACTGCGGCGCACAGCCCTCGTGGCCGCCGCAGTGGCCCTGGGGTCCCCCCTGCTCTCCACCCCCGCCCAGGCGGCCACCGACCCCGGCAAGCTCCGCGCCGCCGTCCGCGCCGCCCAGGAACGCAACCGGCGCCAACTGACCGGCACTCCGTCCACCAACGGCTGGGAGATGGAACGCACCGCCGACGACCACGGCCACATCTACACCAGACCCGTCCCCGGCACGCCCGTCCCCGGCGTCCAGGTCCGCATGGGCGACGCCGAGACGATCCTCGTCCACGCGATCCGCCGCTTCCACTACGAGATCGACGAACTGCGCGCCGGTGACGTCATCGGCTGGCGCCCCCCGACGAAGGTCCGCAAGGGCCTGCCCGAGTCCAACCAGGCATCCGGCACGGCCGTCCAGATCCGCCCCGGCCACTACCCGTCCGGCACCCGCGGCGGCTACTTCCCGCACCAGCTCACCACGGTCCGCGCGATCCTCGCCGACTGCGACGGAGTCCTGGCCTGGGGCGGCGACGACCCCCACCCCGACGAGTCCCTCTTCTACCTCAAGACACCCCCCACGGACCCCCAGATCCCCACCACAGCCGAAAAACTCCGCACCTGGAACCAGACCCCGGGCAAGGGCGCCGGCTCCTAGAAATCCCGGCTCACGACAACCCCCTCAGGGGCGCTGGGGGTACCCCCTCTGGGGGAGGAACTGCGCGACCAGCCACACACAACCCGCGCCCTCCCACCGGCATCAAGCCCCCTAAGGGGCGCGGGGAACTGCGCGACCAGCCACACACCACCCGCGCCCCACCACCGGCATCAAGCCCTACGGCGATCGGCTCCCAAAAAGTCACCCGCCGTTGAACGCCCCGGCGATCCGATCCCCCAACCCCTTGTCCACGTTCCGCCAATACTGAAGCGCCCGCTCCAGCACCGGCCGAGACACCCCGCCCCCCAGATGCCCCGTGACGTTCGACGCCAGTCGATCCCGCGCACCCTGGTCCAAAACCTCCCGCACCATCGTCCCCGCCTGCCCGAAGTCGTCGTCCTCCGCGTGCAGCGCGTAAGCCTCCCGCACCATCTCCCCCGCCGCGTACCACCCGGCGATGTCCCCGAACCGCTCGACATCCGCGGCCGGACCCCCGTACGAGTTGGGCGCGTACGGCGCCCCCGTACGGGCCGGCTCATACCGCATCGGCCCGTCCTTGGCGTAGGAGCGGACGTCGGAGTGGGCCCGGTTGGGGGGAAGCTGCGCGTAGTTGGGCCCGATCCGGTACCGGTGGGTGTCCGGGTACGAGAAGAGCCGCCCCAGCAGCATCTTGTCCGGCGACGGCCCGATGCCCGGCACCAGGTTCGACGGCTCGAAGGCGGCCTGCTCGATATGGACGAAGTAGTCCTCCGGGTTGCGGTCCAGCCGCATCCGGCCGACCTCGATCAGCGGATAGTCGCCGTGCGGCCACACCTTGGTCAGATCGAACGGGTTGAACCGGTAGTCCGGCGCGTCCGCGAACGGCATGACCTGCACATACATCGTCCAGGACGGGGCGTCGCCACGGTCGATCGCGTCGAACAGGTCCCGGCGGTGCACATCCGCGTCCTCCCCGGCCAGCCGGTCGGCGTCGGCCTGGGTGAGGAACTCGATGCCCTGGTCGGTCTTCAGGTGGTACTTGATCCAGAACCGCTCGCCGCCGCCGTTGACCCAGAGATAGGTGTGGGACGAGTAGCCGTTCATGTTCCGGTACGTCTTCGGGATGCCCCGGTCGCCCATCAGCCAGGTGACCATGTGCGCGGACTCGGGGGACAGGGTCCAGAAGTCCCACTGCATGTCGTTGTCGCGCAGCCCGCTGTCCGGGCGCCGCTTCTGCGAACGGATGAAGTCCTGGAACTTCTGCGGGTCCCGGACGAAGAACACCGGGGTGTTGTTGCCGACCAGGTCGTAGTTGCCGTGCTCGGTGTAGAACTTCAGCGCGAAACCGCGCGGGTCGCGCCAGGTGTCGGGGGAGCCCTGTTCACCGGCGACGGTGGAGAAACGGGCCAGCATCTCGGTGCGCCGACCGGGCTGGAAGAGATCCGCCTTGGTGAACTGGCTGACGTCGTTGGTCACTTCGAAGGTGCCGTACGCACCCGAACCCTTGGCGTGGACCACCCGCTCGGGGACCCGTTCCCGGTTGAACTGGGCCATCTTCTCGATCAGATAGTGGTCCTGGAGCAGAATGGGCCCGGTGTCGCCGATGGTCAGCGAATGCTCGTCGCTCTCCACCGGGATTCCGGCATTGTTCGTGGTGTACGGCACGCGCGGGGGCGTCTGCGTCATGAGCGTCCTCCTTCATGAGGTCGTCAGGTCGCCTCGCTCACCCCATCCACTGAACTCCGTCACCGGTACATCGGCAACTTCTGGACCCATTCCAGAACCAGACCTATATGGTCTCTAGGTCTGGTTCAGCTCGAACCACACGACCTTGCCCGTGCTCAGCCGGGTCGCGCCCCAGCGCCGGGCCAGCCGGTTGACCAGATACAGTCCGCGTCCGCCCTCGTCGGTGGCACGTGCCTGCCGCAGCCGGGGCAGCTGGGGCACATCGTCACCGACCTCGCAGCGCAGCACATCGGTACGGAGCAGCCGTAGCGTCACCGGCCGGGACGCGTACCGTACGGCGTTCGTCACGACCTCGCTGACCAGCAGCTCCACCGAGTCCGAGAGGTCCTGGAGGCCCCAGCGGTCCAGGGCGCGGCGGGCCAGCTTGCGCGCCTTGCCGGGCGCCGCGTCCTCGGGTTCCAGGAACCAGTACGCCACGTCGTTCGGGGGAATCCCGTCGAAGCGGGCGGCGAGCAGCGCGATGTCGTCGTCCCGGTCGCCCGGACCGAGCATGTCGAGCACCTCGTCGCAGAGCGCTTCCAGGGGCGGCGGATGGTCGGGTCCGGTGAGCTGGGCGGTGGCGGCGAGCCGGTCGCGCAGCTGGTTTATACCGGTCCAGACGTCCCGCAGCCGGGACTCGACCAGGCCGTCGGTGTACAGCAGGAGTGTGGCCCCGGCGGGCGCGTCCAGCTCGACCGCCTCGAAGTCCACTCCGCCGACCCCGATCGGGGCGCCCGCGGGCACGCGCAGCACCTCCGCCCGGCCGCCGAGGTGCAGCAGCACGGGCGGCGGGTGCCCGGCGTTCGCGATGGTGATGCGATGCGAGACCGGGTCGTAGACCGCGTACAGACAGGTCGCCATGCGGTCGGTGCCCAGGCGCTGGGCCTGTTCGTCCAGGTGGTGCAGGACTTCCTGGGGCGGCAGATCGAGTCCGGCCAGGGTCTGGGCGGTGGTGCGGAGCTGGCCCATGATGGCCGCCGAGGTCATCGAGTGCCCCATGACGTCCCCGACGACCAGCGCGACCCGGCTGCCGGGCAGCGGGATGGCGTCGTACCAGTCGCCGCCGACCCGGGCCGTCTCGGCGGCCGGGAGATAGCGGGAGGCCAGCCGGACGCCGGTGGGGCGGGGCAGGGTCTCCGGGAGCATCGTGCGCTGGAGCTCGTCCGCGATGTACGCCTCACGGCCGTACAGCACCGCCTTGTCGATGCCGAGGGCGCTGTGCGTGGCGAGCTGGGCGGCGACCAGCAGATCGTCCGGATCGAACGCGAGCCGCTCCGGGCCGCGCAGGAACACCGCCGCCCCGATCACCCGGCGGCGCCCCCTGAGCGGCGCCAGGATCGCCCGCTGACCCGCGGGGACGACGAGTTCGGCGTCGTCGCCGAGCAG
This sequence comes from Streptomyces sp. NPDC048290, assembly GCF_040652095.1. Taxonomy (NCBI): domain Bacteria; kingdom Bacillati; phylum Actinomycetota; class Actinomycetes; order Kitasatosporales; family Streptomycetaceae; genus Streptomyces; species Streptomyces sp. NPDC048290. The sequence goes on from NZ_JBEZLM010000002.1 coordinate 549,935, forward strand.
CTCGGGCAGGGCGGCACGGGCCGCCGCGGCGTCCGCGAACACCGGACGCACCCCGCGCAGCACCTCGGCGAGCGCCCCGCCCGGCCGTACCTCGCACAGCTCGGCGGTGACCGCGGACAGCTCGCTGGGCTCCGGGGTCTGGGCGGGCAGGAAACCACCGTCCGTGTCTCGCTCCTCCGGGATGCGGTCGGTGCGCCGCAGCCGCAGCACCACCGGTCCCGTCGGCCGTTCGTCGCCGACCGGCAGCGGGTCGCGCAGATACACCAGGATCGCGTCCGCGAACGTCGGCACGGTCGCCCGGCACAGCCCCATCACGATCTCGTCCAGGTCCATGCCCCGGGCGATCCGCCGGGTGGCCGCGCCCACGAACCGCAGCCGGTCCCCGTCGCGCCGCATCGGGGTCGGCTTGCCGCCCGGCAGGGTGCCGCCCGTGCCGCTGCGCCGCTCCGGGCCGGTGGTCCGGGCGGTGGCGTCCGGCTGCACCGGGATGCCGTCCGGCGCCGGGCGCCGCCGCGGGTCTCCGTCCTCGCCGGGGTGGTCGCCGTCGCCGGGCTTCTCCCGGGCCGGGGGCGCCACATCGGCGGACGGCTGGGAGTGCTCGGTGTCCGCCCCGCCCTGCGGCCCCGCCGACAGGCCCTGCGCGCTCTCCCCGACCGGGGGCTGCGCCGCACGCGGCGGCTCACCCGGGCCGGGCGTCGGACCGGGCGTCGGACCGGGCGTCGGGCCGGGCGTCGGGGTGTGCAGAAGCGCCCCGCGGGGGTCCACGGGGTCGACGCCCGGCTGGGGGCGTTCATAGGAGGTGGGGTTCTCCGTCACGCGTGTCGCATCCGTCCGTCGGGGGCCGTGCGCCGCGCTCGCCGGGGGCGGGCGTGCCGCGCGTGTTCGTCCCGCAGAAGTCCCGATACCCGGAACACAGGCCCCAGGAACGGAATCTCCGCGTGGTCAGAGGCTGTTCCCGTGCTGTTGGCCGACCGCTCGCGGCCCGCACGCCCGATGCCCTCGTACCGCTCGCTCACGTCCTGCCGCCCCTCGGTGACATCTGGTCAGACTCCGTGCACACTCCGGCAGTTGCCGCACGCGCTTCCTGGCGGAGGACGATCCTACGTTTCTTGCCCGGGGGCGCATCAAGGGTCTCATGAGGACACATGCGCGGGCGTACGGTCCCAGTCGTCCGGCAATGACGGTACCCCCCAGGCCGGGTCAGGGCGCCAGTGCTGCCAGTCATCGGCGAACGGCGGACCCCAGGCCGTGATCAGCTCGATCGCGGCCCGGCCCGCCGTCCGCACCCGTCCGGCCAGCGCCGTGTCCACCAGACCGTCCCGCTGGGCCTGCGCGAACTCGTCCTCGTCGCGCCAGTGCCAGGACCGGTCCGGGTGGACGGAGATGTCCAGAAAGTGATCCTCGGAGTCGACTCCGCCGTCCCAACGGGACAGCGGCTCCTCCAGATTGACGTACCAGTTCTTGAACCGCCAGCCCGGCTCCCAGAACAGCCAGACCGACCAGGCATCGCCCGGCCGGGCCAGCTTCAGCACCCCGGTGCCGAACCAGTGGTCCCGGACGACCGCGCGGGGCTTGGTGTAGCGGGAGTCCAGCGGTTCCGCGTGCACGGGCGTGCCGTCGGCCAGCACCGGCTTGACGCACTCCGTGCCCGGCGCCAGCCACACGGCCAGCAGATCGGCGTCGTCCTGGACCACGGTGACCGGACGGGCGATGTGGAAGCCCGGCCCGCCGTTCTCCCGGTAGCGCCACAGGATGGGGCTGCCGGGCGTCCAGTGGGCGACCGGGCGGGGTGCCGTCGCCGCTGTCACCGTCGTGTCCGCCGCCGTTCCCTCGTCGTCCGCCATGGGCAGATAGTAGGTGGCGGCGGCAGGACACGCCGCAGTGATGGTCACGGTTCACCCGACGGTCGGACGGCGGGGTCTTCCCGGCGGCCTGCCACGGGCCTCAGGGGCGGGTCATGCGCAGCACGTCGAGCGCCTCGTCAAGCTGCCGCTCGGTCAGGTCGCCGCGCTCCACATAGCCGCCCTCCAGCACCACCTGCCGGATGGTCTTGCGCTCGGCGAGCGCCTTCTTGGCGACCTTCGCGGCCTCCTCGTAGCCGAGGTACCGGTTCAGCGGGGTGACCACCGACGGGGACGACTCGGCGTACTCGCGGGCCCGCTCGCGGTGCGCGGTGATGCCGTCGACCGTGCGGTCGGCGAGCAGCCGGGAGACGTTGGCGAGCAGCCGGATCGACTCCAGGACGTTCCTGGCGATGACCGGCAGCATCACATTCAGCTCGAAGTTGCCGGCCGCGCCCGCCGTGGTGACGGTCAGGTCGTTCCCGATCACCTGCGCGGACACCATCAGCACGGCCTCCGGGATCACCGGGTTGACCTTGCCCGGCATGATCGAGGAGCCCGGCTGGAGGTCGGGCAGCGCGATCTCGGCGAGGCCGGTGCGGGGCCCGGACGCCATCCAGCGCAGATCGTTGGCGATCTTCGTCAGTCCGACCGCGATGGTCCGCAGCTGGCCGCTGGTCTCCACGATCCCGTCCCGGGCGCCCTGCGCCTCGAAGTGGTCGCGGGCCTCGGTCAGCGGCAGCCCGGTGGCCCGCGCGACCTCCTCGATCACCGCCGCCGAGAAGCCGGGCGGGGTGTTGATGCCGGTGCCGACGGCGGTACCGCCGAGCGGGAGTTCCGCGAGCCGGGGCAGGGACGCGGTGAGCCGCTCCACGCCGTAGCGGACCTGGGCCGCGTACCCGGCGAACTCCTGGCCCAGGGTGACCGGGGTGGCGTCCATGAGGTGGGTCCGGCCGGACTTCACCACGTCCGCGAACTCCGCCGCCTTGCGCTCCAGCGCGGCGGCCAGGTGCTCCAGCGCCGGGATCAGGTCGCGGGTCACGGCGGCGGTCGCCGCGATGTGGATCGAGGACGGGAAGACGTCGTTGGAGGACTGGGAGGCGTTGACATGGTCGTTGGGATGGACGTCCCGGCCCAGCCGCTCGCTCGCCAGGGTGGCGATGACCTCGTTGGTGTTCATGTTGGACGAGGTGCCCGAGCCGGTCTGGAACACGTCGACCGGGAAGTGCGCGTCCCACCGGCCCTCGGCGACCTCACCGGCCGCGTCCTGGATCGCCTCCGCGATGTCCTCGTCCACCACCCCCAGCCGGGCGTTCACCTTCGCCGCGGCCCCCTTGACGCGGGCCAGTGCCTCGATGTGCGCCCGCTCGATGCGCTGCCCCGAGACGGGGAAGTTCTCCACGGCCCGCTGGGTCTGCGCCCGCCACTTCGCGTCCGCGGGCACCCGCACCTCGCCCATCGAGTCGTGCTCGACCCGGTAGCCCTGCTCGTCGCCGCCGGTGGTGCTGGTCATCGTGCTCATACCTCCAGGAGTGCGTGTCGGCCCCGCACGGGTGAGCGCGTGGCTCCGGAGGCGTATTCCCCGTGGGGGAGCGCGGCTCCCGGTCAGGGGCGCCGGGGGCTGGGCCGCTCGTCAGGGTTCCCGTCTGTCAGGGTCCCTGTCCGGGGGTGCCGGAGCCAGGGTCGCCCCCCTCGTCAGGGTCCGGCCCACAGCCCCCGTACATGCCCCAGATGCCGGGTCATGACCGCCCGTACGGCGTCCTCGTCGCGGGCGAGGAGGGCGTCCAGCAGTTCCAGGTGCTCCTCGGCGGACGCCTGAAGTCTGCCCTCCTCGACCAGCCGGGTCAGCCCGTACAGCCGGGCCCGGCCGCGCAGGTCCCGGACCACCTCCACCAGGTGCGCGTTGCCCGCGAGGGCGAGCAGCTCCAGATGGAAGCGGGTGTCCGCCTCGACATAGGCGATCAGATCACCGGCCGCCGCGGCGGTCACGATCTCCTCGGCGACCGGGCGCAGCGCCGCCAGCGCCGCCGGGTCGGCGGTCGCCGCCAGTTCGACGGTGGTCGGGATCTCGATCAGCGCCCGGACCCGGGTGTACTCGTCGAGCTGGCGGCCGGACACCGCCGTCACCCGGAACCCCTTGTTCGGCACCGGGTCGACCAGCCCCTCCTTGGCCAGGTCGAGCAGCGCCTCCCGGACCGGGGTGACCGACACCCCGAACCGGGCGGACAGCGCGGGCGCCGAGTAGACCGCGCCCGGCCGCAGCTCCCCGGCGATCAGCGCGGCCCGCAGCGCCTCGGCGACCCGCTCGCGGTAGCTGGCCCGGGGGCCGCCCAGCGCGGGCAGGGGCGGGGGCTGCGGGGGCTGTGGGGTCATGCGGCATCGCTCCTCGAAGGGGTCGGGTTCAGAGTACGAACCCGGCCGGGAACGGGTCGTCCGGGTCCAGCAGATACTGGGCCGTGCCGGTGATCCAGGCCCGGCCGGTGAAGCTGGGCAGCACCGCCGGGCGTCCGGCCACCTCGGTGGTGCCGAGCAGCCGCCCGGTGAACCGGGTGCCGATGAACGACTCGTTCTCGAACTCGGTGTGCAGCGGCAGCTCGCCGCGCGCGTGCAGCTGTGCCATCCGGGCGCTGGTGCCGGTGCCGCAGGGGGAGCGGTCGAACCAGCCCGGGTGGATGGCCATGGCGTGCCGGGAGCGGCGGGCGGTGGAGCCGGGCGCGAGGAGCTGGACATGATGGACGCCGTGGATGGAGGGGTCCTCGGGGTGCACCGGCTCCTCGTCCGCGTTGATGGCGTCCATCAGGGACAGCCCCGCCGCCAGGATGTCGTCCTTGCGGTCCCGGTCGAACGGCAGCCCGAACTCGGCCAGCGGCAGGATCGCGTAGAAGTTCCCGCCGTAGGCCAGGTCGTACGTCACCGTCCGGCCGTCGGCGAGGGTGGCGACGCGGTCCAGGGCGACGGCGAACGACGGCACGTTCCGCAGGCTGACATGCCGGGCGCGGCCGTCCTCGACGGCCACCTCGGCGACGACCAGCCCGGCCGGGGTGTCGAGCCGGATGGTGGTGACCGGCTCGGTGACCTCCACCATCCCGGTCTCCACCAGTACGGTCGCCACCCCGATGGTGCCGTGTCCGCACATCGGCAGATACCCGGAGACCTCGATGTACACGACCCCCCAGTCGCAGTCCGGGCGGGTCGGCGGCTGGAGGATCGCGCCGCTCATCGCGGTGTGTCCGCGCGGCTCGTTCATCAGCAGCCGCTTGATGTCGTCGCGGTGCTCACGGAAGTACAGCCGCCGCTCGTTCATGGTCGCGCCGGGGATCGTGCCGATACCGCCGGTGACCACCCGGGTCGGCATCCCCTCGGTGTGCGAGTCGACGGCGTGCAGGACGAGTCTGCTGCGCATCGCGGCCCCGCCCCCTACGCCGTCAGCCCGGCGGCGACCGCCTGCTCGGTGGCCGTGCGCACCGCCGCCGCCTGCTCCGGCAGCAGCGGCATCCGGGGCGGACGGCACGGGCCGCCGTACCGGCCCACGATGTCCATCGACAACTTGATGGCCTGCACGAACTCGACCTTGGTGTCCCAGCGCAGCAGCGGGTGCAGCACGCGGTACAGCTCCCTGGCGGTGTCCAGGTCCCCGGCGACCGCCGCCCGGTACAGCCGCACGGACGCCTCCGGCAGCGCGTTGGGATACCCGGCGATCCAGCCCTTGGCGCCCCCGATGCCCAGCTCCAGCAGCACATCGTCGGCACCGGCCAGCAGATCCAGCTCCGGGGCGAGTTCGGCGAGCCGGTACGCCCGCCGGACGTCCCCGGTGAACTCCTTGACCGCCCGTACGTACCCCTCGGCCGACAGCTTGGCCAGCAGTTCCGGCACCAGGTCCACCTTGGTGTCGATGGGGTTGTTGTACGCCACCACCGGCAGACCCGCCTGCGCGACCTCGGCGTAGTGGGCGAGCACGGAACGCTCGTCGGCGCGGTAGGAGTTGGGCGGCAGCAGCATCACGGCCTGGCAGCCCGCGTCCCGGGCCTGCTCGGCCCAGCGGCGGGCCTCGGCCGCCCCGTAGGCGCCGACGCCGGGTACGACCCGGTCGCCGCCGATCGCCGCGACGGCGGTCTCGACGACCTTGGCGCGCTCCTCGGGGGTCAGCACCTGGTACTCGCCGAGGGAGCCGTTGGCGACGACGCCGTCACAGCCGTTCTCGACCAGCCAGGCGCAGTGCTCGGCGAATCTGCCGTGGTCGACGGCGAGATCGGGGGTGAGGGGGAGGGCGGCGGCGACGAGCACTCCGTGCCAGGGGAGGCGGGCGGTCATGACGTACTCCTGGGGGTCGGGTCCGGGTGGGTTGGATCGGTGGGGTCGGCCGGATCGGTCGGGTCGGTGGGCGGTTGGGTGGCGAGGACGCCGAGGGGGACCGGGCGGGCGAGGAGGCGGCGGCCGGGGCCTTGCGCGCACCCGGCGATCCCGGCGACGCCGGGGGCGCAGATCCGGCCCTGGCACCAGCCCATCCCGGCCCGGGTGAGCAGCTTGACGGTCCGCAGGTCGCGGGCGCCGAGGGTGTCGACGGCCTCGCGGACGTCCCCGGCGGTGACCTCCTCGCACCGGCAGATCACGGTGTCGTCGGGGACATGGTCCGGCCAGTCGGGGCGTGGCGCGTAGGCCCGTTCGAGGGCGGCGGCGGTGCGGCGCGCGCGGTGCCGGGCGCGGACGGGTGCGCGGAGGTCGCCGGGCTCGGGGGAGTCGCCGGGCTCCTGGTGGCCGAGCCGGGCGGCGACGGACCGGCCCGCGAGATGCCCCTCGGCGAGCGCGAGGGCGGCGCCGCCGATGCCGGTGGCCTCACCGGCGGCCCAGACGCCCGGCACGTCGGTGCGCTGCTCGTCGTCCACGCGGACGAAGGCCCCGTCGAGCGCGCACCCGAGCGCCTCGGCGAGATCGGTGTGCGGCAACATGCCGTGGCTGACGGCGAGGGTGTCGCAGGGGATACGGCGGGTGGCGCCGGTGGCGAGCGAGCGGACGGTCACGGCGTCGACCCGTTCACGGCCGTGGGCGGCGACGACGGTGTGCGGTGCCAGCACGGGCACCCGGTGGCGCAGGAGGGCCGCCGCGTACCCGAGCGCCTCGGGCGCCTTGGGGACGAACGCGGCCAGATGGGGTACGAGGTCGCGCGGACCGGCGGATTCCACGAGCGCGGCGATCCGGGCCCCGGCGGCGGCGAGCCCGGTGGCGACGGGCAGCAGCAGGGGCCCGGTCCCGGCGACGACGACGGTACGGCCGGGCAGGACCAGCCCGCCCTTCAGCATGGCCTGGGCGCCCCCGGCGGTGACGACCCCCGGCAGGGTCCAGCCGGGGAAGGGGAGCACCTTCTCGTACCCGCCGGTGGCGAGCAGTACGGCTCGGGCGGAGTGGGAGGAGCCGGTGTCCTGCCCGCTCCCGAGCAGGGAATGGACGGTGAAGCCCCCTCCGGGACGGCGTTCGACGGCCCACACATGATGCTCGCTCAGCTGGACGATCCGCCCGTCCTGAATTCTGTCCCGCAGCCCGTCCCGCAGCCGCTCCCAGGTCCGCCACTGGTGGTGGAGCGCCTGGGGGCGGCGGGCGCCGAGGGCGGGCGCGGGCTGCCGGTAGAACTGCCCTCCGGCGCCGGGCGCGGAGTCGACGAGGGTGACGTGGACGCCCCGGGCGGTGGCGGCCAGGGCGGCGGCGAGTCCGGCGGGCCCGGCGCCGATCACCGTGAGGTCAGTCGCCGGTTCGGTCGTCATCGTGGCCGGTCCCTTCCTGGGTGCGGATGGCGGCGCCGGGGGTGGCGGGGAGGAGACAGGCACGCTGGTTGGGCCGGCCGTCGACGGTGACGAGGCAGTCGTAGCAGACCCCGATGCCGCAGAAGACCCCGCGCGGGGCGCCGTCGCCGCGGGTGGTGCGCCAGGAGACGATCCCGGCGGACCAGAGCACGGCGGCGACGGTCTGACCGGGCAGCGCGGGCAGCCGCCGTCCGTCGAAGGTGACGGTGAAGGGGGCGCCGGGGTGGGCGTGGGTGAGCGCGAGCGGGGAGTCAGGGGCGGTCATCGGTCACGGCCTCCTCCGGGAAGCGGTCGGGTCGCAGGGCGTGCGGATCGAGCGACGGGGGCTGCCCGCACATCAGTTGGGCGATGAGGTGCCCGGTGCCGGGGGCGAGCCCGATGCCCGCGCCTTCGTGCCCACAGGCGTGGAACAGCCCCGGGGCGCGGGGGTCGGCGCCGACGGCGGGCAGATGATCGGGCAGATAGGGCCGGAACCCGGCGTACGTCCGCATGACCCGCACGTCCGCGAGGAACGGGAACAGCCGGGTCGCCCCGGCGGCGAGGGCCCGCACGACGGGCAGGGACAGCCGCCGGTCGAAGCCGACCCGTTCCCGGCTGGCGCCGATCAGTACGGGCCCGGCGGCGGTGCTCTCGACGACGGGCGAGGTCTGGAGGGCGGCGGAGTCACTGGCGACATCGGCGACATAGTCGGCGGCGTACACCTTGTGCCGGACGCGGCGCGGGGGGAGCGGTTCGGTGACCAGGACGAAGCCGCGGCGGGGCAGTACGGGGAGATGGACCCCGGCGAGCGCGGCGACCTGGCCGCCCCAGGTACCGGCGGCGTTGACGACGAACGGCGCGTGGATGTCACCCTGCTCGCCGGTCCGTACGCCGTACACGCTCCCGTCGGCCCGCCGCAACACCTTGCTGACCGTCCGTCCGGTCTCGACGCGCGCCCCGGAGGCGCGGAGCAGGTGGGCGGCGGCGAGGGCGGGCATGACCTGGGCGTCCTGCGGATACAGCACGCCGCCGAGGGCGTCGAGGGTGAGGTGGGGCTCCAGCTCGCGCAGCCGCTCGGGGTCGACGCTCAGCGCGCTGACCCCGGAGGCCCGCTGCCGCGCCGCGAAGGCGTCGAGCGCGGCGAGCGCGTCGGGTGTCTCGGCGACGACGATCCCGCCCTTGGCCTCGTACTCGACGGCCGCGCCGAACTCGTCCGCGATCTCGCCCCACAGGCGGAGTGACAGCAGGGCGAGTTCCAGCTCGGGCCCGGGTTCCTTGTCGGAGACGAGGAGATTCCCCTCCCCACCGCCGGTGGTCCCCCCGGAGACGGCCCCCCGGTCGAGCACGACGACATCCATCCCGGCCAGCCCGGCGTAGTACGCACAGGCGGCCCCTACCATCCCGGCCCCCACGACGACGACGTCGCAGGTCATCTGCTTGGGCATGGCAGTAATATGTCACACAGTACTGGGGGTGGGAATGGGGTGGACGCGGGGAAATCGGTGCGGGGGCCGGGGTGTCAGTCGGAGAGGTGGTTGCCCTTGAGGGCGGCTATGAAGGAGGACCAGGGGGCTGCCGGGAAGGCGAGTGTGGGACCGTCGGAGATCTTGCTGTCGCGCACGGGCACGACTTGGTGCGCATGGGCGTATGCCGACGCCCACTGCACGCACTCGCCGCCGTTGCCCTGGCTGTAGGTGGAACTCCGCCAGTCCGCTTCCGGGATGTGGGCGTGGATCACGAGTACCAGTCCTTCGCAACGGAATCGATCAGCTCTGCCGATTCGTCAGGCGGAGCGGCCAGCGCTGTGAGCAGATCATAGGCTTCCTGTGCGGCACCCACATCGGCCTGTTCGGCCAGCACATACCCCGTGGGGAATCCGTCGACATGCACGACGTCGGTCCCCGTGGCGAAGGAGAGAAGCCCGAACGGGCTCGCTGCCGATGCTCGGTACTGACCGGTGTTCCGGATGATCTGCACTCGGTGCACGGGGTTCTCCGCGATGCCTCGAAGGCGCGCCAGCTGTTCTCGCATGACATCTGGACCGCCGACCACGTTCTTGAGCACAGCTTCTTCCAGCACGAGCCACAACCGGGTCGGCTTGTCCCGGGAAAGGATGCGTTGCCGCGCCAGGCGGGCCGTCAGGAGATTGTCCAAGTCCGTGCACCGACCGGCCCGCAGAATGGCCCTTGCGTACTCCTCTGTCTGGGCCAGGCCCGGCAGCAGAACGGGATGGAACATCCGAATCGCCGTGGCCTTCTCCTCAAGTTCGACGTACGGCCGGAACCAGGGCGGAAAGGCGTACTTGAGCGCGAGCGGCCACAGCCGCATGAACCGTCCACCCGCGTTCGGGAAGACCCGGTCGCACGCCTCCGCGAACTCCCTCGGCGGCACCCGCTGTCCCTGTTCGACCTTGGCCACGAGGGAGTACCCGCAGGTCGCCTCCTTGCCGAAGTCCGCGCGGGACATGCCCATCGACTCCCGGGCGAGCCGTACCTCGTTCCCGAAGTGAGCGAGCGCCGACGACGTCGGATCGGTGAAGTCCGCGCCGTCCGTCTCAGGGGTCATGGCCTCTGCCTCCGTTTCTCCTCTGGACAGTTGGCGCTGTCCAGTCGTCACCCCTGGTGAGCGTATCCCTACGCAACGAAGCTGATGAGGGGAACGCAAGACCCCCGCGACGGGCAAACGTCCGGGGGCGTGGCCATCAGCCATGCAGAGGAGCTGACGACAGTGAGCATTATCCATAGGGTCGTTGCGTTGACGCTGGGCTTGTTGATGCCCGGCACGGGCAAGCGCAGGGCGGGCGCCGTCTACTCCGTACGGTGCCGCTGTGGGGCCTCGCGGTGAAGGCCGGTACGCCTCCGCTTCCGGGCAAGTCCCGGCTGACGATCGAGACGTTCACCATCCGCCCGGACGGCGAGCGGATCGCCCGTACCCCGCCATGGACCTACCGGCCGGGCCCCGGCGTCGCCGTGATCGACCCCCTCCACTGGCCCCCGTGCCGCTGCCCGCGCTGCCGATCCTTAGAAGGGCCGCCCGGGGCAGGCTAGTTCGGTGGTGGCGCGGTTGGGGGAGCAGGTCACGAGGGCGATGGAGTGGAAGTGGGTGCCCTTCAGATAGTGCCCGAGGGACACGTCCCCGCCCCAGGCCAGCCGCGCGACCGCGTACGTGACGAGAAGGACGAGCCGGTGCGTGTCCCGCTCCGCCGAACAGGCGAACCGGGGTGCCAGTTCGGCGAGCTGGAGGCCGAGCCACTCGCCGGCCTCCTTCGGCTCCGTCCATGTCCCCCGCAGTACGGACGGCTGCTTCATCAGCCAGTGGGCCGTCTGGAGCGGGGGAATGCCGGAGGTGGGGAAAGAGGCGACGGCTTCCCGGTACCGGTCGCGGAGTTCGTGATCGCTGCTGTCGGCGGGGGCCGGACCGGGGGGCCTGCGGAGGCTCTCCCGGTCGAACGTCTTCTTGTCCCCGACCCATGCGTACCCGTGGTGGTGCACTGCCGCCGCTCCGCTCGCTGTGGGGGAACGGCCCCGCCCGAACGTGTTCCGGAGCGGGGCCGTGGATCAGGCGGAGAGGTCGAAGCGCGCGGGGTCGATCCCCGCCGCGTCCAGCTCCGCCGTGGTGAAGCGCAGCGGCTCGGCGTCCGGGCGCTTGCTGTCGCCCAGGGCCCAGGCGCCGGGCCCGATCCTGGCGAGCGTCACGCAGCTCTCGCCGTCCGGATGGGTATTGCCGCCGCACGCCTTGGAGAACGCGACTCCCTCAAGGGGGAGCCGGTAGAGGTCGGTCATGACCGTGCCCTTCGTGATGCACTGACGGCTCCGGGAGAGCCGTCTTCCGTCTGAATTAGACGGAAGTCCTGGAGGCGGGCCTCGGCATGCCGGACAGATCACGGACGGTAGACGCGTATCCACTCTTGCAGTCGGCTTCTCGCGCCATCTCCAAACAGCGCGCTGTTTTCGTAGGCGCCGAACAGTTCAAGATGCTGAGTGATGTCGCGGAAGTCCTGGAACACAATTCTCCCCGTGAAAGTCTCCACCGTCGCCAGGCGATCGTCATAGACCGTGAAAGTGTTCATCGGGCCACGGGGAATGTACGTCCCGAGAGGGATCACTCCGATACGCACAGCGGGGAGATGAGACAAGGAAATCAGACGGTCGATCTGCACAGCCATGGCAGCTGCGGGGACGATCGACCATTTCACGGCCTGCTCGGTGAGGATGAACGTGAACGACTTCGAGTCGTCGTAAAGAACTGCCTGACGTTCTAGCTTGCGGGCGACGATCTTGGAGATGTCACCGGGAGTTTGGGTGAGGCTGGCGCGAACATACTCGGGTGTGGCGAGCAATCCCGTGATCATCGCTGGCAGAAAGTAGCGCAGTTGACGTGCTTCACGTTCGAGCGTTGCCAGCTCGGTCTGTCGTTTCTCAATACCCCGGCGCCAGGAGGAACGCTTGCCCTGCCATTCCGTGTGGGCGATGCGGGCAAGCGCCAGCGCTTCGCTGACGAGTTCGGGGGGTGCGTCCACCGCCCGCAAGATCTGCTCGACGTCGACAAGGGACGGAGTCGTACGCCCGGTCTCGATCTTCGAGATCTTGCTCTGGCTCATGGCGCAGCGCCTGGCGAGCCGCTCCCCGGTGAGACCGGCTCGTTGGCGCAGCCCTCTCAGCAGCTCCGCCAGCTCCGCCTTCGGCTTCCCCGGCTGGTCCGGATCGAATGTCACCCGTCGTCTTTCACATACTCCAGGAGCGGTACGGACGCGGCGAGAGCAACCTGCTTCCAGTGCTGGAAGGCTTCGATCCCGCCCTTGAGCAGCTCGCGTCCGATCAGAGTTCCGTCGGGTCGGAAGTTCAGGCGCACGATGGTGGCGTCATCGAACATCCACCAGTCCTGCCCGGTCACGGGAAGCCCATGGTCGTTCTCGGTGATGTCGAGAATCCGAATGTCCTCACCGGCGCCGATGTTCCCCGGGATGCCCCACGCGAGCTGGTACCGCTGATAGTCCGTCAGTGGCTTGCGGACGATGCGGACACGACCGATGGTCTTCCCCGCCGCGCGGAACGCCTCGACCCTGCCGTGCCATCGCGCGTTGTGGTCGGCGGGTTTCGGCTCACCCCGTAGGAATCGGGCAAAGTTCTCCGCCTCGCGAGGCATGGTGTATGTGGGCTGTGCCTCGAAGCGCCACGCATCGTACTGGTAGGAATCGAAGACGTCCTGCCATTCACCATCCGAGAGCACGAAACGCCTCCCGCAGAACGTTCTCCGGGATCTCCACAAGGCATTCGCCGTCGGGCGCCGCAAAGCCCGTGAAGGCGTCCCCCTGGACCACGAACGTGTTCCGCTGCGTGGCGTAGATGTTGGGGCAGTCCTCGTCGTCACAGTTCGGTCCGTAGAGCCTGCCCGTCAGGCGCGTGAGGCTTTCTTTGCCGGTCATGAGGAACCCTTCAACTCGGGTGCTTCCAAGCCCTGTTGATGAAGGTAGTGGGGCACCCCGTGGCGAGTCGACGCCGAAACGCAGGTATTCCCGTCCTCGAATAGATGATCTTGGAGCGCCCAGCGCCCAGCGCCCAGCGCCCAGCGCCCAGCGCCCAGCGCCCCCGTGGCCTCGGGCCGACGGGGGCGCTCTGACCGGCCGGAAGGCGCCGACGCGCGACCGTCCCGGCGTCGACCGCTACCCCAACCCCGCCCCCCGTACCGGAATCGAAGTGAACGTAGGCGCAGGCGCCGGGTCCTGGAAGAAGTCGTTGCCCTTGTCGTCCACCACGATGAACGCCGGGAAGTCCTCCACCTCGATCCTCCAGACCGCCTCCATGCCCAGCTCCTCGTACTCCACGACCTCCACCTTCTTGATGCAGTCCTGGGCGAGGCGGGCCGCCGGGCCGCCGATCGAGCCCAGGTAGAAGCCGCCATGCGTACCGCACGCGTCGGTGACCTGCTTGCTGCGGTTGCCCTTGGCCAGCATCACCTTGGAGCCGCCCGCCGCCTGGAACTGCTCCACGTAGGAGTCCATCCGCCCGGCCGTCGTCGGGCCGAAGGAGCCCGAGGCATAGCCCTCGGGGGTCTTCGCGGGGCCCGCGTAGTACACCGGGTGGTCCTTCAGGTACTGCGGCATCTCCTCACCCGCGTCCAGCCGCTCCTTGATCTTGGCGTGGGCGATGTCCCGGGCCACCACCAGCGGGCCGGTCAGGGACAGGCGGGTCTTCACCGGGTACCGGGTCAGCTCGGCGAGGATCGCGTCCATCGGATGGCGCAGGTCGATACGGACCACGTCCGAGGAGTCGTCCAGATGCTCGTCCGTCGTCTCCGGCAGGAACCGCGCCGGGTCCGTCTCCAACTGCTCCAGGAAGACGCCCTCCGCCGTGATCTTCGCGACCGCCTGCCGGTCCGCCGAGCAGGACACCGCGATGGCGACCGGGCAGGAGGCGCCGTGCCGGGGGAGGCGTACGACCCGGACGTCATGGCAGAAGTACTTGCCGCCGAACTGCGCCCCGATCCCGATCCGCTGCGTCAGCTCGAAGACCTTCTCCTCCAGGTCCTTGTCCCGGAAGCCGTGCCCGAGCGGCGAGCCCTCCGCCGGGATCTCGTCCAGATAATGCGCGGAGGCGTACTTCGCGGTCTTCAGCGCGTACTCCGCCGACGTACCACCCACCACGATCGCCAGGTGGTACGGGGGACAGGCCGCCGTGCCCAGCGAGCGGATCTTCTCCTCCAGGAACTTCATCATGGAGGCTTCGTTCAGGACCGCCTTCGTCTCCTGGTACAGGAAGGACTTGTTGGCGGAGCCGCCGCCCTTCGCCATGAACAGGAACTTGTACGCGCCGCCGTCCGTCGCGTACAGCTCGATCTGCGCCGGGAGGTTCGACCCGGTGTTCTTCTCCTCCCACATGGTCAGCGGCGCCATCTGGGAGTAGCGCAGGTTGAGGCGGGTGTAGGCGTCGTACACACCCCGGCTCAGGGCGCGCTCGTCGGCGCCCTCCGTCAGCACGTTCTGGCCGCGCTTGCCCATCACGATCGCCGTGCCCGTGTCCTGGCACATCGGCAGGACGCCCGCCGCCGCGATGTTCGCGTTCTTCAGCAGGTCCAGCGCGACGAACTTGTCGTTCGCCGACGCCTGCGGGTCGTCGATGATCCGGCGGAGCTGGGCGAGGTGCGCGGGGCGCAGATAGTGCTGGATGTCATGGATGGCCTCCTCGGCGAGCTTGCGCAGCGCCTCCGGCTCGACCTTGAGGAACGTGCGCCCGTCGGCCTCGACGGTGGAGACACCCTCGGCGGTCACCAGCCGGTACGGGGTGGTGTCCTCTCCCATCGGGAGCAGATCGGTGTACGCGAACTCCGGCATCTCGGCCCATTCCTCACTCACGGCAGACGGCGGCTGGCATCCATTGGCAGCGTTCCCCAGGGTAGGACGCGCCACCGACAGCGTGCCGGTGAGGTAGGACTCAGTTCCCGGCCGCGCGGGGTGTCGCGATCTATCGTGTTTGGGTACGCTGCTGGCGTGGACCTTCAGAAGCAGCCCAGCCCCAGCTCCAGTCCCCGTCCCGGCGCCCCTGCCGCCACTGCCGCTCCCGCCGCCGAGCTGCGCGCGTCCGACGCCGAGCGGGACCGGTTCGCGGACATCCTGCGCGAGGCCATGGCCGAGGGCCGGCTGACCGCCGACGAGCACGCCGAGCGGATCGACGGCGTGTACCGCGCCAAGACGGTCGGCGAGCTGGAGCCGCTCGTCCGCGACCTCCCCGGCGCCCACCAGGGCCCCGCCGACCCGGCCGCCGCCCCCGGCACCGCCCCCTCCCGCCCGAGCGCGGGCGCGATCCCGGCCGAGCCCGACGACACCATCGTCGCCGTGTTCAGCGCCGCCACCCGCAAGGGCCGCTGGCGCGCGGGCCGCCGTATCCACGCGTACGCGGTCTTCGGCAGCGTCGAGATCGATCTCAGCGAGGCGCTGTTCGAGTACCAGCAGATCGTGATCAAGGCGTTCTCGGTCTTCGGCAGCGTCGACATCCGGGTCCCGGAGAACGTGTCGCTGCGCGGCAGCGGCGGCGGCGTCCTGGGCAACTTCGAGGTGCGCACCCTGGACTCCGGCGAGCCGCAGGCACCGGTCGTCTTCGTGGACGGCTGGGCGATCCTCGGCAGCGTCGAAGCCCGCCCGAAATACGGCAAGTTCGTCGCCGACATCGTCGACAAGGTGGCCCGCAAGGTGGAGAAGATCCAGCGCAAATACGGGTGACGCCGGGGTTTGCGATGGCGTACCGGATCATTGACGGTCGTGAATTTCCGGCCCGAAACGAGCGGTTCCGTATCCCGTACCGCTCAAGAACCGCCAGGATCACGGTGGTTGGGAACTCCCTGCATAGGCGCGCGCACAGCGGGTAGACCTTGCTGCATCGTCTCTCGCTCGCGAAGCCGTCGTCAGGAGTAGACCGTGCTGCAACCGCCGCAGTCGTCCATGCAGGTAGCTGCCGTTCCGGCCCAGCGGGTGCCAGCGCGAGACAGGGACCAAGACGCCCCGTGGCACACCGAGGCAGTGTGCCGGCGCGACGAGGCCGGCCTGTTCTTCGCCCCCTCCAAGGAACCCACCGCCGCCCGGCTCTCCCGCGAGGAGGCCGCCAAGCGGGTCTGCGGACGCTGTCCGGTCATGGTCGAGTGCCGCGAACACGCCCTGCTCCAGCCCGAGCCGTACGGCGTCTGGGGCGGCCTGACCGCCGCCGAACGCCGGGTCGTCCTGGCCCGGCGCCGCCGCCGCGAGATGGAGCTCCAGAAGACGGCCAGGACGACGGGACGCATAGCGCAGGCGGGCTGAGCCCGGCGCATAGCGCTTGGCGCACGGCGTACCGAGCACGGCTTACAGCGACGACAAAGGGAGCGCCCCCACCGCACCGGGGACGCTCCCGAGTCGCGCCCGCGCCGTCCGGGCGCGCCGGACCTGCCGGGTCCACTGGGCCTACGGGATCTACGGGCCCTACTGAGCCCTACTGGGCCCGCTCGAAGTTCACCGCGCTGTACGCCCGCAGCTTGCGCAGCTGATGCTCCGAGTCGATCTTCCGTACCGTCCCCGACTTCGAGCGCATCACGATCGACTCCGTGGTCGCGGTCTCCGACCGGTACCGCACCCCCTGGAGCAGCTCGCCGTCGGTGATCCCGGTCGCCACGAAGAACACGTTCTCCCCGGACACCAGATCGTCCGTGGTCAGCACCCGGTCCAGATCGTGCCCCGCGTCGATCGCCCGCTGCCGCTCCTCGTCGTCCTTCGGCCACAGCTTGCCCTGGATGGTGCCGCCGAGGCATTTCACCGCACAGGCCGAGATGATCCCCTCCGGCGTACCGCCGACACCGAGCAGCAGATCCACGCCCGTACCCTCGCGCAGTGCGTAGATCGAGCCCGCCACATCGCCGTCCGAGATCAGCTTGATGCGCGCGCCCGCCGCCCTGACCTCCTCGATCAGCCCCTGGTGGCGCGGCCGGTCCAGGATGACGACGGTCACGTCCCCGGGCTGGCGCCGCTTCGCCTTGGCGATCCGCTTGATGTTCACCGCGACCGGGGCGTCGATGTCCACGAACTCCGCCGCCTCGGGCCCGGTGACCAGCTTGTCCATGTAGAACACGGCCGACGGGTCGAACATCGAGCCGCGTTCGGCGGCGGCCAGCACGGCGATCGCGTTCGGCATACCCTTGGCCGTCAGCGTCGTACCGTCGATCGGGTCCACCGCGATGTCGCACTCGGGGCCGGTGCCGTCGCCGATCCGCTCCCCGTTGAAGAGCATCGGCGCCTCGTCCTTCTCGCCCTCGCCGATGACGACGACACCGTTCATCGAGACGGTGGAGACCAGGGAGCGCATCGCGCGTACCGCGGCTCCGTCGGCGCCGTTCTTGTCACCGCGCCCGACCCAGCGGCCGGCCGCTATGGCGGCGGCCTCGGTCACCCGGACCAGTTCGAGGGCGAGGTTGCGGTCGGGGGCTTCGGAGGGCACATCGAGTTCGGACGGCATGTGATGCGGATCGGTCATCGGAACGCACCTTTCTGATACGACGACGGCCGGATGAGGGTTTCGGCGTCGACTCTATCCCTCGGCCGACAGAATGAGCAGGGCGCCCTTCGGATGAGCGGATCAGGCCATCCGGTGCGGGCGCCGACGGGGGGTGCGGGCGGGCGCGGACCGGGCACCTGCGACGATGGGGGCGTGGCAGGTACGAACGGCAAGCAGAAGACGGTCCGGGACATGATTCTCTCCCTGGGCCTGATCGTGCTGGCGGCATACGTCATCTATCTCTTCATCCCGCACGACGAGACCGAGCCGGACATCAAGGCGGTGGACTACCGGGTGGAGCTGCTGACGGCCCAGCGCGCGGCGTCCTACCCGGTGGCCGCGCCCGAGGGGCTGCCGGACACCTGGAAGCCGACCTCCGTTCGCTACAAGGGGCAGGACGGCGAGGCATGGCACCTCGGCTTCCACGCGCCCGACGGTCAGTACGTGGCGGTCGAGCAGTCCACTCAGGCCCGCGCCCGGTTCATCGACGACACCAGCCGGGGCGGCAGCAGGACCGAGGTCACCCAGGACATCGACGGCCGTACCTGGGTCCAGTACAGCGGAGGCCGCTACAGCGCGCTCGTCCTGGACGGGGCGGACGGCGGGGCGGGCGGCTCCACCACCATGGTCGTCGGCACGGGGTCCTTCGGCCAGCTGGCGACGATGGCGGGCGCGCTGAAGCTGGACTGACGGGACCCGTTGACCGACCCGATTGTGTGGACGCCGAAGGCCCCCGGTGTGCGCGTGGTGCGCGACCGGGGGCCTTCGGCATGTCGGTCAGCCGAGGGTGCGGGCGGGTCAGACCGTCGTGACGACCTCGTCGTACGACAGGCGCGGCGAGCGCGGGAACCAGGCGTCGGGGCCCGGGTTGCCGATGTTGACCACCATCAGCGGGGTGTGGTCGTCGTCGAGGAACTCCTTGCGGACGCCCTCGAAGTCGCAGCCCGTCATCGGACCGGCGGCGAGCCCCGCGGCGCGCACACCGATGATGAAGTACGCGGCCTGGAGGGAGGCGTTCAGCGAGGCATGGCTCTCGCGGACGTCCCGGTCGGCGAAGACGGTGTCCTTGGCCTGCGGGAAGTGCGGGAAGAGCTGGGGCAGCTCCTGGTGGAACTCGTTGTCCGCGGACAGGATCGCGACCAGCGGGGCGGCGGAGGTCTTGTTCCGGTTGCCCTCCGACATGTGCGCGACCAGACGCTCCCGGGCCTCGGCGGAGCGGACCAGGGTGACCCGCAGCGGGGACTGGTTCATGGAGGTCGGGCCGAACTTGACCAGGTCGTAGATCGCCTGCACCTGCTCCTCGGTGACGGGCTCGTCGGTGAAGGTGTTCGCGGTGCGCGCCTCGCGGAAGAGCAGGTCCTGGGCGGTGGGGTCAAGAACGAGAGACATGGGGGGCGCTTTCTGTACGGCCTGTGCGGCGAACCCGGTTGGTTCAGGGTTCAACTAGCTGACGCGCCAGAGGTTACGCCGTTGAAGGTTCAACCTTCAATCAAAAGTGGGTTCGCGTGATCCGTTTCACATAAACGGACCGTGGTCCGTCTAGTCGTCGTCCCGGGTGGCGGCGCCGGTGCTGGCGTCGGGCCGGGCCTCGTCGTCCTGGGCCAGGGCCGCGTCCAGCCGGGCGCGGGCGCCCTCCAGCCAGCGGCGGCAGACCTTGGCCAGCTCCTCGCCGCGCTCCCACAGGGCGAGGGACTCCTCCAACGTCGTACCGCCCGCCTCCAGCCGTCGTACGACCTCGATCAGTTCGTCGCGCGCCTGCTCGTAGCCGGGCGTCGTCTCGTCCACCGTGCTGCTGCTGCTCATGCCGTCCACCCTAGACATCGCCTCGGACATCGGCCCGTACCGTGAGTTCGCCCTCGGCCACGCGGGCCCGCAGGGGTTCGCCGGGGGTCACCTCGGCGGGGTCGCGGACGACATGGCCGTCGGGCTTCTGGAGCACCGCGTAGCCGCGCCGCAGGGTCGCCGCCGGGGAGAGGGCCACCACGCGGGCGTGCGTATGGGACAGCTCCGAGTCGGCGCGGTCCAGGAGATGGCCGAGCGTCCGGCGACCGCGGGCGAGCAGCGCGTCCAGCTGGTCGGCGCGTTCGTCGATCATGCGGTACGGGTCCTG
Organism: Streptomyces sp. NPDC048290; assembly: GCF_040652095.1. Lineage (NCBI taxonomy): Bacteria > Bacillati > Actinomycetota > Actinomycetes > Kitasatosporales > Streptomycetaceae > Streptomyces > Streptomyces sp. NPDC048290. The sequence goes on from NZ_JBEZLM010000002.1 coordinate 569,673, forward strand.
TATCGACGGGCGGGTCACCGCGTGCGCCAGCCCGCGCTCCTCGCGCTCGACGAACGCCTCCACACTGCGCCGGGCGCGGGCCCGCAACTGCCCGACCCGCTCCAGCTCCTCGCCCACGTCAGGGACGACCTTCTTCGCGGCGTCGGTCGGGGTGGAGGCGCGCAGATCGGCCACGTAGTCGAGGAGCGGGGTGTCGGGTTCGTGGCCGATCGCGGAGACGACGGGCGTACGGCAGGCGGCCACCGCGCGGACGAGCTGTTCGTCGGAGAACGGGAGCAGGTCCTCGACGCTGCCGCCGCCCCGGGCCACGACGATCACATCCACCTCCTCGTGCGCGTCCAGCTCCTGCACCGCCTGGACGACCTGGTGGACCGCGTGCACGCCCTGCACCGGGACGTTGCGGACCTCGAAGCGGACGGCGGGCCAGCGGTGGCGGGCGTTCTCCAGGACGTCCCGCTCCGCGGCGGAGGCGCGTCCGCAGACCAGGCCGATGAGACGGGGGAGGAAGGGGAGGGGTTTCTTCCGGTCGGCCGCGAAGAGCCCTTCCCCGGCGAGGCGCTTCTTCAGCTGCTCCAGCCGGGCGAGCAGCTCACCGACGCCGACCGGGCGGATCTCGGTGGCGCGCAGCGACAGCTGGCCCCTCGGGGCGTACCACTCCGGTTTGGCCAGGACGACGACGCGGGCGCCCTCCGTGACGACATCGGCGACCGTGTCGAAGACCTGGCGGTAGCAGGTGACGGCGACGGAGATGTCGTGGGACGGGTCGCGGAGGGTGAGGAAGACGACGCCCGCGCCGGGGCGGCGGCTGAGCTGGGTGATCTGTCCCTCGACCCAGATCGTGCCCAGGCGGTCGATCCAGCCGCCGATCAGGCGGGAGACCTCGCCTACGGGGAGGGGGGTTTCGGGGGTGGAGGTGACGGCCATGGGGTGAGGGTAGTGGGAGGGGGTGACAAGGGGTGCGGTCCAGGTGTTGGTGCGGGTGGGTGGGGGCTGGTCGCGCAGTTCTCCCCCAGGGGGGTACCTCCAGCGCCCCTAGAAGCAGGGCGTCGCTGTCGCCCGCGCCCCTACAGGGAGGCGTTCTCCGCTCGCCCCCGTTGAAGCACCAGCACCCCCACCCCCACCGCCAGCCAGATCGCGCCCACCACCTGGGCCGTGCCGCTGGCCTCCACGATGACCGCGATCGTGATCGCCGCCCCGAGCACCGGCATCAGCACATGCCGCCACCAGATCACCGGCCCGCCCCGCCGCCGTACCGCGAACCAGCCCACCACGCTGGCGTGCAGCAGGGTGAAGGCGGTCAGCGCGCCGATGTCGACGACGGAGACCAGATGGTCCATGCCGTCCGCCGCCCGTGCCGCCCACACCGCCGCCACCAGCGTGATCACCGCCGCGCACAGCACCGCGACCCGGGGCACTCCGGAGTCCGTCCGGGACAGCGCCCTCGGCAGCCGCCGGTCCCGGCCCATCGCGAACAGCAGCCGTCCCGCCGCCGCCTGTCCCGCCAGCGCCGCGAACGCCGCCCCGATCGCCTTGCTCACCGCCACCAGATCGTGCAGCCAGGTCCCCACGGACGCGTCCACGGCGTCGTAGAAGGCCGTGCCCTGCTTGCTCGGGTCGGCGGCCAGTTCGGCGCTCGTGGTCGGTTCGAGCAGCGCCACCAGGTACGTCTGGACGACGAACAGGAAGCCCGCGAGCGCCAGGCAGAACAGCACCGCCCGCGCCACCTTCCGCGAGCCCCCCGTCACCTCCTCCGCGAACGACGCGATGGCGTCGAAGCCGAGATACGACAGCACCGCCACCGACACCGCCCCCAGGACCGCCGACAGCGCGAACGCCCCCTGGGAGCCGTCCCCGGACAACGGCGACAGCCAGCCGCGCTCCGCCCCGTCCCGGGCCAGCACCACGATCGCCGACACCACGAACACCAGCAGGACGACGATCTCCATCGCCAGCACCAGGAAGCCGACCCGCGCGGCGGCCCGTACGCCCCACAGGTTCAGCAGGGTCGTGATCACCACGGCGACGGCGGTCCACACCCAGCGGGAGACCTCCGGGACCAGCGCCTCCATGGCGATCCCGGAGAAGAGGTACGCCACGGCGGGGATCAGCAGATAGTCCAGCATCGCCATCCACCCGGCGATGAACCCCACGTCCCGCCCCAGCGCCGCCCGCGCGTAGGCGAACACCGACCCCGCGAGCGGCACCACCCGCACCATCTGCGCGTAGCTGAACGCGGTGAACGCCATGGCCACCGTCGCCACGAGGTACACGAGGGCGACCGCGCCGTGCGAGCGGGCGTCCAAGGTGCCGTAGATGCCGACCGGGGCCATGGGGGCGATGAACAGCAGTCCATAGACGACCAGGTCCCGGAAGCCCAGGCTCCGGCGCAGCTCGTGCTGGGCGTCGGCCGGGGGAGGGGTGGTGCCGGGTTCGGACATCGGTTCCTCAGCTCCTCGGCTGCCGGGCTGTTCACGTCCGCGATTCGTGATTCCGCGATGGGGAGGTTCGGCGATGCTGTGATTTTGGGAATCCGCGATTCCGTCGCAGCGCCCAGTGTCCGCCGATCGGTCATGGACGTCTCCGAGACCCGCCGAAGAGCCCGTCCGCTCGGTCAGGCGTACGGGTCGCGCACCGGGCCGAAGGGTCCGTAGGACGGCCGTACGATGGGACGCATGACTGCTTCGACTGGCCGCCGTGTCCTGCTCGCCGCCCCCCGTGGCTACTGCGCGGGCGTGGACCGCGCGGTGATCGCCGTCGAGAAAGCCCTGGAGCAGTACGGGGCCCCGATCTATGTCCGGCACGAGATCGTGCACAACAAGTACGTCGTGCAGACCCTGGAGCGGAAGGGTGCCGTCTTCGTCGAGCGGACCGAGGAGGTCCCGCCCGGGAACATCGTGATGTTCTCGGCGCACGGCGTGGCCCCCGTCGTCCACGACGAGGCGGCGCAGGGCAGGCTCGCCACCATCGACGCCACCTGCCCGCTGGTCACCAAGGTGCACAAGGAAGCCGTCCGGTTCGCGAACGAGGACTACGACATCCTGCTGATCGGCCACGAGGGGCACGAGGAGGTCATCGGCACCTCCGGCGAGGCCCCCGACCACATCCAGCTGGTCGACGGCCCCGGGGACGTGGCCAAGGTCGAGGTGCGGGACGAGTCCAAGGTCGTCTGGCTGTCCCAGACCACCCTGTCGGTGGACGAGACGATGGAGACCGTCGACGCCCTGAAGGAGAAGTTCCCGCAGCTCATCTCGCCGCCCAGCGACGACATCTGCTACGCCACACAGAACCGCCAGCTGGCCGTGAAGCAGATGGGCGAGGACGCGGAGCTGGTCATCGTGGTCGGCTCGCGCAACTCCTCCAACTCCAAGCGCCTGGTCGAGGTCGCCAAGCTGGCCGGCGCCCGCGCGTCCTACCTCGTGGACTTCGCGAGCGAGATCGAGGAGGCGTGGCTGGAGGGCGTGAGCACGGTCGGCGTCACCTCGGGCGCGTCGGTGCCGGAGGTGCTGGTCGAGGAAGTCCTGGAGTGGCTGTCGCAGCGCGGGTACGCGGATGTGGAGCTGGTCAAGGCCGCGGAGGAGTCGATCATCTTCTCCCTCCCGAAGGAGCTGCGCCGGGACCTGCGCGAGGAGGCGGCGACGCTGGTCGCGGAACGGGGCGGGTCCGGCACGGAGTGACGCGTGGCGGCGGCACGGAGTCCCGCTTGGCGTGGCGGCACGGATGGAAGTCTGGCCGGGCGGCACGGATTGACGCCTGAGCGACGGGGGGAAACCGTCGGCTCGGTGACGTCCGGGGAGTGACTGTCAGTGGTCCGTCGTAACGTGGAGCCATGCAGATCTTCGGTGTGGACATCGGTGGTTCCGGCATCAAGGGCGCCCCTGTGGATCTCGACAGGGGCGACCTGGCCGAGGAGCGCTTCAAGGTGCTCACCCCGCACCCGGCGACCCCGGACGGCGTGGCCGACGGGGTCCGGCAGGTCGTGGAGCACTTCGGCTGGACGGGCCCGGTCGGACTGACCTTCCCGGGCGTGGTCACGGGCGGCGCGATGGTCCGTACGGCCGCCAATGTGGACAAGAGCTGGGTCGACACGGACGCGCGGGCCCTGTTCAGAGACGCGCTCGGCGGACTGCCGGTGCTGGTGGTCAACGACGCGGACGCGGCGGGCGTCGCCGAGCTGGCCTTCGGCGCCGGACAGAACCGCGGGGGCACAGTGATCCTGCTGACCTTCGGCACGGGCATCGGCAGCGCCGTCTTCGTGGACGGGGTCCTGGTCCCCAACACCGAGCTGGGCCATCTGGAGCTGCACGGCCATGACGCAGAGAAGCGCGCCTCCAGCAAGGCCAAGGAGGACCACGACCTGACGTGGGAGCACTGGGCGCACCGGGTCCAGAAGTATCTGGCGCATGTGGAGATGCTGTTCTCGCCGGAGCTGTTCATCATCGGCGGCGGCGTCAGCCGCAAGGCCGACAAGTTCCTGCACTTCATCGAGGGCATCAAGGCGGAGATCGTCCCGGCACAGCTCCAGAACAACGCGGGGATCGTGGGGGCGGCGATGCGGGCGGCGAAGGCGCAGTAGGGGGGGAGGGGAGGGCTGTAGAGGAGTGCGGCCGTGCCCTTCTAGGACCCGGCGGTCATACGGCGCCGACTCGGCGGTACGGCCCCGCCGCCCCGCCGTCGCCGCGCCATGACCCGCACCTTCCGTACGGTCGCGATGGACCCGGCGACCAGGGTGCCGCCGTACAGCCACCCGGCCTCGGTGGCGAGGGCGGTGAACAGCCCCATCAGCCGGGCGAGCACCCCGTTCCCCTCGGCGATGGGCAGCAGCCCGAAGGCGAACGCGATGGGGACGACGACGGGGGCGGTCACCAGGTCGCCGGGCCGCACCCAGAGCGCGGTGAGCGCGCAGACGGGCAGGAACAGCACGCCGTACACCGTCACCGAGCCGTCGAAGAGCAGCCCGATGAGCAGGGCGAGGACCAGCATCGTGCCCACGCAGAACAGTCCGCCGCCGAGCCCGGTCAGCCGGGGGCCGGGCAGCCGCCGGGCGGTCGGGGCGGGGGAGGGGGGAGCGGTTCTGGCGCCACTGGCGCGCCCGGACCGGGCCTGCGGCGGCACGGGCGGCACACGCCGGGCACGACGGCCTGGGCCGCCCGGTCGGGACTGGGGGGAACGCATCCTGGGTTGCTCCACTGGACCAACTTAGGTCGGTTAATGTGCCGAATAGGCCGACAGACACGCCGGTGGGGAGAGCTTGACCTCTGTTCGAGGGGAGGCGGGGGCGACGGGACGCGCTTCGGCGCCGGGCACCGGACGGACGTCCGGGGGCCGGGGACCCACCCCGTAGACTGGTGGATCGGCCAGTGAGAGCCGCCCCCGGCTCGCCCTCCGGTCACCCCGCCCTCCAGGCCCCATCACCCACGGGAAGACTTCAACGTGTCGCTCACGATCGGAATCGTCGGTCTGCCGAATGTCGGCAAGTCGACCCTGTTCAACGCCCTGACCAAGAACGACGTGCTCGCGGCCAACTACCCGTTCGCCACCATCGAGCCGAACGTGGGTGTGGTCGGTGTCCCCGACCCCCGGCTGGCGAAGCTGGCGGAGATCTTCAAGTCCGAGCGGGTGCTCCCGGCGACGGTCGACTTCGTCGACATCGCGGGCATCGTGCGTGGCGCCTCCGAGGGCGAGGGCCTGGGCAACAAGTTCCTGGCGAACATCCGTGAGTCCGACGCGATCTGCCAGGTCATCCGCGCCTTCAAGGACGAGAACGTGGTCCATGTCGACGGCAAGGTGTCCCCCAAGGACGACATCGAGACCATCAACACCGAGCTGATCCTGGCCGACCTCCAGACCATCGAGAAGGTCCTCCCGCGCCTCCAGAAGGACTCGCGGATCAAGAAGGACCTGGCGCCGAAGGTGAAGGCGGTCGAGGAGGCGAAGGAGATCCTGGAGAAGGGCGACACGCTCTTCGCACATGGCGTCGTCCAGGGCAGCGAGAAGGCGTCCCCCCTGCACGACCTGCACCTCCTCACGACGAAGCCCTTCCTCTACGTCTTCAACGTCGACGAGGACGAACTCCTCGACGAGTCCTTCAAGACCGCCCAGCGCGCCCTGGTCGCCCCCGCGGAGGCGATCTTCCTGAACGCCAAGCTGGAAGCGGAACTGGCGGAACTGGACGACGCCGACGCCCTGGAGCTCCTGGAGTCCGTCGGCGCCGAGGAACCCGGCCTCGCGACCCTCGCCCGCGTCGGCTTCAACACCCTCGGCCTCCAGACCTACCTCACGGCCGGCCCCAAGGAATCCCGCGCCTGGACCATCAAGCAGGGCGCGACGGCCCCGGAAGCGGCCGGTGTCATCCACACCGACTTCCAGAAGGGCTTCATCAAGGCGGAGGTCATCTCCTTCACAGACCTGGTGGAGACGGGGTCGGTGGCGGAGGCGAGGTCCAAGGGGAAGGCTCGGATGGAGGGGAAGGACTATGTGATGCGGGATGGGGATGTGGTGGAGTTTCGGTTCAATGTGTAGTCGCTTGACTACTGTGTGTTAGCTATGTGTGTCAAAAACGTGCAGGTCGGAAGGGGTCGGACTCTGACGAGTTCGACCCCTTCTGTGTTTCCCGTGCTGACTTGGCGCTGACTCTTCAGCCCCTTCGGGGCGGTGTGAGCTTGTCAAGGTCCAGGCTGACTTGGAAGGGCACCGGGCGCTGGAGGGTGCCTCGGAAGATGCCGGCGGGCGCGTAGGCGCCGGTGGGTTCGTCGAGCTCGTAGACATGGACGACGGGGGCCCCGTCCTCCTCCTCGATGCACCAGTAGTGCGGGATGCGGGCCTCTGCGTACTTGCGGAGTTTTACTGTGCGATCGCGATGGGCCGACTCTGGGGACACGACCTCGATGACGAGCTGGACGTCCTGCGGTGCGAACCAGGTACGGTCGCCGTCGAAATCGGCGGTCGTCACCAGCAGATCCGGTTCGGGACGGTTGCGCGGGTCGAGCTTGATGGTCATTTCGCGGCCGACTCTGGTGTCGGCGGGCACCTGCTCCATGAGTGCGACGGTGAGCATGGTGACGAGGTGGCCGTGCCACCACCTCTGGGGCGACATCATGAAGACGAGGGCTCCATCGATCAGCTCAGTGTGGCGGGGTGCCTCGGGGAGGCGGTCGAGGTCCTCCGCGAACCAGCCTTCCGCGCGCGGCGGGCGCATCCAGTCGGGCAGTGCGGTCATGGCTTCACGGTAGCTGCCCGCAGCTGAGGCTGGAGAGCCGACGGTCCCGGCCGGAGGCTCTCCGGCAGCTTGCCGCACCACAATCGGCCATCCACCTAACAGACGGCCATGAGCGACTCAGGGCCCAACGCGAGCAGGCGGAACCGTACGTCATCGTCGACATCAGGCCCCGCATCCCTGGTGCGTCATTGCTTGTGCTGGTGATCGAAAGCATGGGACAGACGTCGGCCCGCAACGTGCGCATCTCGTCGAGCACTGGGGCGGCAGTCGCGGTCGCTTGACGAGTTGAGTCAGCAGATTCAGCAGGGTGTTGGACGGCAAGACTCGGAGCGCCCGTCGGACGCTGACGTTCCCGACTTGGTGGAACCCGTCCTCCCTGAGATCCCTCTGGCGCCGCTGAGAGACGATGGCGATTCGGTGTAACAGTCGTACACCCGTGCTGATTCCGTGCTGACTTGGCCCGCTTAGAACTGTGTTTCCGCAGATGGGAGCCCTGTATTGCATATTTCCGGTTCAACGTGTAACGGACGACATGCCGCCACCGCGGACCCCAAGGGCCCCCGCTCCTCAGAGCCGCGCCCCTTCGTGCCACCCGAAGAAGTGCAGGTGGCCGCCGGTGAATCAAATTCATCACCGAACCCATGAACCTCACCTTCAAGCCAATCCGTCCACCTGGACAGCGCCCGCCCACTCCAGGGCGTGGCACCGGCAGAGTGGAGGCAGAAATGGCGAAGCGGTTCGGGATGAAGAAGGCGCTCGCGGGGGTGGCGGGCCTGATGCTCGCGCTCGGCGCGGCGGGGACCGCCGAGGCGGCCTCGTCCGCGGCGGCGGCCGAGTACATCGTCGTCGCCGTCGCGTACGAGCACGCCAACTACGGTGGCGAGTCCTACGAGCTGTGGGCGAGGCCGTGCGACACCACCGGGACGCAGTACATCAACGACCTGGGCGGCTGGAACAACCACATCAGCTCCATCGACATCCGGGGTTCGAGATGTGTCGTCACGCTCTTCTCGGGGACCTACGCCGGGGGGTACCGGAAGTCCTTCTACGGTGACTCCTCCTACGTGGGCAACGACTTCAACGACCGTGCACGCTCGCTGACCTTCTCCAAGTTCTAGGACGCACGGCACGGTCTGATGGGGCGGGGTCGGGTCCGGGGCGCAGGCGGCGCCTCGGACCCGACCCCGCCTCCTTCCGTCTCCCGACCCTCGGACTTGTCGATTATCGATATGCTCCGCTACCTTGTGCGTATCGAAACTCGATATGGGGGGTGCGGTGCAATGAACACGCGACTCATCAAGACCCTGGCCTCGGTCACCTTCGTGCTGGGGGTGCTGTCCGCGCTGGCCTTCGCCGGCATCGGGATCACGCACCTGCTCGACGACGGGTCTGTATGTGCGGAGACGGACTACTGGGCGAACGCCGCGCTGGAGGGGCCGCTCGCGGTCGACGCGGGGGTCGAGGCGTCCGGCAGTGTCACGCGGCTCTGTCAGGAGAGTCCGTCCATCGGGCAGCGTGCGGCCGGGCTCGGGGGTGAGCTGCCCTGGCTGCTGTTCGGCGCGGTCGCGCTGCTGCTCTTCTCCCGGCTGCTCGACGCCGTACTGCGGGAAGGGCCGTTCACCGAGGTGGTGGCCCGCCGGCTCACCGGCCTCGGCTGGTCCGTCGTCGTGGGGACGCCGCTGGCCGGGCTGGTCGTCGGCTGGTCGCAGTCCTGGCTGGTGGCGAGCATGGCGCCGACGGTGGGGTCCGGGCCCGAGTTCGCCGGGTCCATGGCGCTGGTTCTCGCCGGGCTCGCCGCGGTGATCATGGGGCGGATCATGCGTGAGGGTGTGCGCATGCGGGAGGACCTCGAAGGGACCGTCTGATGCCCGACGAGGAACCTCATGCCATCCGTATCCACCTCGACCGGCTGCTTGCCGAGCGCGGTATGACGCTCACCGAACTCTCCACACAGGTGGGTATCACCGTCGTCAACCTCTCCATCCTGAAGAACGGACGCGCCAAGGCCATCCGGTTCTCCACGCTCTCCAGGATCTGCGAGGTTCTGGGATGTCAGCCGGGGGAGTTGATCACCTTCGACGGGGGCGGGGCCGGGGCCGGGGGCGGTCCGTAACAGCTGGCCCGTCCCTCCCGGCCCCCGGGGAGTTGATTGCCGTCGATCCGGGCGGGGGCGGTCCCGACCGGCTAGCCCGTTCCGCCTGCCCCCTCGGCCCCCTCGTCCCCCTCGCTCCTCCCGTCCGTCCCGTACGCCGCCAAGAACACCCCGATCGCCGCCCCCGCCCGGCTCTCCGTCTCCTCCGGGGACAGGGGCGCGCCCGGCTGGAACATCGCTCGGTTGACCGGGGTCCACATCGTCAGGCCCGCGAAGTGTTCCGCCGCGGTGTGGGGGTCGGGGGTGTCGAGGAGGCCGCGGGCGGTGAGGTGCTGGAAGCCCTCCGCCAAGGTGCGCATCCCGCGTTGGAAGCCCTGTTCGTAGTAGGTGCGGCCGAGGTCGGGGAAGCGTTCGGCCTCGCTGATGACCAGGCGGCGGAGCTGGACGACCTCGGGGCGGTGCAGGGCCGTGATGCAGCGGTGGGCCAGGAGCCGTAGGTCTTCGGCGACATCCGCGGTCTTCTCGAAGGTGGCGATCACGTCCTGGAAGAGTGAGTCGATGCCGTGCACCGAGTCCAGGATCAGGCCCGTGAACAGTTGTTCCTTGCCGCTGAAGTGTTTGTAGAGGGTCTGCTTCGAGACGCCCGCCTTCGCGGCGATCTCGTCCATGCTCGTGCCGGGATAGCCCTTGGCCAGGAAGAGTTCCGTGGCCGACGTGACCATCGCCCGTCGCTTCAGGGCTGAGCGACCGCCGGTGGGGGGTGGTGGGGCGGGGCGGGTGCCGTTCGTCGGGGGCATGGGGCTCCTGTTCCTCGTCGTCCTCGTCGTCGTCGGTCGTTGCGCGACGGGCGTCGTCATACGGCTGTCGGGATAGTACTGGACAGTCTAGTTTTCTTGTGGGTACTGTACCGTCCAGTTCCGAAGCAGGGGCGCAGATGAGCCTCTCGCGGCCCGAGATGGGGGAGATCCATGCTGGTGCAGAAGAAGATCCAGAGTGTTGTCGACGACTTGGTCAGCAGTGGTGCCGAGCAGGGGGTGCAGGTCGCCGTCTACCGGGAGGGGCGGCTGGTCGCCGATGTGCGGGGTGGTGTCGCCGATGGTGAGCGGGGGGTCGCGGTCGGCGGGGACACGCTGTTCTACGCCACCTCCACCGGGAAGGCCGCCACCGCCACCCTCGTCCATGTGCTGGTCGAGCGGGGGGCGTTCGGGTACGACACCCGGATCGCCGAGCTGTGGCCGGAGTTCGCCGCCGAGGGCAAGGGCGAGGTGACCGTCGGACACGCCCTGACCCACCGGGCCGGGGTGCCGGGGCTGCCCGCCGACACCACCCCCGAGGACCTGTGCGACTGGGAGAAGATGTGCGCCGCCCTCGCCGCCGCCCGCCCCTGGTGGACGCCGGGGACCGAGATGGGCTACCACGCCCAGAGCTACGGCTATCTGCTGGGCGAGGTGGTGCGCCGGGCCACCGGGGTGCCGATGTCCGCCGCGCTGCGTCAGTACGTCACCGAGCCGCTCGGGATCGGCGACGAGCTGTACTTCGGGGTGCCGGAGGAGGAGCTGGGGCGGGCGGCCTGGCTCACCGACGGGCCGACCCCTGAGATGCCGGAGGGGATGGACCTGGCGGAGATCCCCTTCTTCCAGGTGGTCCACGGGTACACCGCCGCCCCCATGGCGGCCATGCCCGACGCCGCCTTCGGCAACCGCACCGACATCCTCACCTCCGACATCCCGGCCGGCGGCACCATGACCGCCCGTGGCATGGCCCGGATGCTCGCCGCGCTGATGGACGACGTCGACGGGGTACGGCTGATCAGCCCCGAGCGGCTGCGGCAGGTCACGGCCGTCGCCGCCGAAGGGGTCGACCGGGTCATCGGGTTCCCGCTCACCCGCGGGTGCGGCTACGACCTCGGCTACGCATGGCCCACCGAGCAGCCCGCCGCCTCTGTGTTCGGCGCCGCGGGCAGCGGCGGTACGGCCGCCTTCGCCGACACCGCCACCCGCACCGCGTTCGCCGTCATGAAGAACATCCACGCCCCCGGCGACTACAGCACCGTCCAGCGGATCGCCGATGTCATCGCCGAGGACGGGCGCCAGTGACCCGGTAGCGGCGGCTCACTCCTTCACCGCGCCCGCGTTCGCGCCCTGCACGAAGTGCCGCTGGAAGCAGAAGAACAGCGCCGCCACCGGCAGGGTCGCGAGCAGCGCCGCCGCCAGCTTCGAAGATGCCGGTCGCGTCCACCAGCAGCGGAAGGATCATGCCGGTGTACGACCAGCGCCACGAACGCCGAGTTGCCCAGCCAGCGCAGGAACGGCACCCCCGACGCCGACTCGCTCAGACCCAGCAGCCGTGCGTACGCGGACACGGCGGCGGGCCCCTCGGCCGCCGGGCTCCAGCCGTTCCTGCATGACGCGGTCGTCACGCTGCACGCGCCGAGCCTGGTCATCTCCTGTGCGGACGGGCAGCTCAGCGGAGGTGCGGACGGCTTCTGCCACGGGGACCGCCGGGCCCTCGGCGAGCTGACCGTCGCCGCCGAGGGCGTTCCGCTCGCCCCCGTGCACGGCGGCTGCGCGGCGCCGACCGGGCCGGGTTCCGGGCCGTCCTGCGCGGCCTCGGCGAGAGCACCCCGGACCCCGCCGTCGCCCTGCACCGCCGGCGCACCATCGCCGACGGCCGTCTCACCGAGGTCCTGGAGGTCACCAACGCGGGCGTCCACGCGGTGCGCGTCCGGCTGACGGTGACCGCCGGGACCGACCTCGCCACCATGGAGGAGGTCAAGTCGGGCCGGGTGCCGGACCGCCGGGCGCCCACCGCGTCCGACGCCACCGGCCTGACCTGGACCGACGGCGACTTCACCGCGCGGCTGACCCGCGACCCGGCACCGGACGCCCTGGACCCGGCGCCGGACGCCCTCGACCCGGCCGAGGGGGCGGCACCTCCCACGCCTTCTCCCACGCCCTCTCGTACGCCTCCTCCTACGACCTCGCCCCCCCGCCCGGCACCTCCTGGCGGGCCCCCCTCACCACCACGGCGGCCTACGCGGACGGCGACCAGTTCCCCGCCCCGCCCACCGGCTCGCTGCCCTGGTCGGTCCCCGCGCTGACCAGCGCCGACCGGGGTCTGGACCGCTGGCTGGAGCAGTCGCTCGCCGATCTGGACCGGCTGCGGCGGGCCGACGGACAGTCACCGGACCCGGCCCGCCCGGACCAGTTCCTCGCGGCGGGCGCCCCCTGGTTCCTCACCCTGTTCGGCCGGGACTCCCTGTGGGCCGCGCGGATGCTGCTGCCGCTGGGCACCGGCATCGCGGCGGGCACCCTGCGCACCCTGGCCCGCCGCCAGGGCGGGGTCGGCGACCCGGTCACCGAGGAACAGCCCGGCAAGATCCTGCACGAGGTGCGCCGCGGCACCCTCGACCACACCCTCCCGCCGGTCTACTACGGCACGGTCGACGCCACCCCCCTGTGGATCACCCTGCTCCCGAAGTACGTCGACACCACCGGCAAGGGCCTGTCCAACCAGGGCTGGAAGGACTCCACCGACTCCATCCGCTTCCACGACGGACGGCTCGCCGCAGCCCCCATCGCGCTCTGCGAGGTCCAGGCGTACGCCTACGAGGCCGCGCTCGGCGGGGCGGCGCTGCTGCGGGAGTTCGGGCGGGGCGGCGCGGACGAGTGGGAGGAGCGGGCGGCGGCCTCCGTCTCCGTGCCCCAGTCCGCGCTCGGCCTGGAGGCGGACCTCCCGGCGGGGACGCTCACCGTGCGCCCGGCCCTGGCCGCGTCCTTCGCGCCGCTCACGGTGACCGGGCCGCGCCTGGCCGACGGCCGGGTGGACATCACGGTGGACCGGGCCGGGACGGCGCGGGTGACGGCGCCGGACGGGGTACGGTCCCGGACGGCGTACGGCGGTGAAGGGCGCCCGCCCTTCATGGCCGCGCCTTCTCCGCCCCGTCGCCCACCACCCGCCCCGTCACCTCCCGGCAGGCCGTCACATACCCCCGTACCAGGTCCCGCCGCTCGGCCTCGCCGCGCCGCCAGGCCAGTACGTACCGGCTCGGGCCCAGGCCCGTCAGGGGGCGGGTGGTCACCCCGGGCTGGGTGATCAGGGGAGCGTTGCCCGCGGCGACCAGACAGACGCCGAGACCGGCGACCAGCGCCTCATGCGTCTCCTCCGCGCTCGCTATCTCCGCGCCCACCCGGGGCGGGGTGGTACGGGCGTCCAGGCCGAGGAAGTGGTCGCGCAGCGGGCCCGCGCCGTGCGGGAGGGCGAGGAAGGGCTCGTCGGCGAGTTCGGCGAAGTCGATCCGGTCGCGGGCGGCGAGCGGATGGCCCTCGGGGAGCGCGAGCAGCCGGGGTTCCTCGGCGACCGTCGTCCAGTCGAAGCGGTCGGGCCCGGCCAGCGGGAGCCAGACGAAGGCCACGTCCGTGCCGCCGTCCGCGAGTCCGGCCGTCGGGTCGTCCCAGCCGACCGGGCGCAGCCGGACCGTCGCCCCGGGGTGCGCGGCGGAGAACCGGGAGCGGATCGCGGGCAGCAGCCCGCCCCGGCCAGGGCTGGTGCTCAGCCCCACGGTCAGCGTGGCGCGCCGGGCCGCGCGGGTCTCCTCGACGGCCGCCGCGCCCCGCGCCCAGGCGGCCAGCATCTGACGGGCGTGCGGCAGCAGCGCGGCCCCGGCCTCGGTGAGCGTGACGCCTCCGGGACCCCGGTGGAACAGCTCCGCCCCGAGCTGCCGCTCCAGCGCGCGGATCTGCTTGCTGAGCGCGGGCTGGGACACGTACAGCCGCTCGGCGGCCCGGGTGAAGTGCAGTTCGTCGGCGACCGCGAGGAAATAGCGCAGGTCCCGGGCGTGTACGTCCGGCGTCATAACCATGGGGCATGAGGCTAGGTCTTGGACGCCGGGCCACGCCACGGAGAAAAGTAGGGATCACAGCGGGACGCAATAAAGCAGAACGAAGCAGAACGAAACGGGAGGACGCCATGGACAAGGTGTGGTTCGTGACGGGCGCGAGCAGCGGTTTCGGACGGGCGATCACCGAGGCGGCCCTCGCCGACGGGGACGTGGTGATCGGCTCGGCGCGCCGGGCCGCCGCGCTGGACGACCTGGCGCGGGCGTGTCCGGACCAGTTGGAGGCGCGGGAGCTGGACGTCACCGACACGGGCGCGGCCGGGGCGGCGGTCGCGGAGGTGCTGAAGCGGCACGGGCGGATCGACGTCCTGGTCAACAACGCGGGGCGGACCCATGTGGGGGCGGTGGAGGAGACCACGGACGACGAGCTGCGGGCGCTGTTCGACGTCCATGTCTTCGGTCCGGCGGCGCTGACCCGGGCGGTGCTGCCGGCCATGCGGGAGCGCCGCTCGGGCGCGATCGTGCAGATGAGCAGCATGGGCGGGCAGTTGTCGTTCGCGGGGTTCGGCGCGTACAGCGCGACCAAGTTCGCGCTGGAGGGGCTGTCGGAGGCGCTCGCGGACGAGGTGCGGGAGTTCGGTGTGCGGGTGCTGATCGTGGAGCCCGGCGCGTTCCGTACGGGACTGTTCCAGGGCGCCTCGGCCGGGGCGAGCGTGGACGGCGGCAACTACCCCGGCGTCACCGGGACCCGCCGGATGATCGCCGCCTCGGACGGCGCCCAGCCCGGCGACCCGGCGAAGGCGGCGGCCCTGGTGCTGGCCGCGCTGGCGGCCCCGGACGCCCCGCTGCGGCTGCCGCTCGGCGACGACGCGGTGAGCGCGGTGCTGGCCCACGCGGACCAGGTGCGCACGGAGGTCACGGCGTGGGCGGACCGGACCCGGGCCACGGCGCTGGAGGAGTGAGGCACCGGGGGTCCCGCACCTCCGCCCCCACCCCGTCCGCGCGCTGAACCACAGGTCAGTAGGGCACCCGCCCCGGCACTCCGGGCGGGTGCCGAACGGGTGCCGGGGCGGGCGTCGGCCGGTCATGTCCGGGGCGTGGCAAGGACGTTACGTCCGTGCCGCGCCCCTTGTGCAATCCCTGTGGAGGCAGCAATCTTTCGGCTGACACACCGGTGCACGACCCCTTTCTGATTGACATGGACCTGCCATGCGAAGGGCTCGTGTGCCGTACCACCCCCACACATGCGGCGCACCACCGAAGAGGAGGACCCCTCGGATGGCAGTGATGCGTACTCCCCACTCCTGGAACCACTCCTGGAACCACCCCTGGCACCACTCCACGAACCACCCCGCGAACCACGCCTCGACCGGCAGAACCGGCTCCACCCGGCGAAGACTGACGGCGATCAGCGTGTTCGCCTCCGCGGCCCTGGCCGCCGGTCTCGTCTCCGCCCTCCCCGCCGCCGCGGCCCCCGCTGCTCCCGCGGCCGAAGGGCGCATCCAGTACGAGGGCGCGGCGAACGCCGTCGCCGACAGCTTCATCGTCACCCTGAAGCCCGGCCACGCCCGCGCGGGCACCGCCGCGGGCAAGGCGATCACCGACAAGTACGGCGCCGGGATCGAGCGCACCTACCGCACGGCCCTCAACGGCTACGCGATCGAGGCGACCGAGGCCGAGGCCAAGCGGCTCGCCGCCGACCCGGCCGTCGCCTCCGTCGTCCAGAACCGCACCTTCACCATCGAGGCGACCCAGCCCAACCCGCCCTCCTGGGGCCTGGACCGCATCGACCAGCGCGCCCTGCCGCTGAACAGCTCCTACACCTACCCGGACAACGGCGGACAGGGCGTCACCGTCTACGTCATCGACACCGGCGTCCGCATCACCCACAGCGACTTCGGCGGCCGGGCCCGCTACGGCTACGACGCCATCGACAACGACAACACCGCCCAGGACGGCAACGGCCACGGCACCCATGTCGCGGGCACCGCCGCGGGCACCGCCTACGGGGTCGCCAAGCGGGCGGACATCGTCGGCGTGCGGGTCCTGAACAACGCGGGGTCCGGTACGACCGCGCAGGTCGTCGCCGGGATCGACTGGGTGGCCCAGAACGCGGTGAAGCCCGCCGTGGCCAATATGTCGCTGGGCGGCGGCGCCGACACCGCGCTCGACACGGCCGTCCGCAACGCCATCGCCTCCGGTGTCACCTTCGCCGTCGCGGCCGGGAACGAGTCCACCAACGCCTCCACCCGCTCGCCCGCCCGCGTCACCGAGGCCATCACCGTCGGCGCCACCACCTCCACCGACGCCAAGGCCAGCTACTCCAACTACGGCACGGTCCTCGACCTGTTCGCGCCGGGCTCGTCGATCACCTCGGCGTGGAACACCGGCGACACCGCCACCAACACCATCAACGGCACCTCGATGGCCACCCCGCACGTGGCGGGCGCGGCGGCGCTCCATCTGGCCGCCAACCCGGCCGCCACCCCGGCCCAGGTCTCGACCGCCCTGACCACCGCGGCCACCCCGAACGTCGTCACCAGCCCCGGCACCGGCTCCCCGAACCGGCTGCTGTACGTCGGCGGCGGCACCCCGAACCCGCCGGGCCCGCGGTTCGAGAACACCGCCGACCACGCCATCGCGGACAACGCCACCGTCGAGTCCCCGGTGACCGTCTCCGGCGTGAGCGGCAACGCGCCCGCCGCGCTGGCCGTCGAGGTGCACATCGTGCACACCTACATCGGCGACCTCCAGGTCCAGCTGGTCGCCCCGGACGGCACCGCGTACACCCTCAAGGCGTACGGCACCGGCGGCAGCACGGACAACATCGACACCACGTACACGGTGAACGCCTCCTCCGAGGTCGCCAATGGCGGCTGGCGGCTGCGGGTGAGCGACAACGCGAACGCGGACACCGGCCGGATCGACGCCTGGGCGCTCCAGTTCTGATGCCGTTCCCCGCCCCCTGACGGGCCGGGACGCACCGCACGACACCCCCCGCCCCCGTGGACGGCCACCGGTTGTTCCGGTCCGCCCCGGGGGCGGGGGCACGTACGATGCCCGAGCCCGCGCAGATCCGCGCGGACCCCCCGACTCGCCCCAGCCAGGAGCACGGCAGCCGTGTCCATACCCCCGCCGCCCCCGGACTCCCAGCCGCCGTACGGCGGCAACCCGCCCCCGCCCGGCCCGTATCCGCAGTGGAACTGGCCGCCCCCGCAGCCGCCGCGGCGGCCGTCGGTGAACGGGTTCGCGGTGGCCGCGCTGGTCCTCGGCATCCTGTGTCTGGTGCCCCTTCTCGGCCTGGTGCTGGGCGTGGTGGCGCTGGTGCAGATCCGGCGCAGCGGCGAGCGCGGCAAGGGCATGGCGATCGCCGGTGTGGTCCTGTCCTCGGTCGGCATGGTGCTGTGGGTGACGCTCATGGTCACCGACGGCCTCAGCTCCTTCCTGGACGACTTCGCGGCGGGGGTGCACGAGAGCAACACCCTCTATGTCGAGACGGGCACCTGCTTCAACACCCCCGGCGGCCCGTCCGGGGAGGTGACGTACGACCTCGACGAAGTGCCCTGCGAGGACCGCCACGAGGGCGAGGTGTTCGCCACCTTCGAACTGCCCGACGGCGACTTCCCCGGCGACGCCCGGATCGAGGAGACCGCCGACGAACGCTGCTACGCCCTCCAGAGCAGCTACGCGATGGACAGTTGGGCCCTGCCCGAGAACGTCGACGTGTACTACCTGGTGCCGATCCGCAGCAGCTGGCGGCTCGGCGACCGGGAGGTGGCCTGCTTCTTCGGCCATGTCGACACCGGCTCCCGCCTCACCGGCTCGCTACGCAACGACGGCACCAACCTCGACCAGCACCAGATGGCCTTCCTGCGAGCCGAACAGCTGCTGAACGAAGCCCTGGACAGCATCCCCGAGGAGGAGTACGTCGAGGACGACCTGCCCGGCCACCAGGAGTGGGCGCGCCGGATGGAGGGCGCCCTCGGCGAGCAGATCACGATGCTGGAGGCGCACACCTGGCCCGCCGCCGCGGCCGATCCGGTCGCCGCGCTGGTCAAGGACCTGCGTGAGGCGCGCGAAGCCTGGGACAAGGCGGCGAACACCACGGACGTCGACGCCTACTACGTCCATATGGACAAGGGGTTCACCCTGACCGACCCGGCCCGGTCGGTCGCCCCGCGCACGGCCCTCGGCCTGGCGACGGACCCGCCGTACACCTATGAGGAGGAGGGCGGTCCGGCGGACGGCGGCTCAGGAAGCGGCGGCGTCGACGTGTGAGCGGCGCCGCAGCGGGGAGAAAGTGCCTGCGTAGTGGATCTCCGGCCGGGCGTCATCACATCGAGTGAATCTCTGGCCTTTGCTTGCACCGTACAACCCACGGTTGCCACGCTGTTGCTGTCTGTACAACCTGATGGGAGCGGCCAGTGACTTTCGGTGAGCAGCCGGCGTACCTGCGGGTCGCGGGAGATCTCCGCAAGAAGATCGTCGACGGACAGCTGCCGCCGCACACCCGGCTCCCCTCCCAGGCCCGCATCCGCGAGGAGTACGGGGTCTCGGACACGGTGGCGCTGGAGGCGCGCAAGGTCCTGATGGCCGAGGGCCTGGTCGAGGGCCGCTCCGGGTCCGGGACGTACGTCCGGGAGCGGCCGGTGCCCCGCCGCATCGCCCGCTCCGGGTACCGCACGAAGGGCGGGGCCACCCCGTTCCGCCAGGAGCAGGCCGACGCGGGGGCGCGCGGCACCTGGGAGTCGGGCAGCGCCCAGACCGAGGCGGGCGGGGCCATCGCGGAGCGGCTCGGGCTCAAGCCGGGCGAGCGGGTGATGTGCACCAAGTACCTGTTCCGGGAGGCCGGTGAGCCGATGATGCTCTCCACCTCCTGGGAGCCGCTGTCCGTCACCGGGCGCACACCCGTGATGCTGCCCGAGGAGGGCCCGCTCGGCGGGATGGGCGTGGTGGAGCGGATGGCCGCCATCGACATCGTGGTGGACAACGTGACGGAGGAGGTCGGCGCCCGCCCCGGTCTCGCCGAGGAACTGCTCGCCCTCGGGGGTGTTCCCGGCCATGTCGTGATCGTCGTCCAGCGCACGTTCTACGCCTCCGGACGGCCGGTGGAGACTTGCGACGTGGTGATCCCCGCGGACCGCTACCGGGTCGCCTACCATCTGCCGGTCCGCTAGCGCACCGCTGACCGGCGGCTCCCGCGCCCCGCGTCGACGGGGCGCGCTCCCCTTGCCGTGGTGCGCTCCGTGTGAGCCAGCGTGCGCCGTCGCGCAAGGCCGCCCCCGGTTGTCCGTCGCCGGGGGCGGCGCGCGTCCGGCGCGGGGCGGGAGTCGTCGCAGGTGGCGGTACCAGGGCGGGCGCCGTACGGCGGTGGATGCGCGGGAGTGCGCGGACGGCGCGTTCGTGGGCGTGCGCCCCCGGTGTGCTGGCTGGTTGCGTGCCTCTTTGTGAAAAGGCGTATTCGCTGCGTGAAGGTAAGGCGTAGGCTCGGGCATATGCGGAGTGCGGTTTCCTTATCGGGTGGGGCTCGGCCCAGGACGCGGGCGGGGAGCGGACGCGTCGGGGCGGGACGGAGCGGAGAGGCGCGATGAACGACAGCGCGGTCGTACTTCCCTGGCTCGTCATACGGCAGGACGACAACGGCAACCGCTACCGCGTGGGGAGGTACGCCACCCGCGCGGAGGCCGAGCAGATAGCCGACAGCCTCGGCGACCGGGGCCACAAGCAGCTCTACTTCGTGGAACGCATCGACGGCCCCGACGCCGCCGACGCCGTGGGGGAGACGGCGCCGGGCTGAGCGGCCGGGGGTGACTGGACGATCGCTTGATCCACCGGGGGCCGCCGACCGGCCGGCTGCTTGAGCCGCCGAGGGGACGACCGGCCAGACGACCGCTTGAGCCGCCGACTGCTTGAGCCGTCGCCCCGGTCGACCTGCGGAGCTTCCGAGGCGCCGAGCGGTCGAGCCACCGACCGTTTGAGCCGCCGCATGGTCGACCCGCAGAGTTTCTGAGGCGCCGAGCGGTCGAGCCACCGACCGCTTGAGCTATCACCCGGTCCAGCCACCGCCCCGCCGGGCGTCCAGCCGCCCCACCGCCGTCTGACTGGCGCCCGCCCGCCGACCCACCGCCGCCCGCCCGCCGTCTCACCGGCGTCTGTCCGCCGCCCGCCCGGCGGCGGCCCCCCGCTGCCCTCCGCCGCCCGCCCGCCGACCCACCGCCGTCTCACCGGCGCCCGCCCGCCGCCCGCCCGGCGGCGCCCCCCGCTGCCCCCCGGGCCCGGCTAGGCTCCCGCGCATGAGTGAACGCATCCTCGTGGTGGGAGCCGCCCTCTTCGACGGCCCCCGGCTGCTCGCCGCCCGCCGCAGTGCCCCGCCCGCCGTGGCCGGTCGCTGGGAGCTGCCCGGCGGCAAGGTGGAGCCCGGCGAGCGCCCCGACGCGGCGCTGGTGCGCGAGCTGCGCGAAGAACTGGGTGTCGACGCCGACACCGTCGCCCAGGTCCCCGGCGAGTGGCCGCTGACCGGCCCGTATGTGCTCCAGGTCTTCACCGCGCGGCTGCGTCCGGGCTCCCCGGACCCGGAGCCGCTGGAGGACCATGACGCCGTGCGCTGGCTCGACCCGCAGGAGATCTGGGACGTCGACTGGCTGGCGCAGGACGTCCCGGCGGTCCGGGCGGCGCTCGCACAGGGTGACGAGGACCGGGCCTGACGGCGCCCCCGGCGCACGGCCCCGATCCGGGCGGGACCCCGCGTCGGACCCCTCGTCAGCGCACCCCGCGCACATCCGCCCGGAACCAGCGCACCCCCCGGCGCACAACCCCCGCCCCACCCCCCTGGTCACGCGCTGCGTACGCCCTGGGTGCCTCGGTGCGCCCAGACCGTTCCTTACCCGAGTCTCAGATTCGATGGCGATAGAGCCCCATGAATGCCGGGTATGTCGCTATTAATCCCACGAAACAAGACATGCGTGGGCTCGCGGTCTGGGAAGTGATCGGTGTGATCGACACCGAAGGCGACTGCGTCGACTGGACCTTTCCCGCGGAACCCGGGGCCGTGCGCACCGCACGGGCCGAGGTCCGCGAGCAGCTCCGGACCTGGCACCTGGAAAGCCTCATTGATCTCGCGGAGCTGCTGGTCAGCGAGCTGGTCACCAACGCGCTGCGGCACGCCACCGGACCGGTCGGGCTCCGGCTGATCCGGCGGCGCGGGCCGCACGGGATGCTGCTCGTGGAGGTCTCCGACCCGCTTCCGGACCTGCCCACCGAGCGCGCTCCGGACCCCGAGGACGAGAGCGGCCGGGGGCTGCTTCTGGTCGCCTCGTCGGCCGACCGCTGGGGCACACGACCGGACGACAGCGGTAAGACGGTGTGGTTCGAACTGGCGGTACCGGGGTGAATCGGGTGTACAGCGCCGCCGCCGCTGTCGCCTGGACGGTTCCGGCCACCGGAGCCCGCCCCTGAGCGTGGTTCGACGCCGTGTCCGCTGGTTAGAAGACTGGTTGTGTTCTCGCAGCGCGGGCCGAAATGCACCCGGCCCGTGCTGTGATCGTGAACACCGTGTTGCGCGGCGCCGTAGTGCTGGATACTGCGGGCAGCCGCCACCCGGTGACCGGTGCCGGGCGCGGTGAGCTGGAGGGGACGGTTCGCGTGAGCGAGATACCAGCGAAGGCCACGGGGTCCGAGGACCCGTCGGACCGAGCGAGGCGGACTGCGCAGTCGTCCGCACGCGCGGCGGACGGCGCTCTCGCCCTGGGCGGGGCGCGGCCCGGCGACGCCCTGTGGCAGAGCAGTCCGCCCGGCTCGATCTACGACTACATCAAGGTGGCTTCGTTCTCCGTCGGCCCCGACGGGCTGGTCGACCAGTGGAGTCTGCGGGCCGAGCAGCTGTTCGGCATCCCCGCGGTGCGGGCCGTCGGCATGGACCCCATCGAGGCGTTCATCGACCCCGAACTGCGTGAGCGCGGCCAGCGGAAGATGGCCGAGATCCTGGACGGCCGGGAGTGGACCGGGCTCGTCCCGTTCCGGACACCCGAGCACCCCGACGGCACTCCGGGGGACGAGGGGCTCGCCGAGGTGTACGTCATGCCGACCCGGGCCGAGAGTGGTGAACGGGCAGCGCTGTGCATCGTCGTCGATGTCCGGGTGCTCCGCCGGATCGAGACGGACCTCGCCGCCTCGCAGTCGATTTTCGGCCAATCTCCGTTCGGGTTCGTGCTGATCGACACCGAGTTGCGGGTGCGCCGTGCCAACGCCCGGTTCGCGTCCATCTTCGGCGGGGTGCCCGACGACCACCGCGGGCGCAGCGTCCACGACTATCTGCCCCGCCCGGAGGCCGAACGCGTCCTCGCCACCCTGCGCCGGGTGCTGGAGACCGGCGAGTCCATCACCGACATGCACATCACCGGCCATGTCCCCGGCTCCGAGGACCGCCGCCACTGGTCCATCAACCTCTACCGGGTGCACAGCGGCACCGGCCGCCCCATCGGCATCGCCTGGCTCGGCACCGACATCACCGCCCGCCGCGCCGCCGCCCGCGAGGCCGCCGCCGCCCGCCGCAACCTGGCCCTGCTCAACGAGGCCGGTGCCCGCATCGGCAACTCCCTGGACCTGGAGACCACCGCCCGCGAACTTCTCGACGTCGCCGTCCCCGGCTTCTGCGACCTCGCCAGCGTCGACCTCTACCAAGGACTGCTGGCCGGTGACGAGACCCCGCCCGGACTCGCCGACGGCAGCGCGGGACTGCGCCGGGTCGCCTACGCCAGCGCCGTCGCCGACCTCCCCTTCACCGGCACCACCACCCCCGTCCCGGTCGGCGCGGTGCACCACTTCGGCTTCAACTCCCCGCACGCCGACGCCCTGCGCACGGCCCGTACCCGGAATGTGCCGCCGGAGGACGGCGGGCTCGTGCAGTCCACCCTCGCCGTGCCGATGGTCGCCCACGACACCGTCGTCGGGCTCGCCCAGTTCTCCCGCACCAAGGGCAGCGAGCCCTTCGGGGACCGGGACCGGGACCTCGCCGTCGAACTCGCCGCGCGCGCCGCGGTCTGTATCGACAACGCCCGGCTCTACCGCCGGGAGCACGAGCGGGCGCTGATCCTCCAGCGGTCCCTGCTGCCGCCCGGCGACCCGGTCGCCGCCGGACTCGACATCGCCTGCCGCTACCGCCCCGGCAACGCCTCCACCGGCCGCCCCAGCGAGGTCGGCGGCGACTGGTTCGACGTCATCGAACTCCCCGGCCACCGCACCGCCCTGGTCGTCGGCGACGTCATGGGCCGCGGACTGCGCGCCGCCGTCGCCATGGGCGAACTGCGCACCGCCGTACGCACCCTCGCCCAACTCGACCTGGAACCCGCCGAGGTGCTCTCCCAGCTCGACGAGATCGCCCGCGGGCTCGGCACCCCCGGCGGCCCCGGCCCCGCGTTCGGCCCCGGCGGCGGCATCCAGCAGGCCACCCGCGCCGCCCGCCGCCACCCCCGCGAGGCGGAACTCGCCGAGGTGTACCTCGCCACCTGCATCTACGCCGTCTACGACTCCGTCACCCGGCGGTGCACCTTCGCCAACGCCGGGCATCTGCCGCCGGTCCTGGTCGAACCCGGCGAGAGCGCGCTGATGCTGGACGTACCGCCCGGGATGCCGCTCGGTGTCGGCGGCGAACCCTTCGAGGAGGTCGAGGTCGAACTCCCCGAGGGCGCGCTGCTCGCCCTCTACACCGACGGTCTGGTCGAGTCCCGGGACCACCCCCTGGACGAGGGGCTCCAGGCGTTCGTCGGCGCGCTCACCGACCCCTCCCGCCCCCTGGAGGACGTCTGCGACCACGTCCTGACCACCCTCGACACCCACCACGGCGAGGACGACATCGCGCTGCTGATGGCCCGGGTCCAGGGTCTGCCCGCCGACTCGGTCGGCGACTGGACCCTGCCGCGCGAGCCGCGCAGCGTGGGCCGGGCCCGTGAGTACGCCCGCGGCCAGCTGCTCAGCTGGGACCTCGAACCCCTGGTCGACACCACCGAACTGCTGGTCAGCGAGCTGGTGACCAACGCGCTGCGGTACGGCGAGGGCGAGATCCGGCTACGGCTGCTGCTGGACCGGACCCTGGTGTGCGAGGTGTGGGACTCCGGACTGGTGCAGCCCAGACGCCGCCGCGCCCGGGACACCGACGAGGGCGGCCGGGGACTCCAGCTGGTCGGGCTGCTCTCGGCGGCCTGGGGCTCCCGCCGAACCCCCCGGGGCAAGACCGTCTGGTTCGAGCTGCCGCTGCCCGACGGGGAGGGCGGGGTCGTCGACCCGGCGGAGGCCCTGCTGAGCCTGTTCTGACCCCCCGCGGGGGCTTCCCGGGGGCGCTACGGACCTAGGGGGTGTCTGACGGATCTCCGTGGCGTCGCGACGCCCGGCACGAACGCCGCTCCTTCTCCCACGGAGATCCATCAGACACCCCCGAGCCGCCCCCGGGTGTGCGGGCCGCCGAAGCTCACCGGCGGTCCGGCGTCCTCGCCCTCGTCCAGCAGCACCCCGCCCAGCACCGCGCCCGCCGTCCCGGCCTCGTGCCCGGAGTCCTCCGGATACGGATTGCCATGGGTGCGGACCTCCTGCTCGGCCAGCTCACGGGCGCGGCGGGCCAGTTCGTCCGCCCGCACCGGGTCGGTGTCCAGCAGCCGGAACGCGGTGGCCAGCAGGGTGCGGGGAGCCGCCGACACGGCCGCCCGGTGGGTGGTGACATACGCGTCCGCCGTCGCCGTACCGCTGCGCGCCGGGAGGTCCGCCGCCGTCGCCGGTGCCGCGCGCCCGACCCGCCGCAGCAGCTCCAGCGGGTCGTACGGCCCCCCGTCCGCGAGCGCCGCGCGGACGGCGGTCAGGGTCAGGTGCGCCGGGACGGTCTCGGTGTCCGGGCCGTCCCGGGCGGCGAGGTCGGTCTCGGCGCGGTCCAGCGCGGCCGGGAGGAGCGCCTGAGCCGTCCGCAGGTCCGCCGCCAGTCCGTCCACCGCGTCCAGCAGCACCGCCGCCTGCACGATCGCCCCCTCGGCCGCGCGCAGCCCGGCCGCCGCCGGACCCGGCTCGTCCCGGTCGGCGCGCTGGCGGGACCGGTTGAGCGCCAGCGCGGCGAACACCAGCCGGTCCCTGGCCTGCTCGACGAAGCCGGTGACGGGCGCGGTCGCGCCCGGGGTGTGCCGCCCGGCCAGCTCGGTCACGGTCCGCTCGGCCGGGGCGATCCGGGCGGTCAGCTCACGGAACCGGGCCTCGGCCCGCCGCAGCGCCGGGCCGGGGTCGCTCTCCAGCCGACGGGCCGCGTCCAGTGCCGGGGTCCGGGCGTCCAGCAGCCGTCCCGCCTCCGTACAGCGTCCGGCGATCCCGGTGAGCGCCTGCCGCCGGGCGTCCTCCTCGCGCGGGACGCCCTCGTCGTACCGCTGCCGGATCGCGAAGGCCGCCGACAGTTCCGTCCCGGCGTGCCGCAGGGTGTGCCGGAAGGGGGCGGCCGTCGGCTCGTCCCAGTCGGCGGCGGCGAGGTCCAGTTCCTCCCGGCTGGCGCGGACGCTGTCGTCGGCGGCCACCAGCAGGGCCCGTGACTCCTCGTCCAGCCGGGACAGCGGCCAGGACCCGGCGTCGGCGGACGGGGCGGGCGCCGGGGTGGTACGGCCGTGCAGGCGCCGGGTGCGGCGCAGATAGCCGTATGTACCGGCGACCACCGCGCCCACCGCGACGATCAGGGGCAGCGCGAGGTCGGCGGCCGAGGTGCCCTGCTGCTGGGCGGCCCGGTGACCCCGGGCGACCGGAAGCGCCAGGCCCAGCCAGAGCACCGCTATCACCACACCGAGTGCCGACTGGGCCAGGCGCGCGGATATGTGGGCCTTGGCCCGCCTGGGCCTGCCCCGGATCAGGGAGCGCGTCACAATTCGGAGCGTATGGGGAGGTCTCCGGCTCCGCGAGCGGGACGGGGCAGGCGTGGCGGCGGGCGGGACCGGATCGGATCGGATCCCGGGGGCTGACGGCGGGCGGGACCGGTCGGGCACCGCTCCCGGGACGCGGGGCAGGTCCCGGGGCGCGGCGGAGGAATCCGGTCAGATCCCGGTCGGATTCCAGATAGTCCCGGTCAGATCCCGGATAGTCCCGGTCGGATCCCGGTCGGATTCCGGTCGGCTACGACGTGGAGCGCCTCCTGATCTTCGAGCCCAGCCAGACCAGCGGGTCGTACTTGCGGTCCACGGCCCGTTCCTTCAGCGGGATCAGCGCGTTGTCGGTGATCTTGATGCCCTCGGGGCAGACCTCCGTACAGCACTTGGTGATGTTGCAGTAGCCGAGGCCGTGTTCGTCCTGGGCGGTGGTCTTGCGGTCAAGGCCGGACTCGGCGGCGGCGTCCAGCGGGTGCATGTCCAACTCGGCGACCCGCATCAGGAAGCGGGGGCCCGCGAACGCCTTCTTGTTCTCCTCGTGGTCGCGCACCACATGGCAGGTGTCCTGGCACAGGAAGCACTCGATGCACTTGCGGAACTCCTGCGAGCGGTCCACGTCCTCCTGGAACATCCGGTACTCGCCCGGCCCGACCCCGGCCGGGGGCACGAACGCGGGCACCTCACGGGCCTTGGTGTAGTTGAAGCCGACGTCCGTGACCAGATCGCGGATCACCGGGAAGGTGCGCAGCGGGGTCACCGTGATGGTCTCGTCCCGCTCGAAGACCGACATCCGGGTCATGCACATCAGCCGTGGCCGCCCGTTGATCTCCGCCGAGCACGAGCCGCACTTGCCCGCCTTGCAGTTCCAGCGGACCGCCAGGTCCGGGGTCTGGGTGGCCTGGAGGCGGTGGATGATGTCGAGCACCACCTCGCCCTCGTTGACCTCGACCGTGAAGTCCTGAAGACCGCCGCCCCCGGTGTCGCCGCGCCACACCTTGAAACGGGCCTCGTAGCCGCTCACTCGTACAGCTCCTCTTCGGCCAGGTACTTGACCAGCTCCTCCTTGTCGAACAGGGCGAGCAGGTCCGGGCGGATGGGTTCGGTGTTCTCCCGGGTCAGGGCGATCCGGCCGCCCGGCGGGGCGGTGGCGGCGGCGAGCGCGCAGAGCAGGTTCACATTGCGCCAGCGGCGGTCCATCTCCGGGTGGTCCTCACGGGTGTGGCCGCCGCGCGACTCGGTGCGCTCCAGCGCCGCGCGCGCCACGCACTCGCTGACCAGCAGCATGTTCCGCAGGTCCAGGGCGAGGTGCCAGCCCGGGTTGAACTGGCGGTGCCCCTCGACCGCGACCCGCCCGGCCCGCTCCCGCAGCTCGGCCAGCTTCTCCAGGGCGTGCGCCATCTCGCCCTCCCGGCGGATGATGCCCACCAGGTCGTTCATGGTCTGCTGAAGCTCCTGGTGCAGGGTGTACGGGTTCTCCGGCGCCCCCGTCCCGCTCTCCCCGGACCCGTCCCCGGTCGTGCCGAAGGGGCGCAGTGCCTCCGCCTCCGCCGCGTCCACCGTGCCGTCCGCCGCCCGGGGGCGGTCGGTGAGCCCGGCCGCGTACTCGGCCGCGTGCCAGCCCGCGCGGCGGCCGAAGACCAGCAGGTCGGAGAGCGAGTTGCCGCCGAGCCGGTTGGAGCCGTGCATCCCGCCGGCCACCTCACCGGCCGCGAACAGCCCCGGCACCCCGCGCGCCGCCGCCGTGTCGGAGTCCACGGCGACCCCGCCCATCACGTAGTGGCAGGTGGGCCCGACCTCCATCGCCTCCGCCGTGATGTCGACGTCCGCCAGCTCCTTGAACTGGTGGTACATCGACGGCAGCCGGCGTTTGATCACCTCGGCGGACATCCGGGTGGACACATCCAGGAACACCCCGCCGTGCGGGGAGCCCCGGCCCTCCTTGACCTCGGAGTTGATCGCGCGGGCCACCTCGTCGCGGGGCAGCAGTTCGGGCGGGCGGCGGTTGTTCTCGGGGTCGTCGTACCAGCGGTCGGCCTCCTCCTCCGTCTCGGCGTACTTCTCCTTGAAGACGTCCGGGACGTAGTCGAACATGAACCGCTTGCCCTCGGAGTTCCTGAGCACCCCGCCGTCGCCGCGCACCGACTCGGTGACCAGGATGCCCTTCACCGACGGCGGCCAGACCATGCCCGTCGGATGGAACTGCACGAACTCCATGTTCAGCAGGGGCGTCCCGGCCAGCAGCGCCAGCGCGTGACCGTCGCCGGTGTACTCCCAGGAGTTCGACGTCACCTTGAAGGACTTGCCGATGCCGCCGGTCGCGATCACCACCGCCGGGGCCTCCAGCACGAAGAAGCGGCCGGTCTCGCGGTCGTAGGCGAAGACCCCGGCGACCTTGCCGTCCGCGTCCTGGAGGATGCGGGTGACCGTGCACTCCTGGAACACCTTCAGCCCGGACTCGTAGTCCCCGCCGTCCTGGTGGTCCTGCTGCTGGAGGGCGACGGTCCGCTGCTGGAGGGTGCGGATCAGCTCGAGGCCGGTGCGGTCGCCGACGTGCGCGAGGCGCGGATACTCATGGCCGCCGAAGTTGCGCTGGGAGATCCGGCCGTCCTTCGTACGGTCGAACAGGGCTCCCCAGGTCTCCAGTTCCCACACCCGGTGCGGGGCCTCCTGGGCGTGCAGTTCGGCCATCCGCCACTGGTTGAGGAACTTCCCGCCGCGCAGGGTGTCCCGGAAGTGCGTCTGCCAGGTGTCGTGCTCATTGGCGTTGGCCATGGCGGCGGCGATGCCGCCCTCCGCCATCACCGTGTGCGCCTTGCCGAACAGCGACTTGCAGATCACGGCGGTCCGGGCGCCCCGCTCGCGTGCCTCGATCGCGGCCCGCAGACCGGCGCCGCCGGCCCCGATCACCACGACGTCCCACTCCTGCCGGTCGACCACGGACATCAGAAGAACCTCGGATCGTCGAAGGCGCCGGACGCCACCAGGTACACATAGAAGTCGGCGAGCGCCACGCTCACCAGCGACGCCCAGGCGAGCTGCATGTGGCGGGCGTTCAGCTTCCCGACCCACTGCCACATGCGGTAGCGCACGGGATGCTTGGAGAAGTGCTTGAGCTGGCCGCCCACGATGTGCCGGCACGAGTGGCAGGACAGGGTGTACGCCCAGATCAGCACGATGTTCACCAGGAACACCAGGGTGCCGAGCCCCATATGGCCCCAGGCGTAGTGCTCGTCGCGGAACGAGAGCACGGTGTCCCAGGTGAGGATGCAGGCGACCAGCAGCGCCGCGTAGAAGAAGTACCGGTGGATGTTCTGGAGGATCAGCGGGAAGCGGGTCTCACCGGTGTACTTGGTGTGCGGCTCGGCCACCGCGCAGGCGGGCGGGGACGCCCAGAAGCCCCGGTAGTACGCCTTGCGGTAGTAGTAGCAGGTCAGCCGGAAGCCGAGCGGGAAGATCAGGATCAGGATCGCCGGTGAGATGCCCCACCAGCTCCCGACGATCTCCCAGTTGGGTCCGCCCCGCATGGTCTCGCAGTTCTCCGCCAGACAGGGGGAGTAGAAGGGCGAGACATAGGGGGCCGCGTAGTAGTCGGCGTTGGCGAAGGCCCGCCAGGTCGAGTACGCGATGAAGGCCAGCAGTCCGGCGGCGGTGGCGGCGGGCGCCAGCCACCAGCGGTCGGTGCGCAGATGACGGGCGGCGATCGCGGCGCGGCCGGCACCGCGGACGCCGCCGGACGGTTGGGATCGGGTGGTCGGGGGTTCCGTACCAGTTGCCAATGCATGACTCCGGTCGGGATTCGGGGGCCGCTCTCAGGGCGCACGCCGGTCGCGAGCGCCGAGGCCCTCGTCGTCCGTGTCCACCCACAGGCTGTTGTCGTAGGGGGTGTCGGGGATGGTGACCAGCTCCGGGCGTTTCGGCGTGGTCGGGGCGGACACCGTCTGGCGCAGCAGCGCGACGCTCTCGCGCAGATGCTCGCAGTCGGTGCGGACCCGGCGGACGTCGAGCCCGTCGCCCACCTGCTGTTCCAGACGCCGTACCGACCGGGACAGGTCGTCGAGGCACTTCTGGAGCGACGTCAGTTCATCGTGCACGGACATGACGTGACCTCTTTTCCGTCGGCTTCGTTGTCGGGCACGGCCCGGGGCCGGCGCGGACGGCGACGTTCATGCGCCTGCGAGTGTTGCGCGTCACACCGGCCGGTGGGAAGGGACGTGCACCGATTGGCCGAGGCGTACAGGTGTGCCCGGCCGGTCTGCGGGGGCGCTCGGTCGGATGTCCGGTCCCCGTCGGCGGGGCGCGCGGGCCGGGCGGCTGAGCCGCTCGGGTGAGGTTCCCGCCTCTCGGCGCCGTGTCGCCCCGTATTGCCGAACCCTTTCCTCTTCAGTGACCGCAGAGAGAAGAAATCATCTGATCAACTCCAAATCGGTCAAATACCAACAATCATGATCATAACTCCCGCGGCTCTCCGGAGGTACGCAGCGATGTCCCACCCCGTCGGTCCGCGCGCGGTGCTGCGCTCGGTCGCCTTCCTCACCGCGGGAGCCCTCGCGGTGCCGCTCCTGGCCGCCTGCGGCGCGGACGACCCCGCGGGCAAGCCGCTGGCCGGGCAGGACATCGCCCCGGTCGCCCGGGACCAGGTCGCCGACGGCGGCACCCTGCGCTGGGCGGTGGACTCCGTGCCGGAGACCCTGAACGCCTTCCAGTCCGACGCCGACGCCACCACCAACCGGGTCGCCCAGGCCGTGCTGCCGTCGATGTTCCGGCTGGACGACAAGGGCCGCCCGCAGATCAACGCGGACTATCTGGAGTCCGCCAAGGTGGTCAAGACCGAACCCCGCCAGGTCGTGCTGTACAAGCTCCACCAGCAGGCGGTGTGGAGCGACGGCCGGGAGATCGGCGCCGCCGACTTCGCCGCCCAGTGGCGCGCCCTGAACGGCAAGGACAGCGCGTACTGGACCGCCCGCAACGCCGGGTACGACCGGATCGAGCGGATCGAGCGGGGCAAGAACGACCTGGAGGTCAAGGTCACCTTCGCCCGGCCGTACGCCGACTGGCGCTCGCTGTTCTCGCCGCTGTACCCGAAGGAGGTCATGGGCACGCCGGACGCCTTCAACGACGGGGCGCGGCGCAAGCTCAAGGCCACGGCCGGACCCTTCGCCGTCCAGAAGATCGACCGGGACAACGACCAGATCACGCTGGCCCGCAATCCGCGCTGGTGGGGCGAGCCGACGAAGCTCTCCGAGATCGTGCTGAAGTCGGTGCCGCGCGGCAAGCGGATCGACGCGCTGACCGGGGGCGAGGTCGATCTCGCGGAGGTCGACCCGGAGGCGGCGCGCAAGGTGGGGCTGGCGGGGCCGGAGCAGGAAGGCAAGGCGGACAAGGACGGGAAGAAGGCCGGGGACAAGGGCGCCGCCGGTGCTCCCGCCCGCCCGCTGACCGCCGAGCAGAAGGCGCTGAAGGCGTACGAGATCCGCCGGTCCCTGGAGCCCGCCTACACCCAGCTCGCGCTGAACGGCTTCGACAGCCCGCTGGCCGACGAACGGGTACGGCGGGCGGTGGCCCGCGCGCTGGACCGCAAGGAACTGGCCAAGGTGGTCCTCAAGCCGCTGGGCCTGCCCGCCGAGCCGGTCGGCAGCCATCTCGCGCTGTCCGGTCAGGCCGCGTACGCCGACAACAGCGGGGCGCTGGGCGACCAGGACACCGCGGAGGCGCAGGCGCTGCTGGCCGACGCCGGATGGGTGCCCGGGGGAGCGGCCAAGGACAAGGGCAAGGGCGCCGGGAAGGCAGCCGGGTCCGAGGGCGACGGCGAGTCCAAGGACGGTACGTCCGAGGAGGGCGCCGAGGAGGAGTCGGCGGGCGGCGAGGACGGTACGTACATCGTCGGCGAGGACGGCAAGGCGCGCGACGAGCAGGACACCGGCGAGGAGGGCACGCAGGACGCGGCGCACCCCGCGCAGGACGGCAAGCAGTACGCCGGGGAGGGGCTGAAGCAGGGCGGGGCGCCGGGGGCGTACGCGCCCAAGGGCACCGCGGCACCGGCCGGGGCGGCACGGGGGCCGCTGGCCAAGGACGGCAAGCCGCTGAGCCTGCGGTTCGTGGTGCCGTCCGGGAAGGGGTCGGAGACGCTGCGGGTGGTCGCCGACCGGATCTCGCGGATGCTGGACGAGGTGGGGATCCGGACGGAGACGAAGAAGGTCTCCGACGAGAGCTACTTCAAGGACCACATCGCGTCCGGCGAGTACGATCTCGCGCTCTACTCGTGGCCCGCGTCGGCCTACCCGGCGACGGACGCGCGGCCGATCTACGCCAAGCCGGTGCCGGCGGCGGACGGGTCGCTGAACGTGGAGCAGAACTACACACGGGTCGGCACGGATCAGGTCGATCAGTTGTTCGATCAGGCGATCTCGACGCTGGATGAGGGCGAGACGCGGTCCTTGCTGCGCAAGGCCGATGGGCGGATCTGGGCGGCTGCGGGGTCGATTCCCCTGTACCAGCGTCCGCAGCTGGTGGCTGCGAGGACGTCCCTGGTGAACGCGGGGGCGTTCGGCTTCCAGACACCGGTGTACGAGGACATGGGGTTCTTGAAGAAGGGCGGCAAGAAGAAGGGGTAGCGGCGGTCGTCGTACGGGTGCGGGTGAGCGGTGGCTGATCGCGCAGTTCTCCCCCAGAGGGGGCACCCCCACCCCCAGAGGGGGTACCCCCAGCGCCCCTAAAAGCAGGGCGTCGCCCCTCCGCCCGCCTCTCAAACCCCACCCCACCTGCGGAAACCCTCCCGGTGTAGGCCGGAGGCGGGGGCAACGTAGGATGGGGTGAGGCCGTGGCATGTCAAGCCCGGCAGGGCCTGCTGACAGATTCAGACGCGGGCCGTCCTCACACTCCGGGAGTACGCCGCACCATGGCTGTGACTGCAACGCGTCACGACATCCGCAACGTCGCCATCGTCGCCCATGTCGACCACGGCAAGACGACCATCGTCGACGGCATGCTGAAGCAGGCCGGTGCCTTCGCCGCCCACCAGCTCGAACAGGTCGACGACCGGGTCATGGACTCGAACGACCTGGAGCGTGAGAAGGGCATCACGATCCTCGCCAAGAACACGGCGGTGAAGTACCACCCCAAGGACGGCGGCGACCCGATCACGATCAACATCATCGACACCCCCGGCCACGCCGACTTCGGCGGCGAGGTCGAGCGCGGTCTGTCGATGGTGGACGGCGTGGTGCTGCTGGTGGACGCCTCCGAGGGGCCCCTCCCGCAGACCCGCTTCGTGCTCCGCAAGGCGCTCCAGCAGCGGCTGCCCGTGATCCTCTGCATCAACAAGACGGACCGCCCGGACTCGCGGATCGACGAGGTCGTCAACGAGACGTACGACCTCTTCCTGGACCTGGACGCGGACGAGGAGCAGATCGAGTTCCCGATCGTCTACGCCTGCGGCCGGGACGGCATCGCCTCCCTGACCAAGCCGGACAACGGCACGGTCCCCGCCGACTCGGACAGCCTGGAGCCGTTCTTCTCGACCATCCTCCAGCACATCCCGGCGCCCACCTACGACGAGGACGCCCCGCTCCAGGCGCATGTCACCAACCTGGACGCGGACAACTTCCTCGGCCGGATCGCCCTGCTCCGGGTCGCCCAGGGCGAGCTGCGCAAGGGCCAGACGGTCGCCTGGATCAAGCGCGACGGCTCCATCTCCAACGTCCGGATCTCCGAGCTGATGATGACGGAGGCGCTCACCCGCAAGCCCGCCGAGAAGGCCGGCCCGGGTGACATCTGCGCGGTCGCCGGTATCCCGGACATCATGATCGGCGAGACCCTCGCGGACACCGAGAACCCGGTCCCGCTGCCGCTGATCACGGTGGACGAGCCCGCGATCTCGATGGTGATCGGCACCAACACCTCACCGATGGTCGGCCGGGGCGCCACCGGCAAGGGCGCGGACAACAAGGCGGCCGTCAAGGACCGCAAGGTCACCGCCCGCCAGGTCAAGGACCGCCTCGACCGCGAGCTGATCGGCAATGTCTCGCTCCGCGTGCTGGAGACCGAGCGGCCGGACGCCTGGGAGGTCCAGGGCCGTGGTGAGCTGGCGCTGGCCATCCTGGTGGAGACCATGCGCCGGGAGGGCTACGAGCTGACCGTCGGCAAGCCCCAGGTCGTCACCAAGGACGTGGACGGCAAGACGTACGAGCCGGTCGAGCGGATGACGGTGGACGTGCCCGAGGAGCACATGGGCGCGGTCACGCAGCTGATGGGCGTCCGCAAGGGCCGGATGGACAACATGTCCAACCATGGCTCGGGCTGGGTCCGGATGGAGTTCGTGGTGCCCTCCCGCGGGCTGATCGGATTCCGGACGGAGTTCCTCACCCAGACCCGCGGCACCGGCATCGGGCACTCCATCCACGAGGGCTTCGAGCCCTGGTTCGGCGCGCTCCAGACCCGGAACAACGGCTCGCTGGTCGCCGACCGGTCCGGCGCGGTCACCGCCTTCGCGATGACGAACCTCCAGGAGCGCGGCGTCCTCTTCGTGGAGCCGGGCACCGAGGTGTACGAGGGCATGATCGTCGGTGAGAACTCGCGCGCCGACGACATGGACGTGAACATCACCAAGGAGAAGAAGCTCACCAACATGCGGTCGTCCACGGCCGATGTGACGGAGTCGATCGTCCCGCCCCGCAAGCTCTCCCTGGAGCAGTCCCTGGAGTTCTGCCGGGACGACGAGTGCGTCGAGGTGACCCCGGAGGCGGTTCGCATCCGCAAGGTGAACCTGGACGCCCGTGAGCGGGCCCGCGCGGCCAGCCGGGCCAAGCACGGCTGACCCGTCCCTCCCGCGACCCCAGCGGCGCCCACGGCCCGGCTCTCCGCCCGGAGGGCCGGGTTCTTCGGCGTTCCCCCGCGCGGGCCGTCCGGGAGCCCGTACGCTCCCGGGGAGGTTCTTCGGCGGGTGGGCGGATGTGTCGAAGGCCACTTCAAGGGTCGCGCGCGACCCTCGTTCCCGGCTGTTCCGGATCACCCGGCACAGCCCTTAAAGCACTGTTCGGATATCGGTGAGCGAGCGATCAAGTTTCGGACATGTAAACCAAAATAACATCCCGGAATGTCCGGTTCGTCGTTTTGTTGTCTCACATGTCAAGCGCGCGCAGGTGTCAATCCTCGCAATTTTTGCTCAAAATATGGACGCTAGGGAGATCCCTATGCCTTCCGCCCTTGACGCGCGTTGATGCACTTGGCGAAAGTTCCCCCAAACCACAGAACCTGCCGGTATCTGTGCTGCGCTGAACTCTCCAACCCCCCGGGGGAAGAACACACATGACCAGTCCAACCAAGGCCGAGGGCTCGGGGTCCGCGGTCGCCTTGGACCCTGAGCTGGATGCGACCTCCGAGGTCGCCAAGGGCGCGCCCAAGCTGGAGGGCCGTTCCCCCGGGCAGCTGATGTGGCAGCGCTTCAGGCGTGACCGTACCGGGATGATCTGCGCCGGTGTAGTGATTTTTTACTTCGTCATCGCACTGCTGGCGCCCGTGCTGACCGGTATCAGCGGCACCAACCCGTACACGCTGTACGGCCAGGACCCCACCTACGCCGACAAGCCGGTGCTGGACGACTTCGGTCTGCCGCTCGGCTACTTCGGCGGCGTCTCGGCGGACCACTGGTTCGGCGTCGAGCCGCAGTACGGCCGTGACCTGTTCGCGATGCTGGTCTACGGGATGCGGACCTCGCTGTTCATGGCGCTGGGCGTGACCACCCTGCTGATGATCACCGGTATCACCCTCGGTCTGATCGGCGGCTACTTCGGCGGCCGTACCGACTACTGGATCGGCCGGGTCACGGACTTCTTCCTGTCCTTCCCCCAGCAGCTGTTCTTCATCGCCTTCATGCCGGTGGTCACCGCGTTCTTCGTGGACCCGCGGGAGGAGACGCCCACCTACTTCCGGGCGCTCGCCATCCTGATCGTGCTCTGGCTGCTCGGCTGGATGGGCATGGCCCGACTGGTCCGCTCGACGGTGCTGTCACTGCGCGAGCGGGAGTTCGTGGAGGCCGCCAAGGTGGCCGGCGCCTCGCCGGGCCGGATCGTCCGCAAGGAGATCCTGCCGAACATCGTCTCGCCGATCCTGGTGCAGTTCACCTACCAGCTGCCGAGCACGATCCTGTCCATCGCGTTCCTCTCCTTCGCGGGTGTCGGCTTCATCGAGCCCACCCCGGACTGGGGCCGGCTGTTCGCCGCCGGTGCGAAGTACGCGGAGCAGGACCCGGCCTTCATGTTCTTCCCCGGTGTGGCACTGGTGATCTTCATTCTGTGCTTCAACCTCCTCGGGGACTCCGTACGGGATGCCTTCGACCCGAAGTCCGGGCGGTAAAAGCGTCCATTGGTGGGGGGTGACTGCCGCCCCCGCGTCGGCCTACCAGCCGCGTCAGGCAGTACTCATGGATAACAACCGACAGGTAGGTGCATTCACCGCTATGAAGACGTTCACCTCGCGTAGAGCGCGTGCCATAGTCGTCGCCCTCGCGGCCGGCTCGCTCGCCCTCACCGCTTGCTCGGAGAACACCGGCTCCAGCTCCGGCAAGGACTCCGGCAAGGACCAGGAGGAGGCCAAGACCCAGTCGAACGCGGTGACCTACCAGGACGCCGCCGCCTCGACCGGTCCGGCCGAGGAGGTCCCGGGTGCCAAGCCCGGCGGCACGATCATCGCGTACCAGGAGTCGGGCCTGTCCCACCTGGACCCGGGTCAGATCTACGTCTCCGACGCCGGCCAGGTCGCCAACCTGCTGTTCCGCGGTCTGACCAACTTCGAGGAGGACGGCAAGGGCGGCGTCTCCGTCGTCGGCGACCTCGCCACCGACTCGGGCAAGATGTCCGACGGCGGCAAGACCTGGACCTTCACGCTCAAGGACGGCATCAAGGACCAGAACGGCAAGGCGATCACCTCCGCCGACGTCCGCCACACCATCGAGCGCACCTACGCCGAGTTCATCTTCGACGGCCCGACCTACATCCAGAACTGGCTGAACGGCTCGAAGTTCAAGGAAGCGCTGCCCGACGGCGGCTACGGCGACAAGCACCTGCCCGCCGAGGTCCTGGACACCCCGGACGACAAGACGATCGTCTTCCACTTCGACAAGCCGCGTCCGGACCTGCCCCAGACGCTGGCCATGCCGGGCTACTCGATCGTCCCCGAGGCGAGCGACACCAAGGAGCAGTACGACAAGGCTCCGGTCGCCACCGGCCCGTACAAGATCGCCGAGTACAAGCTGGGCAAGTCCCTCAAGCTGGTCAAGAACGACCAGTGGGACCCGAACAGCGACTCCGTGCGCCACCAGTACGTCGACGGCTGGGACTTCCAGTTCGGTGTCACCGAGTCCACCCAGACCAAGCGTCTGATCTCGGACCAGGGCGACTCCAAGAACGCCATCCAGTTCACCGGCAGCGTCGAGGCCACCCAGATCCAGGACGTCGTCGGCGACGCCGAGGTCAACAAGCGCACGATCCAGGGCTTCCAGCCCTACGTCCAGGTGCTGAACTTCAACCTGGACCGGGTCAAGAACAAGGCCGTCCGTGACGCGATCACCTACGCGGTGAACTCCAAGTCGCTGATCGCCGGTGAGGGCGGTGCCTACGGCGGTGACGTGGCCGCCAACCTGCTCGCCCCGACCCTGCCGGGCTACGAGGCCGACTACGACCCCTACGGCCGTCTGAAGACGCCGCAGGGCAACATCGAGAAGGCCAAGGAGCTGCTCGCGGACGTCCCGGCCGCCGAGAAGAAGCTGGTCTTCGCCTACGCCAACAGCGAGGCCGGCCAGAAGCGCAAGGTCGCCATCGAGGACGCGCTGACCAAGATCGGCGTCGATGTGGTCGCCAAGGAGATCGACGCGGCGAGCTACTACGAGCAGATCGGCAAGCTCGACAACCCGTACGACATCTACATCTCCGGCTGGGGCCAGGACTGGCCGTCCGCCGGTACCGTCATCACCCCGGTCTACGACGGTGACCAGATCGCCGACGGTTCGCCGAACTACTCGCACATCAACGACCCCAAGGTCCAGGAGCTGATCAACAAGGCCCTGACCCAGGAGCCGACCGAGGCCGCCGCGACCTGGACCGAGGCGCACCACTACATCCTGGAGAAGGTCAACCCGGCCGCTCCGCTGTGGTACACCAAGCAGTTCCAGCTCTACGGCTCGAACATCGGCGGTGCCCGCTACAGCACCGAGTCCAGCTACATCGATGTGACCCGGCTGTTCCTGAAGTCGTAGCTCTCTACGGCTGATCGCGGGAGTGCGCACCAGGCGGAGCGCACTCCCGCGGTTCCGCGCAAACCTCCCACCGTCTCCGCAGAGAGCAGCCTCCCCGCCATGCTTCAGTTCATCATCCGGCGCTTGGTCGGTGCCGTCGTCACCCTGTTCCTCATCGGGGCAGCGACCTTCTTCCTGTTCGTCGCCGCGCCGTCCGACTACGCCTCTCTGGCCTGTGGCAAGGACTGCTCACCGCAGCGACTGGAGGAGATCAGAACCGCCCTCGGTCTCAACCTGCCGATCACCACGCAGTTCTGGGACTTCATGTCCGGCATCGTGGCCGGCCGTGACTTCCCGACCGGCCACTGTTCCGCGCCCTGCCTCGGACAGTCCTTCTACTCCGGTGACATGGTCTGGAACACGATCATGGACCGGTTCCCGCTGACCCTGTCGCTGACCGCCGGCGCCATCGTGGTCTTCCTCACCGTCGGTATCGGGGCCGGGATGCTCGCCGCGTACCGGCGCGGCACCCTGGTCGACAAGATCGCCACCGGTTCGTCCATGGTGCTCAGCTCGTTCCAGATCTACTTCCTCGGCCCGATCGTGCTGCTGATCTTCGTCTACAGCACCGGCTGGGTGGAGGACCCCAAGTACGTCCCGTTCACGGACGACCCGTTCGGCTGGCTGGCCGGACTGTGGATTCCGATGATCGTGATGGCCACCATCTTCACCGCGCAGTACACCCGTATGGCCCGTGCCTCGCTCATCGAGCAGCTCGCCGAGGAGCATGTCCGCACGGCCCGTGCCAAGGGCATGCCCAAGCGCTATGTGTTCTTCCGCTACGCCTGGCGCGGCTCGCTCATCCCCATCGTCACGGTCCTCGGTATCGACATCAGCGCCCTGCTGGGCGGCGGTGTGGTCACCGAGCTGACCTTCTCGCTCCAGGGCATCGGCCGGCTGGCCGTCGACGGAGCGACCACGAAGGACCTCCCGCTGACGATGGGCGTCATGCTGTTCGGCGCCTTCTTCATCCTGCTTCTGAACATCCTCGTCGACATCGTGTACGCCTGGATCGACCCGCGCGTCCGGCTCTCCTAGGAAGAACCCACCACCGTGACCACACTGACCAAGACCGAGGACGCCCCGGCCCCGACCGGGCCCGAGAGCTTCCTCTCGGTCCGTGACCTGCGGGTGCAGTTCTCCACCGAGGACGGCATCGTCAAGGCCGTCGACGGACTGTCCTTCGATGTCGAGCGCGGCAAGACCCTGGGCATCGTCGGCGAGTCCGGTTCCGGCAAGTCCGTCACCAACCTGACGGTGCTGGGGCTGCACAACCCCCGCTCCACCACCGTCGACGGCGAGATCGTCCTCGACGGCAAGGAGCTGGTCACCGCCACCGAGAAGGAGCTGGAGAAGCTCCGCGGCAACAAGATGGCGATGATCTTCCAGGACCCGCTGACCGCGCTCTCCCCGTACTACACGGTGGGCCGCCAGCTGTCCGAGCCGTATATGAAGCACACCGGCGCCTCCAAGAAGGAGGCCAAGGACCGGGCCGTGCAGATGCTGGAGAAGGTCGGCATCCCGCAGCCCAAGGTGCGCTTCGACGACTACCCGCACCAGTTCTCCGGCGGTATGCGCCAGCGCGCGATGATCGCCATGGCGCTGATGTGCGACCCCGATCTGCTGATCGCGGACGAGCCGACCACCGCGCTCGACGTGACCGTGCAGGCGCAGATCCTGGACCTGCTCAAGGACCTCCAGCAGGAGTTCGGCTCCGCGATCATCTTCATCACCCACGACCTCGGCGTGATCTCCACCATGGCCGACGATCTGCTGGTGATGTACGCGGGCCGGGCCGTGGAGCGCGGCAGCGTCAAGGAGGTGCTGCGCACCCCCAAGCACCCGTACACCTGGGGCCTGCTCAGCTCGATGCCCCGGCTCGACGGTGACATCCACCAGGATCTGACGCCGATCCCGGGCTCCCCGCCCTCGCTGCTCAACCCGCCGTCGGGCTGCCCCTTCCACCCGCGGTGCGCCTACCCGGAGAAGGTCGCTGGCGGACTGTGCAGCACCGCCCGGCCGCCGCTGGGCGAGGGCCGTGCCGCCGCGTGCCACCTCACGGCGGAGCAGAAGCAGACCATCTTCATCGACGAGATCCAGCCCCGGCTGCGCTAGGGAGATTCGACATCATGAGCGAGAACCTCACGCTCCCCGCACAGCAGGGCGCCACCGACACCGACCGGGAGACCCTCCTGGAGGTCAAGGGGCTGACCAAGCACTTCCCCATCTACGGCGGCTTCCCGATCAAGCGCAAGGTCGGCGCGGTCCAGGCGGTGGACGGGGTCGACCTGACCGTCGGCGTCGGCGAGAGCGTCGGCCTGGTGGGCGAGTCGGGCTGCGGCAAGTCCACCACCGGGCGGCTGATCACCCGGCTCCTGGAGCCCACCGCCGGTTCGATCCACTACGCCGGGCACGACATCACCACTGCCTCCCGCCGTCAGATGGCCCCGGTCCGCTCCGAGATCCAGATGATCTTCCAGGACCCGTACTCCTCGCTGAACCCGCGGCAGACGGTCGGCACGATCATCAAGTCGCCGATGGAGGTCAACGGGATCAACCCGGCGGGCGGCCGGGAGAAGCACGTCCGGGAGCTGCTGGAGCTGGTCGGGCTCAACCCCGAGCACTACAACCGCTTCCCGCACGAGTTCTCCGGCGGTCAGCGCCAGCGCATCGGGGTGGCCCGCGCGCTCTCCCTGAACCCCAAGCTGATCGTGGCCGACGAGCCGGTCTCCGCGCTGGACGTCTCCATCCAGGCCCAGGTGGTGAACCTCCTCCAGAAGGTCCAGGAGGAGATGGGCATCGCGTTCGTGTTCATCGCCCACGACCTGGCGATCGTCCGGCACTTCTCGCAGCGCGTGGCCGTGATGTACCTCGGCAAGGTGGTCGAGGTCGGCGACCGGGAGTCCATCTACACCCGGCCCCGCCACCCCTACACCCACGCCCTGCTGTCCGCCGTCCCCGAGGTGGAGATGACGGACGACGAGGAGCCGCGCGAGCGGATCCGGCTCGCCGGTGACGTGCCCTCGCCGATCCATCCGCCGTCCGGCTGCCGCTTCCGTACGCGGTGCTGGAAGGCGCAGGACAAGTGCGCCACGGAGGAGCCGCCGCTGGTGCAGATCTCCGGCAACCGGGGTGGTCACCTCACGGCCTGCCACTTCCCGGAGGACCCGACGACGGAGGCCCGCGACCACGACGTGGTCATGGACCCGGCCCTGAAGGCCCTGGAGCAGCCGGAGTAGCCCTCCACCCCGCGTCTCGACGCCCGTGGCCCGCCCCCAACTCACCGGGGGCGGGCCACGTCTGTTTCTTGGACAGGGGAGGGTGCGGCCCGGTGGGGGCTGGCCGCGCAGTTCCCCGCGCCCCTGAGAACGACGCAGGGGCACCGCACGTGTGGCGTCGCCGGGTGCGGGCTGTCATCGTGCGCAGTTCCGCCAATGTGCAGGCGGGCGCGAAGACCAAGGCGTCCCGGGTGCTGCACGGCGTCTGGCTGCTGCTGTTCGCCG